>JAAFIG010000006.1 GCA_013298595.1 Deinococcales bacterium | reverse complement strand
GTGATCAAATTAATTTTGAAGTTGAATTGATTAAACCGATTGCTATGGAGAAAGAGTTGCGTTTCGCAATTCGTGAAGGTGGTCGTACTGTCGGTGCTGGTGTTGTCACAGAAATCCTTGAGTAAAAAAAATACACCGCGCACGGGTTTGATCACCTCTGCGCGGTACTTTGTCGTCTGGAGTAAGCATGGGACCTAAAATTCGTATTAAATTGCGTGGCTTTGACCACCGCTCGTTAGACTCGAGCGCCGCGAAAATCGTGGATGCTGTCAAGCGTAGTGGCGCAGATGTGGCTGGACCAATTCCGTTGCCAACACGTATTCGTCGTTTCACTGTGATTCGTGGACCGTTCAAGCACAAAGATAGCCGTGAGCACTTTGAGCTTCGCACCCACAATCGCCTTGTTGATATCACCAACCCAACCAAAAAGACTATCGAAAGTTTAAGCACCTTGGATTTGCCAAGTGGTGTTGAAATCGAAGTTAAAACGGTAGGAGGTGCTGCATGAAAGGCATCCTCGGCACAAAAGTCGGTATGACCCAAGTCTGGAAAAATGACAAGGTTATCCCAGTGACTGTCGTGCTGGCGGGACCCTGCCCAGTTGTGCAGCGTAAAACCCCAGCAAACGATGGTTACAGTGCAGTACAAATCGGTTTCGGTGAAACCCCGAAAAAAGCTCTTTCAAAACCAGAACTTGGTCATCTCGAGAAAGCAAAAAGCGCTCCTATGCGTCATTTGCGTGAATTTCGTGATTACGCGCCTGAAGCTGACACCATTACTGCCGAAATTTTTGCCGCTGGCGAAAAAGTTGATGTGGTTGGTACCAGCAAAGGTCGCGGTTTTACTGGTGTGATGAAGCGCTGGAACTTCCAAGGTGGTCCTGCTTCGCACGGTGCGAAAAAGTGGCATCGTCGTGGTGGTTCGATTGGCGCTCGTAAAACCCCAGGTCGGGTTATTAAAGGTAAGAAAATGCCTGGTCATTATGGTGTTGAACGCATTACCACCCAGAACCTCGAGGTTGTTGAGGTTCGTGCTGCCGAGAATTTGCTGTTAATTAAAGGCGCAATTCCTGGCGCAAATGGTGGTCTTGTGGTCATTAAACAAGCCAAGAAGGGAGGGAAGTAATCATGTCGAGTATCAATGTTGTGGGTAAAAACCCAGGCAGCTTAGAACTGAACCTCCCGTTAGCAAAAACCCATGTCTTGTACGAAGTTGTTAATTGGCAACTCGCCAAGCGTCGTCGTGGCACAGCCAGTACCCAAACTCGAGCCGAAGTCAGCCGTACAGGTAAGAAGTTGTACAGCCAAAAAGGCACAGGTAATGCTCGTCACGGTGATCGTTCCGCTCCGATTTATGTCGGTGGTGGCGCGGCTTTCGGTCCTAAACCACGCAGTTACGATTACACCTTGCCGAAAAAAGTCCGTAAGCTTGGCTTAGCTATGGCAGTCTCGAGCCGAGTTGCTGAAGGTAAAGTTTTAGCTGTCGATGGTTTTAACCTTGATGGCAAAACCAAAAGCTTTTTAGCCTGGGCTAAACAACATGGTTTAGATGGTTCGGAACGCATATTTTTAGTCACCAACGACGAAATGGCAATCCGTGCAGCCAAGAACTTGCATTGGGTCACAGCTGTCAAAGCCGCTGGCTTAAACTGCTACGATGTCTTGCGTCACGAGCAATTGGTGGCAGACAAAGCTGTGCTCGAGGCTGTTGGCACAAGCTTGAATTTCAAGCTTGATCAAGCTGATAAAGCCGAAGGTAAAGCTGCTGCATTAAAAGCCGCTCCAAAAGCTACTTCTCTTGCAAAAGCACCAAAAGTCGAAAAAGCACCAAAAGCTGCTCATACCGAAGTCCAAGCTGTCAAAGCTGCTCCTGTCGAAGCTGCACCAAAAGCTGCTAAGAAAGTGGCTGCTGGCGATGACTTGAAACGTGTTGAAGGCATCGGACCAAAAATCAATGATGCTTTGATTGCCGCTGGTATTACCACATTTGCCGAATTAGCTGCTGCCAGCGAAGATAGCTTAAAAGCTGCTCTCGAGGCTGCTGGTATGCGCTCACACCCGAGCCTTGGTACATGGGCAGAACAAGCTGGTTACTTAGCCCGTGGTGACGAAGCAGGATTTGTTGCCCTGACCGAGAAATTGGTTGGCGGACGCAGAGAAGAAGGTGACGCATGAACTCCGTTTATGACGTACTGCTCGAGCCTGTCTCGAGTGAAAAAGCCTACGCTGGTATGGCGGATGGCAAGTACAGCTTCTGGGTTCACCCACAAGCCAATAAAACTTTAGTCAAGAACGCTGTGCAAAAAGCATTTGGCGTTAAGGTTGTGTCCGTGAATGTGCAGAACGTGCGCGGTACGCAAAAGCGCGTTGGTCGTTTTGCTGGTTTAACTGCTGCTCGCCGCAAGGCAATTGTGCAGTTAGCCGAAGGACAAAAGATCGAAGCGCTCGAGGGGGCAAACTAAAATGCCAACCAAAGAATATCGTCCGTATACGCCAAGCCGTCGTTACATCACGACCCTTGACTTTAGTAACCTCACCAAGAAGCGTCCTGAAAAGTCGTTAACTGCGCCATTGCCAAAAACCGGTGGTCGTAGCAACACAGGTCGTACCACCAGCCGTTTCATCGGTGGCGGACACAAGCGTTTATACCGTGTGATTGATTTCAAACGCCGTGACAAAGGTGGCGTTCCTGCCAAAGTCGCTGCAATCGAATACGATCCAAACCGCTCGGCAAACATTGCTTTGTTGCATTACCTCGATGGCGAAAAGCGTTACATCCTCGCGCCAGATGGTTTAGAAGTTGGTAGCCGCATTGTGTCGGGTCCAGAAGCTGAACCTCGAGTTGGCAATGCCATGCCTTTGCGTTTTATTCCTGTTGGTACTGTTGTTCATAGCATCGAATTGGTGCCTGGACGTGGTGCAAAAATGGCTCGTAGTGCTGGTACCAGCGCTCAAGTCCAAGGTAAAGAAGGCGATTATGTGGTGCTGCGTTTACCTTCAGGCGAATTGCGTCGGGTGCACACCGAGTGCTATGCCACTGTTGGCGTTGTCGGCAATGCCGATCACAAAAATGTGGTCATTGGTAAAGCAGGTCGTCAACGTTGGATGGGCAACAAACCACATCAACGCGGCAGTTCAATGAACCCTGTTGACCACCCACACGGTGGTGGTGAGGGTCGCGCTCCAACTGGTCGTACACCAGTTTCCCCGTGGGGCAAAATCGCTAAAGGTGGTAAGACACGTCGTAAGCGTAACACCTCGAGTAGTTTCATCATTTCTCGTCGTAAGAGCTCGAGATAAAGGACAGGTCGGGTCGCTGCGATTGTGGCGATACCCCCTGATCTGCGCTGGGCATACCCCAGCAAGGAGTTAAATAATGCCAAGGAGTGCCAAAAAAGGTCCATTTGTGGATCTCCACCTGCTCGACAAAGTCGATGCCGCTACCGCTAAAAACGATAAGCGTGTCATCAAAACTTGGTCGCGCCGCAGCACCATCGTCCCAGAAATGATTGGTTTAACCTTAGCTGTGCATAACGGCAAGCAACACGTACCAGTCTATGTTTCTGAGAATATGGTCGGTCATAAGCTCGGCGAATTCTCGCCAACTCGAGTCTTTAAGGGTCACAGTGGTGGCAAAGACGCTAAAGCAACAGGTAAGAAATAATGGAAGCCTTTGCCCAAGCTAAATTTGTCCGCATCACACCTCGCAAAATGCGTTTGGTGATTGACCTGATTCGTGGCAAAACCGTCAAAGATGCAGAAGACCTCTTGAAGTTCATCCCAAAAGGTGCAACCACACCAATTGCGAAAGTCCTAAAGAGCGCCAAAGCCAATGCAACCAACAACTTTGAAATGCTCGAGGAGCAACTCTACATCAAGAGTGCTTTTGTCAACGAAGGTCCAACACTGAAACGGATTATTCCTCGTGCTCGTGGTCGTGGCGACGGTTTGTTGAAGCGCACCAGCCATGTCACCATTATTCTCGAGGAAATGCCAGAAGGTAAGACTCGTCCTGGCGGTAAAGGTGGGAAGCGATAATGGGTAATAAAATCAATCCACTCGGTCTACGCATCGGGATTAACAAAGAACACACCAGCAAATGGTTCGCTGGCAAAAAAGACTACGCGAAATTGATTGTCGAAGACAGCAAAATCCGTAAAATGGTTGCCAAAGAACTGAATAACGCTGGCGTGGCTACCATCAATATCGAACGGGCTGCCCATCAAGTCAATGTTACCGTTAAGGCTGCAAAGCCTGGTGTGGTGATTGGTAAAGACGGCGCTAACATCAAGAAATTGCGCGACACCTTAACTGCTGTTGTTGGGAATACCAGCACTGTGGCTGTTAATGTCGAAGAAGTTGGCAATCCTAATACCAGTGCACCACTGGTTGCCCAACGTATTGCCGAACAAATCGAACGCCGTTTTGCCTATAAGCGCGCTATGCAACAAGCTGTGCAAAAAGTCATGGAATCTGGGGCAAAGGGTTGCAAGATCATTGTTTCGGGTCGTCTTGGTGGCGCTGAACAAGGTCGTAAAGAAACCCGTATGGAAGGTCGCGTGCCACTTCATACATTGCGTGCCGACATTGACTACGGATTTGCTGAAGCCTTAACCACCTACGGTAAACTCGGTATCAAAGTGATTGTCTTTAACGGCGAAGTGATTGGCAAACAAGATGGTACCCGCCCAGCCCCACGTCCAATGACTCGAGGTGGCTCTGATGCCGCTAAGAGTGGTGGTGATGATCGTCGTGGTGGAGCAGGTGGCAATCGCACTCGTCCAGGTGCACGTGCTCGTCGTCCAGAGAAGGGAGGCGCATAATGTTACTTCCTAAACGCATGAAATTCCGTAAGCAAATGAAGGGTCGTATGCGTGGTGCCACCAAAGGCGGAGATTACATCGCCTTCGGAGATTTCGGTATGGTCGCTATGGAAGCCGCTTGGATTCGCAGCAACCACATCGAAGCCTGCCGTATCACCATGAGCCGCTTCTTTAAGCGCGGCGGTAAAATTTACATCCGCATTTTCCCAGACAAACCAATCACCAAAAAACCAGCCGAAACCCGCATGGGATCCGGTAAAGGTGCTGTCGAATACTGGGTTGCCGTGGTTAAACCCGGACGCATCATGTTCGAGGTTGAAGGTGTAACCGAAGAACAAGCCCGCGAAGCTTTCCGTTTGGCTGGACATAAATTGCCAATCAAAACGAAGTTCGTGACTCGAGAGGTATACGATGAAGCGCAGTGAGTCCCTAAAAGCCTTCCGCGAGATGAACGTTGCCAATCTCGACAAGGAAGTTGCAGCCCGTAAAGAAGAGTTGATGAAACTCCGCTTCCAAAAAGTCGTGAGTACTGTGCCAAACACCTCGAGACTCAACCTTCTTCGCAAAGAAATCGCGCAACTCTTGACCATCGCTACTGAAAAGCGCCATGCTGGTCTTGAAAAGAAGGTGAAGTAATGGCTCGTAAAACCTTTATTGGCACAGTCGTGTCTGACAAAGCTGACAAAACCATCTCGGTCAAGGTCGAACGCAAGTTCACCCACCCCTTGTACGGTAAAGTCGTGACCCGCTCGAAGAAGTATGCCACGCACGATGAAAACAACGAATTCAAAACAGGTGACATCGTTGAAATCATTGCCGTGCGCCCAATCAGCAAGACCAAAACGTGGAAAGTTAATCGTTTGGTCGAGTCGAAGAAGGACTAGACATGATTCAATCTTTTACAGAACTCGATGTTGCCGATAACACAGGCGCTAAAAAAGTCATGTGTTTTCGTGTCATGGGCGGATTAGCTCGTGGTAGCGGCAACCAAAAATACGCTGGCGTAGGCGATGTCATCATTGCCAGCGTCAAAGAATGCGCCCCTCGAGGCACCGTCAAAAAAGGCGATGTTGTTAAATGTGTGGTTGTTCGTACCAGCAAAGTCGTTAAACGTGCCGATGGCAGTGCCATCCGCTTTGACCGCAATGCCGCTGTGATCATCAACAAAGAAGGCGAACCTCGTGGCACCCGTGTCTTCGGACCAATCGCTCGAGAACTTCGTGACCGCAAGTTCATGAAGATTGTTTCACTTGCACCGGAGGTGTTGTAATGCACGTTAAGACCGGCGACACCGTTAAAGTGCTGCGCGGCAAAGACCGTGGCACCGTGGCAAAAGTTTTAAAAGTTTTGCCTAAAAAAGAAACTGTTTTGGTTGAAGGCGTGAACATCGTCACCAAATCTGTCAAACCATCCGAAGAAAATCGCACAGGCGGGTTTACCCGTTTTGAGTCTCCTATCCATGCTAGTAAAGTCATGGTTGTTGATTCCGAAGGCAAAGCCACCCGTATTGCCCACAAAGAAGTCAACGGCAAGAAGGTACGCGTCTCGAAGAAGAGCGGCGTAACCATCGAAGAGAGTAGGTGAGTCATATGGCAATGGAGAGATTAAAAACAACCTACCAAACAACTGTCCGCGAGGACATGATGAAGCGTTTTGGTTACACCAGCCCAATGGCAGTACCAGCTCTGGTCAAAGTTGTGGTCAACCAAGGTTTAGGCGAAGCCAAAGACGATAGTAAGTTGCTCGAGAAAGCTCAAAAAGACATGGCAATGATTACGCTGCAAAAGCCAATTGTCACCAAGTCTAAGAAAAGCGTTTCTAACTTCAAATTGCGCGCTGGTCAGAATGTTGGTTTAAAAGTGACATTGCGCGGCGAGAAAATGTATACCTTCCTCGAGAAGCTTTTGAACATTGCTTTGCCACGTATCCGTGATTTCCGTGGAGTCAACCCAAATAGCTTTGATGGTCGTGGTAATTACAACCTTGGTATCAAAGAACAAATGGTTTTCCCAGAAATTACCTACGAAATGGTAGATGCTACCCGTGGATTTGATATCACGGTTGTCACCACTGCCAAAAACGACGAAGAAGCCCGTGCGTTACTCGAGGGACTCGGATTCCCATTCAAAAAGTAAATCCCGTAGGGGTAAGGCATGCCTTGCCCCTACACTAGGAGAGATATGGCAATTCAATCAAAGAAAGCTCGTCAAAAGCAACGCGAAGTGCTGGTCAAAAAATTTGCCGCCAAACGTGCTGCCATGAAAGCCGCTGGTGATTATGTTGGACTGCAAAGCCTGCCACGTAATGCCAGCCCAGTACGTCTTCGCAATCGCTGCTCCGAAACAGGTCGTCCTCGTGGCTTCGTTGGCTTCTTCGGTGTTAGCCGCATTGTGTTGCGCGAAAAAGCCCACAAAGGCGAATTACCAGGCGTTACCAAGTCAAGTCGTTAAGGGGTCAAAAGCCTCTCGAGCCAAGTTAAAAAAGTGTATGCTTTAGCGCTTGGGTTTCCAAGAAAAGAAGTTTCTCGAGTTGTCGTGCTAGGGGTGCAAGCCTAGTAGCAGAGTCTCGAGTCGGTGCGGGGATGGTCAGACGGTTTCGCCTGATACCACCCGCGAAGCTAGAAAACGGTGCCATGCCTCGAGAAAACGAGCATGAGCCGATTAACAGGAGAAGCAAAAATGCTTTCAGATCCAATCGCAGATATGCTCACCCGCATCCGCAACGCGGTACGCGGTTACAAAGAAACGGTGGATATCCCCGCTTCTAAGTTTAAAGAGCGCATCGCCCAAATCCTCGAAAACGAGGGTTACGTCAAAGGTGTTGAGCGCGTCAAACTCGAAAGTGGCTTTGAAGTGATTCGTGTAGGCTTGAAATACGGTGCAAAACGTGAACCCGTAATTAAAAGCATTACCCGTATCAGCCGCCCAGGTCGTCGTGCTTACGTTACTTCCGATAACTTGCCAAAAATTCATGCAGGTTTAGGAATGTCCATTGTCAGTACCTCCAAAGGTCTGATGGTTGACCGCGATGCTCGCAAAAGCGGCATCGGCGGCGAAGTTATTTGCGAGGTGTGGTAATGAGCCGCATCGGTCGTCAACCCATTGCGCTCCCTAAGGGCGTAACTGTCAATATCGGTACTGGTTTAGTCACGGTTAAAGGTGCTAAAGGCGAATTAAAAGTGCCTGTCAACCCTGAAATCGAAATTAAAGAAGAAGCTGGTAACATCAACGTTACCCGTCCATCCGATAGCCGCACCCACCGTGCCATGCACGGCTTAACCCGTACCTTGGTGGCAAACGCAATCCAAGGTGTCAGTGCAGGATTCCAAAAGAATCTCGAGCTTCACGGTGTGGGTTTCCGCGCTAAACTTAATGGCAAAATCCTCGAGTTAGCCATTGGTTACAGCCACCCAGTGATTATCGAACCACCCGCTGGTATTAGCTTTGTTGTGCCAGAACAAACCAAGATTCAAATCCACGGCATTGACAAACAACTAGTTGGACAAGTCACCGCTAATGTTCGTAAAGTTCGTGTCCCAGATGCGTACCACGGCAAAGGTGTACGCTTTGAAGGCGAACAACTCACCCTCAAGCCCGGTAAATCAGCCGCCGGTGGTAAGGGAGGTAAGAAGTGAGCTTAACAGCCAAAACGCGTCGTACATTTCGTACCCGCAACAAGATCAAAGCTGTCTCGAGCCGTCCACGTTTAAGCGTGTTCCGCAGCGACAAGCACATCTATGCTCAAATTATTGATGATGTGGCAGGGGCGACCCTAGCTGCTGCATCAAGTGTGGCATTGGATGCAAAATCTGGAACCAAAACCGAAGTTGCTAAAGCCGTTGGGGCAGCCATTGCCCAAGCTGCATTAAGCGCCAACATTAAAGCAGTAGTATTTGATCGTGGTGCGTACCAATACCACGGTCGTGTGAAAGCGCTCGCGGATGCGGCGCGGGAGGGTGGTCTTGACTTCTGAACGCTCCAACAATTCTGGTGGCGGACGCGGCGGCAATCAGCGCGGCGGCGGCAACCAACGAGGCGGCAACAACCGTGGTGGCAATCGCCGCAACAATGATGCAGCCGAACGTAGCACCGACCCATTTGAAGAGAAAATGATCTCGTTAGAGCGTAATGCCAAAACCTACCAAGGTGGCAGACGCTTTAAATTCCAAGCAGTTGTCGTTGTCGGCGACCGCAACGGACGAGTCGGACTCGGTATCGGCAAATCTCGAGAAGTGCCTTTGGCAGTGGCAAAAGCCAACGCTAATGCACGTAAAAACTTGATTCGTGTGCCTTTGCAAAACGGTACAATCCCACACGACATCATTGGCAAGAACACCACCAGCAACGTGATCCTTCGTCCAGCCAGCGCTGGTACAGGTGTTATCGCAGGTGGCGTACCTCGTGCCATTGCCGAACTTGCAGGTATCACCGATCTTCTTTCCAAAGAACTTGGTAGCCGTACCAAAGTCAATGTAGCTTATGCTGTGTTTGATGGGCTAAGCCGCTTGCAAACCAAGGACGGTCTTGCCAAACTCAAGGAGACAGCACAATGAACGTCACCTTACGCCGCAGCCTGATTAAACTGACCAAACCACAACTTGCCGCTGCCAAAGCACTCGGCTTGAAAAAAATTGGTCAAACTGTCAGCGTCCAAGACAACCCTGCCGCTCGCGGGCAAGTCGAAGCGATCAAATTTATTCTCGAGATTAGCCAGTAGCCACAAGTTTCTTGCTTCTTGCCTGAAAACGAGAAGCAAGAAATAAGAGGTTACCAGCTGAGAGGTCTTCATGAAACTCAATGAACTCAAACCCAATCCAGGAGCACGCCACCGCAAGAAGCGCGTGGGACGTGGACCTGGCGGAACGGATAAAACATCCGGACGTGGACATAAGGGTCAGCAAAGTCGTTCAGGCTCGAGTCTTCCTTCGAGCGGTTCGTACAAAGCTGAAGGTGGTCAAACACCAATGATTCGTCGTTTGCCTAAACGCGGTTTTAATAATCCAAACAAACAACAATTCCATATTGTGAATTTGTCGGATTTAAATGTGTTTAATGCTGGCGAAGTCGTCAATGGCGAAAGCCTAGTGGCAAAGCGCTTAATCAAAAAAGTGCACCATGCCATTAAATTATTGGCTCGAGGCGAAGTGAACGTGGCTTTAACAGTCAATGTTGATAATGCCAGCCAAGCCGCTATCGAAAAGGTTAAAAGCGCAGGGGGCAGCATCACCGTAACCAGTGCTGTTGCTGAGGGCGCGTGAACCTCGAAATACTAAGTCACAATGCCGCACCTAAAAAGGTTGCGGCATTGTATGCTTATCAGAGGTAAATTATGTGGCGCGCATTCTTAGACGCATTCAAAATCCCTGAACTTCGTTACAAAATCCTGTTTACACTGGCTTTACTGGCAGTGTATAGACTTGGTGCAGCGATTCCAACACCAGGTGTAGATGCAAGTAGCCTAAGCAACAACCTTGGACAAGGAAACTTGGGCGGGGTACTTAACATTCTTGGTTTGGTCAGCGGTGGTAACCTCGAGCAATTCTCGATCTTTGCACTAGGTGTACTGCCCTATATCACTGCCAGCATTGTCATGCAAATTATGACCACGGCTGTGCCTGC
Source organism: Deinococcales bacterium (assembly GCA_013298595.1). Lineage (GTDB taxonomy): Bacteria > Deinococcota > Deinococci > Deinococcales > JAAFIG01 > JAAFIG01. The sequence goes on along the minus strand of JAAFIG010000006.1, from coordinate 150,062 downwards.
TCTCGAGAAAATGCAAAAAGAAGGACCTGAAGGTTCTAAACGCATCAATCAATACACTCGTATGGGTGCGATTGCTTTAGCAGGTGTACAAGCTATTTTCTTTGCTAATTTATTACTGTCCCAAGGCACTTTTATTCGAGTTGGTTGGAACCCTATTATCTTTATGTTTGTTGTGGTTGTCACGCAAATGGCAGGTTGTGCTTTTACCATGTGGCTTGGTGAGCGAATCACTGAATATGGTATTGGTAATGGTACAAGTATGTTGATTTTTGCGGGTATTGTGCACCGTTTCCCAACTGAAGTCCAACAAACCTTTGCCTTAATGGGAACTCAATTTGACTTACTTGCTGTCATTGCTTTCTTTACCATGATCTTAATTGTCATTGGTTTGATTGTGCTGGTGCAACAAGGCGAGCGACGAATACCCGTGCAGTATGCACGTAAAATATCCGCTCGAGCTGGTGGGGCTGCCTCGAGTGCCGCTAATGCCAGTTTTATTCCATTAAAAATCAATACAGCTGGTGTGATTCCCGTCATTTTTGCCAGTTCGATTTTGCAACTGATTCAACTAATTCCACAAGCTTTTAATAGTGCTCCTTGGGCACAATCAATTGCTGATTTCCTCAATACTCGAGGTGTAACGGGCTTACTGGTTGAAGTGCTGCTGATTATTGGTTTTACGTACTTTTATACAACCATCACCTTTGATCCTAAACGTGTTGCCGAGAATCTTCGTGAGCAAGGTGGCTTTGTACCGGGTGTACGACCAGGCACAGATACCCAAGCTCATCTCGAGCGTATCTCTGGACGTATTACATTGTGGGGTGCCTTGTTCTTAGGAGCACTTGCGGTTATTCCAACCGTCGTACAAAACATCACCAAAGTCAATACCTTTCCACTGGCAGGCACCACTTTGTTAATCGTGGTTGGTGTAGCACTTGATACCCTCAAGCAACTCGAGTCACAACTGGCTATTCGTAACTATGGTGGCTTCCTACAAAAAGGTAAGCTCCGTGGACGTGGTGGCTTTCAACAATAAATAGGCTATCAGCCGTGAGCTATAAGCTATGAGCGAAAACCTCAAAGCAAATAGCTCACAGCCTTTCTCGGAGAACAATGCACAAAGTCATTATTTTTTTAGGACCGCCAGGTGCAGGCAAAGGTACCCAAGCCAAACATTTAGCCAGCGAACTCGAGTTAGTGCAACTGAGCACAGGTGATATGTTGCGCGATCATATGGCTCGAGGTACAGAGTTGGGGCAACAAATTAAAGAGATTCAAAACTCTGGTCGCCTTGTCTCGAACGAAATTGTTGTGGCATTAATCCGCGATAAGCTCTCGGCAATGGAAAGTATCCGTGTGATCTTTGATGGTTTTCCGCGCACCATTGCCCAAGCTCAAGCCCTTGATGTATTACTTGAGGAACTGAGTGCACCAATTTCGAGTGTGCCTTTGTTTGAAGTACCCGAAGCAATTTTGCGACAACGCATTTTGGATCGGGCAGCTAAAGAAAACCGTGCTGATGACACCCCAGAAGTGGTTGAAAAACGCTTACAAGTTTACCGCGACGAAACGGCTCCACTGATTGGTTATTACGAACCTCGAGGCAACCTCAAACGCATTGATGCACTTGGTACCACCGACGAAGTCTACGCCCGACTACGGGCAGTTATTTAACTTTCAATCATGTCTATTATTTATAAACGCCCCAACGAACTCGAAATGATGGCAGCCGCTGGAGAAATCCTCTACAAAGTCCATGACATTGTAGAAAAAGCGGTGGCTGAAGGTGTGAGCACCAAGCACTTGAACGAACTTGCCGAAAGTGCTATTCTCGAGTTTGGTGCTAGACCTGCCTTTCTTGGTTATAACGGTTTTCCTGCCACAATTAACTCGAGTATCAACGATGTGATTGTCCACGGGATTCCAAGCCAACAAAAACTGCGTAACGGAGACATTATCAGCGTTGATATTGGCTTACATTACAAAGGATGGGTGGCGGACAGCGCACGGTCTTATGCGGTTGGCGATGTTTCACCAATTGCCAGAAAATTACTCGAGGTAACCGATGCAGCCCTCTGGGCAGGGATCAAAGCCGCACAAGCTGGGAGACGTTTGGGAGATGTGAGTTGGGCAGTCCAAAAAACCGTGGAAGCGGCAGGATTCTCTGTCGTGCGCGAATTTGTTGGACATGGGGTCGGACGTAAAATGCACGAAGAACCACAAGTCCCAAACTGGGGACAACCCGGCAAAGGACCTGTTTTAAAACCCGGCATGACTTTTGCCCTCGAGCCAATGGTCACCGTAGGACGCACCGATGTGGTCGTACTTGAGGATAAATGGACAGCCAAAACCAAAGATGGCAGTTTAAGTGCCCAAATTGAACACACCATCGCTATTACCGAAAAAGGACCTCGAGTTTTAACGCTACCCAAAGGTAGCCCTTGGGGACCTGTGCACAAAAGCGAGTTGAAAAAATAGCAGGACATATATAAGCCCCAGTATCAAGCAGAATTGTAAAGCTCACTCAACCCGTAACCACGGGACACGAACACCCCCGTTTAAGCGGGGTTATAACCCGCAAGACGGAGGATTAATGGCAGGAAGAAACCGCAGCAGCAAACCAGGCGCATCCCGCGAAGCCAAAGACGCAAAACGCCAAGAAAAAGCCGAAGATGTCATTCGCACCGAAGGTGTGGTACTCGAGGCTCTGCCCAACACCACTTTCATGATTAAACTCGACAGTGGTCATGAATTACTCAGTTACGTATCTGGCAAAATGCGAATGAATTACATCCGAATTCTGCCTGGTGACCGTGTGGTTCTCGAGATTAGCAAGTACGATCCAAGCAAGGGTCGGATTGTGTACCGCAAATAAAGAAATTATTTTTCTCGAGAGAGAAGTTTAGCTCGAGCTTGTTTTATCCCCCCAATTAGTCCATTCAGACAGTGCTCTACGGCTGTCGAGCGCTGCTAAGGTTGCAAAACCAAAAATAACGGCGGCGCGAAGGAGGAAACGTGAAAGTCAGGGCAAGTGTTAAAAAGATGTGTGACAACTGCAAAGTTGTACGCCGTCACGGTGTGGTCTATGTAATTTGCAAAGACCCAAATCATAAGCAGAGGCAGGGTTAAACATGGCGCGTATTAGTGGTGTGGATTTGCCGCGTGAAAAACGCGTCGAAATTGCTTTAACCTACCTTTTTGGTATCGGCTTAACCCGTAGCCAAGAAGTGCTGGTAGCAACAGGTATCAACCCAGATACTCGAGTCAAAGCCCTTACCGAAGCTGAGCAAACCAAGCTCCGCGATTACATCGAAAAGCATTTCAAAATCGAAGGTGATCTGCGCTCAGAAATCGGTCAGAACATTAAGCGCCTCATGGATATTGGTTCTTACCGTGGCTTACGTCACCGTAAATCCTTACCAGTCCGTGGTCAACGCAGCAAAACGAACGCTCGTACCCGCAAAGGTCCACGTAAGACCGTTGCTGGTAAGAAGAAAGCCGCGAGGAAGTAATCATGGCGAAACCTGCTAAAGGAAAGGCTCCAAAAGCCAAACGCCGCAATATACCCAGCGGCAAAGCGTACATTAATGCTTCGTATAACAACACCATTGTGACCATCGCCGATAGCGCAGGCAACCCTGTTGCTTGGTCGAGCGGTGGCACCATTGGTTACAAAGGCAGCAAAAAAGGCACTCCTTACGCCGCGCAACTAGCTGCTGCCGACGCTGCCAAAAAAGCCCAAGGCATGGGCATGACCATTGTAGATGTGGTTGTGCGCGGCACAGGCTCTGGACGCGAACAAGCAATTCGTGCGATTCAAGCCAGCGGCTTGGATGTTCGTTCAATCATGGATGACACTCCGGTACCACACAACGGTTGCCGTGCGCGAAAGAAGATGAGGTTGTAATGGCTCGCTATACTGGACCCGCAATTAAATTGTGCCGCCGTGAAGGAGTCAATTTATTTGATTCTGACAAGGTCGCAAAATACCTCGCCAAGCGTGAATACGCTCCAGGTCAACACGGTCAACGCCGCAAAGGTCGCCCAAGCGATTTTAGTGTGCGTTTGCGCGAAAAGCAAAAACTGATCCGCATTTATGGAATGTCCGAAAAACCATTCCGTAATTTGTTTGGCGAAGCAGCTAACCGCGTTGGCGTAACAGGTACCATCTTTATTCAATTGCTCGAGAGCCGTTTGGATAACGTGGTTTACCGCATGGGTATTGCGACTACTCGTCGTCAATCCCGTCAATTTGTCGGGCATGACCACATCCGAGTCAATGGCAAACGCGTGACTATTCCAAGTTACCGTGTTAAACCAGGCGATGTGATTTCTGTCAAAGAAGGTAGCAAATCCTTAACCTTCTTCAAAGAAAATGCCGAAGCTTCAAAGCGTCGTCGCACCCCAAACTGGGTATCGTTTGATGCTGATAAACTCGAGGGTAAATTTGATCGTTTACCAGCTCGAGAAGACGTTGTTATCCCAGTCAACGAACAATTCGTTGTTGAGTATTACAGCCGATAATGGTGATGTATTACAACAGCCGATAAAAGTTGTTAACTTCTGCCTAGAGGTCAACAATCAGCAGCGCTAGATCAACCCTAAGCCCTCTCTCAACCCAATGACTCTCGAGGTGCGAGCTACGCGCACTTTCTCTCACATCGAAACCTACCTCGAGAAATCACATGGAGGCACTGTGGAATTTAAACCCCGCCTCACCGCAAAAACCACCGACAACTACGGCGAATTCGTCCTCGAGCCGCTACAACGTGGCTATGGTGTCACCATTGGCAACCCACTGCGCCGCATTTTGCTCTCGAGCATTCCAGGCACAGCTGTCACCAGTGTTTACATCGAGGATGTACTGCACGAATTTAGTACCATCCAAGGTGTGACAGAAGATGTGGTTCACATCATCCTCAACCTCAAAGAATTGGTTGTCAAATTCCACTCCGCAGGTCCAAAAACCCTTTCGATTCGCGCTGAAGGTCCAAAACAAATTTTTGCCAAAGACCTCGATGTGCCATCAGACGCAGAAATCGTTAACCCAGACCAATACATTTGCACCCTCGGAAAAGGTGGCAAATTGGTCATGGAAGTTCGCGTTGAAGAAGGCGTTGGCTACGTACCATCGGAAAAGCACAACACCAAAGACCGCATCAACAGTATGCCTGTAGATGCTGTTTACACCCCAGTTTCTCGAGTCGCATACCACGTCGAAGATGCACGTTTAGGTTCACAAACAGACCTTGACCGTTTAATTCTTCGCGTTTGGACAGACGGCAGCGTCAGCCCAGACAGCGCCCTCGAGCAAGCCGTTGCACTGTTACGCGACCAACTCGAGGTTTTCTCGAGCGCCGAGAAACTCAGTGCTCCTATCGTACCTGTGCGTCAAGTGATTGAAACACCAAAAGCTGTGATTGTTGAAACCCCAGCCGCACCTAAAGCCGTTGCTGTTGCAGCTGCTCCTGTGGCAGAAAAAACCAACGATAATGGCTTATCACTCGAGGCATTAGGCTTAACTACGCGCACCCTGCACAGCCTGAAAGAAGAAGGCGTGGACAGTGTAGCCGCACTCACCAGCCTTTCGGAAAAAGACTTGAAAAAAGTTCCAGGCATTGGCGAACGCAGCCTTGATGAAATCAAGAAGCAACTCGCCATGAGCGGACTCGAGTTAAAACCATAAGACTCCCCAACGTGCTTTTAACAGCGCGACCATTCACCCCACCCTCAAAAGATGGGACAGGAGCAACACCATGAGACACCAAGTAGCAGGCAGACGATTAGGACGCTCCTCGAGCCACCGTCGCGCCCTTAGCACCGCCCAAGCCACAGCTCTTTTCCGTCACGGACGCATCGAAACAACCTTGACCAAAGCCAAGGAATTGCGTCCATACGTCGAAAGTCTGATTACCACCGCTAAAGGCGGCACATTGCACAACCGTCGTATTATCAGCGCCGACATCAAAGACAAAGCTGTTTTGAAAAAGCTCTTTGAAGAAATCGCCCCAGCTATGGCAAACCGTGCAGGTGGTTACACCCGCATTCTGAAAACAGGAATTCGCAAAGGCGACAGCGCACCATTAGCCTTGATTGAATTGGTCACATACGATATCGCAGCCGCGTAAGCAGTTGTAAAAATTAACATGTCTCGAGAGTTATCTCGAGACATGTTTTTTACTTTTTATCCTCATCATTACTCTGATTTTTTAATTTAGCTATCACATTCGCAAAATTTTGAACTAAAGGTGCGAATGGTAGTATTATTGAAGCAATTGATGCAGCTAGGAAAAACAGCACTATTATCCAATTATTTTGAATGAACTGAATAACTCCAAGTTCTACAATTCCTGAATAAATGAAGTAAATATCGAAACCTAAAAATCCAAATCCTATGACAGGCAAAACCCATATCACCAATTTGTATAATCGCTGTGATACTTGAACATTGTCATTAGAAATTTTTTCTTTTCGAGTATCCTGATCTATTCTAGCTGCTTCTGATTGTAATTTTGCTGAAGTTGCTTCTGCGACTTTGTATTCGGAAAGCGCTTTTGTTTTCATTGACTCTGCATTGGCTCTTGTTAATTCAGTACTTGCGATAATTGAATCTTTCACCGCTTCTGCGAGACCTTCAACAAATCCAGGAAATGAAGCACCACTTGCAGAAACCTCAGAACCGACAGCGGCGTGAAGGTTTATCGGTTTTTGCTCATACAAAACGACAGAACTTTGATCTATTATATCTATACTATTTGTAGAAGTAGATTCGGACTCTTCAAGCAGTGCGTTTTCTTCGGTATCTTGACTATCCTTCACAAACGAACATCCTGTAAATTCCCAAAATCCAAATTGAGCTTTCCACTAAGGATACTAGCCCTGATCGTTGCTGCTTCTACTGAAACACCGAAAGTAAGTGCAACTCGTACAATGTCGTTTTGTCTATATAAGGCAGAAATGAATGGCTGAGCTGGCATGAGTAAACCTGCTGCAAAAGCATTTGCCTCACGTTCTTGTTGAGGTTCATAAGGATGCCCAATAGCTCTATTTAAGATTCCAGTTCCGTGATGACCAAGGGCAATATGACCTAATTCATGGGCTACCGTAAAATGTCTTCGTGTTGCTGGTTGATCCATATTCACAAAAACAGTTGCTGTTTTGCCTGCTTCTACAGGTGCAGGATTATGTCTAGGGTCTGTGGTAACAAGCCCAGAAATAGTTGGGTCATTAAAACGCGCGGAATACACTTTAATCTCCATTGATTCAGCTACACGCATTAAATCAATAGGCGGCTCAGAGATTAACACTTGGGCAGTCTCGAGAACCTTTAGTGCTTTTTCTTCAATTTTTTCACGTTCTGGGTCAAGTAATTTAGTCATGATTTGTTCTCGCTCCTTTCAAAGAATCAATATAATTCTATGTAAAAAACATAGAATTAGTCTAGATTATACTATGAGACAATTTAGCATAAATTATATTTTAATGTGTGGACTTGTATATCCCGATTATGGCTGCACATAAAATCAATGAGTTTTTCATTGTCAATTGAAACGCTTATCGCCCGAGTCTTGTAAAGTACAAATGTGAAATAAAGCTTCATCGAAGAATACCCAGATTCGACTATATTCTAATTTATCTGCTTCTAAAACAAAGCTTCAGCAATTTTCTTACTATTTTGGCTTGTGCTTAGTCATGGTACTGGTTTGTTTGTCAAATATTATTTCGCACAAGCGGTAGTAAAATGGAACATACAAACACCGAAAGAATATACCAGCACAGCTGCATCATTTATTCACTCGAGCTTGCTAACGTTTAAGCAAACGGAGGAAATCATGAATCGTCAAACGTTTCTTAGGATTGCCGCTCTTGGTGCAAGTACAGCTTTGCTGGGTTCAAACACCCAAGCACAAACAACGCAGGGTTTAGCCACCGATATGGCACAAGCTGCAACGCGCTTCTTGGCTTCGCTCAGTAGCGCTGGACGCAACCAAGCCAGTTTCGCTTTTGCTAATGCCGAGCGCACCCGTTGGCATTGGACAACACCCAGTGCGGTGCCTCGTAATGGCTTGGCGCTACGTGACATGAGTTCCGAAAGTCGCACACTTGCTTTAGCGCTTTTGCGTACCAGTTTATCCGAAGCGGGTTACAAACAAGCTGTGGCAATTATTGCTTTGCAACTCGAGCTTGGGTCAGATGATGGTTTGTATTATGTTTCGATCTTTGGCACACCGAGCAGTGCTGCGTGGGGTTGGCGAATAGAAGGGCATCATCTCTCGAGGCACTTTACAATCAAAGGTACGAGCCTTTTTCTTACCCCATTTTTTCTGGGTTCGTACCCAACCGAAACCGATGCTAAATTTCGTGCCATGCCACGCGAAGAAGATGCGGCAAGGGAATTGGTGCGTTCCTTAAAACCAGAGCAACGAAAAATCGCGGTGTTTCAAACAGAAAGTTTAACTCAGCACATCACGCAGAATGCTGTGCAAGTGAAGCCTTTGCCAACGCTTGGTATTGAAATGTCTGCCTTGAGTAGCGCCCAACAAAATTTAGCCCTCGAGATTCTACGCATTTACCTTGGCACTTTGCCCGAAGCGGTTGGTAAGCCGTTGCTCGAGCGATTACAAAAAGGGTTTAACAGTATTCGCTTTGCTTGGGCGGGCAGTTTCGAGCCGCGAAACCCACAGTATTATCGTTTGCAAGGCAATGATTTTTTGCTCGAGTTTGATAATTCAAGAAATTCGGGAACACATATTCATAGTGTTTGGCGGGACTTTACTGGGGATTTTGGAATGTAAATAAGCTCGAGCTTAAAAGGAACTATTGCAATTCGCAGATTTGTTCTTGTTGCAAACGTTCACGGCTGGCTTTGGCACGCTCGAGTTGCGTTTGAATTTCTTGTTGCTTTACCTCGAGTCGTGCAATGATTTCGTCGTAATCCTCGAGTAAACGTTGTTTGGGGGCTTCTGGGGTTAATCCGAGTTGTGCTACAAGTTCAAGGGCTGCTTCGGCTGTCAGAATGGCAGGGTTGCCTTCTTTGGTAAAGCGTTCCTGAATGGCTTTGAGCATGGCTGGGTCAGTGATTTTGTGATGCAGTATTGGTTTGCCGTTGATCTCGCTACCACCCAAACTTGTGTTATGACGCTTGGCTATTTCCTCGAGTTTCATGCCTAAAGATGACCAGTGGAGGACTTGTTCGATTTCGGCAATATTTTGAAATGAGAATCGGAATTTACCATTGACTGTGACTGGTGTCACCAAACCCAGTTCGACATAGTACCGAAGTGTGGAAGTGGGGATATTGTGTATTTTGGCAAAATCTCCAATGCCAATTCCTTTTGGGTTGCTAAGAGCAGCACTGTTGTTTTGAACTAAGGCTAATGTCATTGCTCCTAGTTTGGGATGCTCGAGCATCGCCGAAAAACGTTTAGCTTCGTACTCGAGGGTTTGTGTTGGGGAAGGTTTGTTCATGCTGATACCTGTTTCGTATTTCATGGTTGTTAGTTTGAAACGTCAAGTGGACTTGATGTCAAGTGTCTCGAGTTTAATTGGTTATGGACTCTGGTATCTGAGAAATGGCGCATAAATCACAGTTGACAAATGCTAAGAAAAGTATACATAATGTAAACTAAATTGACATAGCAATGCAAAAGGAGTCATTATGAAAGCACTTATTACAGGTAGCACAGGTATGCTCGGTCACAACTTGGTTCGTGCTTTACTCGAGCAAGGCTGGCAAGTTAAAGCGTTGGTGCGTTCCAAACAAAAAGCCCAGAAGCTCTTTGGCAACTTATCCCTCGAGATCATCGAAGGGGATATGGAAAACGTGGCAGGATTTGCTGCTGCGCTCGAAGGAGTGGATGCAGTTTTTCATACAGCCGCGTATTTCCGCGAGTATTACTCGGCTGGCGAAGACCATTGGAAGAAATTAAAAGCCATCAACATAGATGCTACTCTCGAGTTGATTGGGTTATCCGAAAAAATGGGTGTGAAATCGTTTATCCATGTTTCCTCGAGCGGTTCAATTGCTATTCCTGCCAATCATGCGATAGCAGATGAAAACACACCTTTTGCTACAAATACTCAAAACTTGTATTTTAAAAGTAAAGTCGAAGGTGATCTTGCCATTGCCAAATGGTTACAAGCGGCACCTCGAGCCATGAAGCTGGTATCCATTTTGCCTGGTTGGATGATTGCACCCAGAGATGCTGCGCCAACAGCGGCTGGGCAACTCATTCTGGATTTTATGAACAAGAAGATTCCTGGTGTGATCAATGCTGGTACAAGCACTGTAGATGCCAGAGACGTTGCTACTGCCATGATGAAAGCGGTACAACTTGGGCAACATGGCGAGAAGTACATTGTGGCAGGGCGTTTAGTCAAATTTGCTGAGATGTTCCCAGTACTCGAGCAAATCTCTGGTGTGAAATCCCCTACGCTACAAATGCCAAATTGGTTGGTGCTTACACTGGCAAAAGTGGATACTTTTGTTTCGGGTTTGCAAAAGAAAACCCCAACCATGCCTTTTGATGGTATTCAAACCATGTTGGCATTGCACACATTGTCCAGCGCCAAAGCCGAACGCGAACTAGGCATTACTTTCCGACCACTCGAGCAAACGCTGCGCGACACACTTACTTGGTACCAAGAAAACGGGTATATCAATCCACTTGCCCCAACCCAAAAAATAGCTCGAGCTTAATATAGAATGTGGTTAATGACTGTTCCGACGTTAGGGCAACGCCGTGCCGAGAAACGCAAAATCGAAATTCTCGAGGCTGCCTTGGCTGTACTATCCGAAGATGGTTATGGCAGCGCCTCGATGGATAAAATTGCTGAACGGGCACTGCTGACTCGAGTGGGTTTGTACAAACACTTCAAGGATAAAACCACGTTAATGGTGGCATTACGCGAATACAAATTACTCGAGCTTGCCCAACGCGTCGCAGCTGTTGTGGGGCAACAAACTGGATTTGAAAAGCAATTACGGGCTGTGGTGCAAGAAACTGTGCAATACCAAAGCGAAAACCAAGGTTTTTTTCATGTGCTTTTATCCTCGAGTTTCTCCAGCGATTTACAAGCCGATTTATCCTTAAAACCTTTTATTTACATCATTAGTAGTGTATTTGCGCTTGGCTTTGCCGAACAGCGTTTACGTCCAGCAGACCCACTCGAGTACGCGGGAATGCTGACCACTTTGGTATTCCAACCCAGTATCAAACGGGCTTTTGTACCCAGCGATTTTTCTGTACCACCAACCAATCTGGCAGATTTAATCAGCGATGTTTTCTTGTATGGTGTTTTACAAAAATAATCTGCTTAACGAACAGTAAAACCTTCACGCCATGCTAACTCGAGGGTTTGTTTTTGCCAGCGTTCTGCCAGTTGCCCAAAGGAAATTTGATTATTTAAGGCACTGTCAAATAATTTTCGGTACACAGCATCGGCTGTGGGTAACCACGGCGACCATTCAAATTTTTCGGGAATACTACTCGAAGCTTGTTGGTAAAACTCGGCAGGGTTTTCGCCAAAAGCAAAAGTTGGACTGCCATTTAATTCGGCAAGATTAAAACCACTTTGCATGGCAGGTAAGCGTGATTCTTTAGTCCACATCGAAGCGATGGCATCAGCAGCAGTGGTGCTATATAAAGCAAAAGCTGTAGCAGCATCAGGAAAACGGGTTGCTTTAGCCACCACTAAACTCGAGCCGCCCCAATTGCCACTGCTGGTTTTACCTGCATTGGGCAAAACAGCTAAACGATACTGAGCACCTTTTTGTACAGCAGGCTCGAGATTGCGTGCAAAAGCGCCTAGCGCCCACGCTGGGATAATCGCACTAGCAAGCCTGCCGCTACGCAGTGCATTCCAATGTTCGACACTGTACTCGGGTAGGGTTGTGACAATGTTTTTACGAATTAAACCACCCCAATACGAAAGCATTTGTCTTGCTAATACCGAATCGAGGGTTTGGGTATAGCCACTATCCTCACTGGTCCATAAACGTCCACCTTGTGCCCAAAGTAAAGCTGCAAAAAACAAACTTGAACGATCAAAATTGGTCAGTTTGACTTGCCCTTTGGTTTTACTTTGTAAAGCTTCACCAACCCGAGCAAAATCTGCCCAAGTGCGCGGAGCCGCAATGCTGTAGCGTCCAAAAATATCTTCGCGGTATAACAAAGCCAGTGCTCCGATGTCTTGTGGTACACCATACACACCACCTAAACTCGAGACTTGCGACCATGCCCAAGGTACAAAAACCGAACCAAGATTGGCATTGTTACGTAAATCAAGTAAACCATTGCTGCGTTGCAACCACGGCAAAAACGCATACTCAACTCGAGCCACATCAGGCATACCTTCGCCGCGTAGCAAAGCAGCTTGTAAACTCTTATATAAATCTGCGCCCGTGGGAAAAGTTTTTACTTTTATCACCACATTGTTATGCCGTGCTTTGAACATAGTGGCTAAATCATCCAGCCCTGGAGCCGTACTCCATACCTCGAGTACAGCATCGGCTTCTGGGAGTGGGGCAAGTGGTTCTTGATGCTGTACTTGTAATGCCAGCGCCGCTCCAACAAAGCACAGCAGCGTTGCAGTGATAACTCGAGTGAGAACGTTCTTCATGGTTGCCAAGTCTATGTCAATTGGTTGGCAGAGAGCAATCGGCTATGATGACACCATGCCAGCAAAAACCATCCAAGAAACTCGAGCTGCTTTAAAAAATGGCGAAATAACCAGTGTAGAACTGGTTGAGACAGCATTAAACACGGCTGCGGCTCGAGCTGATCTCAATATTTTCGCGCATTTAGCGGCTGAGAAAGCCTTAGAAGCTGCCAGAAATGCAGATGCTCACCCAAGTAAAGGTGCATTGCATGGTATTCCAATCACCATCAAAGATTTATTTAATGTGGCAGGTATGCCAACCCAAGCGGGTACTCGAGCTATGTTACCCGCAGCTTTCCAAAACCCAAGTCTTCATGCCCAAGCGGTGCAGCACCTTGTGGATGCAGGGGCAATTCTTCTTGGTAAAACCAATATGCACGAAATTGCTTTGGGCATCACTGGCGAAAACCTCTGGACAGGCGATGTGCAAAATCCCTTAGCCCCAGACCGTCAAGCAGGAGGCTCGAGCAGTGGCAGTGCGGCGGCTGTGGCTGCCGATATTGGTTTTGCTAGTTTGGGTTCGGATACGGGCGGTTCAGTGCGTATTCCTGCCAGTTTTTGTGGTGTGGTTGGTTTCAAACCTACTTTTGGTTGGATTCCACTGACAGGTGCGCTGCATTTATCCACCACCTGCGATCACGCTGGGGCAATCACCCGTTCTGTGCAAGATGCCCACACCATGCTCGAGGTATTAGCCCATCGCAATTTGCCTTTGCATCAACTCCAGCATTTACGTGGCATTCGATTAGGTGTGCCTGTGCGATTTCTTGAAGGTCGGCTTGGGACAACTGTGCGTCAAGCCTTTAATACCCTGCTCGAGCAATGCCGTCAGGCTGGAGCAGAAATTATTGAAATCAACCCCGAGCACCTCGAGCTTGCTAACACTTGCTACACCCCAATTGTTCGTACCGAAGCAGCGTATATTCACCAAGCAGCCCTCGAGCAAAACCCAGCAGGATTTTCTGCACTGGTACGTCCTGCTCTCGAGAACGGAGCGACCATCACTGCTCGAGATTACTTAACCGCCCGAGAACAACGCCGCCAAGTGCGCTCAGGACTCGAGCAAACCCTGAGACAAGTGGATGCCCTCATTCTGCCAACCGCGCCACTTGCTGCCCCACCCAGAGGCACACAAGAAGTCGAACTTGAAAGCGGCAAACGCTCGCACCGCAATGCTTTTATCGAACTCACAGTGCCATTTAGTTTGGTTGGTGTTCCAACTCTTTCTATTCCATTTACCCAAGACAATGGTTTACCTGTTGGTTTACAAATTGTCACAGCTCGAGGTGAGGACACAACCGCTCTCGAGCTTGGGTGGTGGGTGGAACGCCAACAGGTTAAAGAATAGCTGCTGCTACAACTGACTACTATCCAATGCCCAATACGGAATCACACCTAAATCCAGTGAATCGCTGGGTTCAGCTCGAGTGCTGCGTAACCAAGCAGCAAGAGCAATCATTGCGCCGTTATCGGTATTAAGCTGAGCAGGTGGAAATACCGCTCGAGTTTTGAGTTTACTGGCTTGATTGATTAAGGTCTGGCGTAAACGCTGATTAGCAGCCACGCCACCAGCCACAACAATAGTGGTTCTCGAGTGTGCTTTGGCAGCACGCAGTGTGGTTTTGACCAAGCTTTCAACCATGACACGTTCAAAACTGGCAGCCAGATCTGACACCGAAATCTCGAGTGTGCCTTTGTTGCGTGCTTCAACAGCTAAGCGAGCAGCGTTTTTAATGCCACTGTACGAGAAATCAAAGCCTTTTTGCCCAATTAACGGCATCGTAAACGGATAAGCTTGGTCGTTGCCTGATTTTGCCGCCTGAGAAATCGCAGGTCCACCAGGGAAACCAAGCTCGAGTAAACGCGCCACTTTATCAAATGCCTCACCAGCAGCATCATCCCTTGTGGCACCAATGAGTGTGTACTGCCCAACAACTTGGCAATCAAATAAATGCGTATGACCACCCGAAGCAATCAATGCCAAAAAAGGCGGCTCGAGACTCGGTTCGGAAGCTAAAGCACTTTGAATATGCCCCTCTAAGTGGTGCATCGCATAAAAGGTTTTTTGTAAACCAAAAGCTAAACCCTTAGCATATAAAAAACCAATTAACAAAGAACCTGCTAAACCAGGACCTCTGGTGGCAGCAATCACATCAATATCCCCAAGTTGTACATTGGCATCGGATAATGCCAAACCAACCACTTGATCAATGCTTTCTAAGTGCGCTCGAGAAGCCAGTTCTGGCATGACACCACCAAAAGCTCGGTGCAAACTTTGTGAAGCAATGACATTGGCTAGAATCGTGCCATCACGCACAATACCCACGCCAGTGTCATCACAACTGGTATCTATACCCAGTACAAGCATTAACGATCAAACTGCCCATAACCTGCGGCTCGCCGACGAAATTCGCCTCGAGCAAAATCCAGTTGTTCCTCAAGCGCTTCGGTATCGTTGCGCTCGACGGCATGTAAATCCAGCCAACTCGAGAGTAGAACACCAGTATCAAATTGAACAAATAATTTATTTTCAGCTTCGAGATGCAAAGAAACACTTTCAAACCCATTTTGTGCTGCCCAGGATTCCATTGCTGCTTGTGCAACAGCGATGTTCTCGAGTTTTAGGGGTTGTTGATTGTTAAAGAAAGTAATGGTTGCCATAACGCACCTCCGCTGAGAGTTTAACATTGCGTTGTGAAAACAAAAACAACCCCTAATAGATTTGGGGTTAGAGGATGTCAGAATCTCGAGAAAAACTTCAATTATTAACGCGTGCCTGCCAAACTAAACGTGTTCTTTGGTTGGACAACAGTAAACGTATTCCCATTTAACTGACCAGTCAGTTTTATCAACACCATATTCTGCTCGAGTTCAGACGCAGTACCAAGCATATCTTTGAAAGAACCCACAAAATTGGCTTTCTGACTGGGTAAGGCAATCTCGAGGATGCCATTTTGACTTTGAGCAATGGTATACTGAAATGTGCCACGCAGATTACCCGCAATATTTTGGCTCACAACAGCGTAAATACCATTACTTTTGTCTAGTAATTCTAAGCGGTGCGGTTTAAATGTGTAACGAACATTATCTGAATCTGCACTTTGGTATTGCACGCCCCAGATTTTCCCAAATTTGGTATCTTGATCGCGGTTCGGTAATTGTAAACGCAGTGCTTCGGTTAAAGTAAAACTGTACATATGCTGAGCAATAAACGGTGTTTGAGTTGTGCCAATGGTCAGTTTTGTTTTTCCAACCAATAAATTAGGATTTTGCCAACCCTCGAGCTGCACCACCAATTGAGATTGACGAATGACATTCTCGAGCAGTGTATTGATGTTAATAAACGTTTCTCCATCGCGCTGGAAACTATAAAACTGATAAAACACAAATTCGGGCATACCTCCAGGTACAGGTGTCAAAGGTTCAGGGTTTTTAATCGAGAAACGCACAATACTTTTATCATTAGCAAAACCAATTTGTAATTCTTGATTGGCTAAAAGTACTGCCCCACCAGCACTTTTAATTTCATCTTGCAATTCCGATAATCGTACCCAAGGACCACCGTATGTACAATGAAATGCTGCATTGATAGCCCCTGTTGGATTAACACTTCTGCAATCAGGCAGTGGAGCAGTCGTGCTAATTTGTAGCGGAGCTGCACTCGAAACAGCAGCAAGCAAAGCAAAACCCGAAACAAAACCAAGTAAAGTAATGGTTTTATGAACTGTTGGCATGGTGTGAACCTCCATAAATTGACGGCTGAGTTGTCGAACATCACCAAATTCTTTGATTGCCTCGGAGATACTTTCAGTAGCACTCAAACCACGCAATTGATACTCGAGTGCCATTTCTTTGATATTGCCAATGAGTTCGGTACGAATTTCGTGTTTCTTTTTGCCCCACAAGAACTTTGTGGCTTGGTTCACGTATTGCTCGAGGGACTCCATAAGCTCCTGATGGCACTGGCAAAAGCCTCGAATTCGCGTTGCCGACTTTTTAATTCTTGAATACCGCTGGGCGTGATTTTGTAGAACTTCACAGGGCTACCACCACGTGGAGCAGCTTGGAATCTGCCTTGAATAAAACCTGCATTCTCGAGCCGATGCAGCGCTGGGTATAAACTACCAATCGAAAAAGTAAACATGCCATTGGTGCGTTCCTGAGCTTCTTTGGTAATTTCTAAACCATACATTTCTGTTGGCTCGAGGATACTCAGGAGGATTAGCTCGAGGTTGCCTTTGAGTTGATGTGCGTCCATGTGACCTCCATTTATCGCTTCTCGATATCGTAAAGCGATAAATAAGATTTGTCAAGACCAAGTAAAACACCGCACACAAAAACGCACTGCTTGAATCCGTTTTTTGACAGTACTGTTATTATCTTAATTAGTGCTATTATTGCTTTAATTAGTGATTTTGAGGAGTACGTATGACAACACAAATTTTGTACCCATATATCGAAACTCGATCTGATGGAATTGTCGTTATTTCTTCATCGGGTATCAAGGTGCGGATGCTTATCGAAGCGTACTTGATGGTTGGTTTTAATACTCTTGTATTACATGATTTATATCCCGATTTGACAATGGGTGAAATCCACTCTGCATTAGCGTATTATTGGGATAATAAAGCCGTTATAGACGCTCAGATTATGAAAGTGGAAGCATTCGCTGAAAATTATAAACAAGCAAATCCTAGTAATTTATCTCGAGCGAATCTTGAATCTCGAATACAGCGTTAATTATTTGAGTGGTAAGTATTCAAGTCGATTTTGCAATTCTACAAATGAATAGCAACGCGCAATTAATTCAAGTTCTTCGATGATCTGACCATAAGGTAATGTTTGTTGCTTACTATAAATGATTCCTGTAAATGCTTTTTGTTGCTGTTGACGCTCTGAAGCAATCACAAAGAAATCTGTATCTTGCGTATATAAAATGCACTTCATAGCAAATGCCCGATCCAGTAAGTCTGAGTCGGGCATTTCGCGGGTTTTATCTTCTTGAGCTGTAATGACTTTGATTCCTCGAGTGCGAAGTCCTTTGGTAATAGCTTCTGCAATATGTACATCCATATAATAAGCGAGTGTTTCTGACATAACTTCCCTGGTTTCTCGAGTTAATCTGTAGCCGTATTACATTAACCGCATTTGCTATAGCCGCAGCTTTGGCATTTTAAGCAACCTTCTTCACGAACTAAGTTTGGGCTGCTGCAACTTGGGCATTTTTCGCCTTTCATCGCCACTTTAGTACTGCTTGGAGTTGCAAACAGGGGTGCTTGTAATTCCTCGGCACTCGGAGCAGCTCCTGCTAAGGCTGGATAGGTTTGCTGCATGGCAGTATCGTTATAGAGCAGTGGTTGTTCGGCTGGGCGCATTGCACCGCCCGAGGCTGTACTTTCGAGGGCAACTGCAATTAAATCAGCTTTGCTGCCGACTAATCTGCCGTTGTAACTGCCATATAAACCACCATTAATGCCGCGTAAGGTTTTTTGAATCGCTTCGGCTGGTACACCGTATTGCAATGCAATTGAAACAACCCGTCCGAGGGCTTCACTGTCAGCATTGGCTTCGTCACCAGCCCGTCCCGATACCACCACAATTTCCACAGGTTTACCCTCGAGGGTATTGGTGGTAATTAAGAATGTACGTTTTGTTCCAGCGGCAAGATCGGTGAGTTTAACCATGTCAGTCACGCCTGTTAAACGCGTTGGTCTCGAGAAAATGGGTGAACCTGGTTGGAAGTGTTGACTTGCTCCCCAGAGTGTTTCATCAATGCTGGCGTTCAGATTTGCAGGGATGTTAGCTGCGATAGCTTCGGCAGTGGGTTCTTCTTTTTTCTCTTCTTTGCTGGTCGAAAGCACTTGGAATTGTCTCGAGCCATCACGGTACACTGTGATGCCTTTGCAACCTGTGCGGTACGCTTCGGAGTAGGCAGCTTCAACATCTTCGACGGTGGCAGAATTTGGTAAATTAATGGTTTTAGAAAGGCTGTTAGCGGCAAAGCCATCAGCGTCAAAAGCTTGTTGGACAGTGCCTTGCATTCGCACATGATCCAGAGGTGCGATGTCGTGGGCGCAAACAAATACGCTCTGCACAGCTTCTGGTACAAACTCGAGTCCGACACAACTACCGTGATTCCCAGCGATGGCATCGGTGACTTTATCCCAATCCCAACGGCTATCTCGAGAATACTGTGGATGAGCTGGGTATTGCTCAAGGAGTTCTTGAAAGAGTGGTGCGATCAAAGCTTTGTAATCTGCGCCAATTTTACGCCAAATAAATGGGCTGAACACAGGTTCAATACCGCTCGAGACACCCATCAACATACTGGTTGTACCTGTTGGAGCCACGGTTAGGACAGCCACATTACGACGTGGAGCATGCGGAATTTTATCCATGTTTTGTTCAAAAATCGGGTAGACACCACGCTCGAGTCCAAGGTTTTGACTTTCGGCAACGGCTTCTTCACGCATGACACTCATGATTTTATGAATTGTCTCGCGTCCTTGGGCATTATCGTATCGTTGACCAAGCAAAATCAGTGCATCGGCAAGTCCCATGACACCAAGTCCTAGGCGGCGCAAATTCTGACTAGCAACTCGGTTATCCTCGAGCGCAAAAACGTTCACATCAAGCACATCGTCTAAGAAGCGAATACAGTTGCGAACATCTGAGCGGAAGGTTGTGTAATCAAAAGTATTGCCTTGGACATAAGCTGCGAGGTTGATTGCACCTAAATCGCAAGGTTCGCCAACTGTCAACGGGATTTCGCCACATGGGTTTGTGGATTTAATTTGGTAACGTTCACCAAGGTTCCGAATTGCACTTTGTTCGTTGACGCGATCAATAAAAATTAAGCCCGGTTCGCCTGTGCTCCACGCATGTTCAGCAATTTGTCGCCATAACCACTTAGCAGGAATTCCACCTGCGTAGACTGGTACACCCTTTGCACCATCGAGTGCTCGAGTTGGTAATGTTGGCACAGTGCCGTTATAGGTTCCCTCGAGTGGCACAATATGGTATTTCGCCATCACCTCGAGTGGTGCAATATTCCACAGTCCATCGGCTTGCAGGGTATTCCAGAATTTCTCGGTGGGCAGAATCGAAATGTTAAAAGTGCTAATGTCACCTTCACCTGTTTCACGATCTAAATCCTTAGCAGTTAAAAAATCGAGGACATCTGGGTGGTCTATGGAAATGGTTGCCATCCCAGCGCCCCTTCTGGTTCCGCCCTGGCGTACAACTCTCAACACTGGCGCATAACAATACCTAAGTGTAGCCACTGGACCAGATGTTTCTGCGCCCAAATTTGCCCACTCGAGGAAGTTATCAAAAATCTCGAATAAGAAGGATACAGGTCCGCTCGAGGTGCCCCCTGAACCTTTAATGGGTGCGCCTTCTTCGCGTAAGCCTGAAAGGTCTATGCGTGGCTCGAGTCCAGCTTTGGCAGTGGCACAGACTTGTTTGGCTGCTTCGAGAATGCCACCCATATCGTCGTGAATGGTATTGACATTATCGGGCAGGCTACTGACTAAGTTGACTCCGTATTGCCTTGCTAAGCTAGATAAGGCAGGGGAGATCACGCCGTAAACCACTTTTGACCAGTTGCGGATGCTGGTGGGTTGTTTTTCGCCGTCTGGCATGGTTGGTGGGCGCATTAAGCCTTTGATAAAATCTTCGACATCGGGGTGGGTAGCGCTCATGTATGCCCAACCGCGTACACCATTGTCGGAGCGGCTGGTGGTGGCTCTTGGGGCGTAGACATCTAAATTAACGCCGTTGCCACCGCCAACTTTGGTGACCAAGGCAAGTTTCTTGGCGACTTCCATGACACCTTCAAAGCTGGCAGGGTCGTATTCGGTTGCGCCTTGAACAAAACAATTGAGTACATTGCCGTGCTGCGTGCCTGCGCCTGCTAGTACGCGCCCACCTGGGCAAAAGCGTTTACTTGCCATGAGATCGTAGAAGGTTTCGCCCCATTTGGCTTTTAATTCAGAGGTTGGTTCGGCACTCGAGACCCAATTGGCAATACGACGGAACATGCCGAAAACATCGCCATCAGAGGGTTGCATATATTGGCGTTTGGCGATGCTTTGAGCGTGATCGTCGAAGTGATAAACAGGTGGGGTGGGTTCGAGCAATGCAGTCATGATTTGTTGCCTCCGAGTGGATTGGGGTCAAAATTGTAGCGTCTCGAAGTTTTCGAGAAGCTTGGGGTGAGGGTTTAGTTGATGTTGGGGAGGCGTGGCTGTTCGACTGTTGGTTCGTTCATGTCGCACTCCCTTGAAATACGCCAGTTTGATGTCGGTTTTGACCATCAAGTGTCAATATCTCGTGCTTTGATATTGGTAGCATACCACATCTGGGGGCAGCGTCAAGTTAAGTAGCTTACAAATAATCATTTCGCTATAGACGTAGTAATGCAAGAGAATAGCGCCTCAGACGAATGATTAACCTAAGGCAAGTGTAAAGACTGTCTCTAACAAGTCATTATGCAGCATAAAAACTTTTAACTCGAGTCTCTGCTGACGTAACACCAAAGCAGCTTAGATTCCGATGCAATTTTGTTATTACTACAAAAAGAACACACTCGAGCTACCTCGATGTACTTGTGATCAGAAGCTATGTCAATCCGCCTATTGCCGAGGTGTTTCTGCAACAGCTATAACAAATACATATGAATTTAGCATCTGTGCTCGAGCAATTTGCCATACAGCCTGTCACCACTGAACTCCTCGGTGATACTCAAAATATTAACCATGTGATTAGCACAGCTGCAGGTGAAAAATATATTCTAAGACAACATCAAACAGCTTCCTATAGCCTAGCAGCCCTTGAATCCGAGATGCTTTGGCTGCATCACTTACAACAACACGGACTCGAGGTGCAAAAACCTGTTGCTTTAGCCAGTGGTAATTTTATTCTCGAGCAAGCATCCAAGCGTTTTTCTTTACTGACATGGATCGAAGGCACGGTACTCGAGGAAATCAACGAAACCCAAGCTGAAATGGTGGGTGCATTACTGGCAAAACTCCATGTCATTGCCCAAGATTTTAAGGCACCCATTGGTTTTGAACGGCTTCATTACAACATTGCATATCTCGAGGACACACTGAATATTTTGCGTGGTATTGAATGGCTAGAACCTGACATGCCATTGCTCGAGCAAGCCATGCGAAAAGCGCAAACAGCTTTTATGGATGGTGTAACAACATGGAGTCTTATTCATGCGGATTTACATGCGGGCAATATGATTTGGCACAATGAAAAAGTAGCAATCATAGACTTTGACCGTTGTGGTTTTGGACCAATCACATTTGATATTGTCACAGCCTTAGGCTATCTCGAATCTGAACCTCGAGAGGCTTTTTTGCGTGGCTACGGGACTGTGCAACCATTACCAAAAGAATTTGGGCAGCAACGCCATTTGTTCACCATTGCCGAATGGCTGACCAATCTGGCGTTTCTTGCTCCTCGAGTACAAGACCGCGAGTACGTCGAAACTATCATGCTCCCAGGATTACGTGAAGAATTACCAAAAAAAATAGCACTGTAATACGCCCGAGCTTCACTTGAGTTTTTTCTCGAGCCACTGCAATTCTTTTGTGTACTTTTGCTGCTCTGAACTGTGTTTTGCAAATGCAAGATTGAGAGCATAACGCGTAAACGGTAAGGTATTTTTGCTTGGTACAAGTACAAAATGCTCGGGTTGTAAAGTGCCAAGCGTAGCATGGGTTTGAATCTGTGCGGCTTGCACATATGGTGCATAAACACTCGAGGCAGTTAAATTGAGTATGGTTTTAGCAGCGCTTGGTTGCTCGAGAGCAAGATAAGCAAATGCCATCAGGGCTGACTGAAACTCGAGGTCATCGTTTTGCAATGTTTGGTCTGTAAGTAAATCAATTGTTTGCCAAGGTTGTTGCCGTAAAAGTGCCAAATGTGCTTTTTGTAAAATTAACTCAGATTGTATTTCTGGTGTGATGTGCTCTGCAGCCAGCTCGAGGTACTGCTGTGCACGCTCGAAACGGTTTCGTTCAATTGCCATGCTGACCAAAACCAAACTACGACTGGCTACTTTTGGCATGGCATTTTGCGTTTTAGCAAGTTCAAGTGCTGTCGTCACTCGTTGCCAAGCGCTATCTAAATGCAATTGAATTCTTTCTATAGCAGCCATATTGACCAAATATGAACCCATGATATTGGGGTCTGAATGTATCTCGAGGAGTGCTAATCCTTGCTCGAGACACTCGTGGCTGGCATCAAATCGGGAAGTTTCAAAACAGGTTTTACTTAAATTCAGTAATGTGGCAATTTGACTGGCATAATCGCCAATTTTCTGGGCAGTCTCGAGTGAACGTTTAAACATGCGTTCAGCTGCACGATGTTGACCCGTTAACATCTCGAGTGCACCAGCTGTGGAAAGTGCTCGAGTTAAACCCGAATTGTGTCCACTGCGAGCAAAGCCTTTTAAGGAAGCCTGATTATGGATTTTGGCATTATGGAAATCTGCTCGTTGTACAGCCAAAACACACAACACATTATGCACTTCGGCGTTTTGTATATCCTCGAGTGCACTCTTATTTTCTAAGGCTCGTTGTAAGAATTTTTCAGCACTTGCTAATTGTCCTGTTTTAACCAGTATTGTGCCTTGTAAATAAGCTGCCATTGCCCCTTGTTGACCAGTTCGCTCGAGATGAGCCGAGACAAACTCGAGGGCTTTATCGTATTCAGCATTGGTCAAATGCCACAAAGCGCGTTGTAAATCAGCAATTACTCGATGCTCGGCTGTTCGGTTTCGAGCTTCACGTTCTAAATCCCGAATTGTTTCGCGCCATATTCGATTATCTAAACGCCGTGCCAAAATCACTCTGGATTGCAGAACCTCAAATCGTTGCTCGGGGGTTTGGCTTAATTGAATAACTTTGTTGTAAAACTGCATCGCTTCGGTCATGCGATCCTGACGATTAGCCAATTCTGCTGCTTCGAGGTATTTGCCTGTGGCTTCTAAATGCTCGCCAGCTTGCTCGAGATGAGCTGCCACAATTTCAGGCATTGCGCCAAGTGCCAATAAACGTTTAGCAATGCGCCGCTCGAGAATCCGTTTGCGTTCAGTGCTTAAAGTATTATTTTTTTCTAAGATAGTGTACTGAGTCCCTGAACGACGCAAAAAACCCTTTGTGGCGGCTATCTCGAGTACCTCCAGAATTTCAAAATCAGTTAAACCAGTCACATCAAGCAGCATTTGGGCTTCAAAAGGTTGATTGAATAAACCAGCAGCCTCGAGTAAACGCTGCATTCGCACATCGGTTTTAGGTTGAACAACTGCTTTTGCTTCCAAACCCAATTGGTGGGCTAAAGCCCGTGTTTCGGGCAGAGGTTCAAGACCAAGTTCGGCTTGTAAAAGTGTCTTAAAGCCTCGGTAACGTTCTAAAGCGGCTGTCTTACCAAGATGTTCCGCCTCGAGTTGTAAGGCTGCTTGCACCGCTGTTTCATGCAAATTATCGGCTTTAAGCACCTCGAGCCACGCATCTAAAGCAACTAAACCAGTTACATGTTTAGCTCGAGTTTCCAAGCGGCTGATACGTGAACGCGAAAAAGTTTCGCGCTGCATTTGCAACCAACTCTGAAAATCAGGCGCTTGAGGCACATCAAACCTTTCTAAAAAAACACCCGAAATCAAATATGTTTCATCAGCTCGAGCTTGAGCCGCATCCGAACTGCACTGTAATCTCACAAGATCATTGGCTATCTCAAGAAACTGAGCTAAAGGCGTTTGCATTAACCGATATAATTCTTGTCGTAAATTCTTACGAGGATTCTCGAAAAAAGCTTCATCCCACAACAATTTGGCTAAATTATCTCGAGAAGTTGCCCCTTCGAGCGCTAAGAACGCCACTAAACCCCAAGCCCGCTTGGTTGGCAGCAATAAAACCTGCCCATCAAGGCGAAGTGCTGGAACACCAAATAAATGCACTTCGAGCAAACCTTGGGCAATCATGCCAATAGTCTAAAGCCTCGAGCCAAAAAATGCTTGATGGATGCTACTGTTGGCTTTTGATACAGCAAAAAATCCTACTTAATACAAGTTAAATCAATACGAAAAGCAGGGTCTTTAATCAGCGGCGCATTATCCACATTATTCTTTGCGGACATCACCCACAAAAACTTACGTGGTTTATCCGCGTCAGAATCGGCATAAAAAATCATATCCACCACCGTTGCAGCCCCAGGAGCCAATTGCTTGTACAACAATTTTTCTTGCACATTCGAGGATTGCCCAACTGATAACTCGAGCACATTGCCAGAAGCCAAAGCTAAAGAAATATCCCTAGCGGCATTATCGGCACCTGAACCACGAACCTGAGCAATTTTTTTCATGCCGTTCCGCAATTCTACGGTGGTCAACCAGCCTTGTTTAGCAGGGTCGTAAGCAATGGCTAAAACCCGAAAACGCCAAGCGCCATTAAACAAAAACTCTTTAATACAACCCTGCGTTGCCGCAACCTGATTTGTGCCACCTGGAACGGTCTGGGGTTTAGAGACCACAGGAAAAGCTTTTTTTAATTGCTCGAGCGAAACAAAAGTTTTACCTTGCACCACGACACTCTCGAGCTTTACGTCCTTGCCAGCAATGTTAATCGATACAAGTTTAACAGTTTGTGCTACAGCCAAACCAAGAAGGGTTGCACAACCAAGACCCAAAAATACTCGAGAAAGTTTCATAAAAGTACTTTACTCGAAAAAATCAAATTACTTTGCACACGTTAAATCAACCCGAAAAGCCGGTTCTTTAGATAAAGGTGCTTTAGAAGAATTATTGGCTGCCGACATTGCCCATAAGAACTTGGTGGGTTTATCAGCATCTGAGTCGGCACTAAACTCGAAATTTGTCACCACGCCGGCTCCAGGAGCGAGGTTTTTTAAAAGAATTTTATCTTGGGTTTCGTTGACATTGGCAATATTCAAAGTATTACCTGAAGCCATTGAAAGCGTAATATCGCCGCCTAACCCTTCCGAGCCATTGTTAAAAGCCATTGCTGATTGGTTCATGGCATTGCGAAGCTCCACAGTAATAAACCAAGTTTTTTCTTCCACACTAAAAAAGACTTTTTGAACCCGAAAACGCCACGCGCCATTAAACAGCATTTGATTGATACAACCAGTTGTTCCAGCCGCTTGGTTAGCACCACCAACAGGGTTGGGTAGGGCTTTTTTGAGCTGCTCGAGCGAAACATACGTTTTGCCTTTGACAATAACACTGTCTAATTTTAGGGATTTCCCAGCCAGCGAAACACTGACTTGCTTAACTGCTTGTGCTAAGGCAAAACCGAGTACCGAAACCACACCAATGCTAAGAATAACTCGAGCTATTTTCATAAGTGCCTCCTTTATTGCTTAATAGCTGTGAAGTTAAATGTTCCAATTGTATTGCTACTGCTGTAGCACTTTCCACTGAGCGTACCTGTAAAGCGTTTTTGCGAAAAATCAAATGAACCATTGACAACAGGTAAAAATGAATTATTCGGGTCTGTTATGCTCATGCTCGAACCATTAAATGTTCCAGAAAGAGCCAGCACAGTGTCTTGATTACCTTGCTGTTTTACTCTGAGGGTTGCCGAGATTGCCCCTGAACTACTAGGTTCAGCAATGATAAAAATAAACTGAAACAGAGCCTGATTTCCACTTACACAAATGCCATTCCCGTTCACAGCAGAGTCAGTCCAAGTTCCGACTGGGCTAGGCGGTGTGGTGTTCCCACAACCAATCAAGGTAATGCCAACAAGTATTCCGATCCACCAGTGTTTCATAAATCTCCTTTGAACCTCGAGTTTCACTTTAAAGACCAAGCGTCACAAGAAGCGTCACAAAGAATCAAGGTTGTTCTGTACGAGTAATCGCTCGAGTATTGGTAAACAGGTAGACTATGCGTATGGATTTTTTGCATTACTTAAATATTCGTGGGGTCATTGATGGTTCATTGCGTGCCGATGGGCAGCGGATGGCATTTTTGTACAACCCTACTGGCACATATCAAGTCTTTACGTCTGATGCGGCTCGAGGTTGGGCTGCCCAACGTACCTTCTACCCAAATCGTGTGATGTTTGTGCAGTACGCACCTGTTGGAAATCGATACATTTTTGGTATGGATGAGGGTGGCAATGAACAAACACAATTTTTTCTTTCTTCTGATGATGGGCAAGAAGTTGTAGCTTTAACCAATAACCCAGAAGTGAAACATGTGTGGGGTTGTTGGAATGCAGCCGCTACGCAAATTGCGTTTACTGCCACTCGAGAAAACAATACAGATTTTCATGTTTATGTCATGGATTTGGCTTCTCGAGAAATTCGTAAAGTCTCGGATTTGGCTGGGTATTGTTATGTGCAAGATTGGCATGAACAGTTTTTACTGGTAGCCCAAGCCAATGGTAATGATGATAATAATTTGCTCTTGGTCAACCTCGAGTCTGGTGAAACTAAACTTTTAACAGCCCACGTAGGCAAAGCTTTTTTTAGTGGTGCAAAATTCCATAACAATGGAAGTTGTGTTTGGTGTTCCAGTAACCTCGAGCGTGAATTCTCAAACTTGGCTCGGATTGATCTCGAGTCAGGAGTACTCGAGTTTCAATCTGATCGAGCTTGGGATGAAGAAAGTTTTGCTTTTAGTGGGGATTACTTGTGTGTTAGCAGCAATCAAGCGGGTTTGAGTGTGCTCGAGTTAAAGCATCAGATCACAGGTGAAGTGCAAGTGGTGCAGGGTGTACCTGTTGGTGTTGCACAAGTGTTGCCAAGTTTAGTGGCAAATACTTTTTTGGTGATTGCCAATGGCTCGAGGGCTGCGTATAACGTTTTTATACTAACCACAGATGGTACATTAACTGCTTGGACTCAGGCTGATTTAGGGCTTGTACCACAGGCTTCGTTGGTTGAACCCAAACTTGTTAAATGGCAGAGTTTTGATGGTCTCGAGATTTCAGGTTGGTATTATCAACCCAAAAATGTAACTGGCAAAGTTCCAGTGGTTATCAGTATTCATGGTGGTCCCGAATCGCAAAGCCGTCCAGATTTTATGGCATTAGCTCAGTACTGGGTTTCTCGAGGCATGGCGGTGTTATACCCAAATGTGCGTGGTAGTACAGGGTACGGCAAAACCTTTATGGCTTTAGATGATGTGCGTAAACGTATGGATAGCGTGGCAGATATTCGCGCTGCGGTGCAGTGGTTGGTTGCTGAAGGTAGCGCTGATGCCAAACGAATCGCGGTCTATGGTGGTAGTTATGGTGGGTTTATGGTGCTGAGTTGCCTGACCACATACCCAGAATTATTCGCAGCAGGTGTGGATATTGTGGGTATTAGCAATTTTGTAACTTTCCTCGAGCGTACCAGTGCGTATCGTCGGTCATTGCGTGAATCGGAGTATGGCAGCCTCGAGCATGACCGCGAGTTTTTGACCAGTATCAGCCCAATCACGCATTTGAATAAATTGCGAGCACCACTTTTTATTGTGCATGGTGCTAACGATCCTCGAGTGCCGTTATTTGAAGCTGAGCAAATGCGTGATGCGTTAATTGCCAAAGGTGTGCCAGTGGAATTCTTGGTGTATGCCGACGAAGGGCATGGTTTAGCGAAGCTGCATAATCGCTTGGATGCGTACCCAAAAATTGCTGCGTTTCTCGAGCAACATCTGCAACCCGAGGTTGTATGAAACTCTCTGAATTTAATCCGTTAACATGGAAACCAGAGCGCTGGGCGAGTCCTGTGCCATTTGGTATTGGGCAACAACGCCCTAATAATTACTTTGAGGTCTTTCGAGCAGCTTGGGAATCTCGAGATAATTTAAGTTACGCTTGGAAAGTGCTATCCGAAGGTGTCTGTGATGGTTGCGCCCTTGGTACCAGTGGTTTAAAAGATTGGACTTTAGATGGTGTGCATTTATGTAACATCCGATTGCGTTTGTTGCGTTTAAACACCATGCCAGCCCTTGAACCAGCATGGCTCGAGGATGTTGGTGCATTACAAGCACTCTCGAGTGCCGAGTTACGCGACCTTGGCAGATTACCTTTTCCGATGCGTCGCAAACGTGGTGAAAAAGGTTTCTCGAGAATTTCTTGGGATGATGCTCTTAACAGTATTGCCATTGAGGTGCAGAGTAGTTCGGCACAGCGCATGGGTTTTTTCTTAACCTCTCGAGGGATGACCAACGAAGGGTATTACGCAGTGCAAAAAGCGGTTCGGGCAATGGGCACAAACAGTATTGATAATGCAGCGCGGCTTTGTCATAGCCCGAGTACTGTGGCACTGAAAGAGACGTTGGGTGTGGCAGCCACAACCTGTTCTTACACCGATTGGATTGGTTCGGATGTGGTGGTGTTTATTGGCAGTAACGTTGCTACTAACCAACCTGTTGCCACCAAATACTTACATCATGCAAAAGTGGCTGGGACAAAAGTAATTTGTGTCAATGCCTACCGCGAACCTGGCATGGAACGGTATTGGGTGCCAAGTGCACCCGAAAGCGCATTGTTTGGCACAAAAATCACGGATAATTTTTACCTTGTTAATACAGGTGGCGATGCGGCTTTCCTGTCTGGTGTGCTCAAACATTTGCTTGAATTAAATCTCGAGGATAAAGAATTTATTGCGGCTCATACCAATAATTTTGAAACTGTTAAAACCCATCTCGAGCAACTTAGTTATGCCGAACTCGAGGTGCAAAGCGGCTCGAGTACTGCCGAAATGCAGGCTTTAGCGCGACAACTTGGCAACGCGAAAACAGGGGTGCTGGTCTGGAGTATGGGAGTTACCCAGCATTTTTGTGGTGAAGATACAGTCCGAGCCATTGTGAATTTGGGCTTAGCTCGAGGTTGGGTCGGACGAGACCACTGTGGTCTGATGCCAATTCGTGGACATAGTGGTGTGCAGGCTGGCGCAGAAATGGGTGCATACAGCACAATGCTACCTAGCGGCGCAGCCCCAACCGAAGAAAATTACGTGGCCCTCGAGCAAAAATACGGGTTTAGCTTGTCTCGAGAAATAGGTTTAACTGTACCTGAAATGATCGATGCAGCCGCTCAAAAAGAACTGGATGTTCTGTTTGCTGTTGGTGGAAATTTCCTCGAGGTGCTACCCGATCCTGAATTTGTTGCTAATGCACTCGAGCAAGTGCCATTGCGAGTGCATATGGATTTGGTGTTATCCAGTCAAATGCTTGTGGATGGCGAAAATGTGATTGTCTTACCTGCTTGTACGCGTTACGAAATTGCTGGTGGTGTGACTGAAACCAGCACTGAACGCCGTGTGATTTTCAGTCCAGAAATAACAGGGCATCGCATCCCAGAAGCTCGAGCTGAGCTGGATGTTTTTATGGATCTA
This sequence comes from Deinococcales bacterium, assembly GCA_013298595.1. Taxonomy (GTDB): domain Bacteria; phylum Deinococcota; class Deinococci; order Deinococcales; family JAAFIG01; genus JAAFIG01. The sequence goes on along the minus strand of JAAFIG010000006.1, from coordinate 120,029 downwards.
GCTCGCCGAGTTCGCCCAGAATTAACCCAGCAGTTAACATTCCCCAGTACCGCTGCAATTCGCACCGAAATTGCCACTATCATACCAATGTATGATGGTATTCAACACCTCGAGAAACAAGGCGATCAATTCCAAATTGCTGGACGGCATTTATGCGCGGGTGGCATTTTTAAAACACCTGACTCGAGAGGTAAGTTCAGTATTGTCAACCCCAGTAGTAGCGCTGTGCCAAATGGGTATTTTCGCTTGTCCACACGGCGTGGTAAGCAATTTAACAGTATGATTCACGAACAAAAAGACAGTATCAATGGAGCAACCCGTGATGCTGTACTCGTCAATATGGCAGATGCTACTCAGCTTGGTTTACAACACGGCGATGCAGTTCGACTGGTTTCAAACGTTGGAGAGATGCTGGCTCGAGTCTGCATAGCCAATGTCAAACCACAAAATCTGCAAGTGCATTTTCCCGAAGGAAATCCATTACTTGATAAAACTAAGCGCTCGAGTGAAAGCCATATTCCCGATTACAATGCTTTGGTGCGAATCGAAAAAATATGAAAGGCAGTCGTAAAACGCGAATCACCATTTTCGATGGTACAAACAAAACCATGCGAACAGATGCTGTGGTGCTCGAAGAACCCCTCGAGCTTCGGCTCGAGGTTGCAAGACAACGCCATACTTTAACCACCACAATGCGAACCCCTGGACATGATTTTGAACTTGCAGCGGGTTGGTGCTTTGCCGAAGGTATTATTGACAATGCTGAGCAAATCCAAAAAATTTCGTATTGTGTGACCAATAAACTCGAGCAACGATTCAATATTGTGAATATCAAATTACAAGCCAATGTCCAAGTCGAAATCTCGAATTTTATCCGAACTTCGTTATCCACAAGCGCTTGTGGTGTTTGTGGAAAAGCCAGCCTCGAAGCACTAGATATGCGATGTAGCCCCCTCGAGAATCCGCTGCAAATCAGCCCGCAAACCCTTTATGATTTACCCGAAAAACTTCGTGCAGAACAAGTATTATTTGACTTTACGGGCGGAAACCATGCAGCTGCTCTCTTCTCGAGCCAAGGTGTATTACTTGCATTACGCGAAGACATCGGACGACACAATGCTGTGGATAAGTTAATCGGCTGGGCATTACTCAACGCTCAACCCCTCGAGCAAACGGTGTTGGTTGTCTCGGGTAGAGCAGGTTTTGAAATTGCCCAAAAAGCCATCGCAGCTCAAATACCAATCCTTGCCAGTGTCTCTGCGCCCTCGAGTTTAGCTGTCGAAGTTGCCCAGAAATTTGGACTTACTTTGGTCGGTTTTTTACGAGGACAACGAATGAATGTTTACTCGAGTGCTGAGAGAATAACGGCGAACGAAAAGCCGTAGGGTGCGAGGCATGCCTCGCCCTGCACGACTCAATACAGGCTAGCCTTGCCCAAAAGCTAAAACTCCCCTTGCTTTTCTGCTAACCTGTGCCCGATGACGCATACCGACCTTCTCAACGCCATTCCAACGGCTCTCTCGAGTCTTGATTTAACAACTTTTGGTGCACAAACCAGTGGCAAGGTACGTGAAATGGTGGCATTACCTAATCGCTCGAGGTTGCTTGTGACCACAGATCGGGTCAGTGCTTTTGATGTGGTGCTAGGTGTGATTCCGTTTAAGGGGCAGGTGCTTAATCAATTGTCAGCTTGGTGGTTTGCACAAACAACAGACATCGTGCCTAATCATGTTTTATCCGTGCCTGATGCCAATGTGACCATTGCTAAGGAGGCTAAGCCTTTACCTGTTGAAGTGGTGGTGCGTGGGTTTATTACAGGTGTGACCAAAACCAGTTTGTGGACGATGTATCAAAGTGGTACTCGAGATGCGTATGGTGTGGTTTTACCTGATGGTTTACAAAAAAATGATCGTTTGCCACAAGCAATTATTACACCAACCACTAAAGCCGAAGCAGGTGGTCATGACCATGCGATCACCAAAACCGAAATTCTCGAACAGGGTTTAGTTGGTGCTGCATTGTGGGCGCAAGTTGAACAAGCAGCTTTAGCATTGTTTGCTCGAGGACAAGCTGTTGCCCAAAAAGCTGGTTTGGTGCTGGTGGATACCAAGTACGAATTTGGCACAATTGATGGTGAGTTAGTGCTGATAGATGAGGTTCATACACCAGACTCGAGCCGTTATTGGACGCTGGATTCATATCAAGCAAACCCGTCGTCTCCAACCAGTTTTGATAAGGAATTTTTGCGTTTATGGTTTGCCGAACAAGGTTATAACGGCGATGGCACACCACCCATCATGCCAGCCGAATTTGTTGCCCAAGTAGCAGCGCGTTATATTGCCGCTTACGAGCAATTAACAGGTTTGCAATTTGTGCCAGCTGCTCAACCAGCTGCTCCTCGGATTCTCGAGAATTTACAGACTTTAACAAAATAAGTATCAGCAAAGCAGACCTGATGTTGCCCAATCATTCGGGTTTTTAAAACGTATCGCGTTTTGAAAAATTAAATAATCCCCAAATGGTGGTGATTAACACCAGTGCCGCACCAACAATACCTGTGAATAACAACGGGTTTGTACCAAGTTGTGGTTCGTTGAGTGGTGGCACTTCACGATTAGACCAAAGCAGAATTTGCCGATTCTCGAAGACAATATCTAAAGCACTGGGTGCATTCTCGAGTGGTGATAATAGTTTAAGTGGCGAAGGCTCGGCTTGTGGTTGGGCAATGCCTGTTGGTGTTAAACTATCGTACAAACTCGACATTGCGTAATAGGTGTATGCCCCAACAGGAATATCAGTTTGAATAAAAATATTGGCAGCATCGGCGTTGGCTTTAGCGGTTCTCGAGCTTGGTAAATTGACCAGATCAGCATTTTTATCACGTTTTAGAGTCACTCCCCACGGTGTAGCCCGAATCCAGTAATACCAACCGCTGTTAGCTCGAGTGACAAAACCACTATTGCCTAAATCGGTGTTGCCTCCACGTCCTGTGCCAATAAAAACATCAATGACAGCATTTGAGAAACCATTTGGGGCTTTATCTAGGTTTTGTACCCGACCCATTGAAAATTGAAACTCGAGTTTGCCGTTGTTGTCCAAAGCACTAAAGGTGCGGATATCCAATTGTGAAGCATCACGTTTAGCGGCAGGTAATGTATAAGCACCATCCCCTAAAGCATCACTTGACGGGTCGGAAACACTAAATAAAATCGCAGCAGCTAAAGCACTCGGGAGCATTGGCGCGAAGTATAACCGTCGGTCATGAGGGAAATTAAGGGAGCAAAAGGCAAAGGAGGTAAGATGAAGGCAAAATGGTAGGGTTGGGTGACTATGCCTGTCAGGTAAGTGTTGTTGGGCAAGACAGGCTTGCCTTGTTTACTTCCCCTCTTCGATGCTGTCTTTTGGCTTTAACCGAATTGGGCTTTGTTTATTGGGGTCGCGTCCAACAACGGGTTCAAAAAAACCTTTAATGGCTGCAAAATCGGCTTCTAAATTACCAGTGGGTGTAAAATACGCTCCAATGCCAACTTCTCTGCGTTTCCAGTCTATATAAGCCAGTGCTAGTGGTACTTTGGCTTCTAAGGCAATGTAATAAAAACCTGTTTTCCAGTACTCAGCTCTCGAGCGGGTTCCTTCGGCGGCAATAATTAAGAATAATTCGTCTCGAGCAGCAAATAAATCTGCGACTTTTTGTACAAAGTTACGGCTTTTGTCGCGGTCTACAGGAATACCACCTAACCAAGTCATGATTGGTTTCATTAAGCCTTTAAATAATTGGGCTTTACCAACCCAACTGGCGCGTAAACCTGTTGCCCAAATCCAAGCGATGGCTGGAAAGAAATCTAAGTTGCTGGTATGGGCATAGCCAACTAAAACGTATTTTTTGTCTTTTGGTGGCTCGAGAATGGCTTTCCAACCAAAAACGCCGAGTAACCAACCAGCAAAAGCCTGACGAGTGGTTGTTGGAACGTGAATTGTTGCCATAAAAATAGTTTAGCAGTTTAAGGATGTCTTGCATCGGTATAAAGTATTGACATTTGAGCATCAACCCAAAGCATTATTTGGAACTCAACTTTGCCTCGAGTAGACTATATACATGAATGAAGATTTGCACCTCGAGATCACCCCAGAAATTGCCCAGGGTAAATACACCAATTTTGCCTTGATTTCGCACACACCACACGAATTTATTTTAGATTTTGTTTTCACAGTACCAAGCCAACCTGCTTTGGTCGTCTCGAGGCTGATGACCAGCCCGCAACATGCCAAAGCTGTTTTGCAAGCACTCGCCGAGAATATTCAGCGTTACGAAGCCGAATTTGGTGTGATTGAACAAAAAGGTGTTCGGATTAGTGGTTCGAGTACCCGAACCAATTGATTTAACCCCGAGTTAAAGCAGCAATAATAATTGCGACCTCACAAATTTCTACAATTGCACCGTACACATCACCGCTAATACCACCGTTTAAGCGGCTCGAGGCAAACCAAGCTACGCCAAGCGCGGTCAGTACTGCAACTAAGGCGAGTTGTGGGGCAAGCAAAACAGCGGGTAAGGCAATCAGAAAACCAACACTCCAATTGCCTTCTCGAGATTTTGCCCCTAAGCTTTCGGCTCGAGCACTCGGAAAAACATTCATCGGAATTAGAAGTGCCGCTCGAGCTAACACTGGTGCCAGTAGCAACGGTAACCACACGGTTAAACTCGAGATTGCGCTCCATTTCAGTAAAATATGCACGGCACCAACTGCTAAACCAAACGCACCCATATGAACATCCGAAAGAATCTCGAGTCGTTTCTCGGGGGGCTTAGCTGCCAGTAACGCATCACCACAATCCACTAAACCATCAAAATGCAGCATTCCCGTTAAACCAAGCCAAACAGCCAATAATAACGCTGCGCCAACTGTGCTGGGCAAACCCGAGACCAACCAATGCGTTAAACACAATAAAATACCAAGTGTCCAACCCACTGCTGGGTAAAAACCACTGGCATACCGAAACTCCCCATCCCGAACTTCACCGACATGAGGAAACGGTAATGTTGTCAAAAAAGTATGAGCCAAATGCAAACCACGCAATACCGAAAGCCTCGAGTTCATACGTGCATGCTAACAGCTTTGGGCTTCTATGCGAGAAGGCGAGGCAAGCCCCGCCGCTACGCTTATTCTGAGGCAAAGCATCTATGGCTTTGCCCTTTGCTTTTTGTCCGTTACAATGTGCGCCGATGTCTGACCTTCCTTTACCTAAAATTCCGAGTCGCCCAAACACTGCACGGTTGCTGATTAGTTGCCCTGACAAACGCGGGATTGTTGCGGCAGTATCGCAATTTTTATTTAATCATAATGCCAATATCATGTCTTCAGATCAGCATAGTACCGACCCTGAAGGTGGACGTTTTTTTATGCGTCAAGAATTCTCACTCGAGGGTTTAGATGTGCCTAGGGCGCAATTTGAGAAAGCCTTTCAGGAGGTTGTGGCAACGCCTTTTACAATGGAGTGGAGTTTGTCTTATGCCAACGAACCTAAACGCATGGCAATTTTATGTAGTAAATACGATCATTGTTTGATGGATTTACTGTGGCGGGTGCGTCGAGGCGAATTTGATTGTGACATCCCCATGGTCATTAGTAACCACACCGATCTCGAGGTAGATGTCAAAGCTTTTGATATTCCGTATCATCTTGTGGCTTCGCAAAAAGGTGAGGATAAACGCGTTTCAGAAAGCCAAATTCTCGAGTTGCTACGTGGTCAAGCCGATTTTGTGGTTTTAGCTCGGTATATGCAGATTTTATCAGCCGATTTTCTCGAGCAATTAGCAGTACCTGTGATTAACATTCACCATAGTTTCTTACCTGCTTTTATTGGGGCAAATCCGTATAAAAGTGCGTTTCAGCGCGGTGTGAAAATTATTGGCGCAACCGCTCATTACGTAACAGCCGAACTTGATGGCGGTCCGATCATCGAACAAGATGTGGCGAGGGTCACACACCGAGATGATGTCAAAGCTTTAACTCGAGTCGGGCGTGATATTGAACGAGCCGTGCTGGCACGAGCAGTCAAGGCGCATCTCGAGGATCGGGTGTTGGTCTATCAGAATAAAACAGTGGTGTTTTGAGAATGGATGACAGGATGAAGGATGAAGGCAAAACGATACTGACTGATTTTTTTGACAATCCTGATTCATCAAAACATCGAATGGCTGCTTTGCATCAGCGTTTACTCGAGTGGTACGACAATAATGCCCGAATTTTACCGTGGCGTGGTTCTTTAGCAGGTACTCGAGATGCGTATGTGGTTTGGTTATCCGAGATTTTATTGCAACAAACGCAGGTATCTCGGGCATCTGTGTATTTTCAAACTTTTCTTGAGGCTTTTCCAACAATGCAGGATTTAGCGGCTGCACCTTTGGAGGTGGTGCTAAAGCTTTGGGAAGGTGCTGGCTATTACGCTCGAGCGCGGAATTTACACCAAGCAGCTGGGCAAATGGCAACACAAGGAATTCCCAATTCTGCTGACGCATGGCTTGCCTTACCAGGGGTTGGGCGTTACACAGCCGCAGCTATTGCCAGTCTGACCCGTAACGAGGCAGTGGCGACTGTGGATGGCAATATCCGACGGGTTTTGTCACGGCTTGAGAACAATGCAAAGCCAAATGAAGATTGGTTATGGGCAACAGCCACAACTTACCTCGAGCATAACCGTGCAGGGGCTTGGAACGAAGCCCTGATTGAACTTGGCGCAACTATTTGTAGCAAAAAACCACGTTGCCTTGAGTGCCCAGTTGCCATGCACTGTCAAGCCAACTTATCAGGCACAACAAGTCATGTCCCTGCTCCGAAACCTCGAGCTACCATAACTGCCATAGATGCTGTTGCCCTGATTTGGCATTGGCAAGGACGGGTTTTACTTCTCGAGCGACCCAAAAAAGGGTTACTTGGTGGTTTGTACGGTGTGCCGCTCGAGTCAATCACCACCACCCCAGAAGCGGCATTAGCCGTTTTGGTTAAAACGGCTAAAAATCAAAAAACTGTGTATCTCGGCAATGTTTCGCACACAATGACCCATCGGCAATTTAGTATCGAAGTGTATGCCTTAGCCGCCCCTCACCCTGCCCTCGAGAACCCAAAAACCCGTGCAATAGCCAATTTGGACAAGAAAATCCTCGTGTTACTCGAGCAAGGTGTGTTATTTACGCCCGTTTGACAATCTTGGTTGTACAATTACAATGTGCGCGGCTCATTAGGTGTTTTTAATTTACTGGATTTATTGCAGTTACTTTCGCAGAATCAATCGAAAGGGTGCTTGCAAATTTATCACCCTTCGGAACGAGAAGGACGGGTTTTCTTTGAAACTGGGCGAATAACCCATGTTTCCTTTGGGACAACATTGGATGCTGATGCACTGCGAGCCATGCTCAAAGATGAACGCGGCAATTTTGAATTTCAACCCTCAAAAATGCCAGCGAAAAAAACCATAGATCAAGCCTTTGACAACCTGATGCTCGAAGTGATTCGTAGTTTAGACGACGGTACAAGTACTATCGAAAAACAAATTCCTTTACCCGAGGAACTCGATGCGCCAAGAATCCTTGATATTCAACGAGTCAGCGCCCTAACCATGTCAGCAGATGAATTTGCCATTGTGCAACTGATAGATGGCGAACGCACTGTAGTGACGCTCTCGCAAGCCACCAGCCAACCACTTGAGGCAGTGCAAAAAACCTTAGTCCGACTTTCTAGCATGGGTTTACTTGAGATGAAAAAACGCAAAGCTCGAGTGGCAAGATTGGTGATTGGTTTATCTCGAGAAATGACAGGTATGCAGGTCTGTGTGGATGATGTGATTTTACGAGCTTGGGATCGGCAACATGGCAACCCAATTAAAAAAGTGCGAATGCGTGACGAAGGTGGTCGAGAATTTATTTTTGAAGCGATCAGTGCCCCTAATTTGGGGGCGTACGCCTTGTTTTCCAACAATGCGTTGACTCGTTTTGATTTACGTGCAGGTGGTAATGTGTTATTAAAACCTGAAGTCTAAGCATTTTTAGGTGTACAGTGTAAGTACTAAGCAAGGAGACGGATATGGCGCAAACCTTAACAATTGTAGATTTGCTGCGGACGATGGTAGCACGAGGCGTTTCAGACGTGCATTTGCAAGTCGGTTCACCACCAATGGGTCGGGTGCATGGCACATTGATTGCATTTCACACTGAAGCCCTAAAACCAGATCAAACCAAAATTATTGGACGTACCCTCTTAACAGCCGAGCAATGGGAAGAATTTGAGTATCGTCACGAACTCGATTTTGCGTATCTTGTACCAAATGTGGCACGTTTCCGTTGCAACATTTTCCGTCAGCGCGGCAGTATTGGTTTGGTTATGCGTGTTATTCCAGATGCGATTGCCAGTTTTGAATCACTGGGTTTACCTGGAAATTTAATGGAAGATTTCTGTGGTAAAGAACGCGGTATTATTCTCACCACAGGTCCAACAGGTTCAGGCAAAAGCACCACCATGGCAGCCCTCATAGACCAAATCAACCGTACTTACGCCCATAACATCATCACCATCGAAGACCCAATCGAATACCTGCATCGCAACCAACGCAGCCTAGTTGTGCAACGCGAAGTTGGTTCGGATACCTCCGATTTCAAAAGCGCTCTCAAGTACGCCATGCGTCAAGACCCCGATGTCATTATGATTGGCGAAATGCGTGACAAAGAAACCGTCGAAGCTGCCATTACTGCCGCTCAAACAGGTCACTTGGTGCTCAGCACCTTACACACCCAAGATGCTGTCCGTACCGTCAACCGTATCATTGACTTCTTCCCACCACACGAACGCGACCAAATTCGTATTCTCTTTGCCGAATCCCTCGTCGGTGTGCTGTCACAGCGTTTACTGCCTCGAGCAGATGGCTCAGGGCGGGTATTAGCGCTCGAGGTGATGATTAACACCCCACTGATCCGCGATTACATCAAAGATGAAACCAAAACCCCACTCATTAAAGATGCCATGCTCGAGGATAATATGCGTGGTATGCGAACCTTTGACCAGCATTTAGTCGATTTATACAATGGTGGGCTGATTTCTTACGAGGAAGCCCTGTCCACAGCCACCAGTCCACACGAGTTCAAGTTGATGTTAACTCGAGGTTCGACTGCTGCAAATGCACACACTGAAAAAGAAAATTTTCGGATTGCATAAAAAGATATTTTTAAGGACGAAAGCATTTAGCTTTCGTCTTTTTTATACCATCCGAATGACTGTACCAAACGGAAAAGCACTAGACTCGAGACCACCAGGTACTACCACCCATAGCACAGGCAAACGCGGCTTTTTTTGTGGAAATGAGCCAAAACCATCGGTTAAGTAAATGGCAACCGCTTCCAACTGCAAACGCTGCTGCTCGAGTTGAGTAAAAAAAGGTCTGAAATCGGTACCACCACCACCTTGAGGCATTGGCATTTTATCTCGAGCTTGAATTTTAAACCCGCCATATAAATCTGCATCAGCAAAAAATAATTCGCATTTGACTTGCGGGTACGCCCGTAGTACAGCTTGGACTTCGGTAAACAGCAGATTCATTTCTTTATTGCTAATTGAACCGCTTGTGTCTATGCAAACATACGTCTGGACACTTTCGCCTTCAAGTGCCTCGAGATACAATTTTTGGTGCAGGAAACGCCGATCAAAACCCAAGAAATCCGTTGGGGTGCGAATCAAGAACCTCGCCAGCAAAGCCTGCCAATTCAGTTGTGAACGCCCCAGCCGAGCCAATTCACGCTGCATCCCGAGTGGCATTGTCCCTTGGTTACGGCAAGTCATTTCGGCACGACGCATTGCGTCGTGCCAATGCTGCTCGAGACGAGTTTTTTGAGCTGGAGTCAAACCCATCGGGGCTTTTTTGCTTTTGCCATCTGGGTTGCCTTCTGAGTCATTGTTGCCCTGTTCATCACGGTCTTTTTCGCCCTTGCTATCACCAGACTTATCGCCTTGGCAATCGCTTGGAGCAATCTCGAGCAAATCTAGCATTGGCAACTCAAGTATCGGTATTTGCTTTTCTAATAATGCATAAACTTCTTCAACTGCCAAATGCTCGAGATCAGGCAATCGGATATGACCTTTGGGCAAGGTAAACTTACCTTCTGCAGCAATCATGCCATTGACCACAATATCGCAAGCAATGTTCCAGAGTCTAGCTTCGCGCATACCTCGGCGGGTGATGTGCGACAAAGCACAATGCAGTACCTCATGCAGCAAAACAGCATCACGCTCGAGTTTAGAAAGTGAACGCAGAAAATCTGGATTCCAAAAAATACTGATACCATCTGTCGCAGCCGTGGGAATTTCCAAACTGCTCTCAAGCCGAGCGTACCGTGCTAAAGCAGCAAAAAACGGCGCAGCACTGGTCAGGCGAAACAAACTCGCACTGAGGCGTTTAGCATCATCTGGCTCGAGGTTCATAGGTTTAAAAGCGCCTGAAACGCCTGAGTCGCCTCACGTAATTCTTTGTCCTGCATCAGCAATTGTGCGAATGCACCAACTTGTCCTTTGGATTGCATTTGCACCCGCAAATCATTCGCCATCAGCGCCAACCAATCCCTCGGCGCTCCCCTTGCCACCCAACGAAAGGCTGCCACAGCCTCTTTAGCGGTTTTGGCTCGAGTCGCAAGGGCGGTGGTAATCGCAAACTGAGCGCTCGGTTCAGTCGGAAAATTGGCGGTGCTGCTGCCCGCTAGAATCGGCTCGATGCTTGGCAGTACCGCGTAAACCTCGAGAAAAGCGTAAAACTCAGCAGCCGCAGGAGCGCCAACGGCTGAACCAATCTCCAAGCCTGTGCTGTGCAAACTGCTGGCAATCTCCCACGAACGCGGACTTGCCCAAGCGGGACGGTCATCATCCATGCGATGCAAAAGGGTCGGGCGAAACGACAAAAAACCAAGAATCTGCTCGTGGATACCGCGTTCAAAAGCGTAGAACTTAAACGCATCAAAATCAGGTTCAACTTCAAAATGCACAAAACGATTCGCCAACGGCGCGGGCATATCAAAAACACTGGCACGGTCTTCTTTGCGATTGCCAGCCGCCCAGATAAACCAGCCTTCAGGCACGATGTACTCCCCGACCTTACGATCCAAAATCAGTTGTTGAGCAACGCCTTGCAAAGCAGGAGGAGCCATGTTCAACTCATCCAAAAAAAGAATTCCACGTCCTGCTCGAGGCAAAAAAATTGGCGGAAACCACCTCGAGACTCCATTTTCAGGCACAGGCAACCCACGCAAATCAGTCGGCGCAAGTTGTGAGAGGCGTAAATCCGTAAACTCGAGGTTGTGAGTTTGAGCAACTTGGGCAACAATACTGCTTTTGCCAATGCCAGGTGCACCCCAAATCATAATCGAATGACGCAAAGAAGCCATCACAAAACGATCCAAAGTGGATTTGAGTTCTGATGGGGTCATGGTGTGTCTTTCATTCGAGCCAGAGCAGTGGCGCGAACTCGAGCATCGCCGTCTTGGCAGAGCACTTTCAAGGTGTTCTCTGGTGTTTTTGGGTGTAGTGCAACAGCTGCCCGAATCAGTGGGTCATCATGTCGTCCTGCTTTCGCCAATATGGGAGTTGGTGCTTGTGGATGCAAATAAGCCACTAACCCTTCCTCGGATTTACTGATTGAACCAAGCAATTTCTCGAGTTCGACTGCAAAATCCAAGTTTGCGTTGTGGAGTAACTGCGAACGTTGTTCTCGAGATAACGCATAATTTTGTAATGCTGTTTCTTGAATTTTGGAATCCTTATCTATTGCGAGTATTTGCAATGCAACAAAAGGCGTTTGCGTGTTTTTTGCAACTTCGAGTCGAACTTTTAGATTTTCGTCTGATGCCATTAGCATGAGCAAGTCTGAACTGGCATTCTCGTTTCCAGCAACACCGACACGGATTTCCCAATTCGTATCTTTTGCTAGTGTGCTCAGGATTTCTAAAGGTGAATTGCGATTCAGGGCAATCTCGAGTCGAACATCAGCATCTTTATCCGTTAGCAATTGTTGCAATAATGCCATTGGAGTGTGAACGTTTTTAGCTACACCAGCCCGAATCCACTTGCTTTTCTCCAAAGCTAATTGCTGTAATGTCTCGAGTGGTACTCGAGTGGAACTGTCAACTTGTATCAGGGCTTCAATAGGAGCTTTGGGGTGTTTTACAATCCATGAACTTATCGCTACTTTATCTCGAGCCAGTAATTGCAGTGTTTCAATAGCTGTATTGGTATGAATTGCAACATACCAACGGACTTCAACTTTGGCATCTTGGGCTAAAATAGCTAATAAAGCAGTTGGAGTGCTAGGGTTTTTAGCAACTGCTTGACGAATTTCTACGATGCTATCAGTTGCTAATTTTTCTAAAGTAGAGATTGGAGTGAGCATGTTTTTAGCAACGTATTGTCGTACTTTTTCGTGTTCGTCTTCTGCAAGTTGCGATAGCGATTGGGTGGTTGTGTTAGGATTTTGTGCCACTGCTGCTCGAACACCATAAGATTCATCTTCAGCTAATTGAGACAGCAATTGGATAGGTGCCTTTGGATTTTGTGCAATATATGCCCGACCAATAGAATTTGTTCTACTGACAATATGAAATAAAACTTCAGCTGGTGTAGCAGGATGCAAGCTGACCAGATTACGAATATGTAAACCCTTGCCTTGTGCCAACTTGATAAGCAGTTCACTTGACGCACTTGGATTTTGCGCGAGTTCTGGATGAAGATTTACATGATTGACAAAGATTTTCTCGAGTATTTCGATTGGCGTATTTGGATTTAATGCAATAGTGCCAATTACCCCTAAATCAGATTCTTTTTCATACATGAAACAAAGCGTTTCTACTGAGGTACTAGGGTTCTTAGCCACATTTGTACGAACACGAGCATCGGTATTTGTTGCTAATACTTGCAAAATACTAATTGGAATGTCGGAATGGTAAGCAACGTCTAAAGCAAAACTTTGTTCACGAATCATTTGTTGCAAAATTTCAATTGGTATATTCGGATTTGTAACAGCACAAGTCCGAATATGATTATCTTCGCTTGGTGCAACCAACAGCTTTAGTGTGTCAGGAGCAGTAGCATTATTATTCGCAACCAGCCTACGCGTATCAGAATTGGTATCAGTTGCTAATAAATGCAAAATCTCACTTGGTGTTTTAGGATTACCTGCTGCCACCCATCTGGAACGCAGAAAAGGACTTAAGGCAAAAGCAATTAGTGTTTTAATCGAGTTTTCAATATGGTCTTTAACACCTACACCATCAAGAATACTTGCTCGCAATTCGATTGGAGAAATCGGATTTTCCGTGACAGCACGCCGAACATCTGGTGAGGAATCATTTGCTAGAACTTGTAACAATTGAATAGGTGCTGAACGATTTTTTGCTAAACTCAACCGTACCGTATCACTTGCTAAAGTTAATTCTTGCAAAACCTCAATTGGTGTATTAGGGTTACTTGCCACACAAATTTGTACATCATCATACATATCTCGAGCCAAAGTTTGTAATGTAGCAATTGGTGTATTTGGATCACTAGCAATTTCGCACTTGGCATAGGTTAAAAGAGGTAAAATAGCTTTGCTGTTTTCATCTCGAGAAAACCAACCAATTTGACGTAATCTTCCATCAGGCAGAGAATAAGTCGCACGTTTTGCTAAGACATCCTCTATCAGTGCTTGGGTTGTCCAAACTGGTGCAACTATTGAGTTTGAAAATGCTAGATGTGTTTGAATTTTTGTTACCTGATCTGAAAAACGTTGCTCGAGACTGTGCAAAGCACTCAAAGTCGCCTTTTCATTCTGTAAAATTCCTTCACAAACTTTCCAATCTGCGTTTTGCGCTGCCCATTCAATAAATTCTACGGGCATCTCGGGTCGTTTAAGCATGTTTTTCAAACTGGCACTTGGGAATTGCTCGAGAAAATTCGCATCGGACATCAATAAAATTGGTAGCAATGGGTTATTCAGCACTTCTTTGGGAAATTGCATTGCTAACTTACTAAAAACCTCGAGTGGTGTGTTTGGATTGCCAGCCACGTATTTTCTGGTCGTATCATCTTTACTCGAGCTAAGAGTTTTTAGGGTTTCAGAAGGTGTATTGATATTCTTTGCCACTGCTCGAGCTACTTCTATTTCGAGTAGTCCTAACTGAGAAAGGCGTTCTGGGCTGGTGTTGGGGTTTTTAGCTTCTTTGAGTAATTGTTGTATGAGCATGTGCCTCCCTGTGTGAATAACGCTTAAATTCCTAAACATCGTATCGTTCATCGGTTAGTATTTTCTGGTTAAAACTGCTTTCTGCCTTTTTTTCCTGTTACAATCAGCTGCCATGACTTCCCCTAAACGAATTGTTAGCGTTTCACTCGGCTCGAGCAAACGCAACGCCACTGCCGAACTCGAAGTGCTAGGGCAACAATTTATTCTCGAGCGTATTGGTACTGATGGCAGTATGGCCGGCGCAGCGCAAATGCTGCGCGATTTAGATGGCAAAGTCGCAGCTTTTGGTTTGGGTGGTACCGATTTACATATTGTGGCTGGTAATAAACGATATAGCTTCAAGGACATTATCAAACTAGCCAGTAACGCCAAAATCACACCGATTGTAGATGGTGGTGGTTTAAAACATACCCTCGAGCGAATTGCAGTAACTGAACTCGAGTCTGTGGTGCAATGGCGGGGTCGTAAAACACTGATGGTCAGTGCCGTGGATCGTTTTGGTATGGCGCAAGCACTGGCTCGAGCTGGCGCAGATATGGTTTTTGGCGATGTTGTGTATGGTATTGGTCTTGATATCCCAATTAAATCCGAAGCGGCACTCGAGCGAACTGCCAGTATTGTCTTGCCGATTGTGACGAATTTGCCGTTTGAATGGTTTTATCCAACAGGCGAAAAACAAGAAACCAGTATCCGAGATTGGCGTACCAAGTATTACGATTGGGCAGAAGTAATCGCAGGCGATACGCATTATGTGAAACGTTACATGCCTGAGAAATTAACAGGTAAAACAGTGCTGACCCAAACCATTACCGAATCGGATATGGCAGCGTTCAAAGCGGCTGGCTTAAAACGCTTGATTGCAACCACACCAAAAATCAATGGACGAAACTTTGGTAATAACGTCATGGAAGCCTTTTTTGTGGCACTGGCTGGGAAGAATCGTCCACTCGAGCCAGATGAATACACAGCCTATATCAATCAATTGGGTTTCAAACCCGAAGTTTACGAGTTTTAGCTCATCCTTCATCTGTTGGTGGAAATTCCTCGAGTGCGCCGCTGCTTGCCCAAATATGCTCGGTGATAAGTTGGGTTGCTATTTCAGGAATGTTTTTTTGGACTTCTAACAATAGTTCAGGGTCGGTTGTCAGTATTGGATAACCTAAATCCATTGCAAGCGATAAAAACTCGGCATCGGTAACAGTTGGGCGTGATGCTAAACGATGCTGAATATCAAAAACAGTGCGGAAAACAGGAAAGTGAAATTCCCATGTTGTTGAAAAAATCATGTCCAATAACAACTGACCCTCCTCGAGACTCAATTGTTGGGTTTGAATAAATTCTTGATAGACCAAATTCATGATTTCTGAAAAGAAACTGACTGGAACGTGTAATTCTGCACCATGAAAAGTAGCGCGACTGAGAAACGCGGTGGCTGCTCTGACCTTATTTTGTTCTTGATCAGGAAACATTTCAATTGGCAATGCACCATATAAAGCAATACTCGAGTCAATGATGTAATGCCGCGAAATATTCATTGGTCACGTAACTTACGAATAGCAGCCGTAATATTGACCGTAAATTGTGGACGTGGCGATAAAACCAAAGGTTTCATACCTTGGAATGGTTTTTTTACTGGTGTCATAGGTATGGATTTTGGTTCAGATTTCATGGCAAAACCTTACAAATAGCCTATCAAATTGTCAAGGTATCTCGGGATTGCAGTTTACTTCGCTCAATACGATTTAATTCTTCTAGTTTCTGCAAAAGTCTTTACCCTGAACTCTCTTTATCTTTTTATCACCTCGCTTCGCTCGAAGGTGTAGACTTTTACCATCCATAGTACCGATGGCGTTGTTCGCTTCTAAGCCCTGATTACCGAGTGAGGTGGTTATGCGCGTCAGAAATGTGGCAGTGGTTGGTCATAATGCGGCTGGGAAAACAAGTTTGGTCGAGGCGTTACTGTATAAAAGTGGTGCTAAGGATCGTTTGGGTCGGGTCGAGGATGGCTCGAGTGCCTCAGATTTTTCTGAAGCCGAGAAACGCCGTGGCATGAGTATTGCCACCAGTGTGCTGAATGTGGTTTGGCAGGATACGCATTTTAATTTGTTGGATACCCCTGGGTATGCCGATTTTGTCGGTGAGATTCGCGGGGCATTGCGGGCTGCTGATAGTGCCTTGGTGGTGGTCAATGCCACAGCAGGTGTGGCAGTTGGTACAGAACGTGTTTGGAATACTGCCGAGGAATTTGGTTTACCTCGAGTGGTTGCAATTACTAAATTAGATCGTGAGCATGCCAGTTTTTTTGGAGCGCTTGCCAGTGTGCAAGATACGCTTTCACCGCATGCTGTGGCAGTTTTTATTCCAATTGGTACGGAAAGCAATTTCCGTGGGGTGATCGATTTACTATCCGATAAAGCGTATGTCTACCAGAACAATAAACTCGAGGTGAGTTCTATTCCCGAAGCATTGGCAGAGTCGGCTCGGGCGCAACGCACTAAGTTGCTCGAGGCAATCGTTGAAACCAATGAGGCATTGCTCGAGTTGTACTTAGCCGATGAACCCATCGAGGATGCTGTTTTGCAACAAGCTTTTTTAGATGCGGTGCATCATGCCGAAATTTTTCCTGTGATTCCTGTGTCTGGTACGGGTGTGGTTGGTATCGAACCGCTGCTTGATCTGATGCGTGGTTGCTTACGCGCCCCCGAAGAACGCCGCCCTGTGATTGGTACTGATGGCTCGGAGCGTGAATGCAGTCTGTCTGCGTCGTTATCAGCTCGCGTGTGGCGGGTGGCAATCGACCCTTTTGTGGGTAAGGTTGCCTATGTGCGTGTCTGGAGCGGGGTTTTACACGCAGGTGACACTGTGCATAATTCCCACACCGATAAGGATTTTAAGCCCGCTCATGTTTACACTTTGGTTGGTAAAGATTTAAAAGAAGTGCCTGCACTCGAAGCAGGTATGATTGGGGCGATTACCAAAATCCCTGATTTGCATACAGGTGATACCATCTGTGATCCTCATAACCCAATTGATTTTGGTCAACTCGAGTTACCCGAACCGATCACCAGCATTGCCATTCATGCAGCTTCTCGAGCTGACGAGGACAAACTCGGCAATGCCATTGGTAAATTACTCGAGGAAGACCCCACACTGCATTTGGTTCGCAATACCGAAACTGCCGAAAGTGTACTCGAGGGCATGGGGCATACCCATCTCGAGGTGGCAGTCGAAAAACTTGGCATTATGGGAGTCAATGTGCTGGCAAGCACACCTAAAATTGCGTATCGTGAAACCGTGCGTGGCACTGCCAGTGCTCAAGGTAAACACAAAAAACAAAGTGGTGGACATGGGCAATACGGCGATTGTTGGTTGCGGCTCGAGCCAAGTTTAGAAGATTTTATGTTCACTTCCGAAGTGGTGGGTGGCACCATTCCCACCAAATACATTCCCAGTGTTGAAAAAGGTGTCGAAGAAGCCAGACATCATGGCGTACTCGGTGGGTTTTTAGTTCAGAACATCAAAGCTGTTGTCTACGAAGGTACGTACCACGATGTGGACTCCTCGGACATGGCATTCAAACAAGCGGGGATTCTGGCATTTCGTGCGGCTATGGAAAAAGCCAAACCCGTTTTACTCGAGCCGATCATGCTGATAAAGGTTCGGGTACCAGAACGATTCACAGGCGAAATACTTGGAGATTTAAACACCCGTCGTGCTCGAGTTCAAGGTATGGATCCTGATGGTGCAGTCACCACCATCAGTGCTTTTGTTCCCCTCGTTGAAGTGCAAAATTACAGTCCTGATTTGCAAAGTTTAACAGGTGGACGCGGCGTGTACAGCCTCAAATTTGATCATTATGCAGATGTGCCAAATAGCAACACCGAAAAAATTATTGCTGCCAGAAAACTCGAGATTGAAGCGGCTCGAGCCTAATTTGGGGCAAAGCATGGCTCGTTCTACGGTTACATTTTCCACGAGAATACTTGGGCAGGGCGACCACAAGGGTCGCCCCTACATGCCAATGTTGGGGCTTGTCCCCTCCCTTGCCAAAACGTATTTATCTATTTTCCACGAGCTTTTCTCGATCTATTGTGTCGCCAAAAAGTGCGGGAGAGGGTTGTTCGGTTTGCCCTGTCGTTTTCCAAACAAAAAAGGTTCAAGCGCCCCAAGACTGTGAGATGCCGCTGTTAGGGTCAAGAAGCCAGATATGAGCGAAAGCCCGCGTTTTTGGCTCGAGTTTAGACTTTAAATGTTTCTTCGATGTTGACCACAAAGGCAATAGCGCCTCCCACGGGTACTTCGACTGGTTCGGAGAGCAGTGGTTCGGGTTGCTCAGCGACGGGTGCGGTGGGCATGACAAGGCGTTTTCTCGAGCGGCAAGTTTCTTTAACAATGGTTTTGACAGTCTCGAGGCGTTCTTCTTCAACGCCGATTAAGAGGGTGGTGTTGCCTTCGCGTAGGAAGCCGCCTGTGCTGGCAAGTTTGGTGACCTCGAGCCGTTCTTTGCTTAACGCTTTGATGAGGGCGTTTGCGTCGGTGTCTTGGACGATCACGACGATTAGT
The DNA here is from genome assembly GCA_013298595.1 of Deinococcales bacterium. Taxonomy (GTDB): domain Bacteria; phylum Deinococcota; class Deinococci; order Deinococcales; family JAAFIG01; genus JAAFIG01. The sequence continues at coordinate 101,216 of JAAFIG010000006.1, read as the reverse complement.
TTCATGGGGGTTAGTGTAGCAAACTCGGTGCGAATTGCCTAACAAGTTCTGGATGGTATTGGTGGTATAAAAAGGTCAGAATGGGTTTATGGAATTACTGACGGATTCGCTCGAGACGCCATTGGGTGTGGTGCAGCTTGTCGCGCACGAAAAAGCTGTGGTGTTACTGGATTTTGCGGATAACTCAGCACGGATTAAGTTATTGCTCGAGAAACGCTTTGGTGGGTTTACATTACGACCTCGGGTTTTGCCGTGGACGCAAATGGTGGCAGATTATTTCGCTGGGCAGCTCGAGGCTTTGCATGGTATCCCCACGGATACGGGTGGCACAGTATTTCAGCAAGCTGTTTGGCAGGGTTTGTTACAAATTCCAATTGGGCAAACGTGGAGTTATCTCGAGTTAGCACGGTTTATTGGTCAGCCTGCGGCGGTACGAGCGGTTGGCATGACCAATGGTTTAAATCCGATTAGTTTGGTCTTGCCGTGTCATCGAGTGATTGGCTCGAATGGCAATTTAACAGGGTACGCGGGTGGTTTGGAGCGCAAACGCTGGTTGCTTGAGCATGAACGTTCACCTGTACAAAGTGGGTTGTTTTTATGAAACAAGCTGATTGGTTGCGCTTGTTGTTGTTATCGGCTATTTGGGGCGCAAGTTTTATTTTTTATCGAATCATTGCGCCTGTGTTAGGCGCTATCTGGACAGCCGAAACTCGAGTTTTGCTGGCTGGGTTGGCTTTACTGGTTTTTGCTGTGTTTTCTAAAGCTAATCTCGAGGTTCATCGTTGGCGTTGGTATGGCATTGTTGGTGTGTTAAATAGCGGTTTGCCTTTTGCTTTGATTGCTTTTGCTCAATTAAAATTAACTGCTTCGATGGCGGCAATTCTCAATGCGACAACGCCAATGTGGAGTGTGGTAGTTGGTATGGTGTTTTTCAAAGGGCAGTTTACGTTGTCTCGAGGGTTGGGTTTACTGCTTGGTATTGTAGGTGTGGCTGTGCTGGTGGGTTGGTCGCCACTCGAGCCAAGTTTACAAACCACGTTAAGTATTCTGGCAATGCTGACAGCCACATTTTTTTATGGTTTAGCGAGCAATCTTGCTAAAACGTTTTTAGCAGGTGCACCGCTTGGAGCAGCGGTGGGTTCGCAAATTGCTTCGAGTGTGGTTTTGGCTTTTGCATTGCCCTTCGATTTACCTCGAGCTGTGCCAGATTTGCGAGTGGTGCTTTGTGTGGTGGCTTTGGCATTGATCTGTACAGCGGTGGCGTATATTTTGTATTTTCGTTTAATTCTCGATGTTGGCGCGGTGCAAGCTAGTACGGTCACGTTGATTGTGCCAATTTTTGGCATGATTTGGAGTCGAATTTTTCTGGGAGAAAGTATTACCCTCGAGAAAGTTTTGGCGTGTGCAATTATTTTTAGTGGTGTTGGTTTAATTAACAATATGTTACCAATGGCAAAAAAACCTCAGGCAAGCTAACCTATCCTCAAGAAAACCTGTCATAATCGCCTGATGTCGTTGAAGGGAACAGGTTCAGGTATTTTGCCGCCACTGCTCGAGCAGTATGTGCGGTTGCGTGATCAGTACGCAGAGTATGTGTTGTTATTTCAGGTGGGTGATTTTTTTGAAGCTTTTGGTGAGGATGCCGAACGCCTCTCGAGGTTACTCAATATCACTTTAACCCATAAGCAATCTAAGGATTTTTCCACGCCAATGGCAGGTATTCCTGTCAGAGCTGCCGAAACCCATATCGAGCGTTTACTCAAACTTGGGCAGCGTATTGCAGTGGCAGAACAAGTTGAAGACCCAAGTACAGCCAAAGGTTTGGTCGAACGGGCTGTGACACAAATTATTACTCCTGGCACAGTGGCGCTCGAGGATATTTTACGGGGTGAAGAAAATTTTCTTGCCAGTGTTGCTTCTGGTGATGGGTACGCGCTGGCATTACTCGATGTGAGTACTGGTGAATTTCGCTGTTGCCAAGTTTCAAGCCGAGGGGCATTATACGATGAATTATCGCGGTACCGACCAGCCGAGGTTTTACTGGCTCCTGAACTCGAGGACAATGCTACGTTTATGCAGGAATTTAATGCCAGATTCCCAATTATGCGTTCAAGTGCCAGTTTTGCTTTGTCCGATGCCATTGCTGCTTTGACAGTACAATTTGGTTCTGCGCCTACAATGCTCGAGACCACGGCTTTGCAACGGGTTTGTGGGGCAGTGCTGGCTTATGCCAGTAAAGTCCTCGAGCATACCAATTTGCCAGCAGTGCGGCGGGTGCAACGGTACGACCCTGGAGCGCATATGCGTTTAGATGAAGCGGCATTGCGAGCACTCGAGGTTTTTACGCCGTTATCGCCTACAGCCCCTGAAAGTGCCACATTGTTTGGTGCATTAAACGATACTCGCACAGCTCCTGGGCGACGGCGCTTAAAAGCTTGGTTGAGAGCACCATTATTAGATGCTCATTTGATTGCTGAACGGCTCGAGGCGGTCAGTGTTTTGCACCGTGATTCCGAAAGTCGTAAAAGTATTCGGGCGGCTTTGCATCATGCTCATGACCTCGAGCGACTTGCTACCAGAGTGGCAATGCAACGGGCTAATGCCAGAGATTTTAATGCTTTGTTACGAACCCTCGAGTTAATACCAGAATTAAAAGTTTTACTTGAACCTTTGGATGCAAGGTTGCTGCGCGATTTACAAACCCGTTTAGACCCGATTGCCAACGCTGCCAAAATTATTCGAGCAGCCTTAATCGAAACCCCGCCACTGCGTTTAACCGAAGGCGGTTTTATCCGCGATGGCTTCGATGCCGAACTTGATGAATGCCGTGCCAGAGCACTTGAGGGTAGAACATGGATTGCTCATCTCGAGACTTCAGAACGGGTGCGAACTGGTATTAACAGCTTAAAAGTTGGCTTTAATAATATTTTTGGTTATTACCTCGAGATCACCAATGCCCATAAACACCTTGTTCCAGATGATTACCGAGCGGTTGCTACTCTGAAAGACCGAATGCGTTTTACTCGCCAAGATTTACGAGAAAAAGAACGTGAAGTGCTGCATTCCGAAGAACGCGCCCAAGCCAGAGAATACACCGTTTTTCTCGAGTTACGAGCGCAACTGACGAACCATACTGAACGTTTACAACTGCTTTCCAGTGCCCTTGCCGATTTGGATGTCTTAGCAAACCTTGCCGATATTGCAGCTAACCGAGGGTATGTTTTACCAACCATCCTCGAGTCAGGTGAAGTCAGGGTGGTACAAGCTCGTCATGCTGTGGTTGAAACAACCTTAGACAATTTTGTGCCTAATGATATTACCCTGTCTAACTCGAGCCGAATCCAACTCATTACGGGTCCGAATATGAGTGGCAAAAGCACGTTTTTGCGCCAAACGGCGTTGGTTGTTTTGTTGGCACAAATTGGTTCTTTTGTGCCTGCCCAAAGCGCACAACTGCGAATTTTTGATCGTATTTTTACTCGTATTGGAGCTTCGGATGATCTGGCAGGTGGTGCCAGTACTTTTATGGTCGAAATGCGCGAACTTGCCCATATTTTGCATGGTGTGACTGCCAACAGCCTTGTGATTCTTGATGAAATTGGACGCGGCACAGGTACCTATGACGGACTGGCAATTGCCCAAGCAGCCATAGAATTTCTATCCCAAACCAAGGCTGCTGTTTTGTTTGCCACGCATTACTTTGAATTAACAAAGCTCGAGACAACCTTATCGGGTATCAGTAATTTACATGTGGCTGCCGAAGAAGAAGCCCAGAATGGATTGCGGTTTTATCATCAAGTTATGCCTGGGGCTGCGAGTAAAAGTTATGGTGTGCATGTGGCACAACTGGCTGGTTTACCACCCGCTGTGACCACTCGAGCTAACAGTATTTTACAAGCCTTAGAACAACAATCCGAAGATATTGCCATGCAAACCAGTGCTCAGATTCTCGAGTTGGATATTGCTCGTTTAACCCCGTTGGATGCTCTGAAAATTCTTGAGCAATTACAAAGTCAATTACGGAGTACATTATGACAACTTATTTTGAACCTAAAACCCTTGAGAATGGTGCACTAACCAAAGCAGGTATTGCAGGTTATCCGTACCTCGAATACGCACAAGTGTTACTACTGGAAACACTCGAGGATTTGAAATTAACAGGTTCTGTTGCAGATGTAAGTGCCAGAGGTGGCGCGGTCGCATTGGCATTACAAGCCAAAGGTTTAAGTGTGAGCGCCACCGACTCGAGTGCAGCTGCAATTTCTTGCCTAGCAAAAACCAAATTAACCATTGGAACGCTGGAAAATGCGGATATCACTGTGGCGATTCTCAATGGTGAACGTGGCAATGCCAGAGTGCAGCAGATTATTCTTCAAGCCTTTCAGACCACCAAAGATGGTGGTACTGCATTTTTAGCAGGTGACAAAGACAAAGGTTTTGATCGGTACTGCAAAGAAGCCATAAAACTCTTTGGAGATGGCGAAATCATTGCTCGAGGTAAAGGCTTTCGAGTTGCCAAACTCGAGAAAACCAATACGACTAAACCAGCAGCCCTCGAGCCACAAAAATTTATGGTCGAAGCTCGAGGACAGCAATTACAAGCTGTGGCACACGCTGGTACATTTGCTTCGGGTAAACTCGATGCTGCCAGTGCTTTGCTGCTCGAGCATTTACCGAATGGCGCAGGCAAAACAGTTCTGGACATTGGTGCGGGGTATGGTGTGCTTTCAGGGTTCTTAGCCCTTGAAGGTGCCATAGTCACCATGCTCGAGGACGATGTGCTTAGCGTACAAAGTGCTACCGATACTTTGGCGGCTAATCACCTGAGCGGCACCGTGTTGCACTCCGATGTGGACTCGAACTTAGGTGCCAAAAGCACTTTTGATATGATTGTCATGAACCCACCATTTCATGTTGGACGTGACCTTCGCCTCGACGTTGCCCTCGAGTTTATTGCTGCTGCTAAACGCCATAGTCATGCAGGAAGCCAAATTTGGTTAGTGGCAAATCACTTCTTGCCTTATGAAGCTGCCATGATGCAACTGGGTAACGCAGAACTGATTACTCGAGAACGTGGTTTCAAGGTTTTAATGGTTCAAAAATAACCCCATCTCGAGCCTCGAGAAGAATTGATGTACGATACCAGTCATGCCACGTGCTTTAGATAAAATTCGGCAAGCAAGTGTTGAGGAGTACCTGCATTTTGAGGAAACTGCTTTGCAGCGCCATGAATTTGTAGATGGTAGTATTTTTATGATGGCAGGTGGAACTGTACAACACGCACAAATTGCCTTGCGTTTAGCCGCCAAACTCTTAGAGAGCAGTGAAAATACTGAATGCAAAGTTGTCACTTCCGATGTGAAATTGCAAATCGGCGATGTTTACTACTACCCCGATGTGATGGTGTCTTGCAACGAAAACAAAGCCGAAAGACGGTTTTTTCAAAACCCATGCAGTATCATCGAAGTTTTATCAGATAGTACCGAACCTGTAGACCGAGGCGAGAAATTACTGCGTTACCGAACGATTGCAACGCTACAAACCTATGTTTTACTGGCACAAGACACTGTTCGTGCCGAAGTGTACAAGCGTTTATCAGACAATACTTGGCGTTATGAAGTGCTCGAGGAAAATGATACCCTCGAGATTCCTTGTGTCCAATTTCAGCAACCTTTAGCAGCTATTTACAAAGGTGTATTGAATACGTAATCTTATTATCTACAAAGATTTTAGCAAACCATGCAACAATTGCCTGATACCAAGTATCTCACAACTGCATTCCGCCGTTCTGCCAAAAGCCCAAAACTCTGGAATTTCGTGTGAGATACATCATCCTTACTCCCTTTCGTCGGTTTTTGTTTGACCACAGAACAGTCAAACAAAAACAGGAAGTACTTAATTCATATCAGGCATGATGGTTGTCAAATCAAAATTTGAGTAGGATTTACAGAGGTGGTTGCTGTTTTTATAGAGTAACGCGTATCATAGAGCAACTCAAACGAGTTCTAAGGAGATGTGAAACGTATGCCATCGCAAGAAATCACCACAGACGCGGTGATTGTCGGTGCGGGAATATCAGGTTTGGTCGCAGCCCATAAGCTGATCGAAGCTGGTTTAGATGTCATCATTCTCGAGGCTGCTCCCAGAGTTGGTGGGCGATTGTTAACAAAAGTTTTGCCTGATGGCACAGCTTTTGATATGGGCGCTCAATGGCTTGGTCCGGAGATGTGGCGAGTTACACGTTTAGTCGAGGAATTGGGTTTAACCACCTTCTCGCAAAAAGAAACAGGGCGCATGGATTTAAGTGCCCAGCCACTCTCGAGCATGGATCAATTAACCCAAGCTGAATGGGCGTGGTACACCGCAAAAATCTCATGGTTAGTGGATCAAGTCAATGTCGAACACCCAGCCGAAACACCTAATGCCTCGGAACTCGATGTGATGAGTGTTGAAGAATGGAAACGCCAGAATCTCGAGTCGGAATATTTACGGCATTTATTTGATCAACTCATTCGTACCGAGTACACCATCGAACCCAAAGATTTTTCGATGCTGTTTTTATTGTACAGTGTGCGAAGTGCGGGTGGTTTTGAAGATTTAATAGACCTCGATGGTGGGAATCATACGCTGCGTTTACGCGAAGGTATGCAAACCATTTGTACGCGTCTAGCCGATAAATTTGGTACTCGAGTACATTTGGATACCCAAGCTTACGAAATTGAGCACTCAGATATCGGTGTGCGAGTCATTGCTGAAGGTTTTAATGTCAGTGCTAAGCATGTGATTCTAGCCATCCCACCCAATCAAGCCCAACGTATTGATTTTGACCCAGTTCTGCCGCGCCGACGCATGAAACTGATGCAACGACTCGAGATGGGCAGTGTAATTAAATGTTTTGCGATTTATGACCGACCATTCTGGCGTACACAAACCTTAAAAGCCGTAGACCCTGACGATCTGATTTTTGATCATGCCATGGATGCCTCGAGTGTTGATGATAAACACCCCGCCCTTGTTGCCTTTATCGGTGGTGATGATGCCGTGTTCTGGTCAGACCGCCCAGCAGGAACCCGCCGCCGAGCTGTGCTCGAGAATCTTGCCATGATTTACGGCGATGAAGCCCTCTACCCACGGGATTATTTTGATCACGATTGGATGACCGAACCCTTCATTGGCGGCGGTTATCAATGCTATGCACCTCCAGGAGTCATGACCAACGGCTTTGATGAATTACGCCAACCACTCGGCAGAATTCATTTTGCAGGTACAGAAACGGCAGTTTGGTACTACGGTTACGTTGAAGGAGCAATCGAAGCAGGTGAACGAGCCGCGCAAGAAGTGCAAAAAAGCCTTGAGAAAGGCAAAATTAAAGAAGAACAACACCCTGAACCTCGAGAACACGCGTAAAATCTAGGAAAGCATAATAATCTTGTAGGGACAGACCCCTGTGTCTGTCCTGCTTTTTATTGCATCGGAAAACCAATTGGTTTTCCGATTTTTTATGCCCCCAATTTTTAGCGCATAGTTATTTAATTCGTATTTAACGAATTACTTTTGTTCAGGGTGCTTTCAGGGGGGTGGGACTACCTTATAGCCATCAAGTTCTAAGGAGGTTCAAGCACGTGGACATAAAAAAGTTTTGACGCTCTTTTCACGCCCCCCCGTCTAAGCTCGAGTTCGTAAGCCAAATAGTTCAAGTTCAAGGAGGCAACACATATGAAAAAAGGTACACAATGGATGTTACGCACCGCTGGTCTGACCGTTATGGCATTACTCGCCAGTTGTAATCAAGCCCCACCCGTTCTGCCTGTGGCAGCCCCACAAAATGTTCGAGCAATACCAGACGACAAAGACGTAACTGTCATTTGGGATGCCGTAGATGACACTCGAGTGACTGGCTATAACGTTTATCAAGATGGTGTCAAAGTCAATAGCGCACCGATTACACCTGCTTCTCGAGCAAGATTACAAGAAACAGTTTTGGTTGGTTTTAGACCCGTTCAATTTGTTGTCAAAAACGTGGATAAATCCAAAGTCTGGAATTTCTCGGTCAGTGCTATTGCCGCCATTGGTGAAGGCATTCTCAGTCCAACTGCGCCAAGCCGTCCCGTGGTTTGTGAACGGCACAAAGTCGAAGGCACAGACATGGGTAAGTTATCTCAAAATATTCGTTTGACCAAAGGCATCGCAAACCTGACCACAGCCACAGTCAAAGTCCTTGGCACAACCATTCCATTTGTTGGCTCGAGCAACATTTACCAAGGTAATCTACCTGCCGCTTTAGCTGTGGGTACCAACGTCGAAATTTTGACTGCCGACGGAGACTGCCTTGCGTATGGTTATGATAAAGTTCCTGAATCTCCAGTCATGACCGCACCTGCCGCAGGTGCAACTCTGAACGTGGCAAACACACTACCTGTGACCTGGACCAGTGCTAACAACCCAGATCGTTTTGTGATTGTGGCAACTTGGACAGAAGGTAGCAGTGGTTTTTTTTGGAAATCAGCTGATTTACTTGGTACAGCTCGAGCTTTTAGTGTTCCTGCCAATACATTACCAGCTGACAAAACCGTGAAAATCCGCGTGTACGCCTACAACGACGGCACTGAAACCTTCATTGGTGCTGCTGCCCCTGGTTCTAAAATGGCAATTCGTAATGGCGATGAAGCAGGCAAAGACATCAGCACCACGGTTACACCACCCGCTGTTGCTGCTAACCCCGGTGTTTCATGGGGCGACCCACACCTGATTACCTTCGACCAAATTGGTTATGAATTCCAAGCCGTTGGCGAATACGACCTTGGTTTCTCGAGCGATAATCGTTTGCGAGTGCAAGCACGTCATCAACCTTGGGGTGGTAGCAGTTACGTCAGTGTCAACACTGCCGTTGCCACACAAATGAATGGTCAAAAAGTTGGTTTGTACTTAAACCCACCAGCTGGTCAAAGCCCATTGCGCGTTGGTAATGCAGGTACTCGCACTGTTGTGCCAGCCGCAGGACTCGACCTTGGCGCTGGTTACAAAATCTTCCAAACTGGTACAACTTATAAATTCGAGTACCCTGATGGCGACTTCATGAAAGTCGAAATGAACGGCTCTTACCTCAACATCCGAGTTTTCCCAGTGCTGACTCGAGCTAACACTATGAAAGGCTTACTTGGTAATTTCGATGGTACTTTAACCAATGAATTTATTAAACGCGATGGTGGTGTAATCCCACCCCTCACTACCCTTGCTTTAATTCAAGAGTACGCGAATTCATGGAAAATCCCGAGTGTTGCCGATTCACTGTTTGTGTACGATGGCACAGAAGCCTTTGGTGGTTTTGATAACTCGAGCTTCCCAAGTGCCACACCACCTGCTGACCCAGCCGCTTTTGCTGCTGCTCAAGCCGAATGCACTGCTGCTGGTGTACAACCCAAGAATATTAATGGTTGTGCCACAGATAAAACTCAAACAGGTGATACAGGCTTTGTCACAAGTGCAGCTGCTATTCAACAACCTGCCGATGTAATTCCAGTCACACCAACCCCACCAACTTCGACTTTACCCGGTGTCTCATGGGGCGACCCGCACCTGATTACATTCGATCAAAGTGGTGTGGAATTCCAAGCAGTAGGCGAATTTGATCTTGGTTACTCGAGCGACAGTCAACTCCGTGTCCAAGCTCGTCAACGCCCATGGGGTACAAGCACCAGTGTTAGCGTCAATACCGCCATTGCCACCCGTATGAACGGCAAAAAAGTCGGTTTGTACCTTTCACCAGTTGGTGTTTCACCACTGCGTATAGATGACGCTGGTATTCGCACCAACGTACCAAGTGGCGGACTTGACCTTGGCGCTGGCAACACCATCACCCAATCAGGTGCCACATACACCCTGAGATTCCCAACAGGTGACAAAATCGAAGTGGTCGTAGGTGGCAGCTACATCAACACCCAAATTTTCCCAGCCGTATCTCGAGCAGGTACGATGAAAGGCTTGCTTGGCAACATGGATGGCAACACCACCAACGATATCTTCTTGCGTGATGGCAGTGCTGTTACACCATTCAACACCAGTACATTCTACGGTGCTTATGCCAACTCTTGGCGTGTTCCTAGCCTTGCCGATTCATTGTTTGTTTACGATAGTAGCGAATCCTTTGGTGGCTTTGATGACAGCACCTTCCCACGTGCCGCTGCTCCTATTGACCCAGGTGTGTTAGCCACTGCCAGAACCACCTGCGAAACCGCAGGAGTGGCTGCCCGTAACCTCGAGGAATGCGCTGCTGATGTGGCAATCACAGGCGATACCAACTTTGCTACTGGTGCTGCTACCGTACCAAATCCAGTGGGTGACACGGTTATTCCACCAGCCCCCAAACCAGATTTAATTGTTGATGGTGTGCGCCTTGCCCTTGGCAGTGTTTGCCGACCATACAATACTTTTGTTAGTGGAACAGTTACTGTAAAAAACATTGGTAATGCTCCTGCTCTTGCCCGTAGCGATGTTGGTGTGGTGCAACTGGTCGATGCTCGAGACGAATTGCTTGGTGCTGGTTCCCGTGGTAATGGTGTTGGTATCCCAGAAATCCCTGCTGGCGGTAGTGCCACTATCAATGTCGATGTGTTCTACCCAATTACCACTCCTGAAGACACCGAGGGTGTGCGTTCATACGTAGCTCGAGTGGATATTGGCAACTGGTACGACGAAAGCAACGAAACCAATAATCGCTTTGCAACCATCATGCAAATTGATATTCCAGCTGGTCATTGCAAGAATAAAGTCGCTTTGATTCACGGTGCAGATGCCAGTGCTGCCGACGTATACCAAGCAAATCTTAAACTCAAAGGTATGCGAGTCACAAAACTGCCACTGTCAGGCTTAAACGCAAACAATGCCGATACTGCTGTTATGGGTTACGACTTAGTTGCTATTGACCCTAAAACCTATGTCAGTTCTTATGTTTGGGAAGGTGCAGCAGGTGTTGCCAGTCAAATTGGTAAAGCAGGCAAACCAATGTTAGGACTTGGTTTTGGTGGCAGCGTCTTCTTTGAGGCTTTACAAGGTGGAACTTCACCAATCGATTGGGGTTCAAGTTGGATCATCACCACACTCCAACAAATACGTGAATTCACCGTAGTCAATGCCGCACATCCAGCCATCGTCGGACCATTCCCACTAACCATCGCTGGTGGTAAAGTCCAAATATCCGATGTAGACCAAACTTACACTGCTGCTTACATGCCAATAATTCCAAGTGGTGTGGTTGGCATCGGACGAGACTCGAGCATTTTGATGACTAGCTCAGATCATTACAGTGTTGCTTATAACAGCAACAACCGAACAGCAACTTGGGGCTTCAACGGCACACCCAATTACACCAATAACGGTTGGAATGCACTGGCTAACTTAGCGTGGTTCATGCTCCCATAACTTAATCACTAAGCAACTCGAGAGGCGTGACCAAGCGGTCACGCCTTTTTTACTCGAGACTCGCAAGCCCTTGTTTTAAAGCAAACAAAGCAGCTTGGGTTCTCGAGGTCAAACCCAGTTTAGAAAGCAACCTCGAGACATGGGTTTTAACCGTGCTTTCATTAACTCCAAGTTCAGCCGCCATAGCCGCATTACTTTGACCTCGAGCCAGTAATTGCAGTGTCAGAATTTCGCGTGCGGTTAAATGCTCACGCATATCGGGTGCTCGATAATCACGGAGCAATTTTTCTTTCGCAGCAGGGGAGAGCCGCACTTCACCTCGAGCGGCTGCATGAATCGCTTCACGGATATCGGCTGCTTTGGCATCTTTAAGTAAATAGCCAATAGCCCCAGCTTGAATGGCACCATTGACCTTGTGTTCCTCGAGCGAACTGGTCAGGGCTATCACTTCGGTGTTTGGGTGCTTGACGCGGATTTCTCTGGTGGCACTAATGCCATCCAGTACTGGCATCAGTAAATCCATGACCACAACATCTGGCGTAAAACTTACAACCAACTCGAGAGCTTCTAAACCATTTTCCGCTTCGCCAACAATTTCGATATTTGGGTCGGCAGCAAGGTACAAATGCAAGCCTTGGCGAACAACGGCGTGGTCGTCTACAAGTAAAACTCGAGTCATTTATTTCCCCTCTGTTGAATAAAAAGTCAGTGTGCCTGTTTCTCCAAGATCAACAAGGATATCGACTTTTGGATTTTTTACTTTTGCATTGTAAAGTAACCATTTTTGTTTTTTAAAGAATGTTACATTCAGGTCTTTCGGATTGATATATTGGAAGTCTGATGGTGAATAACCAGCCATAAATTGTATGCGTTCGAGAAGATCGGTTTTTGTGTTAGCGTTACCGATAATGAGTATTTTCATAGATGGATTTTTACTTAGTGCTAAAACAAGATTACCAGCTTCGTTAAAGAAAACGAATTTACCTTGTGTTTGAGGTGTGATAAGAGCATTTGTTTTACCCTTACTGTTTTTAACATTGATTTCGGCATTTTTGATTGCTGCTGGAGCAATCAAACTGATTAGTGAAGCTGTGTTTAGACTATCAAAGTTAAATTTCTGGATTTGCAAGTTTTTGAAATCAAACTGAAAAAAAGTTTCTTGTAATTCGGAAGCAAAGACTTCGATGCTTAACGGTATATTTTTAGGTAAGCTAATATTTCCAGTGCTGGGTTTGTTTGGAGCAGTTGTCATAAAACTGGTATTAACTAACTTCCCAAATATCAGATTCGCATTTAGCATGCCATTTTTATTGTCTTTGGTTAAAGTGAGTTGATCAGCTCGAGATGCGTTATATAAGCCACTTATCAAACTATCTTGACCGTCTTGTATACCGAGTTGGCTCATGAAATGTCCGCTTTCAATATGTAATTGAACTGCCTTAGCTTGTTTTATAGCGAGTGTAGCGGAATGTTTTTGTGGTTGAACTTCTAGTACTTCTGTTTTTACTAGCGTTAAACGCATGGCAATAGCACATGCTCCAAGGAATAAAACACTAATTACAACGCGAGTAAGTCCATTCATTTTGTGCCTCCGAAAATAATAAGAATTCGTGTGCCAGAAATACCCGATGTTATTTCAAGGGTTGAACCTATACTCTTGGCGCGTTCACGCATACTTTTAATGCCAAGTGCTCCTGATCGAGTCATTGTTGTGTCAAACCCACGTCCGTTATCAGTGATCTCGAGGATTCCTGTTTCAAGACGAATTTGAACTTGTTTGGCTTTGGCATGTTTAACAGTGTTATGAACGGCTTCTTGGGCAATACGGTAAAGCATTCCTTTAGTCTCGAGTGAAATTTCTGGCTCGAGTGGTGCTAAAACAATTGCCTCGAGTTTGTACCGTGCGAATAGCATTTCTCCGAGTTTTTGTAGAGCTGCCGCAAGCCCTCCTTCCTCGAGTGCATCTGGACGCAAAGCAAATAACAAGGTTTTCATTTCGGCTGTGCCACCATCAGCTAGGTCTATGGCGTATTCGAGTGATTTTTTGGCATTTGCTGGATTTGTGTTGAGTTGCTCGAGGGCGCTGCGAGTGCCAAGCGCAATGCCGTACAAAGCTTGTGCTACGCTGTCGTGTAATTCTCTGGCAATGCGGGCACGTTCTTCTTCGCTGCCTCGAGTGCGTTCTTTATGCAGCAATTGCTCGAGTTTCAAAGCAGTACTGGCATGGGTTCCAAGTGCTTTCCATAAATTTGTATCTCGAGCATTCGGCGGCGCATTTTTATAGAGTGCTAGTAACTCATTGCTGTACTCGAGTGGAACACGTAATACATGATTTTTTGGCTGTTCGAGATCACTTGATTCAAGATTGATGCGGTGCGTACCAATACCAGCACCTGTGGCACGTGAAGCGTTTAGACCTTGTTCAAGAATGGTTTGAATGGTTGTTTGAGTGTTGTCTTCAAGCACACTTTTACTGGCTTTCTCGAGGGCTTGCACAATGCGCTGTGAAGATTTATCGTCCGATAATGCGTTTTCGGTTGCTACGCGCCAAATGTTAGCCAGAAAATCCGAGCATTGCAGTGTCAAATTCAGCATTGGAATTCCAGCAATAAAGGCAATCATACTGCTGAGTGCAGTGAATCTTAAACCTTCCGAACCCGTCCAAAGTATGCTGTCGCGCCAAAAAGAAAAAGTATCAAAAAGTTGTAATGCAGCTACAATTGGTGCGAATAACAGCAAACCCGTGACGTAAAGCATTGCGCCTAGTACAATCAGGGTTGCACCTGAAAATAGTGTATTGAGAAGCAAAAAAGCAAAACCTCGAGCGGTGGTGATACTAAACAATTGTTCTTTCCACCAAACTGCCCGATTTTGTTGTGGTACGGCAGGGAAAACAATTTTGGTTTCAAGCAAAGTATTGGCGCGGATTCTCTCGAGATTGAGAATTTGTAAGACTAACCAACTTGCTGGTAGGATCAAACCCATACTCGAGCCAAAACTCAGTATTGCCAGTATGGTCACTAGCAAAATGCCAATTGGGTACAACAAAACCAGTAGCCAACTCGAGATAAAGTACAACAAATGCTTGTAACTCGAGAGATTGAGGATTGGAGCGAAATACCCGCGATTCATGGTGGTTATCATGCCGCATATTGAATCAGTTTGTCTCGAGGGGCGCGTCCATCAAAAGTGACACATACGAGGAGTTAACGCTCAGCTCGAGTGAGGAACGTTGATTTGTTATGGTTTAAGCGGTACGTTGCTAGGTCAAATAGCCGATTGGCATGATATTCCCACAGCCTTTTGTTATGCTGCTATTTCTTGTGGAAGGTTTATTCATTGCTAAACAACTCGAGGAATTACGGTTGCGTTTACCAGCGCGTAACTTGGGTTGGGTATTTCCGAACGAAACCACAGCCGCGTTGCTACTCGAGGATGCCAAACGCCAAGTCTTTAATTTGGTGCTTGAGTACCGTGCGCCTAGCCCAGCATTGTATGTCAGTGTCACAAAACTTGAAGGCGATGCGCGTAACGCGTTTCAGCGTTCGTTGGAAAATAAAGTGAAGGGCGATTTGCTGAGTGTTGCACAACTCAAATTAGATCGGGTGGTGTTGCTCGAGTTTGGCGTTGGTACAGGTTTTGTTGGTTCAGATGCAGCCCGATTACTTTTTGAATTAACAGGACGTAATGCAAATTTATTGTTGCTCGAGACTGCCGAAGCCAATTTGTTTTCTGGGCGTATCGTGCAGGCAGCCAGGGAAATCACCAATGCGCGTAATCGCTTTAGGACGGTGCGTTCGGGTGGTTGGTATATGCCGCCACCACCATACGAAAAACTTGATCCGCGCCATCTCTCCGCAGCCGAGTTGCGTGGGGCACTCGAGGATAAACCAGTGCAAACTTGGGGCAAGTTTGTCGATGGGCTTGGTACAACTTTGATGCGTGAACTCGAGCATCGTGCTGAAGTTCAAAACGATGCTGTACTGGCACTCTTGGATTTAGCTCGTAACCCGAGTTTATCCAGCGAAGAAACCCTATCCGAACAAGCTCGAGCCAGAAGTGGAGCAGAACGTTTAGCCGAGTTGCGTAAATCGTTACGTGAACCGCTTGAGAAACGTTTGAAATTACTCGAGAAACAATTCGAGGATTTGCGTCGGGCAGAGGAGAGTGCTGTGGCTGCGCTCGAGTGGCGCGAATGGGCAGAAACTCTGCTGGCATACAGCCGCGATGTGCCAAGTGGTGCAGGCAGCGCGGAATTACCAAGTTTATACAGTGCTGGCACAGTGCGTATTCCACTCGAGCCAGAACTCAGCGCAGCCCAAAATGCCAATAAACTTTTTGCCCGAGCGAAACGCCGCGAAGAAGTCCTCGAGAAACTTTTGATCCGCGAAGAAGTTCGAGCCATGCAGCAACAACGGATTCACGATTTACTCGAGGAAGTTGCCACAGCCTCCGAAACGCGTTTACGCGAATTGCTCGAGGTGCATAGTCCCAATTCTGAAGCACCACCACCCGTGGGAATGCGTTACCGCACCAGCAACGGACTCGAGGTGTTGGTGGGGCGTAACAGCAAAGAAAACGAATTGTTAACCCACCGTATTGCCAAAAGTGCCGATATCTGGTTTCACGTTCAAGGCTACCCCGGTTCGCATGTGATACTGCGTGCTCAGAATAAAGAAATTCCATTTTCCGATATTCTCGAGGCAGCCAGTATTGCCGCTTGGTTTTCTAAGGCTCGGGGCAGTACCAGTGTCGCAGTGGATTACCTTTTTGCTAAGCACGTCTGGCGACCCAAAGGCGCAAAAGCTGGTGCAGTGCATTTTTCGCATCAGAAAACGGTGGTAGTCGAGCCAAAGATAGAGGAAGGAGGCAGGAAAAAGGAGGAAGGCAAAGTCAGATAACCTTTTCTCTTTTACTTTCCTCTTATTCACGGTAGACTCGAGCTAATGAATCCTCGTTATGTGCATACAAATTTAATCGCTAAGGATTGGCGTGTGCTTGCTAATTTTTATCAAACTGTTTTCCAATGTGTGCCTGTGCCACCAGAACGCGATTATAGCGGCGAGGTGTTTGATCAACTGGCAAACCTGCAAGGTGCTCGGCAACGCGGGATGCACTTGCGCTTGCCCGGATTTGCCGAAAATGCGCCGACTCTCGAGATTTTTTCTTACGAACCTAGCCTCGAGAAACCCGAAACACAAGTGCATCGGCATGGCTTTGGGCATATTGCTTTTGCAGTGGATAGTGTTGAGCAAGCGTTAGCTTTGGTGCTCGAGCATGGTGGTGGGCAAGTTGGTGAACTTGTTACGCTGACTCGAGCTGATGGTCAACAGGTGACTTTGGTCTATGCGACCGACCCCGAGGGTAATGTTGTTGAATTACAAAGATGGTCTTGATTGCTGTGTTTTTAGCTATTGCGATTCTCGAGTCAAGGTTTTAAGTGCCATTTGGCGATCCGAAATCCTAGCCAGAATCCGAGGACTGCACCCAGTAACATGCTTTGAGTGCGGTTAAATAACCATACCCTGAGTAACGAACCGATCAGTAATCCAAACAGTGGAAACAACACCCAGACATGCAAACGATGTAGTCGCTGCATCGAATCTACGAAAATCTCGAGAACAATTTCTAACCAGCGCACGGCTTTATTTTAACACGGCTGTAAAAACCCTGTGCTTGACGCATTTCCAAGATGGCTTTTACTACCTCATCTCGAGGGGTTAGGATAGAGGCGTGACCGCGATTTATCAACGCTCGAGACCGATTCATTGGGATGAAGTTGTTGGGCAAGAACATGTCAAGGATGTGTTACGTCCTGCTTTGGAACGTGGGCGTATTGGTCATGCGTACTTGTTTTCTGGTCCGCGTGGGGTTGGTAAAACAACCACTGCCCGTCTGATTGCCATGACTGTTAATTGCCGCACCCCCGGTGTTAAGCCGTGTGGTTCGTGTGATGCTTGTAAAAGCGTGATTGCAGGTCGGCATCCAGATGTGCTCGAGATTGATGCTGCCAGTAATAACAGCGTGGATGATGTTCGTGATTTACGAGAAAAAGTTGCGTTGCAACCGATGCTGGGTGATAAAAAAGTTTATATTCTCGATGAAGCACACATGATGAGTAAAAGTGCTTTTAATGCACTGCTTAAAACCCTTGAAGAACCACCGAGCCACGCGGTGTTTGTGCTTGCCACAACCGAACCTGAGCGTTTACCTCCAACCATTCTCAGCCGTTGTCAGCATTATCGTTTTCGGCGTTTATCTGCCGAAGAAATCGCGGGTAAACTCGGGCGTACAGCAGCGGCTGAGGGTGTTAACGCCTCGGCGTTAGCGCTAAATTTAATTGCTCGAGCGGCGGATGGTGCGATGCGAGATGGTGAGAGTTTACTTGAGCGTTTACTGGCAGCTGGCGAACCAAATTTAACCCTCGAGATGGTTGAAGGTGCGCTTGGTTTACCACCTCAGGATCGGGTTTATGCGTTGGCAATGGCATTGGCTCGAGGTGATACCAACCGTGTGATGCAGAGTTTAACGGCGTTTTACAGTGATGGTTTTGCGCCGCGTACCATTACTGAGCGGGTGAAAATTGCGCTGCGCGATCAACTGCATTCGCAATTAGCACAAGTTAAAGAACTCAAAGAATCCTTTGGCGAAGCGCATTTGTTGCAGCTGATTAAAGCCTTAGATGAAGAAGATGGTCGGTTCGCTCGAGCTTCTGATTTAATTGCTCTCGAGATGGCATTTACTAAAGCATTACTGGCTCCAGAAGCAAGCCGTGAAGGTGGTGCGGTATCACCAGCCTTGGAATCTCGAGTATCGAATCTTGAGACGCAAGTGCGTAAAGTGCTGAAAAATGTGACCGATGAAGCCTTACGAGCCAGTGGTCAACGTCCTACCTCGAGTGTGCCTGAATTTGATCCTATGGCGCGTTCACCACGTCGAGTACCAATCCCACCACCTGTGCAAGCTGAAGAAGATACGCCACCATTTGAAACGCTACCAGTGGTGCAACCTCGAGTAGCACAACCGTCACCTCCAGAAGAACCAAAAGGTGCGGTTGGTTTAAACGGTAAAGGTTGGGCAGATGTGATTCTGAAAGCGGATTTGCGTTTCCGAGCCATTCTTAAAGAAGCTAAAGGTAGCCTTGGTGCAGACACATTGGTCATTGAGTACAGCAATCCAAAAAATAAGTGGCATGCCGATCAGGTCGCGGCAAAACTCGAGGAATTAGCTATCTTAACTCGGCAAGTGATTGGTGAAAATATTGCTTTAGAACTGGTTATGCCTGATGGTTCTAAAAAAAACTCGAGAGGCGTTCCGAGTCCTAATTTAACTGCGCCACAAGCGGCGGCTCGAGTTGTACCAGCAGTGCTTGAAACACTACAACCACCAATGCTCGAGAGAAATGTTGAAGCAGTCCAAGAAAATGTTGTACCCGAAAATGCTTTGCCAGAGGTTGAAAACCTCGAGTCAGAAATGCTTCTGCTCAACCCAGAAAGCAAAATTGTAACCCAAGAAATTTTGCCTGCTCCTCAAGAAAAAACAGTGGTGGTCATAACCCAAGAATCCGAATTACAACCCGCATCACCTGCTGCTCGAGTTGCCTCGAATTTAGCATTTGATGCACTTGGTACAAACGGTATCAACGGCAGTTTATTCTCGGCTGCCGAAGTGGTCGCAGCGCTCGAGCCAGACGCACTGCTCGAAAGTACCCCACCAATCTATGATGATTTCCCAGAAGATATACCAATTATGTCTGATGACGTACCACTCGAGGTTTTTGATCTTGAATCTGGCACCACTTCTGCACCATTGGCTGCACTTGAAATAGATTTTGGGGACTTAGACGCAATCACCACAAAATCAGTAAAAACCTCGAGCCTTGCAGGACATCCGAATTATGCTGTGGTTGCTAAGCTATTTTCACATCGAGTACGAGAAGTTGGCAAACTTGAATTAAAAGCTGTTAGCCCTGAAAATGATGAAGCAGTTATTGCTGCGCCATTCATTGCGACAGATGACGCGGAGTAACAATGAAAAAATTACTAATCATATGTTGGTTGTTAGTCTCGAGTTTTGCTTTGGCAGATCAAGCTTTTTTAAAAGTAACACCAGCCGCTAATCTCGAGCGCGGTTTAACTGTGGTACAAGGTCAATCCCTTGTGTTTCGAGTCTCGCCTGGTCTGACAGATTTACAAACAGTCACGCTTAATATCACACGTGGTGGCAAACCAGTTGGCGAGTACGCCATGAAAAAAGATGGTACAGATTATGTCTTAAAATTAAAACTCGAGTTACCATATGCCCATGTTGTGACAGTGCGTTTATTCCAAGCCAAGCGGGTTTGGGTGAGTGCCTTAGATTTGACTGTACTTGAACCCGAAGATCAACGAACAGTGCCAAGTACCTCGAGTGTCAATCAAGAACTTGATTTTACGGCTTCTGGTGGTAGCCAAACCTCAGAAATCAATCCACTTTGGGGAATTGCTGCTTTGCTGGTTTTGGTCGCAGCTGTTTTTATTGGTACTCGAGGCAAGAAAAAGGTGATTCCCAATGCGTGAAAGAAAAGGCTTATCCGAAATCCGCGAAGTCCTCGAGACTGCCAAAAACATCGCTGTGGTTGGCGTGAGCGCTAACCCCGAGAAACCCGCGCATTATGTCGCACAGTACATGCTCGAGGCAGGGTACACCATCTATCCAATCAATGCTTCGATGCTCGGGCAAACCATGTTTAATGCTCCAATCCGCGAAACGCTGGGCGAATTAGACCAACCCATAGACATCGTAGATATGTTTCGCCGCTCAGAAAATCTTGAGGCGCATCTTGAGGATATTCTTGCCATGCAACCACGCCCAAAATTGGTTTGGTTACAACTTGGTATTCGCAATGATGAATTTGCCGCTCAACTTCTTGAGGCGGGTATTGAAGTTGTACAAGATCGGTGCTTAATGGCAGATCATCATAATTTGCGGTTGTGAAATAGCTGTTGGGTTCTAGCAGGGCGAGGCACGCCTCGCTGCTACGATTTTTGACTTCGTCTTGCGGCATTTATCTTAAACCAAATACTCGACTGGCGGATGCACGCTGCGTTGAATGCTAAATCGTTCAGCGTATTTGACTCCCGCACTTTGTCCCCAGGCAGCTCGAGTGGCTTGGAAATCTTGGTTGCTCCATTCCCATTTGTAAAACTCTGCGTAGTACTGGCGGATTTTCTGAGCGATTTCAAACGTGTTGCTAATATCCACATGGACAATTGGGCGGTGGGTATCAGCAGCGGCGACGTATTGGTAAAAAGTAATTGGTTTACGGTGTGGCTCGAGGATGATACTTTGGTTTTCATTGAGAATTTTTGGGATACGTACCCATGTTAAGGCATCAAAAACAATTTTGGCTGTGGCGCGATGGTCTGGGTGACGATTAAAATCATCCCAAGTGATAATCGCATCGGGTTTGAATTCAGCGTATAACCTTGCAAGTTGCAAAGCTTCATCTCGAGAACCAAGCATTTTGGAATCGCCCATATCAAAAAATTGGTAACTTGCACCAATGGTTTCGGCAACAAATTTGCCATGCCCTTCTCGGGTGGTTCGGACTTCGTTAGCGGGTGCATCACCAAATTGTGAAGCGAGTTCGCCATAGGTTGTCCAAACCAGTTTGACTGTGTCGCCTCGAGCGGCATGTTTGGCTAGTGTGCCTAGGCAGGAAATCTCATCGTCTGGGTGTGCGAAAATGGCGAGGATGTTCATGGTTTTAGCATAACAGGTTTACCTTTGGCTCGAGCACGAACCGCAAGGGCAATTCGGAGAAGTAATAGCATTGTCAGAAGATGTAAACCCCATGCCCAGAAGGTTGGCAGGATCGGTTGCCACTCGAGTTTTGTTTGCGGTGTTAAGGTGCGAATCCAGACCAGAAAAGCATCACCGATGGGCAGTGCGCCTAACAGATAAGCGCGTTTTCCAAAGATCTGCACTGCCAAACCACCTGTTTCAACAAAACCATTTAAGGCTCGAGCAGTTGATAAATCGTTCATGGCAATGGCTGCGCCCATACCAACAATGATGCTGGGTCCACTGAACCCCATAACAATCGGTCCTGAGTCCACGTCACCTTTGCCGCTGCTGCCATGTGGGTACTCGAGAATGGCAGGAATACCCAGTGGTGTAGCAAAAAAATGTTGACGGAGTGCGGTGTATTGCTGGACAGCAAAGTCTGGGTCTGCATTGGCAATAGCAAGAATCATCATCGCTAGGCTGCTCCCCCGAGTTCCGTCCAGTGGTTTACCTGTTTGATAATCGCTGAGATGTACCAGCGTGCCTAAGTTTGGCTCAAGGCGTTGCTTGGCTTTATTGATCCAATTAGCAATCACTGCTTTGAATTTTGGCTCGAGAATTTGGTCATGAATACCCAGTGCGCCAATACCAATACTGGTATCCACTGCCCAAGATTGATACGTGTAAGATTGCAAAAAAGGTGTTTGGCTTTGCTCGAGTGCAGCGGCAAAAGCAGCGCAACCAATGGCAAATTTCTCGAGTAGCTTTGCGTTGGTTTGCTTCCCCATAGCTTTGATGGTCTGAGCTTGTAAGTACAATAACCACGCATTGTAAAACGCACCATAAGGCGGTTTGAGTTCTTTGGGAAAAATGTTTTTCCCAGCATCAGACTCGAGTTGGGTTAAGGCGGTTACAGCATTCTCGAGTAACCAGTTTTTTTCAGCATCATTCGCCTCGAGTTGAGCCGCTAATTGAGCATTACCCAAGCCGTATAGTACCCACGAAAAGAAAAAACCTTCGGGAAAAATCTGCTGCATTTGTTCGGCGGTACCAGTCTCGAGTTTGGTTTTTAAAAAACGCAATTGCGCTAAGGTTGTCTCGGCATGGTTGATTGGGGCGTAAGCTCGAGCATTCCAAATCAGCAAAAGGCTGCCCAGAAAAAATGCCCAGAACAGGAGGAGAATTTGTCGGATTTGATGATTCCTTTTGTTCACAATTTTACCCTTTTTGCGATATGTTCAAAGCATACATTGAACTCTGAATCAGACTATCTCGAGTGACCATTGGCAGCGCTGGCAAACCACTTGGCGACAAATAACAACCACTTGGCGGAAGTGAGAGGACTATGTACCTCGCTTGGGTTGTACTGGCATCGGTACCGTTACCAGCAACAATCGTTCTTTCTCGAGTTCTGCTTGGAGGTTGTGTTTTATGAAACGATTTCAGCAAATCAGTCTTGTTCTAGGTTTGGCAGTGCTGGCAGCTTGTAATACGGCTGTGCAAAGCCCTATTGTGCAAAATCCTGTTGTGAACTCGAGCGACCCTAAAGCATTGGGTAGCAATAAACTGGTTAAAGCCAGTGGTCCGAGTAGTTGGGATAACATCGCTCAGGAAGGGACAGCTGTGGCGGGTGCTCAGTACACCGCGAGTTTTCGCTTGAAAGGCGCAGGCGAAGTCACACTGCGGTTTTTTGAAGGCAGTTGGAGTAAAAGTTTAGCCAATGTACCTTGTGTTGCCTCGAGTGAGTGGAAGACTTGCTCGGTGGCAGTTACAATCGGTGCGAATCCAAAATTTACCTTTAACATTACCAACTCGAGTCCTGCCAGCACACCGACTTTTATTGATGACACAAAATTGCTTGACTCGAGCGGTAAAAATATTTTGCTCAATGCAGATTTTGAGGCAGCAACCACTGCGCCTTGGTGGTTTGATCCTGCCTTTAGTGTAGTGACCGAAAATACCGACCCACCGCCGCCAACACCCACAGGTGCAACGGTTTGGAAGAACGTCGAAGTTGGTGGTGGCGGCATGGTGACAGGTGTGGTGGTGCATCCTAAAGAACGCAATTTGGTCTATGTCCGCACCGATGTCGGTGGTACTTTTCGTTGGAACGAAAGTACGGGTTTTTGGATACCGCTTTCTGATGGTTTTACCAAAGCACAAACAGGGTATTTTGATACCGAATCCATTGCCCTAGATCCGTCCGATGCCAACATTGTTTATGCAGCGGCTGGCAATGGCAAATCGGATGCCGATACACAATCGGCTTTGCTCAAATCCACCGATCGAGGTACAACTTGGCGTGTACTAAAAACCGATATTGCTATTTTTGGTAATGCCGATTGGCGCTCGAGTGGTGAACGCTTAGCCGTAGACCCAAACAGTTCAGCGGTTGTTTACTTTGGTTCTCGAGGGCAGGGTTTGTGGCGTTCGACCGATGGTGGCTCGAGTTGGGCAGCGATTGCCACTCTACCTAAAGGTGATGCTGTGCAGGGCGTGGGTTTTGTGGCATTCGATCCGACTTCGGGTACGGCGGGGGCTGGTTCAAAACGAGTTTGGGTTGGTATTGCCAAAGAAGGCGTATACCAAACCGATGATGCTGGTGCGACATGGCGCAAAGTACTCGAGGCTCGTAATGTGGCTGGAGCAGAAATTCCTGGTTACTTAATGGGTGATGTCAGTGTTAGTAGCAAAGGTATTTTGTATGCCAGTTTCCTCAAACCCAACCCTGCCAATAATTGGGTTGAGGATGGCAATACACCCAATGGTGTCTACCGACTCGAGGCTGGTGTCTGGACAAATATTTCTCCTGATCGTGCCATGAACTTTGATGGGATGAGTGCCGTTACGGTGGCTGGGCAGGATCATTTGTTGGTCACGCCTTGGTTTACCTCTTATGAGTGGCGTAAAGGTTTCTCGAGCGAAGATGGCGGACGCACATGGGCACGCATAGACTTCGATGATGGTGATGTCAAAGCCCAAGAAGGTTGGGTGACCAATCAGGATCAAAGTTTTGGACAAGGCGCAGCCCTCGATCCATTCGACCCAAATCGGGCATGGGCAACAGGTGGCTTTGGTATTTGGCGCACCAATAATTTGCGTTCCCGCGATGCCAATGGTCACTCGAGTGCCAAATGGACAACGTACAGCAAAGGCGTTGCCGAAACAGTGGACATCACAGGTAAAAGTTTAGCCAATGGCAAGTACATCAGTGGTATCTCAGATTTAGCTGGGTTTGTCTATAACGACCTTGATGTTGTGCCAGATTTCCAATCGGCTCATCAGATCCCATTATTTACCTACACCAGCATAGATGCTCTCTCGAGTGACCCCAATTACTTAGTTGCAGTTGGGCAAGACCAGATTTATTGGTACAACCCAGAGCGAACTTTTGCAGGATTTTCGACCAATGGTGGTATCGATTGGCAGCGCTTTCCAAGTATTCCTCAAGATGCTCGAGTTGGACGCATTGCACTTGGGTTGGGTGATAAAAATAACATTGTTTGGGCGCAAGCTGGCGAAGGTGTTTATGCCACACTCGATGGTGGACGCACTTGGAAAAAAGGGTTAATCGAGGGTACAAACGAAAGTTTTAGCCCGATGTATTACTACAATGGTCCATTTGTTAGTACCTACCTGAATGGCGAACCATTGGTGGCAGACAAAGTCAATGCCAAAACGTTTTATGTGTATGGCAATATCGCTGGGTATCAAACCAAGCTCTACCGCAGTACGGACGGTGGTTTAACTTGGAAGTCGTTTGATCCTTTTACCGATGGTGCGCCGTGGCATGGTGGCGAACAACTACGCAGCAAACCTAATACAGCCCAAGAATTGCTGCTGACTCGAGGTGAACAAGGATTGTGGCGTTCGGTCAATGGTGGGCAGGATTTCACTAAGATTAGTGCTGTTGGTCGTGCGCTTGGTGTGGCATATGGTAAGTCTGCACCAAACCGCAGCAACCCAACCATCTTTTTGGCGGGTGTGGTCAATGGTGTCGAAGGTATTTGGCGCAGTGACGATGATGCAACAACTTGGGTTCGTATCTCGACGGCTGCCAATAATGTGTTGACAGGTAAATTCACCAGCATCGAAGGTGATGTCAATGTTTACGGCAAAGTTTACGTCATGACCAACGGACGCGGAACGTTTTATGGGCAATTGCAATAACCAACAAACTCGAGGTGGGTTGTCTAAATCCACCTCGAGTGACAATCAATCTGTGCTCGAGAATTGTTTCTTGGTTGGCTCGAGGTGTCAGAATTAAGGTCAGACTCGAGGTAAAACCTAATGAATATTCGATTTGTCAGTAGCCTTGTTTTGGGTTTAGCAGCACTGGTGGCTTGTAACACAGAGGCTCAAAAACCAATTGCAGAAAATCCAAATCCAAACAATGCCTACATTTGGAAACCTCTGAAAACAGGGGCTGGTGGTTTTATCACAGGCTTATCGTTTCATCCTGCTGGGCGTGTGCGTTTTGCCATCACCGATACCTATGGTTTGTACCGTTGGGTCAATAACACGTGGGTGCAAGCGTTCACCGCGCAGAGTATGCCACTCGAGGATGTGACCAGCGAAAATGCCAATGGTGTCTTGGCAGTGGCAAGCGCTCCAACCGACGAGAACATTGCCTATATGGCAACTCGAGGTCGTGTCTTTCGCAGTAATAACCAAGGGGCAACTTGGACACGAACCGCCTTACCTGAACAAAAATTTAATGCCAACGACGATTGGCGACAAATCAATCAAAAACTGATGGTCGACCCAGCCAATGCCAATATCGTGCTGTTTGGCACGCCTGAAACAGGTTTGTGGCGCAGTGAAAATGCTGGCTCGAGTTGGACGCAACTCAGTTTAATCAAAGGTAAACCCGAACGCGATAATGGCACAGGACCAGGGGTAACAGCGATTCTCTTTGACCCCTCGAGCAGCCAAGCTGGTATAAGCCAAACAATTTATGCTGGTAGTAACAAAAACGGGATGTACCAAAGCACCGATGCTGGGCAGACGTGGAATCGAATCTCGAGCGATGCTGGCAGTGCTTTGCAATTTAATGGTTCATCGTTATCGGGTGGTGTTTTATACGTGGCAACCAATCAAGGCACATGGCGTTTTAAAGCGGGTGTCTACGAAAAAATGGGTGTCAATGCCGATTATTTTAGTAGTGTCATCAGCGATGCACGTCAACCCAATCAAGTGCTGGCAATCAACGATGGTGGTGGCTTGTACCGCAGTGTAGATGCTGGGCAAACATGGACACTGACCGAGCGCACCGTCAGTGGTAGCCCCGAGGATGTGCCTTGGATTCCGAATATGGGTGGCGAAGGATATTTCTCGACAGCTCAAATTATTTTTGATCCACAAAATGTTGGTCGCCTCTGGTACGCCCAAGGTGCTGGTGTTTGGTATGCCGATATCGACTCGAGCAACATTATCAGATGGCAAATTCAATCTCGAGGGATCGAACAACTGGTTTCTAACGATGTGATTGCTCCGCCAAATGGTGCTGTTGTCACTGCCAGTTGGGATTTTGGAATTTTTACCCATGAAAACTTAGATGTATACGCCACGAAAAAACTGCCCACACTGCGTTTTAATAGTGCTTGGGATTTAGATTATGCTGCCTCAGATCCAAAATTTTTGGTGGCTGTGGTATCTGACCATCGAGCTTACGGTTGTGATTATTGGTGTCAACTCGATGGGCAAAGTTTGCAAACAGGGTACTCCACCGATGGTGGTTTTACTTGGACGGTGTTTCCAAAATTTCCCGCCCCAGCTTATGGCAATCTCGAGGGTATCAAACCGCTAGCTGCTAATTTTGGCTTTGGTAATATCGCCGTGAATAGCGGCGATACCAAAAACATTATTTGGCAACCATCCTTAAATCGAGCCGCGTATTTCACCAAAGACCGTGGTCAGTCATGGCAAATGATTACGCTGCCAGATGCACCTGCCAACGAACCGGGTTCGCATTTTCAGTTCTACCTGCGAAGACAAGTGCTGGCAGCAGACCGTGTTACAGCAGGTGTTTTTTACTTGTATCACAGTGCCAAAGGGTTGTACAAAACCACCGATGGTGGCTCGAGTTGGACACTGGTTTTTACGGGCGAGATCACACCGTTTAGTGTGTTTAATGCCAAACTCCGAGCTGTACCTGACCAAGCAGGGCATTTATTTTTTACCTCAGGTGGTTTAGATGGTTTAGATGCACCATTCAAACGCAGCACCGATGGTGGCACAACTTGGACAGATGTTGCTAATGTCACTCGAGTGTCGGCATACGGTTTTGGTAAACCCTTAACAGTGGGCGGTTATCCAACCATTTTTATCGCGGGCAAAGTTGGTGGGCAATACGGCATTTGGCGCTCGAGCGATAATGCTACAACGTGGAAAAATATTTCCGATTACCCGATTGGCATTATGGATAACGTACAAACCATTGAAGGCGACCCGAGTACTTTTGGTAAGGTCTACATCGGTTTTGGTGGTATTGGATTTGTCTACGGGCAACTGACACCATAAGTAGCAAAGTTCTCGAGCGACTGCCTACTGACTCAGTCGTCGCTTGAGAATTAAATGTCGCTATCAGTAATCAAAATCTTAGACAACTGTGCAGTTACAGCAGAAAAATTCTCGAGTGCACACTTAATATTTTTGTGTACTCGAGAATTTATTTCAAAGTGTGTTTTCTTGGTGCGGTACAACTGCCTCGGCGAATTAAACGGCTGGGGAATCGTTCTTGTACTACGGTATCTAGTTGGCGGCGTTCGATGGCACTAATGGTTATTTCTACGGCTCGTAAACCCATTGCTTCAATTGGTTGCACGATCACATCTAAGGGTGGTTCGACTAAACTCATCCACGAGTAATCATCGAAAGTTAAAAAAGAAACATCTTCTGGAATGCGAATATTTTTTTCTTTGAAGGCTCGAAAAGCGCCTGCAGCTTCGTTACCAGTCATGGAAATAATCGCGGTGGGTGGGTCAGGTAATCGCATTAACTCGAGGGTGCGTTGGTACGCGCCTTCTTCAGTTGGGGTGGTGCTGTGTTGATAGGCTTTGGGTATTTTTAAGCCAAGGCTTAGCATGATTTCATTGAAGGCTTTGGCGCGTTCGTCTTGGAGCTTGGTGGCATCAAATAAGGTTAAAGGTGCGATTTTTTGATGTCCTAAACTATGTAAGTACCGCAGCCCCATTTCGACACCTGCACGGTTATCAAGCATGATATGACTAAAGCCACTATTGGCTAAAAAATGGTCTATCTCGAGAATAAATGTGCCTTGTTCTTGTAAGCGTTGCATATACTCGAGGTTGCCTGTGCCGAAAGCGGAACGCAAAATAAGACCACTGACCCGTTGTCCGTGGAACATACGTAAATTCTCGAGTTCAAGGCTCGAGTCGTATTCGTTGTCGGCAATAATGAGGGCGTAACCTTTGGCATGGACAGCTTTAGCGATTGTACGGGTGAGTTGGGCAAAGAATGGTTCGATGATGTTACCAACCATTAAGCCAATGGTTTTGCTGTGTCCGCGCCGCAGTGCGCCTGCCATGCGGTCAGGTTCGTAATTGAGGGCTTGAATGGCGGTTTGGACGCGTTCTAAGGTAGCCTGAGTTAAGAGGTGTGGTTGATTGACGGCGCGTTTTGCAGTGGTGGGTGAAACCCCTGCTTTTTTAGCAACATCGAGGATACTGGTCACGTGACCAGTATAAACATTTTTTGGGGCTTTACAAATGTAAGCTCCATCTTGTAGAGTAATGACCACGTGACCATTTAGACAATTTTTTATTCTACCAAGTAGGTGAGAATAAAAAACGCAAGATATCAATTTGTCTTTTGTTTGCGATTCAAATGGACACGTGTCCATTAAAGCATTTTTGAATTTTTTTAAGGGGGTGACAAACAAGAAATTGTTGATTTTACGGTTTTCATTCGTTCTATACAGATTTAAGTAGTTTTAGGAGATCATATGAAATCAAAAGTTTGGATTATCAGTGCAGGTTTAGTCTCGAGTGCTGCGATTGCTGCCTTAGCCACAGGAGCATTTGCCCAAAGTCCAGTCACTGTGACCATCGCTACGGTCAACAACTCGGATATGAAAACGATGGAAAGTTTGACCAATGTCTTTGAAGCAGCTAACCCTAGTATTAACTTAAAATGGAATGTGCTACCAGAAAACGAATTACGCCAAAAAGTTACCACTGATATTGCCACGGGTGCAGGGAGTTATGATGTTGCCACCATTGGTACGTACGAAGTGCCAATTTGGGCAAAAAACGGTTGGTTAAACTCAATGGATGCACTGTTTGATAGAAATGCTAGCATCAAAGCCAGTTACGACCTAGCCGACCTTTTAACACCAGTTCGCCTTGGCTTGTCGTACAACAAAAATCTGTACGCCTTACCTTTCTATGCCGAGTCAAGTATGACTTTTTATAACAAAGCTGCTTTTGCTGCGGCTAAACTGACCATGCCTGTAAAACCAACATGGACACAAATTCAAACCTTTGCAGCTAAACTACATAAACCCCAAAATGGTTTCTTTGGTATTTGCTTACGTGGCTTACCTGGTTGGGGTGAGAACATGGCAGTGTTTAGCACAATGGTTAATACCTTTGGTGGACGCTGGTTTGATACAAACTGGAACGCTACCATCAACTCGCCAGCTTGGAACAGTGCCCTGACGTTCTACGTTAATTTACAAAAGAAATATGGTGCTCCTGGAGCAACAGGTAATGGTTTTACCGAAAACCTAACCTATATGAGCCAAAACAAATGTGGTATGTGGATTGATGCAACAGTGGCAGCAGGATTCCTCAAAGACCCACGTCAATCAAAGATTGTGGATACCGTTGGTTTTGCCAACGCCCCAACAGGACCTGGCACTCCAAAAGGTAGCAACTGGCTCTGGTCATGGTCGTTAGCTATTCCAAAATCGAGTAAAGTCAGTGATGCCGCCTTTAAGTTTATTACATGGGCAACCAGTAAAGAATACATTGCTTTAGTAGCCAAAACCAATGGTACATGGGCAAGCGTACCCCCAGGAACTCGAGCCAGCACCTATGCTAACCCAGAGTACAAAAAAGCAGCTGGTGATTTTGCTGGTATCACCCTAGATTCAATCAATCGTGCTGATCCAACCGATGCCACGAAAGATCCAGTTCCTTACGTTGGTGTGCAATTTGTGGGTATTCCAGAATTTCAAGCCCTTGGTACACAAGTTGGACAATATGTGGCAGGTGCCTTAGCTGGTCAGTACAGTGTTTCCCAAGCTCTGAAACTTGGTCAAACAGCCGCTGAAAAAGTTGCTAAAGAAGGCGGTTACAAGAAGTAACACCCTCCTACTCGAGTTTCCTCCACTCGAGCTTCGTGAGCAGGTGGCAACACCACCTGCTCACATCATCAAAAATTGTTGCTATTTAAGAAAATTTATGGGTCAAAAAATGAAAAGCAAAACAGCTTAAATCAGAGGTTATCTATGACTGTGCAACATCGTTCATTAAAAAAGAAAAAAAATGCTGGGCGTACCTCGAAACTGCCTGCGTTACTGCTGCTTGCACCTGCTTTAGGGTTCTTGATTCTAACCACCCAAGTGCCGTTTATCATGACGATTTACTACAGCTTATTTCGGTATAGCTTAGTTGATCCGTTTAAACGCCCTTTTATCGGACTCGAGAATTATGTAACGCTATTTACAGATCCGCTTTCTGTACCTGTTTTACTTAATACTTTGGTGCTGGTGTTAAGTGTGATTGCTTTAACCATCATTTTTGGTGCGGCATTGGCACTCTTATTCAATCGCCCATTTTTTGGTCGTAGTGTTGCTAGAACATTATTGATCGGACCTTTTTTTATCATGCCTGTGATAACAGCTTTAATTTGGAAGAACTCTTTGCTCAATCCTGTTTTTGGTTTGTTTGGTATGGCTTCTCAAGCTCTTGGTTTTGAAGCCATTGATTGGTTAGCACAGTACCCAATGGTTTCAATTATTATGATGGTTACGTGGGAATGGACTCCATTTGCATTACTCATTTTGCTGACCAGCTTGCAGTCCTTACCGACAGATCAACTCGAGGCAGCTCGGTTAGATGGTGCAAGTCAATTACAAGAATTCTGGTTTATTGTTATGCCACATTGGACTCGAGCTTTTGAAGTTGTGGTGTTACTCGAAGCTATTTTTATTTTACAAATTTATGGTGAAATTTATATTGCTACCAGTGGTGGACCTGGACTTGCTACAACCAATTTGCCTTTCTTTATTTTCCAAAAAGCTTTTGGTGAATACAGCATTGGTATGGCATCAGCTGCTGGGGTGATTGCGGTAGTTATAGCTAATATCATGACTGCTTTATTTTTACGTCTTGTGAATCGCAATGCCACTTTGGAGGTCAAATCATGATTGCTACAAAACCCCCGACTTACCCTTGGCGTACTGCTAAAAACGTTGCACTGGCATTGCTTGCTTGGGTCATTGCATTAACATTTTTCTTCCCAATAGCTTGGATGATTAGTAGTGCTTTCAAAACAGAAAACCAAGCCTTTGCAACGCCGCCTGTAATTATTTTTCAGCCGATATTTGACAATTTTTCATTGGCTTTTGCTAAGTATGGACCTGCGTTAAAAAACTCTTTGATAGCTGCTATTGGTTCAACGCTATTATCTTTTTTGTTGGGTTTACCAGCTGCTTTTTCAATGGTTTTTTATCCCAATTCACGCAGTCGTAGTACACTGCTTTGGGTTATTTCGACGAAAATGATGCCACCTGTTGGTGTGATTGTACCGTTATACCTGATTTTTAAGGATTTACAATTACTTGATACAATATTTGGATTAACCCTGATGTACACCACCATGAATTTACCGTTGGTGATTTGGATGATGCACTCCTACCTATCAGAAATCCCTATCGAAATTCTCGAGGCAGCCAGAGTAGATGGTGCCAGTTTACAACATGAATTCCTCAGAATTGCTATGCCTTTAGCTGCTCCTGGAATTGCATCAACTGCGCTGCTATGTATTATTTTTGCTTGGAACGAAGCTTTTTTTGCGCTTAACTTAACCAATGTTGATGGTGCACCGCTCTCAGTCTATATCAGTGGTTTTAAGACAACACAAGGCTTGTTTTGGGCTGGATTATCCGCTGCTGCAACACTGGTCATTTTACCTGTCATGGCATTCGGTTGGTCGGCACAACGTCAATTGGTACAAGGTTTAACCATGGGAGCGGTGAAATAATGCAAGCTGCAATTATTACAAAAGCCAATCATCTCGAGATTCAAGAAATTCCCACACCAAATGTCAGTGCTAATGAAGTTCGGGTACGGGTAGCAGCTACAGGTGTTTGCGGTACAGATTTACATTTGTATAGCGGTCATTTTGGTGCAGTTTTTCCACTCATTCCTGGGCATGAAATTGCGGGCATTGTGGATCAAATTGGCTCGAGTGTCAAAGCTGTCAAAGAAGGCGACCGAGTTGCTTTAGACCCGAATATTTCTTGTGGCAGCTGCCATCATTGCCGTAGGGGTATGCAGCATCATTGCGAAAATTTCGCTGCCCTTGGTGTTACCCGAGGTGGTGGTTTTGCTGAGTACGTGGTTGCCCCAGAAAGTAATGTTTACCCAATAGGCAACCTCGATCTCGAGACCGCCGCTTTTGCTGAACCACTGGGCTGTATTGCTTGGGGTATCAAACGATTACAACCCGAGATTGGCAGCAAAGCCTTATTATTTGGCGCTGGTCCGATTGGTATTTTACTAATGCAAGCCCTGCTTATTTCAGGAATCTGCGAAGTTACGATTATCGAACCCAACGCCGAACGTCGTGCTGTTGCCCTTGCCCTTGGAGCCAAACGAGTTCTCGAGCCACACCCAAACCTAAAAACCCAATTATTTGATCTCGAGCCATATGGTTTTGATGTGGTCACCGAAGCCACAGGTATTCCCGCTGTGATAACCGAATTGCCTCAATACGCCATTCAAGGAGGCAAAATACTCTATTACGGAGTTGCTCCAGACGAAGCTAAAATTAGCATCAGTCCTTACGAAGTATTCCGCCGTGACTTAACCATCCTTGGTAGTTTCTCCTTGCATGGCACACTGCACACAGCCCTAAATTGGCTCTCGAGCGGACTGGTACAAGTAACCCCACTGATCACCCATCGTTTACCAATTCAAGATGTTGGTGTCGCTCTCGAGTATAAAAATCAACCTGGACTAAACGGATCACAAAAAACTTTGATCATTCCACAATAAGTAAACCGTAGCGGCGAGGTACGCCTCGCCTTCGAGACGCAGATAAAAATTTGTGATACAAAACGTTTTAAGATAGACACAAAATAAAAACATTTTTATGGTTTTGAAGTCCTCGCCATGAGACCCTGCCTGCGAGGTGCGTGTATTGGGTTAAGAGGCAAACACAGGGTTTGCTTTACACAAGTTACACGATCAATGGTTCACAAAACACTTTTCAATACAAATTCAGATCATGTTGTCCTACACAGGGCGAACACAAGGTTCGCCCCTACGAAATCTAAACATGTTGTAGAAAAAAGAAATCAAAAAACCTCTGCATCATTGACTACTCAACACTGATATTGACATTCAATTTTCCTTGCCTTCCTCTCGCCCTTCCACAAGGAGCTTTATGAGCCAACCAAATTATTCTCTCGAGTCGCAAATCGTTATTGTTACGGGTGGTGGTCGTGGTATTGGCTTAGAGATTGCTCGAGCTATGAAAGCATCTGGAGCATTTGTGGTCATTGCCGAAGCCGACGCAATTGTCGGGGCTGAATCTGCGCTCGAGTTGCAGGGCGATTTTATCGCAACCGATGTGACTTCCTCGAGTAGTGTGCGAGCCATGGTGCAAGCGGTGGCGGCTAAGCATGGGCGGATTGATTGCTTGGTCAATAACGCAGGAATTTGTCGCAATACTCCATCTGAGGATGTATCCGACGATGAGTGGCGGTTGGTGATGAGTATAGATTTAGATGGGGTTTTTTATGGTTGCCGAGAGGTGGCACAGATCATGCTGAAACAAGGTTTTGGTACGATTATCAATATCGGTTCAATGTCAGGCATGATTTCTAATCGTCCACAACCGCAATCGGCGTACAACGCCGCCAAAGCAGGCGTGATTCATTTAACTAAGTCCTTGGCTGGCGAATGGGCAAGTCGTGGCATCCGAGTTAATTGCATCAGTCCGGGTTATATTGGCACACCCATGACCAAACTCGGACTCGAGACTCCCGAGTGGCGTGACACGTGGCTGAGCAGCACGCCAATGGGTCGTTTGGGCGAACCAACCGAAGTGGCAGCCGTAGCCGTATTCTTAGCAAGTCCAGCCTCGAGTTTTATGACAGGTTCTAATGTCGTCGTGGATGGTGGGTACACCTCATGGTGATGCAAACCGCAGTGCTGCATGGTATTCGAGATGTACGGCTCGAGAGCAGAGCCATTCCTGTACCTGCCGCGCATGAAGTGCTGGTCAAAATTGCTCGAGTTGGGGTGTGTGGTTCGGATGTGCATTATTACACCGATATGCACATTGGGCAGTACGTGGTCAATGCACCCATGATTCTTGGACACGAATCCGCTGGGGTGGTAGCAGCCGTTGGCTCGAGTGTGAAGCATTTGCAAGTTGGTGATCGGGTCAGTCTCGAGCCTGGGGTGTGTTGCCGCACTTGTTATCATTGTAAACGCGGACGCTACAATCTTTGTCCGAATATTGTTTTTATGGCAACCCCACCCGTAGATGGTGCTTTTGCCGAGTATGTGGCATGGGCAGAAGATTTTGTTTTTAAAATTCCAGACCATGTCAGTTTAGAAGCGGCTGCACTGCTCGAGCCATTATCAGTGGCTGTTTGGGCAGTGCAACGCTCAGGTATTGGTATGGGTGCCAGCATTGCTATTTTTGGTGGTGGTGCTATTGGTTGTACAGTGGTACAAGCCGCTAAAGCCGCTGGTGCAACCACCATTATCGTGGTTGATCTCGAGCCTTTCCGCCTCGAATTTGCCAAAGAATTTGGGGCAACCCACACCATCAATGCTCGAGAAGGCAATGTGCTCGAGCAAATCCGAGCTATTACCACGCCCTTAAATGGGTTAACTGGCTCGAGTGCAGGTGTGGATGCTGCCTTTGAAACAGCTGGTGCACTGATTACTTGTCGGCAAACCATTGAAGCGGTGCATTCTGGCGGGGTGGCTGTGCTGGTTGGTTTGCCACCAGACCCAATGGTCAGCTTAGATATTGTGGCAGCCGCTTCTCGAGAAGTGGATATTCGCGGGCAGTTTCGCTACGCCAATTGCTACCCTGCGGCACTGGCGTTACTCAGTTCAGGAAAAGTCAATTTGGATAAAATGATTACGAAACGCTACGCTTTGTCCGAAGCTGGAGCAGCCCTCGAGTTTGCGGATACGCAAAAAAAGCAATCCTTAAAAGTGATGATTGAAGTTTAAGTTAAGAACAGACAAATCAAACGTAATTGTTCTGGAATTCTATTGTGTTCAAGAATTCTTGGTCAGCAATGCCTCAAGTTGAGCTACGGTTGGTAATACACCCTCGAGTTCTTTAGGCAGCATGGCAGATAACTCAAAGCTCGAGACGCCAAGTGGCTGAGACATTCCACGCAACGCGTATTCAACATCGGTTTTGTCTTTGTTTTTGCAAAGCACCATGCCAATGCTTGGTGCATCGCCTGCACTCCGTAGCAAATCATCCACAGCCGATAAGTAGAAATTCATCTTGCCAGCGTACTCGGGTTTGAACTCAGTCACTTTTAAGTCTATGACCACAAAGCAATGCAAACGATAATGGTAAAATAATAAATCCAAGTAGTAATCCTTGCCGTTGATCTCGAGATGATATTGATTACCAACAAACGCAAAACCAGCGCCAAGCTCAAGGAGAAAAGATTTAATGTGTGCAATCAAGGCATTCTCGAGGTCGCGTTCATGGGCTTCTTGTCCAAGACCAAGAAAATCGAAGTTATACGGGTCTTTGAGCATTTGCGCTGCTAACTCTGCATGAGGCGCAGGCAAGGTTCGCTCGAAATTATTCACAGCATTCCCTTGACGCTGATGCAATTTGGTTTCGATTTGCATCTCGA
This sequence comes from Deinococcales bacterium, assembly GCA_013298595.1. Taxonomy (GTDB): domain Bacteria; phylum Deinococcota; class Deinococci; order Deinococcales; family JAAFIG01; genus JAAFIG01. Next base: position 64,930 of record JAAFIG010000006.1, on the reverse strand, counting down.
GAATTGGTCTTGACCAACCATTTTGGATGCAGGCACGGATGTACCATGCTCGAGTTTGAGCATCCTTGAGTTTGTCCAGCACAACGCAATTATGAAACCAAGGCAATTGTGCAGCAGCTTGCTGCACAAATTCTCCAGAGTAGGCTTCGGCAAATGCCCGCATGTACTGCAAGTTGCGTTTGGAAAGCCCCTGCATGTCTGGAAACTCGAGACGCAGGTCATTAGATAATTGCTGTATGACTTTTGCACCCCAACCTTGCAAGGCTTGCTGCTCGAGAATTCGCTTGCCAATGCTCCAGTACAGCAACACCAATTCTCGGTTGACTGCTAAAGCTGCTTTGGTACGTGCTGCTTGAATCTGAGTTTTTAAGTCAGAAAGCAAAGTAGTGTAATCAAAAGGTTTCTCGAGCATCAGCTTTTTTCCTCTTCACGAGCTTGAGTTGATGCAATCAGCTGATGCTCGAGTGTCGTCATTTGTGCATAAAAATCGCGTTGCAAGGGATCTTTTAATGGTAAAAGCTCTGGAATATGCGACCAGCTCAATTGTTGCCACACTGTGGCAACAATCTTTTCTTCAGGGCAAATTTCATAGAAACGTGTAGCTCGAGACAAAGACGATTTACTAAATCCATGTCCAAATTCTGTTGTGAGTGACTTAGCAACAGCTTGTAGAATTTGCTCACCATATGTTAATCGGGTTGCTGAAAACTCGAGATGAAGACGCTTACCAATATGCCAGTAAAGCATTACCAATTCGCTATTGACGCTGGCTGCGGCTCTGGCTCGAGCCGAGTTGACCAAACCGCGAAGGTCGGAAAGTAAATTGTTGAGCACAGGCTCGAGCATTGGGTTTTGTCCTTGTTTCTTCTCGATTTTTTGTTACGTGTTCTTGTTAAACCTCGGTTGTGGATTATCGAGTATGTGCGAACGCATCGGCATTGATTGGATCATATCAAATTCCCCTAGCCTATTTTCTGTTTTTGACGTAATATAAATTGTGATCTCGAGTACCGCCATTCAAACAGCCCTCAAACGCTTTGGACACACTTCTTTTCGTACTTTGCAACTCGAGACCATCGAAGCGGTGCTGGAAAAACGTGATGCGTTAACAGTGCTGCCCACAGGTGGTGGAAAATCTTTAACGTATCAATTGCCAGCTTCTTTGCTCGAGGGAACAACTGTTGTCATTAGCCCACTGATTGCACTGATGAAAGACCAAGTGGATGCCTTAACCAAAAAAGGTATTCCTGCGACGTACTTAGCCAGTGGCATGTCCGAATCCGAAGCCAGTACACGTTTTGCTGGTATTCGCAACGGCGATTATAAATTGGTGTATATCGCTCCTGAACGCGCTCGAGCCAGTCGCAGTTTACTCGAGCGTGCCAGCTTGGTGGTGGTTGATGAAGCCCATTGTGTTTCGCAATGGGGTCATGATTTTCGCCCAGATTATCTGAGCCTAGGCAGTTTACTCGAGGGTATTACAGCGCCGCGCCTTGCTTTAACGGCGACGGCAACACCGAAAGTGCGAGAAGAAATCGCTCGAGTCTTGCTGCGCGAACCATTGGTACAAGTCGGGAGTTTTGATCGGCAGAACTTAACATTTAGTAGCCACTACGCGCCAACCAAAGCCACCAAACTCGAGGCTCTGCATGCGTTACGAGCAAAGCATCCTGGGGCTTGTATTGTTTATTGCCTGAGCCGTAAAAATACCGAAGAAATCGCCGATATTCTGGGTACAAGAGCGTATCACGCTGGTATGTCGGACAAAGACCGAGCCGAAGTCCAAGATGCTTTTTTAAGCGGCGAACTTGATTGTATTTGTGCCACTATTGCTTTTGGTATGGGTGTGGATAAACCCGATGTGCGTTTGGTGGTGCATTACTCTTTGCCCAGCACCATCGAAGCCTATTACCAAGAAGCAGGGCGAGCAGGACGAGACGGCGAACCTGCCCATGCAGCCTTACTGTATGCCCCGCAAGACCTGATGACCCGTAAAAGCATCATGGAGAAAAATTATCCACCTGAACGCATTGTCCAAGCTGTTCTGAAAAATCTCGAGAACACTCCTGGCAGTGCGTCGGATGTGGCGGCGCGGATGAATTTTGATACCACACCGATCAATGTGGCAGTCAAACTTTTGCTCGAGAATGGCAATTTAGAAGCTATGGGTGGGGCTTTTCAGGTTGTGGATGCAAGAAAACCTGTGGATTTTAGCAGCATGTACCGCAGGCGTAAACTCGAGGATACTGCCCTTGAAAAAGTGGTGGGTTACGCCCAAACCAGAGCTTGCCGCCGAGCTTTTCTGATCGGACATTTTGGTGAGCGTATCCCACCATGTAAACGCTGCGATGCCTGCGACTCAAGTATTGGCGAACTCAATGTCAAAGCTGTGGCTGCCAGTCTTGAAAAAAAAGCCACTCCAACCCAAAAAGAACAAATCCGTGCGGCATTAACCAAACTGCTTGCAACCCACAGCCTCGAGCCAAGAGATGTCACAGCGTTACTGGCAGGCTCGAGTAGCAGCACCATCGAAAGTAAAGGTTTGCAGCGTCATCCGATGCACGGAGCTTTAAAGAAATTTGGTCGCCAAATCATTCGAGATGTGATGCTCGAGATGATCGAAAAAGGCGATTTAATCATGAAAAATGGTGTGATCAGCATCAGCAAAACTGCAACCCCAGTGCCGCAGGAATTACCAAAAAAACCTGTTACCCAAACCCAATCTCGAGCCATCACAACAAACCAAGAAACGTTACTCCAAGAACTCTGGACGTGGCGACGCGAAACTGCTCGAGCTGCCAATCTGAGCGCTTTTATTGTTGCCAGCAACGCTGTCCTTGAGAGCATCGCTCAGACCATGCCAAAAAATTTGCAACAACTCGAGCAAATAAAAGGTGTGGGTAAAACCATTCTCGAGAAATACGGAACAGCGATTCTCGAGATTGTCCATCCAAATTCAACCCCAACCGCAGGGACGGGGCTTCTTGACCCTAAAGCAGCACCCAGTGGGCTTGGGTCGCTTGCCTCACCTCTGTCACCAAAAAATCAAATTGCCCAATCCCCAACCGTAGGGGCGAAGCATGCTTCGCCTGCATTACCAAAAAATCAGATTGCCCAATCCCCAACCGTAACGGTGAGGCGTGCCTCACCCGCACACAATTTCGACCCACCATTCAAATCGGCTGCTGAACTGCTCGAGATTGCCGCGCAGGGCGTGCAGTTCAACGCGGCGTTACTCGAGACGCAACTGGCGGCACTGCCCGAGGCGCAACTCCCTCGAGCCATTGAAGCTGTGGCAAAACTGGGTGGTCAGTTCGCTGTGTTGCGTCCATTTCTTGATGATCCAAGAGAATCTGTGGCAGCGGCGGCTGTGGTGGCACTCTCGAGTTTAGATGCTGGTTTTGATCTGGATTTTATGTTGGCAGACCCTCGTGCTCGAGTGCGTTTAGCAGTGGTTCGTGTCTCGAGTCATCAAGTCAAACTCGAGCAAGTAGCAACTTCGGATGATGTGGGTTTTATTCGGGTGGCGGCTCGAGTGCGTTTGTGGCGCTTAGCTGTTACTCTGTAATTTTTGTGTTTTCGGTTGCGTACTGGTTAGAATCGCGGCATGATAGCTGCGCCACTTGTTGAAATGCTGGGAATTACCAAATCCTTTCCTGGGGTGGTGGCAAACGATTCAGTGAATCTCGAGTTGCGGGCTGGTGAGGTGCTGGCGCTGCTGGGTGAGAATGGGGCGGGCAAGAGCAGTTTAATGAATGTTTTGTATGGTTTGTATCGTCCTGATGCTGGTCTGATTAAGGTGGCTGGGCGCGAGGTGAGTATTCGTTCGCCGCTCGCTGCTATTGGTTTGGGGATTGGTTTTGTGGCGCAACATCCGTTGTTGGTGCGGCGGCATACCGTGGCGGAAAATATTGCGCTTGGCATGCGGGGTTCGTTTTGGAATCCTGTGCCGAAGGTGCGTTCTAAAATTTTCGAGTTGAGCAAGAAGTATGGTTTGGAAGTTAATCCCGATGCACCTGTCTGGAGTTTATCGGCAGGTGAGCAACAGCGGGTGGATATTCTCAAAGCCTTGGCTCGAGGGGCAAAAGTGCTGATTCTGGATGAGCCGACCAGTGTGTTAACGCCGCAGGAAGCCGAGGAGTTATTTAAGGTGTTGCGGCGGATGAAACTCGAGGGTGAGGGTGTTATTTTGATTACCCATAAACTTGATGAGGTGATGGCGGTGGCGGATCGGATTACAGTGTTGCGTAAGGGGAAAGTGGTTGGTTCACTCGAGACTTCACAGACCAATCCGACTGATTTAGCGGCTTTAATGATTGGGCGGCAACTCGAGCCTGTGCGTGCCAGTGCTGTGCAGGTTGGCGCGTCGGTGTTGCGGCTTGAAAATGTGTCGGCACTATCGGATCGTGGTGTGCCTGCGATTGAAAATATTTCGCTCGAGGTGTGTGCGGGTGAGGTTTTGGGTGTGGCTGGTGTGGCGGGTAATGGTCAGCGTGAATTGATTGAAGTCATCACTGGTTTGCGTGGTGTTACAGCTGGTTTGGTTATGTTAGAGCAAACCAATCTGACCAATGTCAATGCTCGAGTGGCGGCGGATGCTGGTGTGGCACATATTCCCGAGGATCGTTTGCAGATGGGTGTGGTTGGGAATTTAAGTGTGGCTGAGAATCTGGCTTTGCGTGGGTTTGAAACCCCTGTGTTTTCCAATGGGCAATTTCTCGAGCCAGCCGCGTTTGAATCGTTTGCACAAAAAGCTGTTGCTGAGTACGAGATTGCTACGCCGAACACCCAAACGCCTGTGCGGTTGTTATCGGGTGGCAATATTCAAAAAGTGATTTTTGCTCGAGAATTATCAACCAATCCTAAATTGATTGTGGCTGCTCATCCGACTTACGGTTTAGATGCTGGTGCCACAGCTCAGATGCAGCGTTTACTCCTCGAGCGAGCTGCTGCTGGCGCGGCGGTGTTGCTGGTTTCCGAGGATTTAGATGAGGTTTTAGCCTTGTCTACTCGAGTGGCTGTGTTGTTCGATGGGCGTTTAATGGGAGTGGTGAAACGGGATGCGGCAACTCGAGAGGGTATTGGTTTACTAATGGCGGGTCGTGAACTGGTGACAGTATGAAAATAGTGCTCGAGCCGCGTCCTACACCACCGATCAGTTGGCTGCTGATGCTTTCGGCAGCTTCGATTTTTGTGGCATTACTTGTGCTTGGCGTGGTGTTTTTAGTGGCTGGCTTAAATCCTTTTTCGGCGTATGCCACACTGGCAAGTCGAACCCTTGGCGATTGGGATGGTTGGTCTCGAGTCATTCAACGGGCTATTCCTTTGGTCTTGATTGGTGTTGGGTTGGTGCTGGCGTTTCGTGCACAATTTTTTAATATTGGTGCCGAAGGGCAGTTGTTGGTGGGTGCTGTGGCTGGTTCAGCCGTGGCGTTATTTTTGCCTTCGCTGGGGTTTTTGACCATTCCAATCATGTTTCTGGCAGGGTTTATAGCGGGGGCAATCTGGGGTTTTATTCCTGCCATTCTGAAACTCAAACTCGAGGTTAACGAAGTGATTACCACGTTAATGCTGAATTATGTGGCAGCTACCCTGATCGAGTATTTAATTACAGGTCCGTGGAAAGGACAGAATCAAGTGGGTTTTTCCTACACCGATGATTTCCCTGCGGCTGCTCGTTTACCACTTCTTGGCTCGAGTTACATTCATATTCCAACTTTACTATTGGGTTTGATTCTGGCTGTCTTTGTTGCGGTTGTTCTCTCGAGAACCCGCCTTGGTTTTCGTATGCGAATTTTAGGCGAAAGTATCGCCACAGCCCGTTATGTTGGTATTAACGCTGTTAGCACCACGTTATGGGTGGTGATGTTCTCGGCTGGCGCAGCTGGTTTAGCGGGGGTGGGCGAAGTGGCTGGCATTCATGGCAAATTGCTCGAGCCTGGACAAATCTCGCTTGGCTACGGGTACACCGCGATTATTGTGGCATGGTTGGCTCGAGGTAGTCCGATTGCTGCTATTTTTACGGCGTTATTTCTTGGTATTTCTTTTGCCGCTGGTGATGTGATGAAAGTTTCGTTACAACTGCCTGCAAACACCACAAACATTTTTAATGGTACGGTTCTGATGTTACTGATTGCGACTGAACCACTGGTTAAATTCCGAGTCAAGCTCGAGCAAGTAAAGCTGGTGAAGGATGCAAGATGAAGGTAAAACCGTAGGGTCAAGGAGTGCCTTGACCAATACCAATAAACCCCATAGGGGAAAGGCACGCCTCTCTCTTGAGTCAATAAAACGCTAGGAGCTAGTTGCTAACAACTAAAATCTTATGGAAGAAATTTTTATCTCAACTTTTGCTCGTTCACTCGCCTTTGGCACCATTCTTTTATGGGGTGCTTTGGGTGCAGTGCTATCCGAACGTTCTGGCGTGGTTAATCTTGGTATGGAAGGCATGATGATTCTGGGGGCTTTAGCTGGCTTTGCAGTGATGCAAACCTCAGGTAATGCGTTGCTGGCAATTGCAGCAGCAGCACTGGTAGGGGCGCTAGCGGCAGGGCTGCATGCTTTTGTTTCGATTACTTTAAAAGCTAATCAATTTGTATCTGGTTTAGCCTTAACCATGTTGGGTTTGGGTTTATCAGGGGTGCTGGGCAAACGCTTTGAAGGCTTACCTTTATTTACTCAACTCGAGAATATTTCCGTGCCTGGTCTCTCGAGTATTCCGATTCTGGGTAAAGCGGTGTTTACCGATCAGAACCCATTAACGTATGCAGGTATTCTTGTTGGCATACTTTTATGGGTGGTGCTATTTAAAACTCGAGTCGGTATTCAAATTCGTTCAATTGGCGAAAATCCTGCGGCTGCCGATGCACTTGGGGTCAATGTGGTTTTGACTCGGTATGTTTGCACAATGCTGGGTGGGGCGCTGGCAGGGATTGGTGGGGCGTTTTTAAGTGTGGCGTATCGCCCATCTTGGACAGAAGGTATGACTGGTGGTTTGGGTTGGGTGGCGGTCAGTATCGCTATTTTCGCGGCTTGGAATCCACTCGGGGCTATTGGCGGCGCACTTTTCTTTGGTGGTTTGTACCATTTACAATTTCGTTTACAAGAAAGCATTAATCCCGCTTTATTAAAAATGATGCCTTACCTATCTGTTATTTTGGCACTAGCGCTTGGAGCACTGCGACGAAAATCTCGAGGCACCGCACCAGCCGCTCTTGGGTTGCCGTATCAACGTGGTCAGCGCTGAATTAACTTGTATTAGAACTTGTGCTGCTTGTGGCACATGATTTATTAGAATGGGGTTGGTTTTGCTGTTTGGCGGACGACCTTGCTTGCTTGTGAAATGCTTGTGGTATGATTCCAAAGATGCGATTCAATCATTTGCACCTGCTAGTTGCGGTTCTTGGTGTTGCAGCGTTGCAAGGCGCTGTGGCTCAAACTGCGTCGTCCTCGTCTGGTTGTGCCAGTGTCACACCATTACAAGCCGAGGTGACCAAAAATCCGCAGAATGTGGATGCCTTGGTTCGGCTAGGTGAAGCACAGCTTTGTCTTGGTCGGGCACAACGTTCCCAAGTGTTATTACAAGCTGCCCGAGATAACCTCGAGAATGCCAGTAATTTAGATGGTAAGAATTTCTCAGCTCGGTTTTTACTGGGGCAAGTGTATTACGAACTCAATGATTACGATGCAGCGATACTTGAGTATTCGCAATTGACAAAACTTTTTCCAGATAATGCCTCTGGGTTTTATCAATTAGGTGTGGTGCAGGCACGTATTCGTCGGACGGACGAAGCGATTGCTGCGTTTCGTTCGGCTGTGCAATTAGCGGGTAGTGCCAAATTAGATGCTGGTTTTCAGCGTGATGCTAATGTGGCTTTAGCTGGTCAGCTTCTGATTAAAAATGATTTTTTGGGAGCCGCCGCTGCCTTCAAAGCCGCTCAGGAATTTGCACCAACCGAAACGGCTTTACAAGTTTCCGAAGCCCAAGCTTTATTTGATGGTGGTAAAAATGCAGAAGCGCTCGAGGTTGTTAATCGGGTGTTGGCTAAGAACCGTGCAGATGTGGCAGCAGCTTGGCTGATTGCTAGTGTTTACGAAAAAGAAAAACAATTAGATCGGGCTTTACGCGAATTAAATCGTTCCCTAGCTGTTATTGCTGCGCCAAAAGACCGGGCTTTGTTGCTTTTGAAACGTGGTTTAATTGAATCGGCACTTGGTAAAACCGATGCTTCTATCGAAACTTTACGTCAATCCGTGACTGCCGATGGTACATTGTTTGAAGCTCGGTTTGCGTATGGTTCTGCTTTACTGGCGGGAACAAAACCCAATGCAAAACTGGCATTAGATCAATTTAAAGCAGCCGATAAACTGCGTTCTGGTGACGGTGAAGTCCAACTTGGATTAGCCAATGCCCAAAGTTTATTGGGCAATCACCGTGCTGCTTATACCAATGCCCAAAATGCGATTCGTTTACTCTCGAGTAATCCTGCTCGAGTCAGTGCAGCGCGTTTCGTGGCTGCACGCAGTGCCTACTTGGCAGGTTTGTACCGCGAAGCCACCAGCGAATTTCGCACTTTAGTCACCCAAGAAGCTGGCAATGCCGAGTATAAATACTGGTTAGGTTTATGTTTGGTGCAACGCCGAGATTACACTGCGGCTATCGAAATCCTGATCGAAGCAATCAAACTTGTCCCCAATAACCTCGAGTATCGTGTGGCACTCAGTGCTGCGTATATCGGAGCGAAACGTTTTGCTGATGCAGTGACAGTGGCTCGAGCTGTTGTCAAAGTTGCACCAAACAACGCCGAGGCTTGGTTTAACCTTGGCTTAGCATTACTGAATCAAGGTAAAGTAGCTGAAGGGAAGAAAGCTTTACAAACATCAGCTAATCTTGGTAATCAAGCTGCTAAAGATTTACTCAAGAAACTCTAACGGAGACACATATGGACTGGCTTAAACGCAACTGGGTTGATTTACTGATGGGAGGGTTGATCCTTGCTGTTGTTGGTGGCTTCTTAACACTGCTCCTTCGCGGAGGTGTGTTCGTTGGTAATACCCAAAATAATGCTGCCACACCGACCCCAGCAATTACAACCATTCCCGCTCCAACAGGGACAACCACCCCAGAAACACCAACCTCGAGTAACACCACAGCGGCAACACCTATTTCTACTCCTGAAGCGCCAACGCAAACAACAACCCCAGCAACAGCCGTGCAAACAACATCAACTCAGCCAGTAGTGAAACCAAGTACCACACCAGAAAAACCAACTCAAAAACCAGCCATCAATGCGCCTAATATTCCCACTGCCCCAGAAGTTAACTCGAGTCCTCAAACAACCAGCTCAAGTGCTGCAATAACCAAACCAACAAAACCTGTAACTGCAACTCAAAACACACAAAATCCAGCATCAAAACCCGAAAATACCACCTCAAGCAAACCAAATGCAGCAACAAACACTTCAAGCAACGCAGGCAATTACAACCGCGCCGATTTCTTACGCAATTACCGAGTTGCTGCTGGCTCTTATACTCGCCGTGAAAGTGCCGACCGAGCCGTTGCTCAACTTCGTGCTCGAGGCTTACCAAGCCAAGCCTTTTCAAGTGGTAAAAATTATGTGGTCGTTATCGGACCATACGCTCGAGAAAACAATGCCCGAACCGCATTAACAAAAGTACGCCAAGTCTTCCCTGATGCAATTTTATATAACCCAGATGGCACTCGAGAAACAGCTGCCCTTAAACCAAGTACCACAAAACCGAGTACCACAAAACCAAGTGGAGGAGGCAGTCAGCCAGCTACCCTAACAGCCGAAATAGCTTACTTACAAGTTGGAGCTTTCAAAGATAGCCGTAGCGCCGAGCCACTCCTGACAAAACTCAGAACTGCTGGTTTCAAAACCTTGCTCAAAAACACCAGCAGCGGCTTACTCCGAGTTCTCGTAGGACCTTTCAGCACCCCACAAATTCAAGATATGCAATCGGAACTCAAAACCCAAGGCTTTACCTCATTTATTGTGACCCTATGAAACCACCACTCAGCATCCCCAACGCCACCATCTCGAGACTGGTCATATACCTGCGTATTCTCACAAACCTCGAAAAAAATGGAACAAATCGCACCTCAAGCGATCTCCTCGCCGAAGAAGCCCAAGTTTCTGCCTTTCAAGTTCGCAAAGACCTCGCCTACTTCGGACGCTTCGGCACTCGAGGTATGGGTTACACCGTACTCACCTTACGCCGCGAATTACAACGCATCCTCGGATTAAATCGTCGTTGGAACTGTGTCATTGTAGGCATGGGACGACTCGGACAAGCCCTCGCAGATTACCCAGGATACATGGAGTCAAACCTGTATGAATTCGAGTTAAAAGGATTATTCGACATTGACCCCCACAAAGTGGGGATGCAATTCCACGGCATCACTGTGCAACATATAAACGACCTCGAGACCTGTGTAAGAACACACGGTGTAGACATGGCTTTTATTACTGTGCCAGTAGATAAAGCCCAAGATGCCGCAGATGCACTCGTCAAGGTAGGAGTTCGTGGTATTCTAAATTTCGCACCAACTGTGCTCGAAGTCTCAGAAGAAGTAGCTGTCGAGCAAGTGGATTTCATGGCAGGAATGAAACGATTAGCGTTTTACATCTTAAATCCGCACCTCAAAGCCCTCAAGGAGGACGAAGAATGAAAGCAAAGTTTCTCGCATTACTAGCAGCCGCAGCCGTATCAATAACGGGTTGCTCACTTGACCAAATAAATTTTCTTCCCACAGCAAAAATCCGAGCACAGATACCACAAATTACTTTCGAGGGTTCCTATAGTCCTTCAAAACAACTGGTAAGTGTTACTACAAAATCACAAACTGTTTCTTTTCAAGCAGATACTGGTTCAATGGCTGCTACAGTCACAGGATTTGAGGTTCAGTTTGAAGACCAAAGTGGTAATCCGATCAACGTGGCTCCAAAGCCACAAACACTCAATATTTTTGTCTCCGCAGGCGAAACATGTGATGATAAAGGAAAATGCCAGTTTACTCCTGGGGCGATTGTGAAATCAGTCAATCCCGTTGATTTTTTCACACAAGAAGCAGGCTTTAAGTATATGGATAGAGTAGTCGCAACAGGACAATTCCCTGGTGGCTGGCGAGCAAGGATTACATTTTTTGCGCGAAATGCGAATGGTGTTGATTTTCAATGGCAAGAAGTCCAATCAATTGCGTGTCTACCATGTAGTATAGGTAATTAATCCAAATACTTTTGAGGAGTTCTATGAAGTTATGTAAATTTCTACCATTTTTAATACTCACAGCCGCTGTTGCTTGTCAAGCACCTGTTTTGCCCGCTAGTCCACCAACTATCTCGTTTGTTAGTTTCCGAAACACAGCAAGTAATATTGTTATTCCAGCATCAAATAATGTCGTACCAGCTAATTTTATTGCAGAAGTGACCTCGAGTGACCGCAATCGTGTCACCGATGTGCAATGCTTTAATGGTGGCAACCAAGTTACAAGTGGCACATTATACCGCACAGCTTGTTCTTACTCGAGCGTAGCTGGTTCACCAGAGTTGCGTGCAGTGGCAACAAATACAGCCAATTTGCAAGGCTCAACAAGCAAAGTTGTAACAGTGGATAGTTTGCCACCTGTGGCAACAAGCTTACAAGTTGGTGGAACAACATTTGATCCAGGCACAGGAACATCTTTTGCAACTACGCTAACACTCGATAGTAAAGCGTTATTGCAAATCTCGAGTAGTGGAACAGATATTCTCCAGACATTCATTGAAAAAGACGGTGTACGAATTGCACAAGCAGGTGGTAATAAAGCCCAAGTTGAAATTATACCAACAGAATCTACACCTTTTGCAGTTGTTTTTGGTGTGGTTGATACAGCTGGTAACATTGCTAAATACACTGTGTTGGTATCTGTCAATAAGATTACTGGAGATGGTACTCCACCAACCGTTGGTATTGCTAGTCCTTCTGCAGGGGCTACAATTAGTGGTACTCGAATTGTCACAGTCAATGCTAGTGATGCAGGTGGAATTGATAAAGTGACTTTGATTGCTAATAATAACCCTGTGGCTTCTCAAACGCCGCAAGGTGGTGCGCCAAGTGTTTCCTTTGCCTTGGATACTTTAGCGTATGAGAATGGTTCACTTGAGTTAAAAGCAGTTGCTGTTGATAAAAGTGGTTTGAGTACAACATCAAATGCCGTGTTAACAACAGTCAATAATATTCAGGGTCCAGTTTTATCTATTGCATCACCAAATAATAATGCTAATGTTAGTGGTCCAACTTCTGTATCAGTCAATTTGCGTCGTCGCGCAAGTACTTTCAGCTATGCTAGTGCTGGACAATGTGCGGCAGCTACTTTGCCTGCGAATTGTGGTTCGCTTAAAGTAGATCTGATTGACTACCGAGGTACGATTGTCGAAACTAAATTTGTTTTAACTACTAACCCTGGAGATACAAAATTATTTGAAACAAGTACATTCGATTTAAGTGCAATTCCGAATGACTTTTATACGATAAGAGCAACAGTATCTGTCATTGTCGACGCAAATACGACGACAGATACATTAACTGAACAGATTGTTATTCGTAACAATAATGCTAATGAATCACCACCTGCAGCAATAATTATTGCTCCATTACGTATGAATGAGCAACAATCTGTTTTACCCACTTTTCGGCAATCTGTTGGATATTTAGCAGCGGATATAAGCGATAACGCTGGTATTACGTTCGCTGAATTGAGAATGACTTGTGATTCGTGTACAGTGAATAACGGTCCTGTAAATGCTCTTGAGCAATACCAAGCGTTCATTCCGCCTGTTACTGCAGCAAGAATTGTACTTAGTTTTAATGCAAATGGTACACCTTTCCTGCCTGATGGCGATTACACAATGCGTTTAGTTCTTGAAGATACAGGCAAAAATCGAAATATTCAAGAAATTAAAGTTCGGCTAAATCGGGATCCTTCCACTAGCAATCCATACTCTCGGATTATCGATGATTTAGTGGATAACGTTGGTGATAAATTAACCCCTGGTGCAGCAACTTTTAATACAAATGGTTTTAATGGTGTGGATAACTATACAGGACTCCATGCTTTAAGTGGTCCAGCAGGTGTTTTATTCTCAGCTAATACATCACTGGCAGGTGTTAATGTGGCAAGTACAACGAATGCTATTAGGTATTCTTTTAATGCTTCTGGGTTATGGAGTTTGACCTCTCAGTTCCAGAACATGACCAATGGGGATATTTACTCGATAGTAACTGGGCAGTCAGTCGCTAAGCTCTAGTAAAGACTTTTACTGAAAATTCTGCCACTTAACAAAATCATCCCTCGAGCAATTGCTCGAGGGATGATTTTGTTAGGCTTGAACAAGTTTATCCTTTCATCCGTCCCATCATTTGTTGCAGCCCCCGTCCTTTGCTGCCACGCATGAGCTTCATCATGTCTTTCATTTGGTCGTACATTTTAATTAACCTGTTGAGTTCTTGAACACTGTTGCCGCTGCCGTTGGCGATGCGTTTGCGGCGTTGCCCATCTATGATTTTTGGGTTGCGGCGTTCTTTTGGGGTCATGCTTTGAATCATGGCTTCGATGCGTTTGAATTGTTTTTCGTCTACGTTGAGGTCAGCTGGGAGCATTCGGCTCATGCCTGGAATCATTTTGACGAGGTCGCCAATGGGTCCCATTTTTTGAATGCTTTTGAGTTGCTCGAGTAAGTCTTGGAAATCAAATTCGTTGGGTTTTTTTGGTGCAAAGGCTTGGATGTCGGCTTGTTGGGCTTTTTCGATCAGGGTTAATACGTCTCCCATGCCGAGGATTCGTTGGGCGACTCGTTCTGGGTAGAATGGCTCGAGTCCGCCGATTTTTTCGGAAACACCTGCGAACATGATGGGTTTGCCGGTGACGGCTCGGGCGGAGAGGGCAGCGCCTCCTCGAGCGTCGCCGTCGAGTTTGGTCATGATTAAACCTGATACTCCAATGCGGCTGTCAAAAGCAGTGGAGACACTAAGGGCTTCTTGTCCTGTCATGGCATCTACAACCAAGAAAGTTTCTGAGGGTTGTAATTGGGTTTTTAGGTCTGCAAGGGCATCCATCAGGGTTTCGTCGATTTGTAATCGCCCTGCAGTATCCACAATAATCAGGTCGTGGAAGTTACTGCGAAGGTATTCCTCGAGTTTGGCTTTGGTAGTAGTTGGGGCTTCGTTATCAGCAACTTCGAGGACAGGTACACCAACTTGTGTGCCTAGTACCTTGAGTTGGTCTCGAGCAGCGGGGCGTTGGGTGTCGGCAGCTACCAGTAAGGGGCGACGACCTTTGGATTTGTAAAAAGCCGCTAGTTTACCTGTGGTAGTGGTTTTACCTGCACCTTGTAAGCCGACCATAAACCAGATGTTACCTTCAGTTTTTAAGAGTGGTTGGCTGGCTTCACCACCAAGCATTTCACGCAGTTCGTCGTAGACAATTTTAATAACCTGTTGCCCTGGAGTGAGGCTACCAAGGACTTCTTGTCCAACGGCTTTTTCTTGCACTCGAGCCACAAAATCTTTAGCGACGCTAAAGTTGACATCGGCTTCGAGCAGGGCGACACGAACTTCTCGCAAGGCGGTTTTGACATCGTTTTCGTTGAGTTTGCCGCGTTGACGAAGTTTATCGAAAATATCTTGGAGTTTATTGCCTAGGGTTTCAAACATGATAGAAGTTTACCTTATAATGCTGGGTATGGAATTCAAATTGATTTCGGCTCCTGACCAGGAAATTTTTGAGAATCGCTTACGGGATTTTATGGAGAGTCTCGGACGCAATGTGACTGTGGGTAACATCAATTTCTCCACAGCAGTGCTGCCAAATGGCGATATTATGTACAGTGTTTTGGTGGCGTATCGTAAAACAGAAGATTGGTAAATGAGATAAAGGCTCGTGTGTTCCTCACAAAAAACTGGGGATTTGCAGCGTACAATACGCCTGTGACTCTTGTAGCGCCGATATCTACTTTTCAAACTGGCTCGAGTGCCGCTCCTTTTTTGGTGGCTCGAGGTTTACATAAACGTTATGGGCAACGCGAAGTTGTGTCTGGGGTTGATCTTGAATTAGCTCGGGGTGAAATTGTTGCTTTGTTTGGACCTAATGGTGCGGGTAAAACCACCACTTTTTATATGATGGTGGGGTTTGTTAAGCCTAATTCTGGAACGATTCATTTGTCACAAGCCGATATTACGCGTTTACCAATGCACAGCCGCGCTCAGTTGGGTTTGGGGTATTTGCCCCAAGAACCCAGTGCTTTTCGTAAAATGACGGCTCGAGATAATTTATTAGCAATTTTGGAATATCAAAAATTAACTGAAGCGCAGCGGCTCGAGAAAGCCAATGCCTTATTGGATGAATTTCAACTTGGACATTTGGGCGATAAAATGGCGTATACCTTGTCTGGTGGTGAGCGTCGTCGGCTCGAGATTGCTCGGAGTTTGACAACGAATCCAGATTTTATTTTACTGGATGAACCTTTTACTGGTGTTGATCCTAAAAGTGTGCGTGAAATACAGCGTCTTATTCGGGAATTACGTGAAAAACGTGGGCTTGGTGTGTTTATTACCGATCATGCTGTGCGTGAAACAGTGGCGATTACTGACCGCGTTTATTTGATGTGGGATGGTAAAGTGGTATTCCGAGGTACACCTGAAGAATTTGCACGTAATCCTGAAGTTCGTCAGCATTACCTTGGTGAGGAGTTCGAGTTGTAGATTATGTGGCAATTCTGGGTTTTGTTATTACTGAGCGTCGGTATTATCGGCGGGGTGATTGCATGGCTTGGAGATACTGTTGGGCGGCGTATTGGTCGTAAACATGTGCGAATTTTTGGTTTACGCCCAAAGACCACGGGTTTGGTTTTTGCTATCGGCAGTGGTGTGCTGGTTGCACTTGCTACAGTTGGCACTGTGTCTTTACTTGCGCGTAGCACCGTGGACAACGCGCTAAAAGCCCCTGAAATGCAATTAGAACTCGAGCAATTAAAGCAAAATACCAAAAAAATTAATACCGAATACCAAGAGAGCAAAGCCAAATTATTAAAAGTGCTTGATCAAAGTAAATTCGAGAAAGAAGAATTTGATCGGGTGCGTATTGAATTAGATGCTAAACAAACAGAATTAACCGAGATCAGTAAGCTCAATGGTCGTTTGACAACTGTAATTAATTCGTTATCGGGTGAACGCAATACACTCAGTTCGCAAATTAAAACTCGAACAGCAGAATTACAACGTTTAGGACGCGAATCCAGTACTCGGATTACTAAGTTACGCCAAGAGCTGCGTTTGCTCGAGGCACAACGACTGACTTTTACTGGGAATGTGCAGCGTTTGAATACGCAGCGCGATCAGTTACAACAACGAATTACCACTTTAACCACAGAGCGCAAAGAACTCGAGACCAAATTTACTGATGCACAAACAGCTACCAATCAGGCTTTAGCCAAACAACAAAATTTGGAAAGTACAGTGGCTTCTTTAGAAGCGGATCGGAAGAAACTCGAGGCGCAACAAACGCAACTCGAGGCGCAACGCAATCAATTGCAAGCAGAACGCAATTCATTAAGTGCTTCGGTGACCCAACTTGATGGACAATCAGCCATTCTTCGCAACGAACGGACGAAACTCGAAGGTGATATCCGTGAACTCAACCAAACTCGAGCTTCGCTTGAAGCCAGTGTTAATCGTTTAGAAGCCCAAAATAATACGTTGACCGAGCAATTAAATAAAGCAGAGCAAGCTTTGCAAGATTCACAAGCTGCCTTAGCTGATGCCACCAGTGGGAATTTTATTTTCCGTCAAGGTGATCTAATTTCACAAAAAGTGTTGGAATCCAATTCACCAGATGTGCTTCGGACTCAATTACAAGTCTGGTTAAAACAAGCAGCCCAAGTCGCTCAAGCTAGGGGAGCAACGCGCAGTAAAGCAGTTAGTTTAAAACCCTCAGCCGATCTCGAGCCGTATATCAGCCAAGTGCTAAAAACCAAAGGTGCCGATTTGGTACTAATGCGAACTTCGCGCAGCGTCACCCAAACAGGTATTGAATTACCTGTGACACTCGAGGTGCGTGCCAATGAAACTTTATTTACATCGGGGCAACCACTTGTCTCGAGGGAGCTGAGCGTTGGTCAAATCAATGCTTCGCGTCCTAATTCGAGTTGGCGGGTTGCTATTGAGAATTTACTGCGTGAAACGCAGCGTGACTTAATTGAACGTGGAGTACCTCGGGAGAATATCCCAACACAATTGGTATCCGCAGCAGAGCAGAACATGTTTTTAGCGCAACTTGAGTCTTTGAGTGGCACTGTTTGGATTGCAGTGGCGGCACGGCGCGATATTGTGCCATCTGGTCCTGTGCAAGTGTATCTTAGTGTGATGCGCTAAATCGACTATTTTAAGAGTCTCCGCACCCATTCACACTGTACTTTGATAATACTCGCATAGCCCGCCAAATTTGTTTACATTTTACTAAGTAGAGGCAAGAGTTTTTGAATCACAAAAGCGGTCATGCCCCAGATATCGGTGTTGCCCCACAAATAATGTGGCACAGCTCGGTCTCGAGATTCAAATTCAGGTATTCGAGCGGTGCTGGGCAGAATTTTTTGTTCATACGTAACTTGAATGGTTTGCAAATCGGTAATTGGAACAAATAATAATTGGGCGACTTCGTTGGTATTGATCTGCCAAGTGGCATCACTCGAGATGACGGCTAAGACGGGGGTGACATGAAAACCTGCTGGAGTCCAAACATCATCAAGTAGACCAAGCACGTGTACTGCACTTGGCTCGAGACCAATTTCTTCGTTAGCTTCGCGCAATGCAGCTTGGATTGGTGTTTCGGTAGCATCTAAACTACCGCCAGGAAAAGCAATTTGCCCAGAGTGAGTGGATAAGTTAGCACTGCGCTCAGTTAAAACCAAACGCGGCACAGGCTCGAGTTGAATACCAACCAGCACTGCAGCTTGGCGAAAATCTGGAATCTCGAGAATCATTCGCTGTCTAGCAGCTAAGCGTTGCTCGAGATTGCTCAGATCAAACATTAGCCCTCTTTGCTGGCATGAACCACAGCGCTCTGTACATGTGCCTCGAGCCGTTCACGCAGTGCCACTTCGCTATGTACACCACTTGAACGCGCCCAAGCCACCACAGCTTCAAGTACTGTGGCAATACTGGTGGCATCATCTTCGGCATTCTCGAGGGTTGCCATAACGGTGCGTTTTGAGCCTTTACCAACCTCGAGTGCTTTATGGATTTCGTGGGTTCGGGCTAAAGCACCCAGTGCTTTTGGCACACGCTCGGCAGGGTGTAGCTCGGGCTTGCCTGCACGTTCGGTAGCTTTGATTTGATTCCAATTCTGGGTTACTTCGGCAGCATTTTGCACTTTTGTGTCGGCAAAAACATGTGGATGCCGACGAATTAATTTTTCAACAATAGCATTTTCGACTGTCTCGTAGGAAAAGGTTTTGCTTTCTTCAGCAATCACACTATGAAATGCGACTTGTAATAACACATCACCAAGTTCGGCAGCCAATTCTGCCCGATCACCACTGCTGATCGCATCTACAGCTTCAGCAGCTTCTTCTAATAAATATGCACGCAAAGACTCATGGGTTTGTTCAATATCCCAAGGACAACCATCTGGCGCTCGTAAACGACGCATCACTTCAAGTAAACGATTCAAAACCCAACCATCCAATCTTCTGCTGTCATCCTAACTCGAGAATGCAACAGAAGCAATGTGGGTGCAATACATCAAATGATTGCTTTTTTGGTATAGAAGTAAATACATAATCCACCACTGACTACGTGCATCAGTTCGGTGGCAATCACTGTTGCCAGATTAAAAGGATCGCTGCCTGGAGGTGGGTTGGTCATGGCACTGATTGGCGAAAAAGCTGTGAGGATAAGAACGATGCTTGCCACAACAATAAAAATCGGATTTGGGTTCTTAGAGAATCTCGAGACCAGCAAATAAAATAATCCGCCAAAAACTGCGCCAACGGTACTGGCGATGGGCACTGGAAAAATTGGGATGGTTAACGGACTAACAAGGTTAGCTATAACCCAGATGATCGTGTTAATAACCGCGCCGATGATGGCAGACATAGCGATGGTACGAACAGGTGACGACATAAATACACTCCTTAAAAGTTTATACCTAAACACTAAAAACTAAAAATTATTGCAAACTCACCTCGATTTTCTCGAACAACAAAAACAATTGTTGTTGCTCGTCGGCACTAAGAACCGCTAGTCGCTTAGTAATAAACGCGTCGTGTTCGGGAATTACTGCTAACATCACCAGCCGTCCAGCTCGGGTTAAACTCAGGCGATTACTAGCACCATCGGCACTACGAGTGACAAAACCATCAGTCTCGAGTCTGGAAATCACTTGAGAGACATTGCCTTTGGTTGTACCAAGTTGATCGGCGATTTGTTGCTGGGTAACGCCTGAGCCAGACATAATTTTTGTTAAAACATCCAATTGCGGTAACGTCAGATCATGGGCGCGGAGGTGCTCAGCAGTTTCGCGCCCTGTACGCTGCACTAAACGAATAATTCGTGCCCAAATCTGCGGAGCTAAGTTATTGGGATTGCGCTTCACTGGATACAACCTCGAGAATTAGTTTAGGTCTAAACATTTGATTTTGTCAAGCACTTGAGTGATTTAACAGGGTGTTAAAACTCGGATGACTTCATAAGCGCAGGGCTTCTTATGATTGCCTATTCCTTCTGCCAACGTTGGTAACCGTATAAGTGTATTGGTTATATCGCTTCAACAACGCCAATATGCAACAAATAAGAAGTACCTGTTTTTGCAGATGTTTCCATGTATTCGTTTAGCAATGAATCTAGCCGTTCAGTAAGCTCGAGGGCTGCTTTCGGAGTTAATCGCATACTCGACCATCTGCTGAACGGCACGGTAACTTGTGCGGCTTTGGGTTGGTTTAAATTGGTTTTTGAAACATACGTATCTCCAGCTTCGTCACGAAATAATAATGTACCCAAGCCTTGGTTTTTGTGTTGCAATTCTCGAGCGTATGCCAGTGCTTTCGCAAAACGTTGATGCTGCAAAGACTCTGTACTTTGCACTAAAGCGCTGACTGTTTCAAATGGTGTTGCCGAAAATGGTACGAAAAAAGCATTCGACACACAAGAATAGTGGCGTATTGCCCGACCAGCTCGAGTTTCGAGATGATGCACGAATAGCAATCTGCATTTAAGCATTTGCTGCACTCGGTAAAGTACCGTGTTTTGTTTGACATTCAGTTGTGCTGCCAATTTGTGGCTCGAGCAGATTTGCCACTGCCTCGAGCAAACGCGGGATACCCCTTGGTGCAGTGTACTGATGCGAAGCGGTTTTCAGGCTCTCTGAGGCTGCTGCCAAGACAAAATTTGGCACTGCCCAATCTGGGAAACCCTGCCCTAAGTTCACGGCGTTGTGCTTAACTGCCAAGGCGGTCAGTTCAGTAAAAGGATTGGGGGTGAAACCCAACACTCGAGTGGCTAATTGCATGGGCAGTATCATACTGCTTTGAGGTGCTGGATGAAAAAAGCCACGCCAAATACAAAGGCGTGGCTTCTTGACCCTAAGATGCACCTTACGGGCAGGGTCGCTTCTTGACCCTAAGATGCACCTTACGGGCAGGGTCGCTTCTTGACCCTAAGATGCACCTTACGGGCAGGGTCGCTTCTTGACCCTAAGATGCACCTTACGGGCAGGGTCGCTCGAGAGATAGAATTTTACGGTAAGCGAATGGTAAATGCCGAAAGCAATACCGATACTGGTGAATTTTGATTCCCAAGTGCTGCGTCATTGCCAAGTTGCCCAGCATCATCCTTGCCCCAACTGAGCATTGTGCCGTCGGATTTGAGTGCCAGTGTATGTAATCCACCTGCGGCAATACCGACAATGTTGGTTGCACCACTGATGATAACTGGGGTTAATTTATCCTCGAGAGGAGTTCCATCTCCGAGTTGCCCAAATTCGTCCGAACCCCAAGTCAGCACCGTTCCGTCCTTTTTGAGTGCCACAGAATGATTGAGACCAGCCGCGATTGCCACGATGTTATTGGAGTTGCTGCCACCAACTGCGACTGGTGTAAATTTATCCACATCTGTGCCATCGCCGAGTTCACCAGTAAAATTGCTGCCCCATGCCAGCAGTGTGCCATCGGATTTAAGGGCTAAGGAATGATACCCACCAGCCGCAATTGCCACAATGTTGGTTGCACCTTGCACAGCTACGGGAGTGAATGAACTGGTGTTTGTGGCATTGTCGCCAAGTTGCCCGAATTCATCATCGCCCCAAGCCAGCACTGTGCCGTCGGCTTTGAGTGCCAAAGAATGGGCGATACCAGCCGCGATTGCCACAATGTTGCTTGTGCTTGTTACTTCATTAAGTACGGTACTCGATGCCAGATTGCTGCCAAGTTGTTTTTTAGCGCCATCGCCCCAACTGACGACCACGCCATCTGTTCTTAATGCCAACGAATGGGTTGTCCCTGTGGCAATGGCACTAAATCTATCAGTTGAAGTTAAGGGAATAACATTCACAGCTACGAATTTGGAGTTCGCTGTGCCTGATTGTCCAATGCCAAGTTGTCCGTAAAAATTATCGCCCCAACTAATCATTGTGCCATCGTCTCTGAGTGCCAACGAATGAAAACCACCTGCCGACACCGCCACAATCGGTTTGACAACGACGCTCGAGTCTTGCTGAACTGCTATGGGTGTGGGACTAGGCGTAACGCTGTTGTTGCCTATCTGCCCATTTGCGGCTTGCCCCCAAGCCAAGACGGTGTTGTCTGATTTTATGGCAAGGGAATGAAATTGACCACCACTGATGCTGGCTTTATTTGGATTAACACTAATAAAAATGGTTTGTTTTTTGGTTGGGTCTTGGACACTCGAGGCGGTAATGCGTACCACCCGTCCGAAACTGCTGGCTGGTGCTGTGTAGGTGTTTGAAACGGTAGCCCTGTCTGAGTTAAATGAAAGTGAACCATTCCCGCCGCTCGAGAGTGTTCCAACGCCATCATTTTCAATTTTCCAATTCACAAAATTACTAAACTGAAATTCATTGCCGCTCGAGGTGATGGTTGCTGTAAGTGTGGTCGTGCCACTGGTGTTTAAGGCTGTTCTTTGAGCGGTCAAGGTCAGTCCTGTGATGCTGGCTGCTTGTACTGTCATGGTGATTGTGCCGAATTTGGTCGGGTCGGCATTGCTGGTGGCTTTAATTACGACTTCACCTTGGGGGATACTCGAAGAACCTGTCACCATAAAGTCAACTTCTGAACCTGTCGTTGCCGAGATTGCTCCAGCGTTACCACTGACAATGCTCCAAGTTACTGCGTTGTTGAATGGGGCTATTCCAGTCACATTAGCGGTCAGTTTGGTGTTCGTGGCAGGTAAAACGGTTGTGGAAGGCGCACTGATGGTCACGGCAGTCACACCGGGGATGCCGGCTGTAATGCTCAGGCTGACTTCGCCAAATTTACTGGAATCCTGATTGCTGGTGGCACGAACCACCGTTGTGCCATTAACAGCATTGCTAGGAATTGAAATTGTGATTGGTGAACCTGTGGTGGCAGATAACGAACCCACTCCACTTCTAATGCTCCAAGTGACGGCGTTGCTAAACGTACCTGTTCCTACAACCACAGCACTTAAACTGGCTTGCGTTCCGCCGCTAACAGTGGTCATGTCGGTGTTGGCAGTCACAGAAGTAATGCTCGAGTTTGTACCTAGGAAAGAAGTCAAGGTCGTATTTTGTAAACTCAGGTTATACGCATTGCCTGCCAAATCGGTCAGGCTCGAGCCAACCAGCAAGGCATAAGAAATGGCGGATTGTGCCGAAGTTGTCAGGGTCACGGTTTTATTGTCTGCCGCAACACTGGCAGCCGTTACATTTAAGCTCTGGGATGGAAAACTAAAATTCGAGGCTACATTACCGCCTGCTATCGCTTCGCTAAAGACTACGGTCACACTGGTGTTGCTCGCAGCCGTTGTACTGACCACAGTGGGTGGGGTGGTGTCCCCAGTCACAGGTGCGGCAGTCACGGTGAGTTTGAAAGTCGCGGTTTTGGTCAGAGAACCCGAAATACCTTTGACCGTCAGGGTGGTGTCCCCCAAAGCAGCATTGGCTGCCACATTCAAAGTTAAGGTGCTGGTGTTACTGGTCGAAGCTGGATTAAAGTTGCTGGTCACCCCAACAGGCGCACCCTCGAGACTGAGTGCCACCGAATCAGCAAAACCCCCCGTTTTATTTAAGCTCACTGCCAGAGTTCCAGACTCCGTTTTTTTCACGGAGATAGTTGCGCCACCCAACGTTAAACTAAAATCTGGTGTGACCACAGGAGCGGGCGGACAAGCCACCAAACCAATCATTAAGAAACCTGCTAAAAGAGTTCTGCCTATAAAACCAATCTTGCTCGAGTTGAACTTCATAAAAGCCTCCAATTGAATCTGCGAATTGTTGCAACACGATGCTACAAGGTCGGGCGTAAACTGAGCGTAAACTGGGTGCGCCTTGATAAGAGCATATGAACTAAGCGTCTCAACTGCGTCTCAAGCCAAAAATCCGTTTTGAAATTGGGATGTTTTTCATTTTCCAACAAAGACTCTGGACACACCAGCGTTGACTTCCTTACCAGTGATATGGGTAAGCTACCAAAGCCGTGACCAAAACAAATGCGGCGACAAACCATTTATACATACTTCCTCCGTGGAACAACCAACCGAAAATGCGATTGAACACTGTGCAAAAGCATCATTAGAGGTGTGGCGTAAACTGCCCGTAAACTCGAGAAACCATTAGAAACAACTCGAGTCAAACAATCCTAAACTCGAGACAAAAAAGCCACCCCAAGTGAATGGGGTGGCTCGAAAAACACCAGTTAAGGTTGGGCAATGGCTGTCGCGGCTGCCATACAAAAACCATTTTCGGGCGCAACCGCTTTGGTAATGGGGTCTTCGATTAAGTTACAGAGCTTCTTTTGTCGGTAAATCACGGTGGCGCTGCCCGGACTGCCACTGCCCGCGCCAGTGATTCGCGGCGCTCCTTGGGTATCTGGACCACCAAACGGATTGGGCATTCTGATTGGGTTATTGGCTTGTCGGTTGATGATCGCGTCGTCTTGGTTGCCGAGGGTGTAATCGGCATCGAGTAGAATAGCGTAAAGTTCCCAACCTCGAGCTGTGGAATTGACAAAATCATAGACTTGGAAGTTTCGGTTTTCATCAAAACGACCATCGCCTCGGCGTAAACCCACACCTGGAACGTTGATATTACGATTCGCGCCAATGATATGCCCTTGGTTTAAGGTGATAGCCGAAGCCCTTGGAATGTTGAACATATCGGGTTTGCCCTCGAGACGAACAATACCGAAGATATTGCCATCAGAACCATCACCTGGTTCATCAAGGTAAATGCCATCCACCACCGAAACCCAGCGCTCACCTGCTTTTTTACCAGTTAAAACACTGCATTCAGTGACGTTATAATTGGTGGTCTCGGTCAGTTTAGCAATGCTGCCATCGCCAAGGTTACGCACTTCATAGGAAATCGGACGGTACGTCGAAAGTGAATTGGTGCGTTCAAAGTATTTGGATAAATTACCTGTAGCAATCAGATTACGAGCATTTTCGGCATCACCGCCAATCGTTACCACATTGATTTTTGAGTTCCGCAACACACTTTTTTGCGAAGCGGATAAATTACCTTCGACGGTCACAGCCCCACCTCGGTACATCGCCTCGAGCGTCGCATTGATTTCTTGCGAACTGGCAGTTGAAGTCAAGGAAAACATCAGCATCCGTCCGTAAGTCACACTCGAGACGTAAACTGGAATGTTATCGCGCCCCAAGTTGCCTTGCTGGAGTTGCGCGTCCAGATCAGCGCGACTAAAAGCTGAACTTAGAAAACTCGAGGGGGTTTGTGGTGCAGCCACAGAAACCGTAAAGGCAGTTTCACGAAAAATCGCGCTAACGGTGCGTTCGCTGACATCACGATTAAATCCAAAGGTGGCTTTGACCGAACTGGCAAGGTAACTGACCGAAATCCCCAAGGACAACGCCAATTGCTCCGAGGAGTACGAATCGGTTTTGGTGTAACTGATGCTGGTAGCAGTTTGCACCCCATTTCTTTGGGCATTGTCTATGATTCCACCTATGGCTGAAGCCACCGAGACATTGGTCGGATTGGCAATGGTGGCACTATTTTGAGCGGTTTGTAAATTGACCGAAAGCTCGAGCGGGTTTCGTTGACGAATCGGCAGTTCACGCAACGAACCAATGCCTTGTTTGTAACCCTTACCTTGCAATAACGCCCCAGACCACAGCACATTGGCATCGGGGTTGAAAGTCACGATTTTATCCGGTGTTTCGGTCAGGGTGTACGGTGTGGTGGTGCAATCATACGCATTGCCATTCGTGCCTCGAGCAGGAGCCGCCCGCACCGCACTGCCAGTAGCCCGATTAACATCGGGGCGTTCAGGCGCAAACGATGCCCAATTTGGGAAACCCAAGACCAAATTGTTAAAGTCGGCTCGAGCATCGCCTGTATTTGGTGCTAGTGGCGTGGGTGGCGTGGGTGGTGCTGGCTGTGTGGTATCCACTGTATCATTGCGGGCAATAGCCTGATTTTGGGTAAGCACCCACAATCCATCTTGAGGATCAGCCGCTATTTGCACCGCATTTGGATAATTGCTCACCGAAACCCAATCCGAACCTGTCCAACGCCAAATACGATTATTATCCGCACCAACAACAAAAACCGTACCTCTGGCAGAAATCGAAATTCCCACACCTTGCCCAGGCAGGCTTTGTTTGTTCGTACCATCATACCGAGCAATCTGACCAGTTTGACTAATCGTCCAAGGGTTGCCTTGCGGATCAACTGCGACTTGCTGAGCATCACTGCCAAAACTATCGCTCCAGCCCGAACCATTCCACTTATACAGTGTTCCTGATAAACCCACATGAAAGAGGCTGCCATCCGCACCAAGACCAATATCAAATGCCTGCCCAGGAAAATCCACAAACCCACCACTTATATAGGCTTGCATTGCCCCATTCTCGAGCAAAATGTACGGATTGCCGTTAGGGTCAACTGCCACACGTTTGGCTTTTCCTGGAACGACCAATTGCTGCCAAGTATTGCCTGTTCGGCGGTACAAATTATTATCTGTACCCACCACCCAAACCGAGCCGTTTGCACCAATACCAATCGCCGAGGCAGCACCATCCACAGTTTGAAAACCACTCTGTGCCGAAACCACCAAGAAAGCCAAAAACACCATCAAAAACCCAATACTAATTTTTCGCATACATACTCCTTTGTTAATCACAAAAGATGATACGAAGAGCAGCGTAAACTGAGCGTAAACTCTAAAAATTAAAGCAGAATGCAAAAACTCGAGACTCGAGAACAAAAAAATTCTAACTATTGAAACGTGAACTGATGGAATCAAAATGCGAAAATACCATCTGTTCATACAAGAATTAACTCGAGAAAATCTAAAAAAATCTGTGTGCCAGCACAAAACAAATTGCACCCCAGGAACTATTCAAGAATAACTACTTTCTTACGAATGGGCTTTTCATATCATCCCGATTTGAAAATGTAAAATCACCATTGGTCAGTTGGGCGAGGCAAGCCCGTCAGCGACCACGCCCGTCAGGTGCGCGTTTGTGGTCAAGACAGCGACCACGCCCGTCAGGTGCGCGTTTGTGGTCAAGATAGGTGCTGCTTTCAGGTCAAGAAGGCTTGCCTCGCCTCTTGAGAGTAAATCACCTACCATCCCTAAGGACAATAGTTTCGCAAAGTTTTTGAATTCTCGCGTCTACAAAGCATTTGCGGTTCGTAGGGGCGAACCCCTGTGTTCGCCCTGTAAGACAACATAATCTGGATTCGAGCTAAGAAATACTCCAAACTATAGTCAGTAAGGAAATTAATTCAGGACAAATCCTAAGTTAAACAATAGTTAAACAACGCCTCGAGTCAGATATTTGAAAACCCGTTTATAATTAGTTATGCAGCTTAAGACGCTGGGCAAACTGTCTTTGGATTCCGTGGATTTTCCGCGTCCGAAGCTGTTGTTATTACTGGCGTACTTGGCGATTGAAGGGGCGAAGGAAAAGCGTCATTTGTACGAATTGTTCTGGTCTGGTGCGTCTGACCCTGCGACCAGTTTGCGGATGGCTTTGGGGCAGTTTCGTAAAGTGGCTTCTGATTTAGTGATTGTGGATGAACGCACCATCTCCACCACGGTTCATCATGATCTGACCGAATTGCAAACCATGATTGCCGAGCGCGACCTAAGCAAACTCGAGGCGTTGTACACTGGCGAGTTCTTGCAGGGTTTTTCCTTGCCTGATTGGAGTGCTGAACTCGAGGAGTGGGTGTATAGCACCCGTGAATTTGTGTGTCGCTTGGTGCGTGGTGCGTATTTGCAAGCTGCTGAAGCTCAAGCTAAGCAAGGTGCTTTTTTGTCGGCGGGGCGGTATGCCGAAAAAAACTTGACGCTTGGGCAACAGGATCATTCGCCTGAAGACCTCGAGCGTTTGTATCCGTTGTTGGTGGCGGGGGATAGTTTGTTGTGTAGTGAAGCCAAAAAAAGGATGAATGTCTTTGGTCTCGAGTTGAGCCTGACCAAAGAACAAGCCCAAGCTCGTTTTGTTTCGGCAACGCTTCGCCCAGAGATTGCCTCTAAGGGAATACCGCATAATTTGCCTCGAGCCAAGACTTCGTTTGTTGGGCGTGACCCTGAGTTGATTGAATTGGCTCAGTTGCTGTCTGAGCGTGAAGTGCTGCTGATTACGCTTTTGGGCATGGGTGGTATTGGTAAAACTCGCCTAGCCTTGCAAGTGGCAAGCGAGCAATTGCAAGATCAGAATTTTTGCGATGGTGTATTTTTTGTGCCACTCGAGTCTTTGACTGAACCAAATCAGGTACTTTTGGCAATTGCTCAAATTCTGGGGATTGCTGTTAAAGAAGACCCTTTTGTGGCGCTCAAGGCAGGTATTGCAGATCGGCATTTGCTTTTGGTTTTGGATAATTTTGAGCATCTGATGGATGCGGCATTGCTGGTATCTGGGATGCTCGAGGCTTGTTTGAATTTGCGGATTTTGGTGACTTCCAGAGAACGCCTTAATCTCGAGGAAGAACACGTTTTGCCGTTGCAGGGCTTGCCATTTTCTAATCAGGTCAGTTTTGCCGAAAGCCAGTATGTGGATGCGATTCGGCTTTTTAATCAACGAGCCAAACGAGCGCGGTTGGATTTTGAACTGACCAAAGATAATTTGCCGCAAGTCCTCGAGATTTGCCGCCTTGTCGAAGGTTCACCACTTGGGATTGAATTGGCAACTGTGTGGTTGCGTTCGTTGCCCTTAGCCGATATTGCCTCAGAAATTGGTCAGAACGTTGGTTTGCTCGAAACCGACAGCCTGAACATTGCTGGTCGGCATAAGAGCATCAAAGCTGTCTTTGAACACTCGTGGCAGCTCTTAAAGCCCAAAGAGCAACGTATTTTGGCGCAACTCTCGGTTTTTCGTGGTGGGTTCACTCGGCAAGCCGCCTCGAGTATTGCTGATACCAATTTGGCAGTGTTGTCGGCGTTGGTTGGCAAATCGGTGCTGCGGGCTTCAGAACCCGAAGGACGGTACGATTTTCATCCGTTGCTGCTCGAGTATGCCAGTGGCAAACTGGTTGGGTTTGGCGAACAATCCCGCACCCGCGACCAGCACGCTCAGTTCTTTTTGGCATTGGTTCAAGCCAGCCAAGATAATTTGCAAACCCAAATCAAAACTTGTCAATCGGAGTACGAAAATTTGTTAGCGGCTTTGGTGTGGTCTCAAGAGAGCCATCAGGCGAGGCTTGGCTTACAACTGGGTTTGCTCTTGGGTGCTTTATGGCAATCTCAGGGTTACAGCAGCGAAGGCATCCATTGGCTAAAAACCGTCTTAGCCCACCCAGACGCAGCCAGCGCCAGCGTACAACGGATTCAAGCCTTGCTTTTATTGTCACGGATTGCTTCGCTTCACAGTCAGCACATCCAACTTGCCCTCAAAGCTGCCGAAGAGAGTTTGGCACTGGCTCAGACTTTAGAAGACCACGAACAGATTGTGCTGGCTTACTTGCGCTTGAGTTTGGTGGCTCAAAAACAACACCAGTGGACAGCCATGCAAAATTATGGCGAAGCTGGACTGTCCTTAGCTCGGCAACTCGAGCAACCCAAACTAATCGCCAATGCGCTGTGGATTGTTGGTAGTAATTTAGCCATTATTTCTGGTGATTACCTCAACGGACGCAAATACCTCGAGGAAAGCCTCAGTCTCAATCGGAGCTTTGGTTCACGCTTAGACATTGGGTCATCGCTGAATAATCTGGGTTTTTTAGTATTTTTACTTGGCGATTTACACGCTGCTAAAGCCTACCTCGAGGAATCCCTACAAATTGCACAAGAATTACCCGACCTTTACATGGTTAGTGTTGCCCAAGACAGCCTGAGTGCAGTGCTGCAAGACCTTGGTGAACTTGAAACAGCGCAATTACTGCTCGAACCAGCCCTGAAATACAGTTGGCAAATCCAGAACACCATGAACATTCAAAATGCCCTCGAGAACTTTGCCAGTCTCGCGGTGCTGCAAGGACAACCAAAACGCGCCACGCAATTGTGGGGAGCAGCCGAACGCTTCCAAGCGCATGACAACACACGCATCACCATGCTTTGGCATGAACGCAACAAACGCTATATCTCCATGACCAAAGACCACCTAGACGAAAGCAGTTTTCAAGCCTACTGGAAGTCAGGTAACAACATGAAACTCGAGGAAGCGGTGCGTTTTGCGCTCGAAGTACCAGAGTTGGTCACGGACTAAGTACCAGAATTGGTTAGTTATTTCGTAAAATAATGGATACAACATGAAATCAGGTCGAATTGTGCTCGAGGAAACATCAGAAGAACTGGAAAACAACCCTGATGTTAAAGAGTTTTACTTAGGTGTTACCGAGCATGGTAGGCGCAAAAATTACCGCGAAGTGAAAGTTATAAACGCCGTAAACGCTGGATATAGTGCTTTCATTTCACCTCTCTTAACCATAAATACGCACTTTAGAGTATGCAAGATTTAAGCACTGAAAATCCCCCTCTTTTTTGAGGGGGAAACGCGAGTGTAACGAGCGTAGGGGGAGTACGTAGGGGGTTACGTGTCAAGCATGTTTCCATGAAGTTGATACCTACGCTAAGCTCACTGCGACCAATGTTGTTTCGATGCAGAATAGTTTTCCATAACCTGCAATATCCTCGAGCTTAAATGCTCAGTACAATCCTAGCAGTATCTATACGAGTTTTTGAAGCTATGCCTAATGTGCAGACACCTGACATGGCTTTGAAAAACGTTTGACCCAAAGGCTATTTCATTGAGTTGAGACCGAACATATTGCCTTCAGTGTCTTGGCACAGTGTTACCCAACCAAATTGACCAATTGAGAACTTTGGTCTGACTATTTTTCCTCCAGCAGTAACCACTCGAGATTGCTGTACCGAGCAGTCTTCTACGCTGAAATACAACATTGTGCCGCCAATTCCGGGATTCGAGTGTGCTGACTTGACCAATGCACCAGATGCGCCGTATGCAGTCATATTTCCAGGAAAACTCATCATCTGGGTTTCACCTGTTGGGTCGCCCATGATCTCAAGTTTTTGCTCGAGTACATTTTCATAAAATGCGACCGCCCGTTCCATGTCATTGACATAGATATCAAACCATCCAATTGCATTCGTTTTTGTCATACTATTTCTTCTCCTTTTTGTATTTCACCTCCGCCTAGTGTAGCCAGCCGTATGTTGTGCGTATTGTATAAATCAGACATCAAATTTGTCGGTAAATCGTGCAGGTGTGTAGCCCATAATTTTGCGAAATGAGTGAATAAAATGCGATTGGTCGGAATAGGCTTCTAAATAATGTTGCTTAAATGTTTTTTGCAAACGCAAGACTTTAAGTAAATCGTGTGGTGAAAATCCTGTTGTTTGTTTAAGTATTCGTTGCAGTTGGCGTGCAGACATCCCTGTCAAGGCTGACATGTCAGCCACAGTATGAATATCATCAATATTGTTCAGGATTTTTTCAGTGATAACGTTGGTCACCACCAATTTTTTTTCAATAAGCCACTGAACCAATTCTGATAAGACTGCTTGTTTAGCTAAGAAATTCAGTTTGGCAAGTTTGTTACTGGTTTCTATCAGCGGTAGTTGACCGAGGTACGGTGTTCCTACATAACGATCAAAAATTTCTTCTCGGTTGCCTTGCCATACGCCAGGAAAAAACTGAATACCAACATAATGAAACGTTTTGCCAAGATTCAGCACTTCGTAAGTGGTCTGTAGCGCTGTAACCCCTGCTATTGTTGTATCTGCTTGGTTAAATAAGATATTCACACAAGCATCGGGTAAAGCATGCAAACAAAAATCGTCGGATAGAACATGCTCTGTTTTGAGTTCCCAAAAACAATGGACCAATCTGGATAAATCACTCGGCGGCTTCGCTTCTGTATATCGTACAGATCGAACTGTTTTTTCGATACCATCTGGGATTGGATTGTACATAGCTTTTCTTTATTTACAACAATGTATTTGCCACATCGGGTGCTAATACCAATAACTCACTTTTGTAGTGTCCGTATGCAAACTGGATCACTCAAATCTCTTCTCTTGATGCTACCACAGCACCCACTTTTATTGTCAGTACCGTATTCAACCCATTCAATTCTCGAGACTAAAAGCGTTACAATAAGGCTTCTATAACAACAAGGAGTCTGCATGAGTATTGAACCGCGTTTGCATCGTTTATTTGCCGCTGATGGGAAGTGTTTTGATGTGGCAATAGATCATGGTTTTTTTGGTGAACCCAGTTTCTTATCGGGTATTGAAG
Organism: Deinococcales bacterium; assembly: GCA_013298595.1. Taxonomy (GTDB): domain Bacteria; phylum Deinococcota; class Deinococci; order Deinococcales; family JAAFIG01; genus JAAFIG01. The sequence goes on along the minus strand of JAAFIG010000006.1, from coordinate 32,950 downwards.
ATATGCCCAAAGCTGTGCAGACTGTAGTGGCAGCTAACCCTGATGCCGTGCAACTTTCGGTTGGTCAGGCAGGTTTGTTGCAACAAATAGCTGGCAAGCATAAACCTGCTTTGGTACTTCGTACCGATATTGCGAATGTGTACGGCAGTGTTTTACCTCGAGCGTTATTTTCAGAAATCATTGAAGCACCACTCGAGCAAGCGATTCGTTTGGATGCGGCTTGTATTGTGGTGAATTTGTTTTTTTTACCCAATCAACCCGAGGTGCATTTGGCATGTATTCGTAATATCAATAAACTCAAACCACTTGCCGAGCGTTATGGTTTTCCGCTGATGATAGAACCACTGGTGATGCAGGATAACAGCCAAGCGGGTGGGTATATGGTGGATGGTGACATTCAAAAAATTGTGCCTTTGGTGCGTCAAGCCATTGAACTTGGTGCCGATATCATCAAAGCTGACCCATCGGATAATCTCGAGGATTACCATAAAGTGATTGAAGTGGCAGCAGGTAAACCTGTGTTAGTTCGAGGTGGTGGGCGTGTGGATGATCGCACGATTCTCGATCGAACGTATACTGTGATGCAGCAAGGCGCAAAAGGCATTGTGTATGGGCGCAACGTGGTGCAACACCCGAACCCCAGCGGTATGACCAAAGCATTGATGAGTGTGGTGCACGAGAATGCTTTACCCGAAGATGCACTGAGGTTGATCTCGTGAAAACACTGCGTTTTGCTTTAATTGGTTGTGGTTTGATGGGACGCGAATTTGCCAGCGCGGCTGCGCGGTGGTTGCACCTGACCAATTTGGATGTGCGCCCAGAGATTATTGCCGTGTGTGACACCAATCCTGCGCTGATGCAATGGTTTCAAGACCGTGTACCAACAGTGCGTTTTGCCAGCAGCAATTACCAAGATATGCTCGAGAACCCCGAAATAGATGCAGTCTATTGTGCTGTGCCGCACAACCTACACGGGCAACTCTATGTGGATATTATTCAGGCGGGTAAGCATTTGCTGGGCGAAAAACCCTTTGGTATCGATGCAGCAGCGAATGCTCAGATCAACGCAGCCATTGCCGCGAATCCGCATGTGTTGGTGCGTTGCTCGAGTGAATTTCCATTTTTTCCAGCAGCCCAAAAAATCGTTCAATTTGTGCAAGAAAAGCGTTTTGGACGGATTCTCGAGGTTGAAGCGGGGTTTTGGCATAGCTCGGATTTGGATGCCAATAAACCGATTAATTGGAAGCGGATGGTGGCGATCAATGGCGAGTATGGTGTTATGGGTGATCTTGGTTTTCATGTCACGCATTTACCAAGTCGTTTTGGTTGGTTGCCTCGAGATGTGCGTGCCGTGCTATCGAATGTGGTGACCCAGCGCCCTGATGCCAGCGGCAAACTTGTACCGTGCGAGACATGGGATAATGCTTCTTTGCTCTGTGCTGTCGAACATAATGGGTACGAATTCCCAATGAATCTGAGTATGAAACGCATCGCACCGAGCCAAACCAACACGTGGTTTATTCGTATTTACGGCACAGAATTTAGTGCCGAGTTTTCGACCAAGTACCCAAAGACCCTGCGAACATTGCCTTACTCGAGTGGGGCAGCACAGGCTTGGCATGAACTTGATACGGGTTCAGAAAGTGCGTACCCAAGTATTACAGGTGGTATTTTTGAATTTGGTTTTTCCGATGCGATCCTGCAAATGTGGGCAGCTTTTTGCGATGAAGCCAGTGGTAGCACACCAAAATTTCAATGTGCTACGCCCAGCGAAGCCGCTTTTAGTCACAAATTATTTACCGCTGCACTCGAGTCACAAAAAAATCGGCGTGTGGTACAACTATGAAACTCGAGGCAGTCTCTGTGGGGATTGTTGTTGCCGATGCAATCGCTCGAGTGGTGATTGGCACACCCGAAAAGGGCAAATTGGCGTTGGTCGATGAAATTCTGCTTTGCTCAGGTGGAAGTGCTGCCAGCACTGGGTATGCACTGGCAAGATTTGCTGTGCCAACCGCTGTGATTGGTCGGATTGGCGCGGATGGTTTTGGCGATTTTTTGGTTAGCGAAACAACAAGACACGGCGCAGAAAGTCATTTTATCCGCGATGCAAACGCCCGAACATCGGCGACACAAGTGCTGGTGGACGAAACAGGTGAACGCACTTTTCTGCATGCTATCGGTGCAAATGCTAACCTCTGCCCAGAAGATGTACCCCTCGAGGCATTACAAGCTCGAGGGGCGCGATTGTTGCACCTTGCAGGGTTTTATGCGCTCACCAAGATGGATAATCCCAATGGTGAACCCGCCAAAGAACTGTTTGCTCGAGCAAAAAAATTGGGTTTTACAACATCGCTCGATAATGTTTGGGATGCCACGGGGCAATGGTCACGGATCAAAAATGTGCTGCCTTACACCGATATTTTCTGCCCATCGATCCACGATGCTGCTCAGATCACAGGGCAAAGCGAACCACTTGAGATTGCTAAAGCATTGTTTGAAATGGGAGTGCAAAAGATTGTTGCCCTAAAAATAGGAGAAGCAGGGTCGCTGATCTGCTATCGCCAAGGGCAAACGCATCGGCTCGAGAGTCTGCCTGTACAAGCCGTGGATGGCACTGGTTCAGGCGATGCGTTCATTGCCGGTTTTCTGGCAGGGTTTTTACGTAACCAAAATTTATTACGCTGCGGGCAACTTGGTAATGCCGCAGGAGCGATGTGCGTACAAGCCATTGGTGCTATGACAGGCATAACGGATTGGGCAAATCTCGAGCAAATGGCAGACACAGTCAAGGAAAAATCATGAAACGCTCCGAAATTAATCAATTGATTCTCGAGGCAGATGCGTTCATTCATCAATTTGGTTTTTACTTACCACCTTTTGCCCATTGGACACTCTCCGATTGGCAACGCCTTGGCACGGCAGCGCAACAAATCAAAGATCGCAATTTGGGTTGGGACATCACCGATTTTGGCTTAGGGCAGTACGCGCAAAAAGGTGTACTGCTGTTTACCATTCGCAACGGCACACTCGAGGAATTAGCCGCTGGGCATGGTCAGGTGTACTGCGAAAAAGTTCTGCTCTGCCAACCCGAGCAACTGGTTTTGCATCACTTTCATTATCGTAAAACTGAAGACATCATCAACCGAGGCGGAGGACAACTCGAGATTACTTTGTACCAAGCTGATGACAATTATCAAATTACCAATGCCGATATTCGAGTCAACTGCGATGGACTTTGGCATACTGTTCCCGCTGGTGGCAGTATTCTGCTCGAGCCAGGGCAAAGCATTACTTTGCAACCATTGCAGTACCACCAGTTCAAAGCCAAGAAAGCCCCTGTGCTGGTCGGCGAGGTATCCACTGTCAACGATGACCACACCGATAACCATTTTCTAGAACCCGTGGGTAGGTTTCCAAGTATCGAAGAAGATGTTGCCCCCGTGCGTTTGCTAGTTGAGGATTACTCGAGATTGCTTTAAGGTGTGATATGAGTGCGGATTCGGTCTGCAATGGCTTGTGCTTGTGTGGGTTCAAACTCATCACAAATGGTGATGATGCGGCGTGATTTTTTGGCGCTTGGTTTGATATTAGCTATAACAAAGTAAACATCTGTGCGGGTTAAATTCCAAAGTCCGATAATGCCTTTGCTTAGACTAAAAATGCCAATTGGTAAGTAAACAAAGTCTATTCTTGTAATGATTCGACTCTGTGAGGCAATAAAAAGTCCAAAGAAAATAATACCCAAAATGCAATCTATGACTGATTGATATGAGTAATTTTTACCGCGCCAAAAATTATTTGTAACTTCAATCGCAGCAATGTCTGTGATATGGCAGCGAAATTGAGATCGAAAGAAGTAATCAGGAGTTGTAAGTTGTAACTCCGTCGTTGTGATAACACCATGTTCTCCTTGGTACAGGATAAGAGATAACTCTTTATCACAAGTAGGACAACGAATAGCATTCTCAGGTGTACTCGAGTTGCAAAATGGACAAGTCTTCATCTCGAGTACACTTTACGAGATCAATAACAAAAAAGTTGCTTTTTTCACGTTGATTGCTGAAGTCTCATCTTTGCCTTCTATGCTTTTTGCACTTATGACATATCGAATTGTTTTGCTTCTCCTCGTATTCTTCTGCTCGAGTGCTGCGGCGCAAAATTTACCCATGCAGCGTGTGCTAGATGCGTTTCAGGGGAATCCTCATCCAAGTATCTTGCCGAATCCTCAAAAAATTGTACTCGAGACAGGGGTTTTACCATTGGCTGGGCTGAGTATTAAACTCGAGGGGGCAGCTCAGGAATTCACGTGGGCGGCTCGAGATATCAATGCCGAGTTGGTGCAACGTGGTTTTGTAATTTTGCCTGTGGGTGCAGCAACTAAACAAATTCGTATTGGTACGCTCGAGAATGCAGAATTAAAGGCGTTTGCTACAGCCAAGGGTTTGTTGCCCACTCGAGCTGAGGGGTATGCCTTGTGGGTGGATGCAACGGGAGCGGTGCTGGTTGGTTTTGATGCTTTAGGTGCGTATCGTGGTGCCCAGAGTTTACGGCAGTTACTGGTTAAGGATGGGTTTCGGTTTGCTCAGATTGCCGATTTTCCTGCTTTGCAAAATCGGGTCGCCATGATTTATCTGGATAATGCTAGTCAAGGTGTGAATGACATTATCATTCCATTATTAGCAAAACTCAAATTCTCGAGTGTTCTGGTGATGTGTAATTATGTGCGTTGGGATAGTACGCAAAATATGTGGCATCCAAATGGTGCTACTAAGGATGAGGCACGCCGTGTTGCCGAGTTAATTCGCACTTACGGTATGAAAGCAATTCCGTTAATCGAAACACCCGGTCATGCTCAATGGTTTTTTTATAACAACCAAAATCGGGATTTGATGCAAGACCCAGATTCCAAAGACCCATATGCCTATAACACCTTGGATGAAAAGGTTTACAAAATTATCTTACCTGTGCTGTCCGAAGCTGTGGATGTGTTCAAACCAGAATTTGTGCATATTGGACATGATGAAGTGGCAGCTCGGGATCGTTTTCCCGCTCGAGCTGATGGGATTGCGCTGGGTTTACCTAAACTCTTTGCCGATCACGCAGTGCGTTTGTATTCGCACCTCAAACAACTCGGGGTTGGCACGATGATTTGGCACGATGTGGCTGCTACAGAATCGTACCGCGATCAGATTTTGCCATTACTGCCTAAAGATATTGTGATTACCTACTGGAATTACAGTCCAGCAGCGGATTATCCAATGCTGGACTACATTCAAAAACAAGGTTTTCGTACCCTTGGCTCGAGTTGGTTTGCTGCCCAAAACCCCGAAACAATGGCAAATGCGGTGGCTCGAGTTGGTGCTTTTGGAGCGATTCAAACCCGTTGGAGTGGGTATTTTGGTAATGTCACAATGTTGGACGGTCAGGTCGAGCAGGGGATAGCTTATGTTAGTGCGGGTAATGCGTTTTGGAATCCAAGTAGCCCTGGCCCATCTGATGCAGCGGCTCGGTACCGAGATGCGCGTTTCCCTGCTAAAATCGCACCAATTCCTGGCACATTGGTCAATTTAAGCAGTCTTGCCACTCGAGCCTTAACCGATACAAATGAAACAGGGTGGATTCAAAAAGGCAGTGGCGTGGATTTATCCTCATTGCCCACAGGATCGAATGTACGGCTTGGCGGCTATGCTTTCGACATTAGCAGCAGCATCATGCTCAAAGGCGCTCGTAGTACAGCTCAAGATCTGCCAGCACGGGTTAGCCTCGAGCTTGGCACCAAGGCTGCCAGTTTTGCGTGTTTGCATACGGCTGGTTGGTTATCACCATTAACCACACCTCGTACCAAAATTGGGGCGTATATTGTCGAATATACCGATGGCAGCACTGTTAATATTCCACTCGAGTATGGGCGGAATATCTCGGCTTGGACAGAACCGCTGGTCAAAACTACGATTTTTGACCCTGTTTGGCAAAGCACCACCAAGGATGGATTAGCCATTAACCTCGTGGTTTTTACCTGGAAGAACCCCAAACCAGACCTCGAGATTAGGCGCTTAACCATCGAAAGTGCAGGGCTGCAAAGCAATCCAACCTTAATTGGCTTAACCTTACTCGAGAAGCCCTTGTGAAAACTGCATTTGTGTGATACGGTTCTGCCTCGCGGGAGTAAGGGTACACGGATTTTGTGTGGCTCGAGCTTGCCGGACTTTATAAAATAAGAGGTAACATCATGTCATTTTCAGCAGCAGAAAAAGCCAAAGCCATCAAAGATTACGCCACATTTGAAGGCGATACTGGCAGCACCCAAGTGCAAATTGCCATTCTCACCCACCGTATCAACAACTTGTCCAGCCACTTAACTGGCAACAAAAAAGACAAGCACGGTCAACGCGGTTTGCAACTCTTGGTTGGTCAACGTAACCGTCTGTCACGCTATATGCGCGAAAACAACCCAGAAGCATACAAAAAGCTGATCGAACGCCTCGGCTTGCGCCGCTAAAGCAACACGGTATGCGCTGTTAAAGCAACACAGTATGCGCTGTTAAAGCAACACAGTATGCGCTGTTAAAGCAACACAGTAGTTTTAAAAGGCAAACCAATTGGTTTGCCTTTTTTCATTCCTCGAGTCTTTGCCCGTTAGAATGCAATCATGTTCACTTATCGAATGCTCGGCACTCTGGAGAATTTAGATCACATCACCCCAGACTTATGGGACGCAGGTTGCCAAGGTTTAACCGAAGATGGCAACACCGTCATTGCGTATTTTGCCGAACAACTCGAGTTACCCTTTGCTGGCACGTGGGCAAAAGCTGATGATACCGATTGGATTGCCAAATACCGCGCCAGTGTGCAACCCGTTACCGTCGGACAAGTGACTATCACACCACCGTGGCTCGAGACGAATAACAACATAGCTTTGAACATCATCCTCGAGCCAGGATTGGCTTTTGGCACAGGACAACACGAAACCACCCGCATGGCAATTGCTGCCCTACAAAACCATAATCTCGAGCAACAAAAAGTGTTGGATGTTGGGGCGGGCACAGGCATTCTTGCCATTGTTGCTGCCAAACTTGGTGCAACCGCTTTTGGGGTGGATAACGACTCGAGTACCGTGCCAGTAGCTCGAGAAAACGCAGTGCAAAACCAAGTGTCAGCAACATTCTTAGATGGCATTCTCGAGAATGCGTTGCATCTTGCACCATTTGATTTGCTGATTGCTAATTTATTTGCCGAACTGCACGCCATGCTGATGCCACAATATGTACAAGCATTACAACCAAACGGGCGTTTAATCCTCACAGGGATTCTGGCAGGTACAGAGCAAGCTGACGCAGGCGAACGCATCACATGGGATACCTCGAGCGGACGCGAAACACTGGTACTCGAGGCATTACAAAATCATGGGTTTAGCGTGACCAAACGCGATCAACTTGGCGATTGGGTGCTGCTTGAAGCGACTCAAGTTTAAGCGCCAATCTGAGAAGCAAAATTTTGTTTCGGCAACTGTAACACCTCATTTGTACACTGATTTCACCTCGAGTTTTTGGTTCGAGGTAAGAAAGCCCCCATATCCCAAGGAACTCGAGTTCTCCCCACTCGAGCTTCTAACTACAAAAAGGCTCGAGTACTCCCGCTCGAGTCTTTTTGTGTTTGACAACAAAGTTTTAATCAGACTGCTTTCAGAGGGTCTTTTATATCCTTATTCTAGGAGGTGATTTGTTGACTCGGAGTATGCTGGTAGGTAATGACATTGGTTCTGAATGTACTTGGTACACCACAGCTCGAGGTTCGTGGGCGAGTGGTAAAACTTGGCATCAAACCCATGCTGGTACTGGCATACTTAGCCCTCGAGGGCAGAGCTTCTCGCCGCGATTTAGCTCGGTTGTTATGGTCCAATGCCAGCGACCCACTCAACAGTGTTTCGGCAGCTCGAGTCAGTATCCGCGATGTGCTGAAAAAATGGCTCGAAGGCGATGCCGAAACACTATTTTTACAAGCGGGTTTCACTTGCGATGCCTTGCAACTCGAAGCAGCGTTACTCGAGGTGGACAACCCAGACAGTTGGCATCAGGCGTTAATGTTGTACCGAGGCGCTTTTCTCGAGAATGTGCGTTTGCCCGAATGGGAAGATGGTTTTGGTGGCGAATTCGAGGACTGGTTACTCACTCGCCGCGAACAACTCGAAGCCACTCGAGCCGAATTGGCTTGGCGTTTAGCGCGGGTGTACTTAGCGGGTCTCGAGGTATCCGATGCCTTAGCGCTACTCGAGATAACCCAAGCCGAACATTTACCACCAAGAGAAGATGCTACGCGGTTGTTAATTCTTGCTGCTGGTGCTTTAAACCGCGAAATTCGTGCCCAAACAGCATTCCAAAAACTCGAAACACGTTTACGCGAAGAACTCGAAGTACAACCCAGTTCCAGCACTCGAGCTGCTTTAGAGTTAGCTCGTTCCAATCCCGAAGTTTGTCTTGCAACTCTGAAAAAAGAATTTGCCATACAACCAAACAATCTTGGTGTATCCCTCGGACTCGAGCAGGGGGTGGATGTGCCAGTCTTTGGGCGTGACCAAGAACTTGCTGTGCTAAGTAAGGAACTCGAGCGGGTACGAAACGGCGCAACCCGTTTGGTGCTTTTATCAGGCGAACCGGGTGTGGGCAAAACCCGTTTAACCCGAGAAATGGCTCGAGTTGCCCAACCCGCTTGGGTGCTCGCAGGCGTGGCTGCGCCAACAGGTTTACCCTTGGGATTATTTGATCGCATTGTTCGCCGTGCCGTGCAACAAAAAGGTATCGAACACCTGAACCGAGTTTGGCAATCCGCGCTGGCTGCTTTTCTACCTGATGCCTTACAAGCCTCGAGTACCGACACCAACAAAGAACACTTATTTGCCGCAATTAGTGCTTTGCTCACAGATCCAAGTCAATGCACAGTATTGCTGTTAGACGATTTACAATGGGCAGACCAAACCTCGCTCGAGTTACTGATTCATTTGGTACAACAACCCAGAACCCAAGGTTTACTGGTGCTCTGCACACTTCGCAACACCGAAACACCACTGCATAACCTCAGAAGCATTTTTGAAATCATCACTCGAGAACAACGCGGTACTCGAGTAGAAATCCAAGGTATTCCAGAAAGTGCAGTTGCCGAAATTGCCCAGACTCTCGGCAGACAAACCGACCCATTAAAACTGCATCAGCAAAGTGGTGGCAACCCATTTTATGTTCTCGAGTTACTGCGAGCAGGGAATACCAACGACCTGACTGATTTGGTCAAAAACCGTATCGAAGTGCTACCAGACACCGCCCAGCAATTGCTCGAGGTCGCAGCTTTACTTGGCAATGGGCAACAACTCACGGCGCTCAGAAGTGTTTCGGGGCGGTCACTTGAGGAAATCAGCGAAAACCTAGACCATCTCGCTATCACTGATATTTTGCATTTAACCGAAGAAGGCACTCGCTTCAAACACGACCTAATCCGCGAAGTGGTGCTTAACAACATCCGCTCAGCTCGCAAACAAATCCTGCACCTCCGCGCTGCTCGAGCCTTAGCACCCACCCAAGCTGCACGTCATGCCCTTGCCGCCAAAGATGCTTGGGAAGAAACCGATATTCTAAAAATGCTGCACGCCTTCCTCGAGACAGGCAAACAACACAGCATTCGTGGTGATTTAACCTCAGCACTCGAGTGGTTTGAACACGCCCGCAGCCACAGCCAAAACGCTAGTCAAAGATTGCACGCTCTAACTGAACGCGCCGCTGCCCTCGAGCGATACGGACGGCATAACGATGCCCTTGAAACACTCAACCAAGCTGCGATCCTCGAGCCAGAAGTTACAGACCCAGTGCGCCGCAGTGCCGCATGGTTAGCCAGAGCGAACTTGCTGGCATTAAAAATGCACCGACTCGAGGAAGCCCAAGTTCTTGTCAGCCAAGCGCTGATTATACTCGAAGAAGTGAATCACAGCGCCGCGCAATTAACCCGCAGCGATGCCTTAAACATTCAAGGCACGATTTACAGGCTCGAGAAAAAATACCCTGAAGCGGCACAAGCATTTGAAGCCAGCTTAACGATTCGGCAAGCACTTGAAGATGATGCAAAAATTGCTATCTCGCTCATGAATTTAGGAATGGTATACACCCAAATGAGTGATTCTCGAACAGAGCAAACTTTGCAAGAATCACTCAAAATTTATAGAAAACTTGGTGATGATAGCGGGATTGCAAGAAACTTAAACAATTTGGGGATGTACTACACACAATTTCAAAAATATGAGCAGGCGCTCAATGCGTTTCAACAAGCCCTTGAGTTAAATCGTCTGTTCTTTGATCCTTGGGCAGAAGCTCGAGCTTATCAAAATATTGGCACAACGCATTTTTATCTTGCCGAATATCATCTTGCACAACAAAACTATCAATCTGCTTTAGAAAAAGCATTTTCGATACGAGACTCAGAGAATCAACTTCTTGCCCTGCTTAATCTGCTTGAGGTTGCCGAAATTCTGCAAATCGATTCTACAGTCTGGCTCGAGCAAATTAAACCTTTTGTAACCAATGAGTCTTTTTCGTCGTACCATACAGAGATTAACAAGTACCTTTCTCAACAAGGAGTCAACTCATGAAAAAATTGCTATTATTTATGACCACCATTACAATGTGTGTGGCATGTAACCCAACCACTCCAGTCACACTAGAAATTCGCCAAGTTCGCCCACGTTTTATTGCTCCTGCTGGTGAAGTTATTGTTACAGGTGCTGGATTCTCGAGCGGTTCAGTTGTAACTATTGGTGGTCAGAGTGCTGTGGTTAATTCAATAATAGGCAACGAATTAAAAGTTAAAGTACCTAGTCTCAAAGTGGGTACTTATGACGTGGTTGTATCTAATTCTGCCCAGCAATCTGCCAGTGCAAAGGGCTTAAATATTCTTGCCAGTCCCGATAATTATTTCCCAGATCAAGCATTGGTGATTTTTAAGGAAAACCCAGATTTAAATAAAGCTACACTGATTGCTCGTAATGGCGGTATGACTCTAAAAGATTATAAGCCAGCCGATAGTGGTGCGGCGGGCATTTGCAGCAAAACCTTAGCTGTTCTTGAGCAACAAGGTAGTGCGTCGAGGGCTGTGGATACCGCTAGTGATTTACCCGATGTTCTTGAGGCAAATCCACACCAAATCGGAACAGGAGCCGCTTATTCTGACACAGGACCAACCACCAACACCAAACACTTAAACGAATTCGCTGCTCTCGAGTTAGACCGTGCTTATACCTACTGGAAAACGCTGATTCCAACTATGCCCAAACGCTCCCCTCGAGTGGCTGTACTGGATACTGGTGTCGCTCAGCATCCCGATTTTAAGAATTTAGTTAGTGCTGTCCTGCAAACCAATTTATTATCGGGGCGTAATTTCACCACTGAAAGTGTCACCTCAGCAGTCAGCCTCGAGTTAGACACCGCTGACATTGCAAAAAATGCGGGTAGTGAATTGGTTGGGCATGGTACTGCTGTGGCTGCTATTATTGGTGCTCGAGATACCGAAGTGGGTAACAATGCTGGTACCGAATTCTGGCAAGTGGGTGTGCTACCCGCCGAGAATATCGCTGCCAGTGGCGCAGAAATTTTACCCGTTAAGGTTTGTGACCAAACTACGAAATGCCGTGGTATCGATGTGATCGAAGGAATTTGCTATGCCATCACGCAAAAACCAGATGTGATTAATATGTCTTTTGGTACACAACAACCCTCGAGTATTATCAAACAAGCTATTCAAACCATTACCGATGCCAATATTGTGGTGGTTGCCTCGGCAGGTAACAAAGGCACAGAACCAAATTACCCAGCGGCATACAGCCTCGAGTTACCAATTATTGCTGTCGGCAGTGTCTGGTTTGAAACAAATATCAAAAAGTACAAACCCTCGAATTTTAGTGTCCCAGGCGCTTGGGTAACCTTAGTCGCACCGGGCGAAACCCAAAGTGCTTCTTACGACTCGAGTGGCACTGGTGGATTTGGTTATCGTAGTTTCAAAGGAACTTCGTTTGCCGCGCCGTGGGTGAGTGGTGTGGCTGCGATGCTCAAAGCCATCGATCCAACACAAACCCCAACACAGATTAGAACAAAAATTGTGGCAGGTGCTTCTCGAGCCAATCTTGATGCTTGTTCAGCTGAGCAATGCGGGGCTGGTTTACTCAATGCAGCAAGGACAATTAGCGCGCCTTAGAAGAGTTTTTGGTGATGTGTATTTGCTTGATTTGTTGGACTCGTGCGACTCGAGTCCATTGAAAAAGACCTGCGACTTGTTGTTTGCATGCTTCAACTGTATGCCTGATTATAAAAATCCATCTGACCACATTCATAAATCTCCTCTCAAGCAAACTGCTGAATTCAAGTCTGCAACGATTGGTACTGAAAAAAGAAGTGCAGATTTTCACCAAGCTGTGCGGTACTTTAAGGTATGAATTCCAAAGTTGTTCCGTGGATGCGTATTGAACGCCAAGAGATTGCTTCTTTGCTGGCTGATCCTGCAATTTTGCGCTTCCTCGCACCTTTTGTCGGACGTGAATCTAGTGCTTCTGATGCCGCTCGAGTGCTCGATGTGAGTTTGAACAGATTGTTGTATTGGCTCAGACGTTTTGAAAAACTTGAATTGGTTCAATTGGTCAGCTCTGATAGTCGTGTCAAACGGTACCGCAGCGTTGCGGATGTGTTCTTTGTGCCCTTCAAAGCCACTCAATTAGAAACCGCTGAAGCTATGCTCGAGCAATGGAATTTAGTCTGGCAACCGATTTTTTATAAGAACTTGGTTCGTTCATTAAGCGATTTAAGTACTGATTGGGGTGTGCGTCTTGAACCCTCAGAGGATGGTTTACTGAGTGTATCTTTGGCAAATAGTCCGCAAAACAATTGGAATTACTTTGATTTGGACGCACCACCTTTTATAGATGGTTGGATCACAAATTTGTATTTGGATTTTGAAGATGCTAAAGCACTGCAACGCGAGGTTTTGTACTTGTATTTGCGTTACGCAGCAAAAGGTGGCAAGCAACGTTATATGGCTCGAGTTTCGTTTGCTCCTTTGATGGCAGATATAGATTTACCTTTTTCTGATCAGACAATGGAATCTTAATACAGCAGCAAAAATAAAAAACACACCTGAAAATCCGCTTAGTTAATCTTCGTTTTCAGGCTTGGTAATTCCCTAGTGTTCTTGCAGTACAATTGCTGGGTTATGGAAAACGATTTTAATACGTTAACACTGGACTTCTCCGACGATGGTGCTATTGCAATCATCACTTTGCAACGCCCTAAGGCTTTGAATGCTCTCAATGGCGAGATGCTGCAAGAACTTGGTATGGCACTTGAAGCGGTGCTCGAGCCTCCTGAAACCCAAGCGCTGATTATTACGGGCGATGGTGATAAGGCTTTTGTCGCTGGTGCTGATATTGCCGATTTCAAGGGGATCGCTACTGCGTTTGAAGGGCGTGAATTGGCGCTCAATGGGCAAGATGTGTTCTCGAGTATTTCAGCAATGCCAATTCCAACCATTGCTGCGATCAATGGTTTTGCGCTGGGGGGTGGTCTCGAGTTGGCTTTGGCATGCGATTTACGGGTGGCGGCTAAAACAGCTAAAATGGGTTTGCCAGAAGTGACCATTGGTATTATTCCAGGGTATGGCGGTACGCAGCGCTTACCGCGTTTGATTGGTGAGGGTCGGGCTTTGGATTTGATTCTGACAGGACGTTCTGTCACAGCCGATGAAGCTTTAACCCTTGGTATTGTTAACCGAGTGGCTGATAATGCACTTGAGGAAGCCGAAATTCTGGTTCGAGCAATTATTAAAAATGCGCCTGTGGCGCTTGGTTTGGCTCGAGAAGCGGTGCGGCGTGGTTTGGCAACAACGTTAAATGATGGTCTCGAGTTAGAAGCCGATTTATTTGGTATGGTCAGCACCACCAAAGACATGCAGGAAGGCGTGACTGCGTTCCTCGAGAAGCGTAAACCCGAGTTTCAAGGGGAGTGATTCGCAATTGTGTTTTTGAAAACGGTACAATGGGCTTACTAGCTTTAAGGTTGTTGGATAATGAAATGTATTTTGGGGGTTTTGATGAAACAATTTTTGATAACTGTTATGGTTCTTGGTTTTTCGGCTGTTGCTTTGGCAGCACCTATCACGGTGGCTGTGCAGATGCCAGCAGGGTTACAAGTGGGTAAGAATATGGTTACAGCCCAAGTGCAAGCCGATGCTGCTTTGAATGGTGCAATGGTTAGCGTGGCAGTTGATCCTGGGAATAACCAAGCTGTTGAAGAAGTGGTGCTTGGTAAAATTGGTGACGCTGAATTCAAAGGTGAAGTGATGTTAAAAAGTATCAATACTTCGCCAAGTGTAACTGTTAAAATCACGCAACCCGATGCTCGTTATGCAGCAACGCAAGTGCTCGCTGCTGGCAGCACGAGTGCCCAGTTTACACTGGAGGAACCACGTTCTCAGAATCGGACACCGGGTTTGTTAGTGGCTCTTGTTTTTATTGCCTTTGCAGGGCTTGGTGCAATGGCGTTACGTGGTCAAAAAACTGCTTTTTAAACGTTTTTATACTTGATCTCGAGTTGGTCTCGAGGTCAAGTAAATTTATTTTGTTTTTCGTTTTCGCCCTTTTTGGTTATTAATTGTTTTGCAGGCAATAAATTTAAGGAGTTATAATGTCACAATCAATGAAAATTCGTCCGCAAGTTGGTATTTTCGTGGATACTCAAAATTTGTATCATTCGGCTCGAGATTATTATCAGCGCACTGTCAATTTCGAGAGTTTACTGAAATACGGCACGCAAGAAGGTCGGGAGTTATTCCGTGCTATTTCTTATGTGGTTGAACGCGAATCGGATACCAGCGCTTGGCCTTTTATTTATAAATTGTCTACTTTGGGGTATAAGGTGCGTCGTATGACGTTGCAAGTGCATCACACCACTGATGCTGGTAAGATTATTTGGGAAGGCAATTGGGATATGGGTATTTGTGCCGATATGGTGCGTCTTGCCGAACATTTGGATGTGATTGTTTTGGGCAGCGGTGATGGCGATTTTACCGATATTGTTGAAGTGCTGATGGAACGTGGTAAACGGGTTGAAGTGATTGCTTTTAAGGAAACTACGGCGCAAAAATTGATTGATATGGTGGATAAATTTACCCATTTGCCAGATATCATTGATGGTTTTATGCCATTACGCGAACGTTCTGCTAATACTCCAGCCGAAGCGGATGCCGCTGAAGCTGCTGCCGAAGCTGCTCAACATAACTTGGTGTAATGAACGGATTATCTTTAGCCGATTACGATTTTGATTTACCTGAGTCGCGTATTGCTCAAACAGGGGCTGAGCCACGTGACTCGAGTCAATTGTTGGTTGTGCCACGTGGTGGCATGGTTTTTGAACATAAAATCTTTCGGGATATCACGACTTTCCTCAGTGCTGGCGATGTTTTGGTGATTAACCAAACCGAGGTCATACCGGCGCGGCTCGAGGCGCACAAACGTACAGGTGGCAAACTCGAGGTGTTGTTGTTACGTGAACTCGAGTTTTGTGTGTGGAGTGCGTTTCTCAAACCAGCTAAACGCGTGACAATTGGCGGAATACTCGAATTTGGACGTGGTGTGCAAGCCGAAGTGACAGCGGTGCTCGAGGATGGAGCGCGGTTGTTGCGTTTTTCTGAGGATATTAAACCGCATTTATCCGAACTTGGGGCATTACCGTTACCGCCATACATTGCCGATAGTGCTGCGGCTCGAGGGCGCTATCAAACCGTGTATGCGGCAGAGGCTGGCAGTGTGGCTGCACCGACAGCTGGGCTGCATTTTACGCCAGAATTACTCGAGCAAATCCGCAGTATGGGTGTGCAAATTGTGCCTTTAACGCTGCATGTTGGGGCTGGTACCTTTAAACCAGTTTTGGATAGTATCGAAAATCATGTTATGCACAGTGAACCTTTTACCATTCCAGATTCCACTGCGGCGGCTATTAATCTTGCTAAACTTGAGCAACGTCGTGTGATTGCCGTTGGGACAACTTCAACTCGGGCTTTAGAAACAGCTTGGGATGGTACAAAATTGCTGGCGGGTGCTCGAGAAAGTGCATTATTTATTCGTCCACCACAAACAATGCGTGTGATTGATGGTTTGATCACCAATTTCCATTTACCGCGTTCAACGCTGCTGATGCTGGTGGCAGCCTTTGCTGGTTTTTCAACCATGAGGGCAGCGTATCAGGCTGCCCTCGAGTCGAATTATCGTTTTTATAGTTTGGGTGATGCAATGTTGATTCTTTAAGTGCCGATAACCCAACCAAGTTGTTTAACATTGCGGATATCAATGCCTAAATTAATAATCATGCCATGCCCAAGTGGTAATCCACCATGTAAAACACCAATAACTTTACCTGTTTGACTGGAGAAAATTGCTCCTCCACTCGAGCCTGGGGCTGCACCTGTGTCTATTTGCAAAAAAGGTGTGCCTTCTTGTTCGCGGATGCCGTTAATAATGCCTTTGGAGTACGTGACATTGCGTCCAAAGGTATTACCAAGTGGGTAAGCCAGTAAACCAAGTTCATCGCCCAATTGTGGTTCACGCTCGAGATCAAGTTGTAACCAATCGGTAAAACCTTGTTGATCGGTGACCCAAAGCAGCGCAAGATCGTGATGCTCGTCGGATGCAACCACAATGGCTTCTCGAGATTGGCTGGTTTGCTCGGTGATAATCGAAACTCGAGCCGCATCTTCGATGACATGATAACAAGTCATTAAAAACCCACCTGGACTAATAGCAAAACCACTGCCACTGGCTCGTTGCCCATCGAGTTGTTCAACTTCGATAAATTGAATCGAAGTCACCAAACCACTGGGAATAGCTAGGTTTTGCCGACCAGCCCAGTAATTTGGTAAACGAATGGGTAATTGATGATTGCTGCTGGGTTTATGATTCGAGTTTTGCTGTGGTGCGCTTGTTGTTGGTGCTGGAGTTGGCTCGAGGACACTACGGAAATCGTAGCCGAAATGTCCTGTTAAACCATTGATGCTGTCAAAGTAACCATTGCCGTAGGCATGGAAACGTTTTTCTTGATCTTTTTCGTAGAAGACACCTAAAATAATACTTTGTTCTTGCGAGTAATCAGCATGAGGTAAAACAAAAACCAAGTCTTTACCAATTGAAACTTTGATTTCCTCAAATAATTTATTTTTTCTGATAGAAAATGCAATTACTAAAACAATTTGTTCATTTGGGTGTAATTTCTCGAGATCAACTAAGAAATTGGTTTGGTTGCTGGTTTGATTACTGACTTGAATAGCTGCATGGCTTTGTTTTTGGCTGATAATACCTTGTGAATTTTGAATGCGTTGTTCACTGTTGGTTATGGTTGCCATAACTATTGGTGCAATGGCAGCATTTTGAACACTCACTTGGCAGGTAAATTGCGAACCAAGTGAATACTGACTTAATTTAATGCGTTGACCACGGTTAAGTAACTGCATAAAGAACCTTAACTACTGGTACTGGGATTTCTTTTGTTGTACTGCATCGAAGAGTAAATGGACATGACAATAAATGCAACACCAATTAAACCAGTTACCAATTCGGGAATATGAATATCGTGGCTCATGGATAAAAGCATGATTGTGGCTAATGCTCCAATACCATAATGTGCGCCATGCTCGAGGTAACGGTAGGCTTGTAGGGTATTACTTTTAACCAATAGCAAGGTAATTGAGCGTACAAATGCTGCACCAATACACAACCCAGCTGAAATAATGACTACATCTCGAGTAATCGCAAACGCGCCGATCACACCATCTAAAGAGAACGAAGCGTCGAGTACTTCTAGGTAGATAAAACTAGCAAGTCCAGCTTTACCTGCGTTAGCTGCCATATCATCAGCATTGAATAACCCACCAAGTGCATCTACAAAAACATAAATGAGGATGCCTACCATGCCAGAAGTGAGGGCAGATAAACGTTCTTCTGTTGGAACGAGAAATTGTACACAAAGGAGTAATAATGTTCCTGTTATAAAAACTTGGATTGTGTCGAGTCGTCCGATACCAGCAAGGCGTTTCTCGAGTCCTTCAAACCAGTGAATATCTTTGTCGGAATCCATCAGGTACTTTAAGAAGACTAGCATCAGAAATGTGCCACCAAAGGCACTAATCGGGACTTCAGCGGAGGTGAGTTCTTTGGCATACCGCGCTGAATCGGTAAATGCCATGTTCAGTACCTCGAGAAATCCAAGGTTAGCTACAACTGCTACGATGACAATTGGGAAGATAAAACGCATTCCAAAAACAGCAATTAAAATACCCCAAGTTAAGAAACGTTGCTGCCAAACAGGACTCATATTTTTAAGAACAGAAGCGTTAACTACAGCGTTATCAAAAGATAACGAAAGTTCCATGATACCAAGAATAACGGCAATGGTAAAAAACGAAAACGCTGTGGCAATCCCACCAGTGTTATACCCATAAACCGTTGCTAAAACTAAACAAATCACGGTTAAACCAATTGAAAAAGCAAATTCACGTACCATCATATTCATTGACCTCGAGAGAAGATTTCTTTAACCGACGTTTAAACCGTAATGACGCACTAAGGCATTTAAACCACCTGCAAAACCTTGTCCAACAGCTCGGAATTTCCATTCGGCACCGTTGCGGTACACTTCGCAGAAAATCACAGCGGTTTCTGTGGAGAAGTCCTCGCCAAGATCGTAACGGGCAACTTCGACGTTGGTGGCTTCATTGACTACCCTAGCAAAAGCATTACGGACTTGTCCAAAATTCTGACGGCGTGCATCGGCATCGTGAATTGTTACGCTCATAAAGACCGAAGCAACATCGGCAGGTATTTTTGTTAAATCTACTTTGATTTGTTCGTCGTCACCATCACCTTCCCCTGTTCGGTTATCGCCTGTGTGAGTCACACCATCTGGGGTTGATAAATTATTATAGAAAATAAAGTCACTATCGCCACGGGTTTTGCCAGCAGCGTTGGTTAAAAAAGCACTGGCATCTAAATCAAAATCTTGTCCATCGGTGGCTCGAGTATCCCAACCTAAGCCAATAATTAATTTGGTTAGACTTGGATCGGTTTTTGAAAGTGAGATATTGCCACCTTTGCTGAGCGTAATTGCCATAATGAACTCCTACATGTATGCACGAGAGGGCTTAGGGTTGATTTTAGTCTTTGCTGCCAGCGCTCCAGCGGAAACCAAAGCCGTAATGTTCGTCGGCTTGTCCGTGGTGTTGAAAATAATTTTCGTCTTTACGGATTGAAACTTCGCCATTGACTTGTTGCACCAAGGCAACACAACAAAAAGTTAAACGCGAATCGGGGTTGTTGAGGGCTAATTTAATTTCGTTACCCGCAGGGTCGGTCATACTCATACGCCCTTCGACCCCTTGAAAACCTGCTTTTGCTCCTTCGTAGATATACGCAAAAATCATGACCCGTTTAATTAAATCAGGGCGTTCGATAAATAAATTTTCACCATTGGCAGATGCACCGCTGCGATCATCTTTGTCGACATAAATAAATGGGTAATCGCCTTTGCGCCCCATTTTATTACCAAGAGCTTGCAATACACCTTTGTTACCATCCATCATTTCAAACATACAACCAAGGTCTAAGTCGGCTGCTGGGGTACTCATGCCCAAAAAACCTCGTTTGGCTTGTTGATTCCAATTGAGGTTGACATGAATGGCATTTGAGCCTTCTTTGCGAAGCGAAATTTTCGCCACTTCACCACGTTTCTCGAGTGTGACTTTGGTCAATGAAATCACTGGTGTTGGTGGTGGCACAATTACGGGCGGAGGAGTAACCACAGGGGCTGGTGGTGCAGCTTGAGGGGATGGTGATGCCACTTCGCCACCAAAATGGGTGACTAAGGCAGCCAAACCACCCACAAAACCTTGTCCGCAAGCATGTAAACGCCAAACACCATCCTTAACATAAATCTCGAGACCCATAACGGCTTTTTCGGCAGTAAAATCTTTACCTGTAAAACTGTACCGAGCCACTTCTGTGCCATTTGTTTGCCGCATGATAATACTGCCTTGATCTATGCTGGTTAAACTATATGGTTCTGGGGCAGTAATGGTTAAAACCAATTTTTGAATACTGCTATTTAAGACTGCTAAATTTAGGGTGTACAAATGTTCTCGAGGTGCGCTGTAGGTAATGGCTTGGTCTGGAGAAGCGGTCTGATTATAAAAAATCATGTACGCATCATTTGATAAACGCTCTTGATTATCTAAACCAAAACAAGCTGTATCAAAACTCAGATTGCCACCTGTGATCTCGAGCGCTACGATAAATTGCTGTCCTAGTCCCAAATCTGTGAGTTTGCTTCGTTGACCGCGTTGCAATTGCATACAACCTCCTTTAGCTGACAGGTGCTAGTATACTTGGTTGGTACAATCTGGCTGTTGGTGCTAACCAAATTACGCCACTGCCTTTGAAAACAGTCACTAAACCTTCGCCGCCACGCATCGAGCCTAATAAGGATTTTTGCGATTTTTGAATGGACATACTGATTTGTCCTGTGCGAGCCACGGCAAAATTTCCATCGACAATCAATTGATCATTCTCGAGAACAACGGTTTGTAATTCGGCTTGTGGTACTGGGGTTTGCAAAATAACCACCCCACTGCCACGCACCATGGGTTGAAAAATGCCTTCGCCACCCAGTACACCTGCCAGTACTGAATCGGGTTTTTTAATGTGGTACGAAAAATTTCCAGCGGCTGCCACAAACGCACCTTTATCGGTGACAATTTCATCGTTATCTATCTCAAGCATCAAATAATGATTATAGGTTGGCTCGAGGTAAATTAAACCTGTGCCTTTGTACTCGGTTTTGTACATGGTTTCGCCAGTTGCCATGCTTTGAATAGCTCGGTTGAGAAAACCACCTGCGCCGCCACCACCTTCGGATTTCATTTCGATTTTGCCTTGCATGTAATGCAGCGCCCCTGGTTCGGAGGTAAAAGCACTATTTTGCAGGGTCACACAAATGGTTTTTAAGCGAATGCCTAGTTTTTCGCGGTAGTAAATTTCGGCTGGTGAACCTGCACCACGTAATTCGGTGTATTCAATAATTTCGATGGTTGTGCCAGCAATGGTTTTGGTTTCTACCACTTTCATGGCATCGCTAATCAGTTTAGGCATGTTGCTCCTCAATCAGTTTAGGCATGTTGTTCCTCGAGTTGCGTGTTACGAGCAGGTAATTCGCCGTAAATTCGGGCTTGTTGTAAAATACTTTTTGCCCATTGATGATGTGTTGCTGGTTCGCACATCTGATCGCCAATGCGAAAAACAGCAGGTGCATCGGGGGCAAGAATGGCTCGAGCCGCAATGACATCTTCAGCCCGAACTTGGTAAGCTGCTTCAATTGATGCAATTTGCCGAGGATGAATCGCTGTTTTGCCAACCAATCCGTATTGCACATCGAGTAACGCCTCGGAAATCAGGGTTTCTGGGTCGTCGGTAAAATCGTAAACAGGCGCAGCTACACTAAAACCATACGGCTTAAAAACATTGACCAATTGCTGAATCACTAAACCAAGTGGTGTTTGATACGCCACCATGCCACGTTGTCGTCGTAAAGAAAGCAAATTCAGTAAGTCGTTACCACCAATCCGAATGGATAACACAGGTAACTCCGAAGCCAGTAATAAATCACGTAAACGCTCCATTTTACCCACCGAAAAAGCCTCTTTGGTTTCGACAGTTATCATGTACTGAAATGTAAAACCGTTACTCGAGTGACGAAGAACTTTTAAGTACTGCCCTAAGTTAGAAGCCGTAACTTTTGGTAAGACAAATCCGTGCAGGTTTTCAATCAAAGGTAATTGCAGCATTGCCTCGAGAACATCTGGATTGCGTGGACGAGCAAAACGTAGCCTTGGCTGAGTCAAAAAAGGCAGTGCAGTTTTGAGGTTATCTAATGCCAGGGGTAAATCGGTTGCTTTGATTGAATCTTCACAACAATAAATCACACTGCGTAAATTCGGAATTTGCCGCCCTTGTCCAATGGCAACAAGGTCTGGTCTGGTAGCTGGAACGTATAAACTTGCGCCCAGTTCAATGGCTTCTACTGCTCGAGTCACAACCTGCATATGTCATCCTAAGTCGTAATCAGACGGACTGATACCAATTGCTAAACAAGCTTCTTTCAAGGCTTTTTTCTCAGCAACATCAAAGTTGCCATCGGCTGAACCAATAATAATACCTATTTGAATAATGGCTCTGGCTTGGTCTGGTTTACTTTTGAGCTTAGCAATCGCTTGAATGGCTTCGATTTTACCAAAGTCAAAATCGGCATTGAGTTTATCGCAGAAATGATCGAATTTCACTTTTAAATCTGATGGTGTAAAAATGCTTAACACCGAATTATTCATAATCAGGGCAGTGGTTTTTTGTTTCTCGCTTGGGTCAATACTGCCATCGGCTGCCGAGATCAGGGCACAAACAGCCATTGCTGCCGAAGCAAAATCGTTATTTTTAAACTTTGCTACTTCGGTACCGAGGTTTTTAGTTAATGTGCTGGCTTGTTCTTTTAATTGATTCCAGAAACTCATATGTGTTCTCCTTGTGCAATCACAGCGATTGCTTTGTACGGAATGGGGGTTTGAATAATTTCACAACGATTAGCAGCGAGGTTCTCGAGGTGCAAAGTATCTGAGGTTGTAGCATTCAGCAGTAAAACTTTTGGGCTTCGGCGCAGTAAAACTCGGGTTGCTTCGCCAATACCGGGTTTGACTAAATTCAGCGAAACGGCAAATTGAGTTGCAATACTTTTAAGAATGCCTGTGATCTGTTTTTGTAAAATAGCATCGGCATGAACAACAGTGTGTGAATGGGTCTCGAGTTCTGAATGAATGCTGGTCATCATCACTTCAAGGTACTTATTTGAGACATCGTATGGTTGTAAATCCTCAAGTTGCATCACACCATGAAAACCAGTCGGTGTTAAAAAACTGCGTGAAACCAAACCTGAAATAGTGGCATTTAACATGGCATTTGGTAGTAAATAATCAAGTCGAGTTGCGGCTGTTGCAGCAAAACCACTGGGGTCGGATAAAACATGTAAAGCACTCGAGATCTGGCAATTATATTTTCTATTAAAATCAGCCACACTTTGCTTTAACTCACGGGCAATCACACCTTTGCCTGTCCAACCATCAATAAAAGCAATTTCTGAATCTTTATGCTGCTCGAGGATGTATTGAAGAGCTGCACTATCTATACCATGATCGCGGATAATCGAAACCGAATAATGCGTGGTATCAACACCTAATAGAGCCAAAGTCCTTTTGAGTAAAATACCAATTGGTGTGCCACCTCGAGCTAAAGAAACCAGCACAGTTTTATGTTGGGTTTGTAAATACTTGGCTAAGCAAATTACATCTCGAGCTACTTGGGTTTTGTTACGTTCAAGTGTTGCCCAGAATAGATCTTGATAGATTTGGGTTGGTGGATTTTCGCTGCCCAGTAATGTCCCATAATGCTGACCTGACCGAATGAGACGCTCTTTTTCGGCTATTGAAATGGTTTGTATGACTTGTTTTTGTAGTAAAAATTGTACATCTGTGGTTTGGAAAGAACCTGAAAAAGTCTTCATATGCCTCCCAAACGATGAATTTCCGAATGTTCTGGTGTGCGTTGCCAATTACAAACTTGCATAAAAGGTAAATCTGTTAAAGCATCACCAACACCCAATGTTTCTATCTGATCATCTTTTTGTAAACGTTGTATCAGCTCGAGTACTGCCAGCTTTTTATTCAGTGATTGCGGAATAATCGAAGTGATCCGACCTGTCTGCAATACCTCAAAAGCGTTTTGAGTACTGACTAACTCGAGTATTTGCTGGCGTTGGTGTTGCAAGTGGTGTTCGGGCATGGAACGTGTTGCTCGAACCGAGACATACAAAGGTAAACTGTGTTCCTGATGTAATTTTACGGTATTGCTATACACCTGATTGCCAATGATAACTTCGTTTAACGTCAGTAAAGATTGGTATAACTCGAGTAAATTTGGTAACAACGGTGTCATAATGCTTTTGGTTCGCTCGAGCCATGCAGGGTCAACAGCAGTAGCATCGCTCGAGTCTCGAGGTTGCAAAATTGTTGCACCATGATTAAGAATTGCCCAAGATGTCAATGATAAACCGTGTAAACGTTGATAACCTGCGATAGACCGACCTGTGGTTGGAATGATTGTGCCAAATGCTTTGAGTGATTCAAAAAACTCGAGATCATCGGTAGTCATGATGGTACTTGGTTTTCCTGTTTCATCTAAACCAACAATCTGAACTTGTGTTGTTGCAGTTGTAATGCGTGACTGATGGCGCACAATGGTGTTATCTAAATCGGTAAAGACAAAGCGTTTCATGCTATTCCCCCAAAAGGAGGTAACTTTGTAAAATCAACATAAGCCACAGCACCAATACCAGCAGGTAAATAATTTGTCATTGCAGTTTCGGCACAAGCAATGATTGGAATATCAGCCATAGCAGAACAGTTATACAAATAATTTGGTAAACCTTGCCCATAATTATCTGCAAACTCGAGTCGCTCGGTAATCACACCAAACTCGAGAATTGGTGAGCGTGTGGTGGCGCGAAAATGCACATCCAGACCCAGTTTCTCGAGGGCTAATGCCAGTAAAAAAGGTTCAAATTGAAATTCGCCAGTGCCAAGTACTTGCACTTGTTTTTCTCGGGCTGCAATTTGCCTGGCTAAGGTTTGAATATGACTAGGGGCAAAGCCCTGTGGTTCACAACCAACTCGAGCAGCAGAATGGGGTGCATTGTGAGGTAGTGGTGCTTGGCTTTGTGGTAAGTTTACCTCCCAAGTGGCTTCTGCCTCAAAGTTTAATCCAGCTTGTAATAATGCCAAAGAATATGTTTTTACAGGAAATGCTGATAGTAAAGCATCGCGTTTTTCACCAAGAAAATCGGTCAAAGAAAGCAAGTAAATTTCCTCGAGCTTTGGGGCTAACCCCAAAAAGGCTTTGGCTAAACGCAGTAAGGTTTGTCCTGTGGAAATTTCATCATCAATTAAAACAAGGCGCTTGGTATTAGCAAAATAGGCTTGGTTTTGCAGTGTGACATGGATGTAATGGCTTGGTGCATGTGAATGGGTTTCCTCAAAGGTGAATGTCGGAAAATCCAGCGGATAACGGGTACTACTGATATACCGCAGCGAACCACTGGGGTTGTGTTTGGCATATGCTTCAAAAATACCCTGACCAAGTGCAGTTGCTGTTTCTGCCATACCAATAAAAGTGGTGACCATATCAGACGCTGGAATTTGTGCAGCCAATTGCCGATACGACTCGAGCATTTGCAATGGACGTACAGGCAAGTGTTTACCTAGGATTTTGCTAATCAATAAAAATCCGCGTTTAGGATTTTGTCGCAAACCAACATGCAGTAACTTATTTAATAATAAGTTCTGATTGGTATGAATTGTTAGTACCCCAGAAGGTAAATGCAGCAAGTTCATAGTATCCTTTAACGTAGTAAAAGCGCTTCTTTCATTTCGGTAACACGTAATTCAGTGGTGGCTGGTGGTACAACTTGATCGGGTTGTACAAGACCAAGCTCGAGTTTAAGCATTTGTTCGGCGAAGGAAAAACCTGTCATCATCGAAAAACGTAAACCACCTGAAGGACGAGCATTAATCTCGAGGACACAAGGCAAACCGGTTTTATCTTCTTTGCATTGAATATTAAAAATGCCATTGAGTGCGTAATGTTTGGTTAATTCAGTAGCAATCCGATGTAATTCGGGCATGGCAAGCGAACCACAAACCACTTGGACATTGCCTAAACCCCCCACTTTTTTGCGAATCACAGCGCCAACCAATTGCCCTTTATGGGCTAAACAATCAATGCTATATTCTGCGCCAGCTAAGAACTCCATGACCAGCATTGGTGGGAATTTTTTGGCATTTGCGAACACATGTTCGGCTTGGACATAAGACATGCGGTGTGTATCACCTTTTAGAAAGTCTGTTATATCTTCTTGCTTGGTTAATAAACGAAACCCGTACCCATAAATACCAATGGCTGGTTTAATACAAACCAAATGCCCATCTGCTTGTAATTGCTTGGCAGCAACCTCGAGTTCAGCCCAAGAATGCACGGTGAGGGTCTTAGCGACACGAGCAATGTGGGTTGGGAAATCTCGAGAAAACGCGGATTTATCTTCGAGATGGGTTAATGTTGCCTTGTCTGCAACTTGTAAAACTTTTGTATTAGTAAAACGTTGCTGATGTTTTTCAAAAAGTGTGGCTTCTTTACTTGGCACAAATAAATCAATCTTTTTACTGGCACAAATATCCAAGACGTACTCGAGGTAAGCTTCACCAACCAGACCAGCAGGCTCGAGGAAATGCTGCCAATCTCCGTACAACATGGGGCTATCTGTCGAGGTATGCGAAGCGTATACCGTGGCATGAGGAACAAGGGCTTTTAAGGAATGAATGGTTGGGGAAAAATTTTTGTTAAACCACACAGATGGCTTGGATTTAATTTCTGACACGCAATTCCTTTAGAGCAAACCACGAGCTGCATTGACCAAATCTACAGCAGTGGTGGAACGGGTGTTGTGTCCAATGGCATGTAATTGCCAATCTGTACCTTGGCGACTTAGTTTGACCATGATTTGCCCTGTATGGCTGCCTTGAGCCGATAAATCAAAACGAGCAATTTCTTTTTTGGTATCGTCTACAAGCCGACAAAAAGCATTGGCAACCTTGTCAAATGTTTGTCCTCGATACGAAGAAACAGTAAATACCAAATGGGCTACTTGGGCTGGCACTTTGGTTAAATCCACACTGATAACTTCGTCGTCACCATCGCCAGCGCCCGTTAAATTATCGCCCATGTGTTGTACCGAACCATCTTTAGAGCGCAGTTGCCCAAAAAAAATGGTGTCCACAGATTCGCCAGTAGCGGTGTACATCAAACAAGAAGCATCTAAGTCAATGCTGTTATTCCCGCCCGAAAAGGCTGCGAATAAACCCTTTGGCTTGGCAACATCCCAACCCAATCCCATTCGCACTCTGGTTAAGGAACGTCCTGTGCTTTTTTCTAAACTAATTGCTTGCCCTTTACTTAAAGAAATTGCCATAAGTACCCCCTGACTCGAGTATTCAGGCGCGGCATGCCGCGCCCAAAATAGTGTTTAGCCTGAAATTTTTTAGCCTTTAAACATTGACTCCATACGAGGCAACCAAAGCTTTGAAACCTTCATTGAAACCTTGTCCAATGGCTTTGAATTTCCATTCGCCATTGTTGCGGTAAATTTCGCCGAAAATCATGGCTGTGACAGTTGAACCATCTTCGGATAAATCGAATCTCGAGATTTCTGTGCCACCGTTTTCGTTGAGTACACGAATATACGCTTTTTCGACTTGACCAAAAGTTTGCCCTTTGGTTTCGCCATCAAAAATTACCACAGCAGCAATAACTTTTTCGACATCAACAGGTAAGTTGGCTAAGTCTATAACAATGCCTTCGTCGTCGCCTTCACCTTCCCCAGAGCGGTTATCGCCTGTGTGTTGCACAGTGCCATCTGCCGAGGATTTGTTGTTAAAGAAAATAAAATCGGCATCAGTACGAACTTTGCCACTGGCGTTGACCATAAAAGCCAGTGCATCTAAATCAAAGCCAGCACCATCGGTTTTACGAACATCCCAGCCGAGTCCTAGTCTGATCTTGGTTAAACCAGGGGCTTCTTTGCTTAAATTGACATTTCCACCTTTTGTTAATACCACTGCCATATGAACCTCCAAAATATTTAGGCTATGAGTTTCTGCACAGCCACTGGTTTGGTAATACGAGTTAAAACGCTTATTCGTTCCACAACCAGAAGACCATTCTGACATAAGGTTCGGTTTTTTAGGCAATATGTAAATAAACATTTGTCAGTCACGAAAAAATAAAAAACGATGTACCACTTAGCCAAACGACTCAGCCTTACCCTCCGCCAATCAGCGCATGAATTTAGACCCGAGTCTCGAGTAGAATAAGGTCACTCGAGCTTTTTGGTCGTCTCCGCTCGAGAATCTATTGTCAGAGTGGAGTAGGATCATGCCGAAGTTAAAGCGTCAGCACACCTTCGAGGAGTTATTCGAGGAGCAAGAACCAGATTCAGTACAGCCCGATGTCTCTGAAGATTCAGATGCACCGTCACGTACTCGAGGGATGAATCTCAATGCGCCGACGGTGCTTGTCTTAAATGCTTCTTACGAGCCATTGCATGTTTGCAGTATTAAGCGGGCTATTACGTTGTTGATGTCTGATATTGCAATTCGGATTGAGGATAAAACAGATGCGTTTTTGCATTCGCCGAGTACGCAAATTCCTGTGCCAAGTGTGATTCGTCTTGTGAAGTACGTCAAGCGCCCACCACGTTTTCATATTGCGTTTAATCGTCGCAATGTGTTCCGTCGGGATAACCATGTTTGTCAGTTCTGCGGCAAAGTTGGTGGCGATTTAACACTTGACCACGTGACACCGCGCTCGAGAGGTGGTCGTAATTCTTGGGAGAATATCGTTACGGCTTGCCGTGAGTGCAATAGTAAGAAGCGTGATCGTACTCCTTACGAAGCTAAGATGAAGTTGATTCGTGAACCATTTGCGCCTAAGTTCGTTTTCAGTACAGCGTATGGACAAGCCCCTAAAGTTGACCCTGTCTGGGAAAAGTATATTGGTAGTTAAGTTCTTGGCTATCTGTAGTAGCAGAAATGCAATCTGGTGTTGCATTTCTGCTTTTTCTCAGGCTTTGCACTAAGTTTCACAAACCTCTTTCCCTAACCCTTTGGTCAGGTGTACACTCCAAGGTGTTGTGAAACTCCTTAACTTTTTTGCTGGACTGATCGGTATGGCACTGGCGGCAACCACCGCTAATGCACTCAATGCCTCATCACTCGAGCTTATCCGCTTAGATGCACCACCAACTACGGTGCGTTTACAACCAAGCCAACCTACTGCCAAAAGCATTGTGGTTTTTTTACGAGTCCGCTCAGGCGATAGTATCGGCAGTATTGCCAATCGCTTTGGCATCACAGCTCGAGAGATCAAAATTGCTACAGGAATCACCCGCAACACCATTCGACCAGGTGAAACCTTAAAAGTACCACTCAACCAAGCTGACCTCGAGCCTGTACGGGCTGCGCGGTTGCCACCAGGGGCATTCTGGCACACAGTCGAACGTGGAGAATCCTTATCTTCTATTCAAAATCGTTACGATTTTACACAAATCGATTTGGTCAACGCTAACCCTGCACTTCGCAGTTTAGATCAAATTCGCCTTGGTGAAAAACTGATGATTCCAGGTGACACAGCCGGAGCCTACATTGTCTTTAAAGAAGGACAAGATGTCATGGATATTGCAGCCAATCATGATGTCGAAATAGACGATTTAATACGTGCGAACAATTTACGAGACTTACGATCATTACAACCAGGTGATTACCTTGTACTCCCAAATGTCAATGCCGATGCTACCCTCGAGCGACTCGAACAACGCCGAGATGCCGAAATAGCCATCCGCACCCAAGCACGTTTTGAACTTGCCAAAGAACGCATTGCCGCTGCCCGAATTGAACTTGCCCAACAAATCAAAGCCAGAGCTGCTGCCAGAGCAACAGCTCGAGCCAGTGCCAAAGCCCGCGAGCGATTACGTACAGCCCAACGGAGCAGTGTGTCTCGAGTGCGCCGAGCCGCTTCTGCTTATTCGTTTCCAACCTTTCGAGGGGGTTATATCTGGCCCATGGGTGGCAGTATTACCAGTGGTTTTGGACGGCGCGGTTTCTGGATTGGTAGCAGCAATTTTCACACTGGTTTAGATATTGCGGCTCCGTATGGCACTCCCATTTATGCAGCAAAAGGTGGTGTGGTGCAAGAATCTGGTTACGGGTATTTTGGTTTGAATGTTTGGGTCAATACAGGTGCAGGTGTACAAAACATTTACGGACATATGAGCCGTGTGGCAGTGTATGGTGGGCAATATGTTGAACGTGGGCAACTGATTGGTTGGGAGGGTTGCAGTGGCATTTGTACAGGTCCACATTTGCATTTTGAGATTCGAGTCAATGGTTCACCCGTTAATCCATTGCGCTACTTACCCTGACAACTTTCTTGATGTAAGAAAACTGTTGGATTGAAAGTCCTACCCAAGGTAAAGACAAGTAAATACAGTTTGTGATGCAAAAACCATTTGTGGTGTCCGTGTGAAAAATGCACGGACACTTTCATTATTCTCGTGTAAGCTCGAGAGAACATGATGCAGACCATTCAAAATCCCATTTTGCACCTAGGGACACCACCAGAAGCCCCCGTGGTGTTACTGATAGATGACGACCCAAGTGTCCGAGAAAGTTTGGGCGCGTTAATTATGCAGCGAGGCTACCGAGTCGAATATGCCAGCAGTGGCGTTGGCGGTATTAGCCTAGCTTGGAGTCTCGAGCAACCACCTTTTGCCATTATTATTGATGTCATGCTGACCGATATGGATGGCTTTGAAATTGCTTCGCGTTTATATCATCATCCACGCACCAAAAATGTGCACTCGATTTTAATTACCACCCCACATGGCTTACAAGATCGGCGTAAAAATCGGCGCAACCTGAATTTCTTAACCAAACCATACCGCCCTAGTCAGTTAATTGAAATGCTGGAACGCTTACTCGAGCAAAAACCCCCAGCAGAAGCCTAATGACTCGAGCAGTGAACAACAGCTTTTGATTGTCACTCTTTGCTAGACTAATGCCATGAAATTTGGTGTGATTGGTGCAGGTCAAATGGGTGCAGGTATAGCCCAAGTCGCAGCTGTAGCAGGCTTTGATGTGGTGCTACGCGATGTTGAACAACGATTTATTGATCGTGGCATGGCGGGTATAGAAAAATCACTCGAGAAATTTGTTGAAAAAGACAAACTCGGAGCTGATGCTAAAACAGTTGCCTTAGCCCGAATACAAACCACGACTTCACTCGAGGCATTTGCTGATTGTGATTTGGTAGTTGAAGCTATTCTCGAGGATCAAAGCATTAAAACAGCTTTATTTACCGAACTAGGACGAATTGTTAAAACCACAGGGATACTTGCCAGTAACACCTCGAGTATTCCAATTACAGCCCTTGCTACAGCTTCGGGCAGACCAGCGCAATTTATTGGAATGCACTTTATGAACCCAGTACCACTGATGACACTGGTCGAAGTCATTCGCGGGCATTTAACTTCGGATGCCACAACCAACCTGATACTCGAGACAGCTGCAAAAATGGGTAAAACCGCGATTCAATGCAATGATTTTCCTGGGTTTGTTTCTAACCGCATCCTGATGCCAATGCTCAATGAAGCAATTCAATGTGTCATGGAGGGTGTTGCCACACCCGAAGCCATAGACCAGATTATGAAACTTGGCATGAATCATCCAATGGGTCCGTTAACGCTGGCAGATTTTATTGGTTTAGATACGTGCCTTGCCATTATGGAAGTACTGCATCATGGTTTAGGTGATGACAAATACCGTCCTTCACCGTTGTTGCGAAAAATGGTACAAGCAGGCTTATTGGGTAAGAAAAGTGGTCGTGGTTTCTACAATTACGAAAAACAGTAACAAAAAGCCAATTTCTACTCTACCTTTGTGGCATTTATTTGGTTTAAGATAGTTTAACTTAGTTTGCTACGACCCACTTTTTTGGTGGGTTTAGCACTGCCTCCAGTTGGTTCAATACTGATCCAAATAATCGGGTACTTACGGATATCAACTTCAAATTGTTTGGTAGTACTTAATCCAATTGATGTGGCAACGCGTTTGTTCGCTGGACCAGTTACGCCCCAGGCTTGGAAAACTTGACCTTCGGGTGGTGCTGTGTTCATGTCAACCAGCATTTGACCATTTTGGCGTAACAATAATAAACCTGTGAGCTGACCTTCTTCGTTTTTCAGATCAATTTTTCGTACTGTTGGGTCATTCAAATAAGCTGTTAAAAGCATGGTTTCACGTCCGATATAGGTGTTAATTCCTAAAAACAAAGCGCTTATCACAACTAAGCCCGAAATCAGCCAAGGTATAAAACGAGGCACTGGAGATTGGCGACGTTGTAGACTTGGGGCTTTGCGGGTTTGTCTTGGTAAAGCTGATGTTAAAGCAGGCAGGGTGGTCTGTTTGACGGTTTTGAATTTGTGCTCGAGTTGCGCGTATACCAAGGCTGGTGGTTCAACACTGGGTAAGTCATCAACCAGCAGTTGCATGGCTTGACGCAAAGCATGTACTTCTGCACAACGAACTGGGTCGGTGGCTAATACAGTCTCGAGCGCCATACGTTCATTTGGCTCGAGCAAGTCGAGCACATAATCAAGCAGTTGATCATCTGGTTGGTTCATGCGGTTCCAATCACAGCACGAAGTTTCAAGAGGGCGCGGCGGAGTTTTGATTTCAATGATCCTAGTGGCATGTTATAACGTTCACAGAGTTCTTGATGGCTGTAGCCAGAATAGAATGAGGCTTCCATCAGTTGGCGTTCTTCGTTATTAAGATGTGCGAGGGCACGTTTGACCAATACACGCTCGAGCGGGTCGTCTTCTAGGCTGGCAGGTGGGGCAGTGACAGGGTCGTGAACGTCGTAGTCTTGGTTGTAATCTGGGCGTGAGCGGCGTGCTCGCAAGCGTGAGATCGCAAAGTTTCGAGCAATGGTACAAGTAAATGCTGTCACAGATCCAAGATCAAAACGGTATCGTTGTGCTTGTTTATGTAATTGTATAAAACGTCGGGTGCTAGTGGTTTATAGCCCCAACCAAATCCGCAGATTATGCCCTGCAATCTTGCGGCAAACACAAGCTCGTACCGACCAATACGAATTCAATTGAGGTAAGCAAAGATGTTGTCCTCG
>JAAFIG010000059.1 GCA_013298595.1 Deinococcales bacterium | reverse complement strand
ACCCGTTTTGGCGGCTGGTAAAAGTGGTTCGAGATGCTTAAACTGTTGGCGGGTAAGGCTACTGGTGTAGATTTTTTGTTTCACAGCTTAATTCTGACCGGCTTTACCCACTTTATAAACACGCTCTTAGGCTTATTTGGGTTTTCGCTTTGACCTTATTTTTGGTTTTGACCCATCTGGTGATTGTGCCTTTTGTTCTGACAGTAATTCTGGTTCAGATGTTTTTCCAGACTTTGAATCACCTGTTGGTTCTATCTTTTGCCCATCTTCTGATTTTGGTTCGCTTTTTGGTTGTTCAGGTATGACTTGAATCATTGATTCAGGATTCGGTTTTACTTTTTTACCTTTTGGTTTTCGCTCACGTTTTGGTCTAGATTGTGGTGCTGATTCGATGTTTTTTAAATCAGGCAAAAGATTAATAATATCCTTTTCTGCAGGTGAGGTTACACCTTTTGAATCGCAGAATTGGTTAATTATATCTTTTACTTTATCAACGCTTAAATCTTTATCCACAATAGTCGCAGCAAGATCCTTCGCTTCTTGTTTGTTTTCACGAGTAAGAGTTATAGCTTTCTTCTGTGGAACATCCTCTATTTTTGGTACTTCAGCGTTCTTACTACCTACTACTTTAGGGTCTCTAATAAGAGCTTTATGTGCTCTTTTCTCAAGAAACCTAAAAATCAAAGAACTTAACTCACTCTTGAGATTAAAGTCTTTGTCATTTTCCCGTGCCTTTATTGCAATACTAATAATACCATCGCTAAAATGTCTAATGACCTCTGCAGCTTCCATATTTTTGATAACAGTCTTAGGAGCTGTACCCCCTAAAAAACTCCCTATCCTTACAGTTTCTTTAGTCGTAAAACCCTTTTTAATAGCCGTACCCACTAGAGTTTGAGCAGCTGAAGTAGCAGTATCTTTAGCAGTAGAATCCACAGCATCAATAATAATATCAGCACCTGATTTCTGTCGATTTTTTAAACCATCGTTTATTCCTTTAGTGACACCTTTTCCTGTAGTTTTTAAAATTTCTGCTTCTATGTTTTTAGTAATTAATCCTTTTTTGCGTAAAATTATAAGTACATCTTGATAACGTTCTGGAAATGACTTTCTAGTTGAACGCAAAAAGTTTTTGAGCCACTTTGAATCCCCCAAAATATCGATTTTATGTTCAATTAGTGTTTGGATAAGATCTAAAAGTGCTTCTCTATTTCTATAATCAGTATTAGCACTCCATTTAATTGTTGTAGCTCCTAATTCTAAAAGTAGTGATAGCCATGCAGGTGGTGGTGTTCTAGTGATGACTACCCAAGCTGCTGTTACCACAGCTTTGAATACAGCAATACCCGTATCTTGGAGATATTTCGCTTGGTTATTGTATGAATTTGTAGAACCAGTAAGGTCTGATTCTGCCTGTTTGATTTGGTCTTTAGACACTCCAAGTTTCGGCTTACAATTTGCCGTACCATAATCATCAAACAAATTTTTAAATTGCTTGTACGAATCCTCAACATCGCTTGCACTATTATTTAAATGCAAAAATTCAGCAGCATCCATTCCTAAATTTGCGAATGTATTTTGTGCTCCTCGAGTATATTGATAATTTAGCTCAGCTTTTGCAATTTTATTTTCAACTGTGTCGTCTGTACCCAGCATTGCAATTTTAATTTTTAAAGCCTCTGAACCAATGAAGTTAGGTTCATAAACTCGTTCCGACGGTTGATAACTCTCAGTATACTGCTCTGGAATTTGAACTACTCGTTGTTCAAATAAAAAAGTATCGAGTGTTTTTCCATCTGGATTAGAGTCTTTGTCCGCTGCAAAATTAGTTTTGATAACCTCTATTTGTTCTTTAGTTTTTCCTTTGAATAGTTCTTCGATAATACTCACATCACGCATTTCACTAGCACCTGCAAGCAAAATGTTTGGGTTTTGCTCTTGTTTGGGTTTTCCTAGCTCTAGTAATACTTTGTTTAAAGGTTGAGAAAAGTTACCTTTATTAATCAAATCAGTATAGGTAAAAGCACCTTTAGATGACTCATTAACTTTTTTAACAATATTACTAGGCTCATCTGCTTCTTTTAGTTGCTCTCGAATCACTTTTGCTAAATTTTTTGACGAAAAATAAGTTTTGTTGTTAATTTGGTTAATAATGTACAAAGCAGCTGCTGTTTCTTTATCACCTTTAGTATAAGCATCAATTATTTCTTTTTCAAATCCAGTAATTCTTCCACTTTGAACTTCTGCTTGAAGTATTTTTATCGTTGAATCACTTAAATTAAGCGGCTTATCACTTTTCGACTGCCGACGAAATTCTTCAATAACACTATCTTGATCTGTTAAAGCTCTATTTATATTAAGATTAGTTATATTTGATGTTGAAATAGTAGGATATTTATTATCTCGAAGAGCTGCATTTATCATGCCATTAGCATCGCCATCAAGTAAACTATTAAAGTAATCGCGTTTTGTATCTTCAAAAATAACTATTCCTGCAGCTTTGTTTTTTACCTTCTCCCACATACTTGCATATAAAGGAATATCTCTGACAATTCTTTTAAATTCCTGTCTTTGTGTTTTTGTTAAATTGTTAACAATTATTCGGATTTCTTCAATACCAGTAGTAAAAATTCCAATTGCATTTTTACAAGCATACACAGCCGCTTGAGCTGCAAGTAAATCCAAATTTTTCTTGCTTTGCTGTGAATTAATGCTTAATCGAATGTTTAATTCATCTATTTCAGATCCTGAGTAATCAGCAAACCGTTCAGAAATTGATTGCTTATATTCTTTTTGATAAAATTTGTGTAAATATTCTATTTCTCGAGGTGTAAGATTTCTGATTTGCTCAAGAATATTATTACTGATCCCAAACCATGAAGCGTTATAAATATCTTTAGCTAAAGTTATAACTTTTGTGTAATCAACTGGACTTAGTTCATCTATAAGTCCAGCCATATCTCCAGTAAATTTCCAATCATCATTAAGTCGTTTTTCAAAATCTTCACTGGTCATTTTATGAATCTCTAACCAGCTACCATCTTTATCAACACAATAAACAAGACCTATTTTTTCTTCTTCTGGGGTAATTGTGAAAAAATTGCCAGCAGCTATAAGCATATCTGGGCGATTTTGGAAATAATATGCTACAAACCGAACACATTGATCAATACTTAACGCAGGGTTCAGTTCTTGCAAAAACGCAAGCATCAAACCTTGAGGAGATTGATTTGTTGGAATAGGGAATTCAATTTCTGGATATCTTTTAATCTCTTCTTTATCAGTTTGAACATTGGTTTGTTCTCGTTTCGCTTGTATTTTTGGTTTAGGACTGACAGGTATTTGGGAAGTTTTAACCTCTCTTTTTAGCAGTTCCGAAGTGGTATTCTCACCATTTTGGGCTTTGGCTTGAGCACTTACCGCTTCATCCTCGAGTCCACTATCGGCATCTATCCCAACTTTGGCTCGTCCCTCGAGTTGCTGCCCGACATGTGTTAATTCGTGGACTAATAACCCGCGTCCTCGAGTGCTATCTGGGTCAAATGTGCCATTTTGAAAGAAAATACTTGTGCCTGTTGTAAAAGCTACTGCGTTAATCGTTTTGGCAAGTTTATCAGCGTATCCGTCGCGGTGAATGCGGACTGCATCGAGGTTAAAATTGAATTTGGCTTGCAGTTGTTGTTTGACTTTTTCGGGTAGTGCTTCGCCGCTACCTGCTCGAGCGATCATGGCGGCAAGGTTAGCTGGTTGTTGGGCTTCGCGTTCGGCGGTACGTTGCGCGATTGGTACAAAATCGTTTTGGATTGCTTGGCTTTGTTTTTGTAGGGTTATTTCGTGTTCTGCTATCAGTCTTTGAATGTGTTGTTGATTATCGGGTTCGAGTTTTCCTAGTGTGACAGTAGCAAAGTGTTCGCGGTCTGTTTGGTTATGGACTCTCGAGATAGCAACAGCTAATTCCTCAGGTGGTGTATTTTCTCGAGTACGTTGTATTTGGTATTGATAGGCGAGGCTACGTCCTGTGCGAGCAATGAAATCTGTAACAGGTTGTGTATCTGTTTGGTGTTTGGAGCGCAGAATAGGTACATCTGTGTTGATACGGTCAGCAATGCCTGTAAGGGTATAAGACATGCCTGTGGCGCTACCAACAACAGTCGAGGCTTGTGGTGCCCTAAGCCGTTGTATGTGAGGTGCAGACAGTTGCTGCGAGATTTCTTGTGCTCGAGTATTAACAATTCTTTGGCGTTGTATTTGGGCTGCCTGTATTGTTTGCAGGTGGTCTGTGGTAGCACTCGAGTGGCTGGTACTGCGTTGGATACTCGAGGCAAAATTTGGAATGGTAAAATTTTTTGCTGTGTCTGGCTCGAGGTTTTCAGTTGCTTGGGTTTCTATTTTTGTTGCTCGGTGTCGTTGCAATCGAGTGGTTAAATCTGGTTGTGGACTAATTACTCTTTGTAGTGGTATTCCTGTTAGGTCTTGTACCGTTTGGTCAGAGGCTGCCTTGGCTGGACTGAGCGGTTCTCGCCCTAAAGATACCGATTTAACCACGTATGGGCTTTGTAGTAATCGTTGTAAGCGAATACGGTTGGTTGGTGGTAAGGCTCGAGCTTGCTCTATTTTTTCGGGAGTTGCTTGAAATGTGGTTGGTTTAAGAACGTCTACTGCAATTTGGGCTTCTGGGGTGTCTGTAAAGCGTTGAATAAAGGCTTCATATTTCGTTTGCCGAATTGCTTGTTGCTGTACTCGCATGACGTTTTGTGCTTGGATACCAATGCTACCAACAGAACGTTGTTGGATTGATTGATTGGTTGTTTTGGTTACTTCTGTTTGGCGTTTGAAGTCGTGCTGCATTTCGCTCCTTGGATACTTTTGATATGCAGTTGAGCTATTTTTTACAAAATAACGACATCAGTATGAACAACCACCAGTTATAAAAAATATGCAAAACGTTAGGTTTTGCTCTCGAGTTTTTGGATAGTCTTGTTAGGCAACCTGCATTTGTTTGAGGAAATCTGTCCAACGCTTCGGTAATTGCTCGCCAACCTCAAGCCAATTCTGCCGTGAACGACTGTAAACCCTCGAGATACTGACATAGTTACTTTGCACTCGTAAGGCTTGCAATGCCAATGCCAAAGATTCTGTATCAAAAGGTTCAACTGCTAAAAGTATTTGGGCTAACCGCGCTGCTTGTGCAGGTTCTTGTTGTACCAAGCTTGGTATGCGTCGCTTTAATAAACTGTACAAAGCATCTCGAACAGATTCTGTACTCTGAATACCATCAATATCTGTTAAGTACTTCCCACGCCACAACGCAGTATTACCTGTTTCTAAAAACTGCTGTGCATCGGATTCAACATGTTGCAAAGCATATCCATTGGCTGTTGTGATAATACAATCTGTGCCCAATTGAGCACGAATCTGAAAAACAAGTTGCTTAATTGCCGCTCGAGCTTCACCTTCGGTTGTATTTGGGTACATCAAATCGCATAAGTCTGTTGTGGTTGCCTCGAGTTGCCCTGCTAAATGTGCCTCGAGCAGTAAAACCAATAACAATTTTCGTTTAGCCCCTCGAATTGGTATAGCTTTGTTGTCATAGATTAAGCGAATAGTGCCAAGTACCTCGAGCCGAATAGAAACTTGAGGAATTATAGGTGTTTGCAAAAGCTGTGGGAAGTATCTTTGTGCACAAACAGCCCCAATAGTAAATGGGTGATTCAGAAAAAACTCGTGGCGTTTTCGAGCACTTTGTAAATCGTTACGCGCAAAATCAAGTTCTAAACCCACTTGTTGTGTGCTAACAACTTTATTGGGGTTTTGGCTAACCAACTGATACGATGTTTCTAAAGCAGAAATCGCTGCGTCTGAATCACCCATTTTACGTAATGCAATACCTCGAGCAACATAGACTAAGTATTCGTTGTCTGGGTCAGAGATTCGTTCAGACATTTCGGTGATGTAAGCAATCGCTGTGTTTGCGTCGCCATGTTGTGCTTCGGCATTTGCAGCATAATTCAGAGCATCAAAAATAACGCTATTATCCTCGAGTTGTCTTGCGAGGCGCAAAGCTGAGTGAGCGTATTTCAGCGATAAGGCTCCGCCATGTGGTGGCAACCAGCAAGTATACATTTCGCTCAGCCAACCTTCTTGTTCAACGAATTGGGCGTTAATTGGAAATAATGCTGATAAACTACGTACCTCGAGAAAAGCGCGTTCAGCAGCTTCAAAGTTTGCACTATCAAAATACAATCCAGCCAAGGCACCCTGAATTTCGATATATCGGCGTTGATCGTTGATTTCAAGCACCAGTTGAGCTGCCTTGCCATAATATTCTGTTGCTTGTTTGTAACGGTTAAAATGATGAGCGATACGTCCTAAATTATACCAAATATTGACCCATAATCTTTTAGGCAAGTACCCTTGTTGTACCGCAAGTAAATTCTGAAAATGCAACTCTGCTGCTTGCCAAGCATTTTGATAGGTTAGTAAAATACCTTGTGCACTTTTAATTCGCATTTGAGCTATTTCTGTGGTGTCTTTTTGTAGAACCTGCTCGAACAAAGCTATTAGAGCATTTAACTTACCTTGTTGAAGTAACGCCTGACCAACAGCAACAGCTATTTCTGCATCATCATCCAAATGGAATTTAGGGTGATCCATCACCAATTGTTGCACTTGACTAAACTGATAACTTTCAACCAAAATCAGCGCTTGAATACGCCACCATTCACGATCACGATTGACAATTAGCTCGAGACTTACCTGAGCTGCCTCTACTTTACCTTGTCTTGCCCACGCTCGAGCACGTAATCCTATAGCTTGAAGATGCAATGGTTCTATCTCGAGCACATACTCTGCTAATCGAGGCACTTGTTTGAGATTTTCGTACATTAAGACTTGTGCAGCTTCCAGTGCCAGTATTCTTTTGGTTTCATCATCTGCGTATTCACAAGCTCGAGCTTTCAGTAAAGCAGCCTGATATGGATCTGATTGTTGATCAATAGCTTGGACAAAAAGTTGGGTTATTTGGGCTGTATCAAAACCTGCCATGACTGATAATTCGGCAGCCTTTACAGGGTCTCGAGGTGCAAAAAACTGGTACGCCAGCCCCGCAATTTCTGTTTTAACTACTGCACTCATACGGGCAAGGACTACTTCTTTATATAGAGGATGGGCAAATTCTATGCCACGAAAAATATTGAGGTTCTCTAATTCGTTTTGGCACAATTGGATTTCTTCGGCTGACAATTTTGTAACAACCTGCCACAGCAGTGGGTTATCACTGATGCCAAGCAGTGCTCGAGCTTCAAGTATTCGTTGACTTGCTGCACTAATTTGTTGCAAGGTTCTTTCGATCAGTGCTTCAATGGTGGTTGGGATGTGTTCCAATGCAGGTTCACGCCATTGCCACGCTAACCCATCAAACCACAAACATCCTTGCCTACGTAAATCACGAATATATTCTACTAAAAATAATGGATTACCTTGGCTGCGTTGCCAAAGCCAATTGATGAGCATTTGAGGCACTGAATTACGAGCAGCCAATTCTTGTTTGGTAACATCTACAATCTGGCTTTCCGAAAGTAACTCGAGTTCAACAGTCTCAATCTGTTGTGGTAATGAATAGCGACTGGTAATCACGACCCCAATTTTTGCCATACCTCGTAAAGCTTCAATAACAACTTGCCAGTAGTGCTGCTGAGCTTGGCTTGCATCGTGCCAATCCTCGAGTAGTATCGCAAAAGGAGCTTGGGCTTGAGCCACGACTGAAAAGATTTGGGCACTATCGGTTGCCTCGAGTAAATCACCGTGTTGCAACCGACGTAACTGAGCTTGTGCCCATTGTGGTAAATTTTTATGCTGATGACCCAGTACATCAA
Source organism: Deinococcales bacterium (assembly GCA_013298595.1). GTDB lineage: Bacteria > Deinococcota > Deinococci > Deinococcales > JAAFIG01 > JAAFIG01. Next base: position 3,419 of record JAAFIG010000059.1, on the reverse strand, counting down.
GAATCATTTGTGCTTGCACTCTGCTATCTGCATTGGCAGCAATCATCACATACCTAAGTTGCGATTGTTGTAACAAGTTTCGGGCTGTAAAGCTTTTGCCAATACCCAGAGTTCCTGTTAAACCAATAATCAGCCCTGATCGTCGAAACTCGAGGTTGACAAAGCGATGCTGTAAGAGTTCATGCCGTGGCATCTTGGCATCATACGGGAATTTTAGTAATTAATGGCTTCGATGTCGTATGTGCGCCACATATACCAACTAGCAACCGTGCGCCACGGTTGCCAACTCTGTGCAACTTCCTGCATTGCTGATACAGTTAATTTCTCACCAGCGTTGTAATACTTGTACATGGCTTTAACCAAAGCCAAATCACCCAGTGGTAGCACATCTGGGCGTTGCAAATGAAACATTAAAAACATCTCGGCTGTCCAACGCCCGATGCCCTTAATTTTAACTAAGTCAACTATGATTTCTTCGTCGGTCATGGCATCCCAAAATACTCGAGTGGGGTTTTTAGTGGCAAAATACTGAGTTAGATCCACCACATAAGCACTTTTTTGCCGAGTTAATCCAAAGGTACGAAACGAGTCCGAGTCGTGCGGCAAACAATTTTCGACGCTCATACCACCAACGCCTGCCTCGAGTCGCTTAAAAATTGAATCGGCGGCTTTCACCGAGATTTGCTGCCCAACAATGGCACGCATTAACGTCACAAAGGCATCGTTTTTGCCTTGCATCGCTTCGCCTTTGTACGATTTGATAATTTTTTTAAGAATCGGATCGGCTTTGGAAAGGGCTTTTTTAGCGTCCTCCCAGTACGCTGGTGCGCTCATGCCACACCTTTCTCGAGCAGCAATACCTCGAGTTCAGCTTCAGAAAGCACAGTCACACCCAGTTCGTTGGCTTTATCAAGTTTGCTACCAGCGCTCTCCCCTGCCAGTAAGTAACTGGTTTTTTTAGTGACACTGCCAGTCACTCTGGCACCAGCTTGCTCGAGCCGAGTTTGAATTTCATCTCGGGATTTTGAGAGCGTGCCAGTAATCACAAAGGATAGTCCTGTCAGTGCTGTACCAATTGGTTTAGCATTGCTGGTCATGTTGACCCCAGCTTGCTCGAGCCGAGTGATCAATTTTTGAATTCTTGGTGAAGCTAAGCCAACCAATAAATTATCAATAATCGTGCCACCCAAACCAGAAATTCCTGCAAGTTGTTCTTTGGTAACTGCTAGAATCGCTGCCATATTCGGAAAGTTACGCTCGAGTAAAGTAGACACTTTATCACCAACCAAGGGCATCCCAAGCCCATAAATGACTCGAGACAACTCGGCATTTTTGCTTTGCTCGATTTGCTCGAGCAGTTTCTTCGCACTTTTTTCGCCCATGCGGTCAAGCGCCGCCACTTTACTTAACTCGAGGTGATACAAATCCGCGACATCGTGCAGCATTCCAGCGTCTATCATTTGTTGGATGCGTTCATCACCAAAGCCTTGGATATCCATCACATCCCTCGAGACAAAATGCCGAATGCCTTCGTATTGCTTGGCAGCACAATCTGGATTAGCACAAAAGTGATGTGCTCCTTCGCGTTGCAATTCGGATTTACAAACAGGGCAATGGGTTGGGAAAACCCATGCTGCACTACTTGAACCTCGAGCTTCAACCACCGCTCGAACCACCTCGGGAATGACTCCACCAGCTTTACGAATCACCACAGTATCGCCAACATGTAAACCCAAACCATCAATAAAATCTTGGTTATGCAGTGTGGCTCGAGAAACGGTGCTACCTTCGAGATTGACTGGCTCGAGTTCTGCCACTGGGGTAATTTTGCCTGTCCGCCCGACCTGCACGGTAATTTCACGCAACTTGGTCAAAACTTCTTCGGCTGGGAATTTATAGGCTATCGCCCAGCGCGGCGCACGACCAGTTGCACCCAGTTCTTCTTGTAAACGCAATTCCTCAATTTTCGCTACACTGCCATCGGCATCAAACTCGAGCGTTGCCCGAGCTGCTGTCATGCGTTGATGATACGCCTCGATACCAGTCACACCATCCACCACAGCATAATCACTCGAGACTGGCAAACCCAAAGCTTTGAAACGCTCGAGCATACCGCTTTGGGTAGTCGCACCTAAATCGCGTGTATCTCCACAAGCATAGAAATAGGCTTTGAGATTACGTGAAGCTGTCATGACAGTATCTTTTTGCCGCAAACTTCCCGCTGCTGCATTGCGAGGATTCTTAAATTGGGCTGCACCTTTCGCCTCGAGTTCTACGTTAATCCGAGCAAATTCAGCTCGAGACAAATAGACCTCACCACGCACCTCGAGATCCACTGGTTCAGTCAAGGTTTGCGGGATACTCGGAATGGTTTTGATATTCTCAGTGACATCCTCACCTGTTTCGCCATCGCCTCGAGTGGCTGCCCATTGCAACTTGCCTTTTTTGTAAACAAGGTTAATACCAAGCCCATCAATTTTCAGTTCACAAGTGTACTGCCGTTGCACATTCTTGACACCCATGACATTGTTTAAGCGCTCCTCGAACCCCTCGAGATCAGATAGCCCGAAGGCATTATCCAAACTCATCATTGGGGTTGGATGCTTGACGGGTGTGAACATAGTCCGAACTTTGGTATCAGAACCAACCCGTTGTGTCGGGCTATCTGGCGTGATAAGTTCGGGAAAACTTACCTCGAGGGAACGCAATTCCCGCATAAGAATATCGTACTCAGCATCGGACAAATCTGGGTTATCAAGTTCGTAATAAGCTTGATTGGCACGGTTGAGAATGTCATGAAGATCAACGGCTCGAGCGCGGGCTTCTAAAATGGTCATATGTAAATAGCATAACAGAAGAAGATGGTTAAAAGGTTAAAAGGAAAAGGGTTCAATGTGTAACGTATATTTTTTAGCAATTGATTGGCTCAAAGGTGCTGATATACTTTCGTTAAATGGAGCCAATATCAAAGGTTTACCACGCATTTACATCTGATTTCCTAAGAATATTTCCTCGTCTCGAGCGTAATAATTCTGAAAACATTAGCATTTTTGGCGTTGAGTATTTAAAACGGGAACATTTGTTTTTCGGTCTACTGATCAATCCATTTTTAGCTGAAATAAGTACAAATCTAAACTTTGCAGATGCAAAAGCGCTGTTTGATTTGGTAAAAAAGTTTAGAGGGTTAAACGAGGAGTTTGATAATGCTGCTTACGTCACCTTTTGCGAATCTATGGTGCCCAATCAAACACAAAGACCCATTCTGGATTTAATGGACACAAAATTAGCAAAGAACCTAAGAGCGTGTTTATAAAGGGTCGAGTCTCCTCAAAATCAACTGAATATTTGCCAAATAAGCCCAAGATTCCGTGGTACTCGGCAAACCCTCAAAGTCCCTCGTTAAACGCCGACAACGAGTC
>JAAFIG010000058.1 GCA_013298595.1 Deinococcales bacterium | reverse complement strand
CTAAAAGTCGTCTCGAGCAAGGTGCTGTGCTGATCGATGTGCGTGAACAAAACGAATGGGATGCCGCCCATGTCGCCAATGCCACACTGATTCCCTTATCAGAATTCAGCACCCGTTACACAGAAATGCCTCAGGACAAAGAAATTGTTCTGATTTGCGCTGGTGGTGTCCGCAGCGCTCGAGCCGCCGAATTCGCCGAGCAAAATGGGTACACAGTCGCTAATCTCGAGGGTGGTATTAACGCTTGGATCGCAGAAGGTTTACCCGTTGTTTAGGAGATAATCATGGAAGCAGTCGTTGAACAGCAAACCGAAATCAGTAATGCCGTTCCAACCGAAGAACAAATTCTCGAGGCAATGAAAGTTGTCAAAGACCCCGAAATCCCTGTTAACATCGTGGATTTAGGCTTGGTGTACAAAGTTGTCACTGCGCCTAATGGCATGGTGGACATCGAAATGACCTTAACCAGTGTTGGTTGCCCAGTTCAAGACATGATTCGCGCTGATGTTGAACTTGCTCTGATGAGACTCGAGGGTGTTTCGGCAGTGACCGTGGATTTTGTCTGGACTCCACCGTGGACTCCTGCCAAAATGTCCGAGGATGGCAAACGCCAAATGCGAATGTTTGGCTTTAATATGTAGTTAAAGCAGAGCAAAGACGAAGGCAAAGGAATTGGTCTTTTGCCTTCGTCTTTTTATGTTCCTCTTAATTCCTTATGGGTATTTCGAGGGTGAACGTGCTGCCTTCGCCAACACCAGCACTTTCTGCCCAGACTCGTCCGCCGTGGGCTTCGATGATGCTTTTGACAATCACTAAGCCTAAACCAGTGCCTGTGCTGCGGCGTTGCTCGCCAGGTAAGCGCTGATATTTTTTGAATAAACGTGGCAGATGATCGGCGGCAATACCATTGCCTGTATCGGCAACGGAAATCCGAAATAACGAACCTGTGGTGGTCAGTTGTACATCTATTAAGCCATCATCTGGGGTGTATTTGATGGCGTTACCAATCAGGTTATCCACCACTTGTTTTAAGCGGGGTTCATCGGCAATCGTCTCGAGTTTATCTGGGGAGGTTAAGTTCAGGCGCTGCCCTTTGCTGGTAGCAATCACTTTAGCTTGTTCAGCACTCGAGCGAATCAGCACAGCAATATCGGTTGGGTTTGGCTCGAGGGTAAAGTACCCTGCGTCTATTTTGGCGTAATCGAGGTAATCCACCACAAGGCGTTGTAATTTTTCAGCAGCATCTTTACCAACTTGTAAAGCTTTATGTTGTTCGGCGGTTAAATTACTGGTGTTATTCTCGAGAATATGCTCTAAACTTAAACCAATCACATTGGCAGGGTTTTTCAGGTCATGCGTCACCATGCTGTACAAATCGGCTTTCATACTCTCGAGTTGTTGGCGGGCAATAATGCCAGCGCGGTACTCTTTGGCTTGCTCGAGCGCATAATAAAATTCGCTACGATCACCTTCGAGTGGTAAATCTTGTTTGGCTAGAAAACCATCGGCGCCGATTCGCATGGCTTCGATGGCGGTTTTGACATCACCAGCAGCGGTGAGCATCACCACCACCACATCTTGCGAGGCTTTACGGATATGCGGCAATAACTCGAGACCTGTGTAATCGGGCATTTGTAAATCCAGCAGTACTAAATCGTATTTACCAATTTCTTTGAGCCGCTCGAGTAACTCTGTGCCGTTACGTGCCTCTTCGACACCCGCGCCCGCTTCGGCAAAAATGCGCCGCAAAGCACTACGAACCAACCCAGAATCATCTACTGATAAAATTCGCCTAAAACCACCTGTGGCTTCATCTGATTGTGGTTCAAGCACAGGTGTAGGCTCGAGATTAAGCGAACCCATAGCAGGAGCATACAAAAAAGCTTCTTCTTCTAAACTTTCTAGCACTGTTTCTAAACGATCCAGATTCTCGCTAACATCGGCACGTTCTAAAGCTTTAAAGGTTGTATCCAGCACCATTAAAGACACAGGAAAACTCATTTCGGCAGCAGTTTTGGCGAGACCAGCTAAGCGATTAGAGACTCGAGCCAGATGCGTAGCACCCGCTTGGAGTGCAATTTTTTCTAGGTTTTTAGCACCGTTCTCGAGTTCGCTGAGAGCAACAGCTTTAGCATTCGCCGAGAGGCGTTCGACCAAGGATTGAACTTCGGATTGGAATGGGGGGAGAGTCACGAAACAACAGCCTCGCTTTCAGGACAGAATTCTAAGTGTCAAAGTATCACATTGGACTGACAGACGGAAGAAGGAAAAGGGAAATAAGGATGAAGCAAGATTGGCTCGAGGATGAAAATGTTGGGTAGCCATGTTGTTGGTTCATATTTTTGATTTTTGTGGTGTACTGAATTTAGATTTTGTAGGTTGCGATCCTTTTGATTTCGCCTTTTCGATTTGCTAAAACAGCTCTGGGGTTTGTTTGAGTGACTTCTAGCTTATCCTCTTGACAAATTTCGGCTCGAGGTCTAGTATTTCGGTAATTGGCGAAATACCAAATTAAGGAGTTTTATGAACAAAATTGTCATCACAGCCTTAGCACTTCTTGGCATCACAGCTATTGCCCAAAATACCTCCAAACTCGAGAGCATTCGTCTTGAACTACCAAAAGTAACGCTAAATGGCACACTGACCATACCCATTGGCTCGAGTGGCAAAATCCCCGTAGTACTCATCATCGCAGGTAGTGGCGCAACCGACCAAAATGGCAATTCAGTAGGCACACAATTCCAATCTAATAGTTACAAATTATTAGCCCAAGCCCTAGCAGCTAAAGGTATCGCCTCGCTGCGTTACGATAAACGTGGTGTTAGCACAAGCCAAAGTACACAAACCGAAACCGAACTGCGTTTCGACGACTACGCCAACGATGCCAGCGCCTTACTCGAGAAGCTAAAAACCGACACCCGATTCTCGGGTGTTTACATCATCGGACATAGCGAAGGCAGTTTATTGGGCGTACTAGCAGCCCAAAAAACCAAGGTAACAGGCTATATCTCCTTAGCTGGAGCTGGTCGGCGTATCAGTGATATTTTACTCGAGCAACTCACGCCCCAAGTCACCACGGCAATGCTCGAAGAAATCAAACGGGTTTTTGCTAAACTCCAAAATGGTGAATTGGTTCCGAGCAAAGAAATTCAATTACCAACCCAACTGGTACAAATATTATTCCGAGACAGTGTACAACCTTATTTAATTTCATGGTTTCAGTACGACCCAGCTGAAGAAATTAAAAAACTACAAACTCGAATCTTGATACTACAAGGCAGCACCGATACTCAAGTCAGTATTGCTGATGCTCAGCGCCTAGGCAATGCCATTGGGCAACAACCAACCATTCTGACAGGCATGAACCACGTACTCAAACTTGCTACCCTCGAGCCAAGTTCGCAAAACGCAGCCTACACCAACCCAAACCTAGCCATTGCCCCGAGTTTACTGATTGCACTCGAGAAATTTATTGTGCCATGAACGAAATTTTTAAAGCCCTTGCCGACCCAACTCGCCGTGAAATTCTGCGCGTACTACGTGAACAAGAACGTAGTGCAGGCGAATTATCCGACCTTTTTCCCTTAGCAAAAAGTACCCTCAGTGGACATTTTAATGTCCTCAAAGCCGCCGATTTAATTATCCAAGATAAACGCGGCACAACCATTACTTACTGCTTAAACACCAGTGTTTTTGAAGATGTGGTCGCCCATTTATTTGACTTTTTTGCCCCTCGAGAAACTCCCAAGGAGACGATATGAAACCCCTCGATTTACTCAGTATAGGTGCAACGATTTGGTGCAGTGTATTTGCTTTTATTAGTGCAGCTCAATTACCAGAACGAGTCGCAGTGCATTTTGATATCAACGGTAACCCAGACCGTTACGGTAATCGGCTCGAGGCAAGCATCATCATGTTGATACCTGCCATTGCCATTTTATTATTATGGGTAATGGATAAATTCTTACCTAACTTAGATGCTCGAGTTCGTGATGCCCAAAAAACAATGAGTACAATACAAATAACCATTACATTATTTATGATTATTCTGCAATTTTGGATCATTGCTGCTTTCAAAAATAATAGCATTGGTGATTCACGAATTTTCTTTATTGCTATAGGTGCATTATTTATGGTCATAGGCAATATCATGCCAAAAACCCCACCCAATAAATTCGCAGGTATCAAATTCCCTTGGACATTCGGCAGCGACCGCGCTTGGTATGCCACCCACCGCGTAGGTGGTTGGCACTGGGTTATCCTTGGCGCAACTTTAGCTATTCTTGCTTTGACATTGCCCTCGAGTATCTTGATAACCGTTATGCTTATTTGGACAGCCGCGATGTTTACCAGCCTTACTTACTTGTGGTTTTACAGCAAGAAACAATACCAAGCAGACCCTGAACGTCGAAGTATTTAAATCTCGAGAGACCAAAAAAAGCGGAGCTATGTGGCTCCGCTTTTAGGTAAAGCTTACTTTCGATAAACCAAGGTTTTAGCTATCATATCGTGCAGTGCTTGTTTTCTAGCTGTAAACCCAGCCATAACATAGGCAATTAAATTGGCTAAACTACCAATGCCCAAAATCGCGGCGATACCACCAAACACAGTGTAAAAAGCGGTTAATCCATCGCTGCTGTTACCACCACTACTGACGAGATTGGTAATTGTCCCAACCAGTGGGAAAAGACTTAATAAAGTAACAATTGTCATGATGAACGAAATAATTGATTTGGCAAAGTAACGCCCTGTCGCATGGACAAAGGAAATCCGTTTGTTATTTGCATCGGTGACAACTAAACCAAGTGCCATTTTACCAAGCGTCCCTTGGCGTTCGCTGGATTCCATCATTGCGTAATACAACCAAGTTAAAATCGTAATTGCTGCTGTAGCCAAAATAGCAGATGTAAAAAAACCAGGCAAAATAGCAGCGATCTGATTCAAAGCTTCTTGTGAGTTACTCGAGCCTGCATTGTTTGTTGCTAATTGTGTCAAGGCGGAACTTGCAGAACCAGTAAAGATATTTGAAATAATACCACCAGCAATACCTAGCACAATGGCATCAATAATATAGGCTAAGAATCGCATCCAAAAACCCGCATAATCTTGACGAATGGGTTCGTTGTTGGCTTCGCTGAGACGTGGAGCTGACATGGTTTTTGGTTTGTCCAGAGCAATCAAGGCTTCATCCCGAGGAGCGGTCATGCCTCGACCTAGGGCGCTTTCGGGGTTGGCTCGAGGCGCAACAGGTGGTGGCGGTGGAGTCATTGGTTTTGTTTCAATGGGGTTGACACTGACCATTGGGCGGTACTGCTCGGGTAATGGCATATCACCGATTGGGTCGGGCATTTCGGTTTTGACAATTCCATTATCTGGAGCACGTCCCATAAAACTTGAATCCATTGGTGTGGCATTTGGATTATCCATGATGACAGTGCGACGTTCTCGAGACCAAGCTGCGACTTGTTTCACTTGTGAAAAGAAATTTGATAAGGTTTCTTTATCCGCTTTGATCGCGCCACGAATCAGAGCTGTGGTACTCGAGGAAATGACAAGTTCACCATTTTCACGGCTGACTTTGGCAATATCGCCAAGTCGGGCGCGTTGCATACCGCTGGCGTTGATGTACACCAACTCGTTATCGGAGAGCAGCATGGCAGCGTCGGGTGTGTCTATTTGCGCGTGGACGCTACCGCCCACGGATTGTCGTATCGTGTTAATCCAGTCACTCACAGGTATTAGTCTACATGGTTATTGCATTGTGTGGTGTGCGAAACCTGCATTGTGTGGTGTGCGAAACCTGCATTGAATAAGACATTGTAAACTAGAGCAATGGAATTTGATTTAACTGTGCATTTAAACCCTGCTTACCGTATTCGTATCGCTCGAGGAACATTGCAACAAGTTCGTATCCCAGAAAAACAAGTGGTTGTGATTGCTGATAGTCAGATTGCGCCATTGTACGCTCCTGCTCTGATTGCCAGTCTCGAGCAAGGTGGCTCAAGTGTGTATTTACTCACTATCCCAGCAGGCGAAGTAGCCAAAACACTGGCGATACATGCACAATTGTTATCGCAATTAGCTCAGTTGGGTTTAACTCGAGATAGTGCAGTCGTAGCATTAGGTGGTGGTGCAACCAGCGATTTAGCGGGTTATGTTGCAGCGAGTTACCTGAGGGGTATTGCTTTTTATGTTTGTCCGACAACCCTTCTGGCGATGGTGGATGCCAGTGTGGGTGGTAAAACAGGGGTTAATTTACCCGAAGGTAAAAACCTTGTGGGTGCTTTTCATCAACCTAAAGCGGTTTTTATGGATACCAACACCTTGGAAAGTTTGCCACTCAGAACCTTCCGAGAAGGCGCGGCTGAGCTTTTTAAGCATGGCTTACTGGCTAATCCACAATTGTGTGCAGCAGTGCTCGAGACAGGGTTTAACGCAACCCATAGCAATCTCGAGCAAACCTTGGCATCTGGAGTGCAAGTCAAAATAGATATTGTAGAGCGCGACCCTACCGAACAAAACGAACGGGCGTATCTGAATTTTGGACATACCTTAGCGCATGCCCTCGAAGCGATAACACACCACGCTGTGCCACATGGCGAAGCTGTTGGGTACGGAATGCACTATGCGGCGCTGCTGGGTAAAAACATGGGTTATACCGACCTTAGCCCCCAAACCAAAGCTTTTCTCGAGTATCAACGACCAATGCCATTGCCAGAACTGAATTGGGTCAGTGTGCGTGACTTTATGGCTCGAGATAAAAAAGCGGATAACGCAGGGGTTCGCTTTGTGCTACTCGAGGCTATTGGCAAACCAAAACTTGAACGAGTCCCAGAAGCGGTACTCGAGCAAACATGGGCAGGGTTTCTAGCTTTTCTGGCTGCTTGAGTTGATTGTTGCTTGGACTTTTACCTGACAACCTCTGTTATGCTCAGGCATGATTCGTTTGATCGTTGGGCTTGGCAACCCAGGAACACAGTACAGTCGCAATCGGCACAACATTGGTTTTTTGGTACTCGAGGAATTTGCTCGTCGCCAAGCTGCCACTTGGTTAAAACGTGGCAATAGCGAACTCGCTGAAACTCGAGGTGGCACAAACAAAATTTGGTTACAAAAACCTTTCACGTACATGAATTTATCAGGCGAAGCAGTGCTTCCTTTTATGCGTTTTCATAAACTCGAGCCATCTGAATTACTTGTCATACACGATGATTTGGACTTGCCTTTTGGGCGTTTACGGATTCGTACAGGAGGCTCGAGTGGCGGACAGAACGGCATTAAAGATATTTCTGCTAAACTCGGGCAAGAAAATTATGTCCGTCTCAAAATAGGTATTTCCAGACCACCACCCGAATGGAGTGTTCCCAATTGGGTATTGTCCAATTTTAAACCAGAAGAACAAACCATGCTCGAGGAAATCATTGTGGTTGCAGCCAATGCAGTCACAGCAATTCTCAAAGACGGTGCTCAGGTGGCACAAAATGTTTTTAATAGCACAGATTTACGCCCTAAACCAATGGTTCTACCCACGCCAGATAGCCCTGACACAACCATTTCATAGTATTGGGCTTACCTGCCCCTTCCCTCAGAGCCAAACTTGTAGTACACTCCCAAGGCTTGCCGCGCCTTCGAGGTGCGGTCTGGAGGTTTTTGTGGAATTAAAGGCAACAGTTCGCACCGAAAAATCAAGTAGCTTACGCAGTGAAGGTATGCTACCTGCTGTGGTTTACGATAAAGTCACCAACAAAAGTATTTTCGTAGAACGCAAAGCATTCGATAAAGTTTTCCGCCAAGTCAGCACCCACGGCGTGATTACCCTCACCTTCGACGATGGCGCAAAGTTCGATACTTTGGTCAAAGCCGTAGCGATGAATAAGAAAAAACGCATTGCGGAACATGCTGATTTCTTAATTGTTTCCGACGAACCAATCGAAGTGGTTATTCCAGTTCATACCAAGGGTGTTTCCGCAGCCGTTAAAGCTGGTGGCGTGCTCGACATTGTAGCCCACAACGTCACCGTTAAATGCGCTCCTAAGAACATCCCACAAGAACTGATTGTGGACATCTCAAAGCTCGAGGTCAACCAACCAGTGCACGCTGGCGATTTGGCATTACCAGAAAATGTTAAACTCGTTTCTGATCCTAAAGCAACGGTTTTGGTTATTCATCATGCTCGAGTTTCCGAAGAAGTTGTTGCAGCTGTGGCTGAACCAGAAGTGATTGCTAAAGGCAAAAAAGAAGAGAAATAAAATATGTTCTCTCGAACGGGGCGCTAAAAGCGCTCCGTTTTTTTTGATGGGAATAGTGACAAAATGGTCTAGGGCGAGGCAAGCCCCACTGCTACGGTTGACTTTTTCCTTTCACCTTCATGCCTTTTCTTGACAAGTTTCTTAAGCCTAAGTTACACTCCGTCATGCAAAATTATGGAAAACATTGGCACGGAGGCTCGAGTTAAGCACTCGTTTTTTGCTGATTGCCTCCGACTCGAGATTTTCAACGAGTCGGTTTTTTTGTATATCGTCTAGGGTGCAGACAAGCATTGCCATGCACAAACCTCGAGAATAGGAAAGAGACAATGAATCAACGTATCGAAATGATAGACACGACATTCCGCGATGGTCAGCAATCACCGTTGTTGTTTGATACGCTAAAATACCGTTTTACCCTCGAGGAAAAAAAATTGTTATTGGCAGGTTTGATCGAATTGGGTATCACCCACTTTGAATTCTTTTCGCCTGTGGTTGGTAAAGCCGAAGAGGATGATGTGCGAGCGCTAATTGCCCATGCTAAAACACTGACTGATAAACCATTATTGTTACTAGGGCATTGTCGTTGTCATGCTGTGGATATCGAACGGGCTTTAGAAGCGGGTTGTAATGGCTTAAACTTGTACCTTGGGGTTTCGGCTTTGGCGCAACAACACAATGCCCAAAAATCGCTCGAGGAAGCCATAACGCTGGCTTCGGATGCAGCCAAGAATGTGCGTTTGCAATTGCCAGATTTGTATATGCGCTTTAGTGCCGAAGATGCGTTTCGCACAAACCGTCAGGATTTATGGTTGCTATACGATGCCATGTACCCGTTTGTGAACACGTTTGGTATTCCTGATACGGTGGGTTTAGCCGAACCCCACGATGTGACCGAAGTTGTTGGTATTTTGCGACAAAAATACCCCAACGTTGCCCTCGAGTGCCATTTTCATAACGACCGAGGCTTGGCTTTTGCTAATGTGCTGGCAGCAGTGCGGGCGGGTGTGAAGTACGTAGACACTTCGATTTGGGGTTTAGCTGAGCGTTCAGGGATTCCTTCGGTGACAGGGGCGTTATTTAATTTGTCAAAAAGTTATCCAGAATTACACAATCAGTACAACCTCAGCCAATGTTACCCAATCAATGTTTTAATGGCTTCGATTCTTAATACCCTCGTGCCGTACACCGAACCTGTGTCTTTAACCAACCGCACCCACACTGCTGGTGTGCATCAAAAAGCAGTGCTTAACGAGAAAAAAGTCTACGAAGCCCATAATTTACACGATTTTGGTGTCGATAAAAACCAGTTACTACTCGGACCACTTTCGGGTTGGAATCTGATTTATTATTACCTCAAAGAAGTCGAAAATTATGCCATCACTCGAGAACAAGCTAAGAGCATCACCGAGGCTTTCAAAAATCAAACGCATCAAATTGGGCGTGGACGCAAACCCGAAGATTTACTCATTCAACTGGTCGAAACGTACAACATCCCCAAGAACGAATTACCCAGTGGTGTAGAAGAAACCCGTCTCGAGAATTTGGATTAAATTTATTCGTACCAGTTACGTGCCCAAGCGTGTGGCTCGAGACTTTTTAAATCGGCTTGACTGAACAATGTGCCATCGGAAAAGGCGCAATTTTGCTCAGCTCGAGCAGCACTACGCATGCCAGGAATGACTGTGGTGACTCGTGTGTCAGATAAGCAGTAACGCAGTGCTGCTTCAGCAAGGTTGGTGAATGGTGTCTCGAGTTGTTCAAGGCTCTTGGCAAGAGCTTCTAAGCGTTCTGCCAAAAGTTCTTTGCGGTTATCACGGAAATAATGCGAACGCCAATCATCAGCAGCAAAAATCGTATCGGGTTGGATGGTACCCGTTAAACCACCTTCATCCAGTGGCACTCGAGCAATCACACCAACATCAAGTTTTTGACAAGTCGGAAATAACAAATCTCGAGGGGTTTGTTCAAAAATATTAAAAATCACTTGCACCACACCAATCAAACCAGTCTCGAGGGCTTTGATGGCATTGCTTGGCTGGTAATCGTTGATGCTGATACCCCAGTGTTTAACCAAACCTTGCCGTGTAATTTCGCTAATCGTTTCTTGCCATTCGTCTTGGGCTGCCCAAGAATCCTGCCAAACATGAAATTGCATCAAATCAATGTGCGGTAACCCCAGATTATCAAGGCTGCGTTGCACATAATCAAGAATATAAGCTTTTGGAAAAACATCACCGATACTCGAGTCGGCTTGGGCAGGCCAGACCCGATTCTTAGGTGGGATTTTGGTAGCCACTAGCAATTGGCTGCCATACTGTTTATTGCTGGCGCGTACCACACCACCAATAATTCTTTCCGAATGCCCTTTGCCATAAAAATACGCAGTATCAATAAAATTTAAGCCTAAATCAATGGCTTTCTCGAGAGCAGCGATACTTTGTGTGTCTTTGGTTGCGCCCCATAGCGCTCCACCGATGCCCCAAGCGCCAAAACCAATTTCCGAGACTTGTAAATTTGTCTTCCCTAAGCGTCTATATTTCATTTCATACAGTATAGGGGAAAATGTGCATTTTTCCCATGCTTGAGGTGCTACGCTTACACTATGGTATTTCGAGTTGCTTTGATACTGATTTGCGTGTTAAGTGTGGCACTTGCTGCTCCTTCAGCAAGTACTTTTCTGAATGAACTGCGTACAGGTGGGGTTGCCAGTGTGACCTTACATCCAGATGGTAGCGCCTCTGTGATTAGCGAAAGTTCACGGAGCACACAACCAGCCAATTATACTGTGCAGTTAGTGCTCGATAAATCGGTGTTTGATGCCTTAGAAGCAGCTCGAGTCTCATTCCAAACGCAGTACAAAGTCGAAAGAGTTGCCCCAACCGCTGATTATATTATGTTGGCAATTCAGTTCGTTGGTATCGCTGTGGTGATTGGTTTATTGGTCATGCTGATTCGTTCACGTTCAGGTGGTGGCGAAGGCGCAGATAGCGCGATGAGTTTTGGGAAATCTCGAGCGAAACAAGTTGAGAAACCAAACACCACATTTAAAGAAGTAGCTGGTTGCGACGAAGCCAAAGAAGAATTAAACGAAGTCGTTGATTTCCTCAAAAACC
>JAAFIG010000057.1 GCA_013298595.1 Deinococcales bacterium | reverse complement strand
TTTTGTGGATTCAACTGGTGCTTTGTATGGTTGGGGTTCAAATTTTTTTCGTCAGATTCAGTGTTCGTCTGAAACCAGTATTAGTCTTCCGACGCTGATACCAGGTATCACTTGGTGACTTACTGATACTTGAGGGGTAAACTACCATTAGGGGTTTTACTTCATGTGTGATGGGTGCATACATTAGTCAATGGCGTAAACAAGTACTCGAGAAAAGTATTAATCTGCGTTTCAAAAATATTCGTAAGGCTTTTGGTACTGCCGAAATCTTAAAAGGCATTCATTTCCAGACATTCGTTAGATTCTTGTAAGTTTAACTTGTCCTAATGCACTGCATTCTGGTAAAGCATTCTCGAGAACGCTTAAATCTGTTTTTCTAAGATGCTATTTTGCACTTTTTTAACTCGAGTTAGCTTTTATACTTTGATTATGAAGAGTGCTGTTTCAGCTGTCGCCCCGATAACACTGGCTTTGCTGATTGGTTGCCAATCGTATCCTGTAAATCCCACCGAAATGGCTGTGCAAATTCCTGCGGTTTTAACCACGAATCCTGCAGAATTAGTAGCTCGAGTTCGTAATCCTAATTCGAGTATTATTTTGGAACGCAGTGGTAGCGTGGCTGTGCAAGCTTTTGCTGATGATTACAAATTGGTTGGCGTTTCTAGTGCCATGAACGTGGGTGCAACGGCTGTTCGAGCAACGCATGTGGCGGTGCTGGGCAATGCTGCTTTTGTGTCTTATGCACTCGAGGGTGATGCGTTTTCTGGTGGTTTAGAGATGGTGGATATCACCGATCCTAATGCGCCTCAAGTGACTTCGAGTTTAGCTTTTGATATGCTGGATGTGAATGCTGTTTATGCCGATGCGAATGCCAACGAAGTGTATTTTACGGGTGCTGTGGATGTTGATAAATTAGCTGATATTTTGCCTAACGTGGTTTTACCTGCTGTGGTGCGTCCAGCTTTTATTGGTAAGGCACCTTTGGTCAATGGCAAATTGGGTTCACCTGTGAGTATTCGTTTGTTGCAACATGGTTTTACGGGTAATAGTTTGGTGAAAACCAATGCGGGTTTATTTGTCTCGAGTGGCGATCAACAAGCTGTTTTAACTGATAGTACAGCTGGTGGTATTGGGTTATTAAACAGTGTAAATCTTGGTACGCAATCGTGGTCAGCATTTGCTCGGGCGCAATTTCTGGCTGTTCAAGGCGATACCATTGCAGCTCTCGAGGCGGGTAGTGCTGGGCAAGTGCGTTTATATAACAGTAATAATCTGAATGCACCAACTGGCAGTATCGCACTTGGTAATGTTGGTAGTGTCGAAGCTAAAAACACATTGCATTTAGATAACAAATATATTTATGTGGCTAAAGGTACAGCGGGTCTCGAGGTTTACAACCCGAGTAGTAACTCAGCAATTTTTAAGTTTGCTAATCAGATTCCTGTGGGTGTGCCGAATGCTTTTGAGTACACCACCAATGCCGTAACCACCGATGGTGATTTGGTTTATATTTCGGGTGGAGCTGCGGGTGTGTATGTGGCTCGAGTGCCAAGTACAGCCAATGCTAGTAAAAGCCTCAATTTTGCTGGTCGTTTTGATTTAAAAGATGCTAATGGTGTTCGTGGCAGTGCTAATTTTGTAGCTACTGATACAGCTAAGCGTTTGTTATTTGTTGCCAGTGGCGATGGTGGTTTGAAAATTATTCGACGCAATATACCTAATACAAAAACCGTTGGTACTGGCATTATGGCTCGAGGCAATATCACCATCAATGGTCAAAAGAATTTGTTAAATGGCACAACGGTTTCTGCGAATGACAGCAGCACACCCGTGCCGCAAGTCAGTGCAATTGTGGCAAAAGCGGTGCCGACAAATTGCACAAAAATTGTCAGTGGTACGCAGAATGTTAATACACAATCGGCTTTGGATTCGTTGTTTGGCACAAGTGCTTGTCTCGAGGTTCGGGGTGATTTGAATTTGAATTTCAATGCTATTCTGACTGGTAAAACATTAGTAGTTGGCAGTAAAAATAATCTCAATGCCAATGCTGGTATGCGTTTAACCGATAGTGTGGTTGTGGCGGGTCGTCCAACCATTAACTCAAGTTTAAATCTGAGTAGCAGCAGTTTAATTGCTAGTAATAGCAGTCATACACTGAATCTGAATGTTGCTACAATAATAAGTGGTGCCAGCACTTTTGCCAGCATGGGTCATCTGAATTTGAATGGGAATCTTGCCACAACCGATGAGTATCCAAATTTTCTGGCTGTTGCTCAGAACACTTTGACCATCAATGGAAGTGCAAATTTCAAAGGCATTTTATGGAGTGGTGGCGCAATGACCATCAATGGTGCATTGAATATCACAGGTTCAATGATGAGTGGTACAACCATTTTAATTAACGGTGGCGTAACAGCAACGTATGAAGCCCGTAACGATAATCCCCATTTGTTATAAACACTATTGCGTTTTGAAGGGCGAACCATCTGTTCGCCCTTCTTGGTTTTTTTGCCCTGCCGTATACTCGCTGTATGGATGTTCTCGAGGTACAACAAATTCGTAATACTGAAATTGGTCGTTTGGATGTTTTGTTTTCTAAAGCAGCAGGTATTTCTCGGGCTTTAGCACGGGTTTGGCTGGAAAGTGGTGTGGTGCAAGTCAATGGTGTTGTGGTACAAAAAGCCAGTACTGCTTTGAAAGGCTCGGAGTTGCTCGAGTGGGTTGTGCCACCACCGTTACCTACTGAAATTTTACCCGAGGATATTCCATTAACCATTTTGTACGAAGATGATGATCTGATTGCTGTGGATAAACCAGCGGGTATGCTGACTCATCCTGCAGCGCATGTGCACAGTGGCACACTGGTTAATGCTTTGCTTGGGCGTGTACCTTTGGCGCTCGAGGGTGAGGATTTTGGTGGTGAGGGGTATCGTCCGGGGATTGTGCATCGTTTAGATCAGGATACAAGCGGTGTGATTATTGTGGCTAAAACCCGTGAAGCGCACAGTAAACTCGCTAAGGCATTTGCCGATAGGCGAACCAAGAAGCAGTATTTAGCCATTACTGTGGGTGTTCCACCAAGTACCACTGTGGATGCCAGTATTGGCAGACACCCAACCGTTAAAACGCGGATGAGTGTGGCTGGTACCAATGCTCGAGAGGCTCAAACAGATTTTTTGGTTTTGTCAGAATCACCGAATCGTCATGCTTTGGTGAAAGCCCGAATTCATACTGGGCGAACACATCAGATTCGGGTGCATTTGCAGCATTTGCAGACACCTATTCTGGGTGATGATGTGTATGGCAAGCCCTCGAGTTTAATTGATCGGCAGGCTTTGCATGCGTGGCAACTCGAGGTACAACATCCGATTACTTTTGAGCCTTTGCGAATTCGTTGTGCGCCTCCTGCGGATATGGTGCAGGCTTGGCTCGAGCTTGGTGGGGTTTGGCAGGAAGTCTCTGACTAAGAATTTTTATTGACTTGTTTTAGAATATTTTTGATTTTTTAGTAGGGGCGAACCTTGTGTTCGCCCTCTTGACCATAAACGCGTACCTATCGGGCATGGTCGCCTGTAGAACAACATAAATCGTGTTTCTTCTAAGAACCAAACTATTAACGCCTATGACAAATAGAAATTCCTTGTGTTCGCCCTCTTAACGACACAATTCGGGTTTTCCCAGAGGGTTACTTCTCGAGTTTTTTCAATTCATACGCAATAATTTGGGCAGTGCCAATGGGTTGTATTTCGAGTGCATCGGCTCGAGTTGGGTATATGCGGATTGCCATAGCTGCGCCGCCTGCAAAAACTTCAATCACGCTGGCATCAAGGAATATACGCAGTTCAGTGCTTGGTTTGGGTAGGGTCACGCGGCGAATATCTCGAGTGGTGTTTGGGTCGAGGCTGGCGTGCTGACGATCCACAATCAGTTCGTTTTTTTCGATATAAATACTGGTGTACTCGAGGTTGTCTGGTGTGGCGCGAACTCGAGCACCAAAAGTTTTTTCGCCTTGAACAATAATTTCTACAGTATCGCCGCGCGTGGTTTTTGTGCTGCGTAATCGCTCGAGTTCGGGTATTGGGTATTGCATCAGTTTGCCTTGCTCGAAGTGTAATTCGCGTGGCAAGCTCATACTGCCACTCCAATTGTCTGCTTGTTGTTGTTGGCTGGGGCGTTGTTCGATAATCCAGCCTATGCAAAGCCAGCGTTTGTTGTTATCTTGCCAAGCTTGTGGTGCAAAGAAATCGCCTGCGTCAAGGGTTTGGACGTGTTGTGCAACAAAACTCGAGTTGGTGTACGAACCAATAATGGCTTGTGGTGGAAATCCTGCTCGGTTTTTCCATGGACTAATCAAGATAATGGTGGTGTTGGGTGAAAGTGTGATCAGTTGTGGGCATTCCCAGACTTCGCCTAAGTCGAGGTTTTGTAGTGCAGGGTTATCACCTGCTAGTAATTCACCAATGTATTGCCATTGCTCGAGGTTCTGACTTTGGTACAGCATCACTACACCGCCGCGTCCACGTATGCCTGCTCCAATGGTCATTAGGTAATCTGTGCCTTCTTGCCAAACAATGGGGTCGCGCCAGCCCACGTACTCACCTTCTTTGGCGGCTAAGAAAGTCAGGGGTTGTGGTGACTCGAGGATTACACCATGTTTTTGAAAATGCAGACCATCTGTGCTCGAGGCATGGGCAATGCTAGGGGTGCTTGCATCCGTGGTGGGGTTATAGGTGGCAGTCGCAGTATAAAAAAGGTGCAGTGTGCCATCTTTGGCTAAACTCGAGCCGCTCCAACATCCAGCAGCATCGAATGTGGTGGGGGTTAAAGCTATTGGTTGTTCTTGCCAGTGCAGTAAATCTGGGCTGGTACTGTGTCCCCAATGAATATTACCCCAGCGTGCCTCGAGTGGGTTGTATTGGTAGAATAAATGGTGTTGTCCTTGCCAGTAGATCAAACCATTGGGGTCGTTTAGCCAACCTTGTTGAACTGTAAAGTGGTGAATTGGACGATGATTAGGCATAGTTCTAGCCTACTCGAGAGGTTTATTTGAGATTGCAAGCTAGAGACTTGACTTTCGTAAGCGCTTACGGTAAAATTCGTAAGCGCTTACGAATTAACATTTCATGGTTTCCAAATCCTCCTCAGGTCTTGGGAAACACCCAGCGCGTATCGGTTTATCGGCTTAAAGCTCTCTCATTTTGGAGGAAATCATGAAACAAATTAAACTCTTAGCAGCATTCGGTGTTGCTGCTGCCATTACTGCCATTGTTCCAAGTATGGCACAAGGCAGCATGACCAAAATTTCGATGTGGTTCCACAGTGGTCAAGGTGCAGAACGCAAAGCCTTAGAAACCATTGTTGAACGCTTCAATGCTGCCAACAAAGATATGCAAATAGATGCAGTCCAATTGCCAGAAGGTTCATATGGCGACCAAGTCAATGCAGCAGCGTTAAATAACAGCTTGCCTTGCATCCTCGACTTCGATGGACCAAACACCTACAACTACGCTTGGAGTGGCAAACTTGTCCCAATTGGCAAATATGTTTCGGCAGCTGATAAGCGCGATTTCTTGCCAAGCATCATCAAACAAGGCACTTACAACGGTCAGTTGTACAGCTTAGGACAATTTGACAGCGGTTTAGCTCTCTGGGGCAACAAAAAACTCTTGGCTGCTGCTGGTATTAGCATTCCAAAAACAGTTAAAGATGCTTGGACTGGCACCCAGTTCCTTGGTGCACTCGAGGCATTGCAAAAGAAGGGTTTACGTTACCCGCTTGACATGAAGTTTAATTATGGCAAAGGCGAATGGTACACATACGGATTTGCTGCCATCATGCAATCATTCGGGGGCGATTTGATTAACCGCAAAGGTTACCAAACCGCTGCTAATGTCCTTAATGGCGCATCAGCTGTTCGTGGCATGACTTACTTCCAAACCATGACTGGCAAGTATGTCAACACTGCAACCAAAACCGATTCGGATTTTGTTGAAGGCAAAGCCGCTCTTTCTTATGTTGGACACTGGACTTACGCCGATTACAGCAAAGCCCTCAAAGACGATCTTGTTTTAATTCCAATGCCTAAATTTGGTGGTACACGCGCCGTTACTGGTAGTGGAAGCTGGAATTTCGGTCTCTCGAGCGATTGTAAAGTCGCCGATGCTGCGGGCAAAGTCTTAATGCACCTTGTCAACACCGAAAGTGTTTTAACCATGTCCGATGCCAACGGCGCAGTTCCTAGCCGCAAGAGTGCTGTTTCAAAATCCAAGAACTACGGACCAGGCGGCGACTTAAACCTCTACGTCGAACAACTCAACGCAGGTGTTGGTCGTGAACGCCCAGTCACCCCAGCTTACCCAGCCATCTCAAAAGCCTTTGCCGAAGCAGCCGACAACATCGCCAAAGGTAGCAATGTCAAAGCCGAACTCGACAAAGCTGTTCGTGCCATAGACCAAGACATCAAAGATAACAGTGGCTATCCAGTCAAATAAATTTTGACTAGAACGCAAAACTCGAGGCGGAACTCCTCCTCCGCCTCGAGCTGACCGCAACAACGGTTCTTGAGTCACCGACAAAGATTCCTCAAGCGCCAGTTCGATGCGAAAATCAGTCTACCATCGTTGCATGCACCAGTGTGATCGGATCACCAGTGTTGTGCTGTTTTGGTATAAAAGGAGACTTATGGAATCTAAAAGCGCAAAGCAAGCTGATAACATCACAGCTTGGTTGATGAGCGCCCCTGCTGTCATTCTGCTAACCATTTTTTTAATTGTCCCGTTTCTGATGGCATTCGGTTTATCTTTTACGAACTTAAAACTAAATTCACCATTACCGACACAAATTGTTGGTTTCGATAATTATTTACGTATTTTTTCAGATGAAACAATTAATTTTCCTCGGGCTTTATTGAACAATTTTTTATTCGCCCTTGTTGTTGTACCCGTTCAGACTTCTTTAGCCCTTGGTATGGCAATTTTAGTTAATCGCAAATTGCCATTTATCAATGTGTTTCGCACCATTTATTTTGTTCCTGTTGCCACTGTTATGGTGGTTGTGGCTGTGATTTGGAGCTTAATTTATAACAGCCCCGATGGCTTAATGAATGCCTTTGTCAGCACCGTCACCTTTGGTGCAATCAAAGAAGTGGCTTGGCTCGATAATCCAAGTACTGCTTTTGCTTCGATTATGTTGTTATCCATTTGGCAAGGCGCAGGGTATCAAATGCTGATTTTCTTAGCTGGTTTGCAAGGCATTCCACTCGAGTTATACGAAGCTGCCGATATGGACGGAGCAACACCGTGGCAACAATTTGTCAAAGTGACATTGCCACAATTACGCAACACCACAATTTTTGTTGTGATTACCACAACAATTCTGAGTTTCCAATTATTTGATCAGAATTGGGTGATGACCAGAGGCGGACCTCAGGACAGTACTACTACAATGGTGGTCAAAATGGTTGAACAAGGCACAGGTTCGCTTGGTTGGATTGGTCGGGCAAGTGCAATTAGTGTGGTTTTCTTTTTAATTGTTTTTAGTATTTCACTGATTCAACGCAAACTCTTACCAGAAGAACGGGCGGTGAACTAATGAAAGACAGTCTTTCCACCCGCAAATTAATTGGCAACATCGCCAGTTACGCCGTACTGCTGGCTTTGGCTTTTTTCTTTACCTTCCCACTGGTTTTTATGTTCATGACAGCTTTTAAAAATAACGATATCGGCAGCGACCCAGAAGCACCTTCTGAAATCCAACTGATGCGTGATGTCAACAGTGCCTCGGCTTTTGTCCCCAATAACAACATGGGTGTAGACCAATTTAAAGACGTATTTGGACGGTTCAACGAAGAAAGCGGCAATACACCTTTTTGGCGGATTTTCTTTAACTCGAGTTTAGTGGTTGCAATCATTGTTATTTTGGGATTAATTGTCAACTCGAGTTTTGCTTATGCCATTGCCCGAATGCGTTTCTGGGGGCGTAGTGCACTGATAACGCTGGTAGTTTCGATCATTATTGTTCCGTTCCAAGCTGTTGCCATTCCAATGCTGTTACTGGCATACAAACTGGGTTTACAAAACTCGTACCAAGGGCTGATTATTCCATTTATCGCCCATGCTTTTAGTGTGTATTTGTTCTACCAATTCTTTGTGGCATTACCCAAAGAACTCGAGGAAGCAGCTTTTGTGGATGGGGCAACTCGTTTCCGAATTTATTGGAATATTGTGCTGCCATTATCAGGTCCAGTATTTGCCACAGTAGCTGTGTTGCAATTTCTGGCACAATGGGGAAATTTACTCTGGCCCGTCATGACTTTACAAGATCCAAAATTGTTTACCTTACCGCTGGCAATGCAAAGTTTCTTTGGACAAGCCCCTCGTCAATGGGGTGACATCATGGCATTTACCGTCATGGCTACCACACCAACCTTACTTTTATTCCTTTTCTTTCAACGCTGGTTTGTTCGTAGCGCTGTCTCGAGTGGTGTAAAAGGGTAAGATGAAAATAGTACATCACCTATGAAACTGACCATTCATGACATTGCAAAAGCAGCCGGAGTGTCCACGGGTACAATCTCGAGGGCATTAAACGGTCGCGCTGGAGTTAACGCTGAAACTCGAGCACACGTGCTTGACGTAGTGGCAAAACTTGGGTATGTCCCTGATCTGGGGGCACGGCAATTGGCTCGAGGGACTCGTAGTGTGGTTGGGATTACTCGGTTTTCTGATAACAGTCTTCGCAATCCGTATTACACGTTGTTACTCGATGCAATTCAAGGCGCATTATTAGATAGTGGTTATGCTGTTCATGTGATTCGTAACGACACTGAATTACTCGAGGGTAAACTGGCAGGGATCATTATTCCAGGTATTCATCTTGCCGATTCACGCCCCCATGAATTACGGCAACGCAACATTCCGTATGCAGTCATTGGTCTGGGTTCGCCACAAGAAAATATTGCCAGTGTCGAACTTGAAAATCGTTTTGGAATGCTTGAAATAACACGACATGTTATTCGTTTAGGACACCGTAAAATGCTACATCTGACTGGTACACCCATTGGTGTGGATGCCCATGCTCGGCTCGAGGCATTTAAGGAAGGTTTAGCCGAAGCAGGCATTGCTTTTCAAGCTTCTATGGTGCTGGATGGGCGTTTCACCGAACTGGGCGCGTACCGCATTGTGCAAAAAGCAATTCGTGAAAACCAAGAATTTACTGCTATCCTGTGCGCTTCTGACGAAATGGCACTTGGGGCATTACAAGCTGTCCAAGATGCGGGTTTACGCGTACCTCAAGATATCAGCATTACCGGTTTTGATGATCTACCACTCGAGAGTATGCAGCAAGCTCATCTGACCACAGTGCACCAACCACTCGAGCGTATCGGCAGAGAAGTTGCTACCCTCTTACTCGAGCAAATCGAAGGCAGCGCCCCAAGATGTGTGTTGGTTCATCCTGAGTTAGTGGTACGAACCAGCACTGGACAAGCACCAATACTTTGATTCTGATGTTTTGATGAAACCTCGAGCCACACCAAGCTCGAGGTTTTCTTTTGTCGTTCTTGTCATCTTCGTATAATCTGCATATTCGCAATTTAATCTGATGATGTTACAAGGTCGTGCACGGTCTGTAACGTATAAGGAGGCTCAATGAATCCAGAAGTCGAACTCGATAACGATGATGCCATGATTGGCACACTGCTCAGTCGCCGAGCTGCACTGCGTTTACTGGCAGCAAGTACCGCATCAGGGCTTGCGTTCACTCACTCGAGCCAAGCTCAGACAACGTTACCCAGTTGTATTGTTCGACCCGCTATGACAGAAGGTCCATTTTTTGTTGATGAAAAACTTAATCGCTCTGATGTTCGCAACGACCCAAGCAGTAAAATCAATAGTGCTGGCGCCGCTTTACGCCTCAATTTCTTGGTCTCGAGTGTGAATAATAAAGGTTGTACACCATTAAAGGGTGCGATTGTGGACATTTGGCAATGCGATGCCGAAGGTATCTACAGCGACGTACAAAATGCTGTTGGAAAAAAGTTTTTACGCGGTTATCAAATCACCGATGCCACTGGCAAAGCCGCTTTTCTAACCATTTATCCAGGTTGGTACCCAGGACGCACCGTCCATATTCACTTTAAGATTCGTCACACCCATAACAATAAACCTCGAGAATTCACTTCCCAACTTTTTTTCGATGACACATTTACCGATCAGGTTTTCAAAGCCACGCCTTACAACACTCGAGGAAACCGCAATACCCGCAATACAACCGATGGCATTTACCGCAACGGTGGTAATCAATTATTACTAGCAACCAAAGCCGATGGTGCTGGTTATGTGGCAACTTTCGATATTGGCTTAAATCTCGAGTAATCCCTCGAGTACAGGAGTTTTATGAATAAACATCTCAAAATTGGTCTGGCTGCCCTGGCTTTTGTGGCTGCACCTTTAACCATTAACGCAGTTTATGCCCAGCAAACAGGCAGCACCAGTGTTGTCACACAAGCTGTGGATTACTCTAAAGTATTTTTACAAAAATTATCTGGCGCACTTGGGATAGACCAAGCCAAACTCGAGACTGCCTTAAAAACCGCTGGCAATGCCACAGTAGACGAAGCGCTGAAAAACCAAGACATCACCCGTACTGAAGCTGAACGTTTACGCCAAGCTGTACAACAAGGACGATACGGCATCTGGGAAGGTAAACCTGGAATGCGTGACGGCAATGGCAGGCGTGATATGCGCGGCGCTCCTGGTGGTATGCGTGATGCGCCGCCAATCATGGCAAATATCAGCCAAATAGCTTTGCTCGAGAGTGCTGCTAAAGCCTTAAACCTCAGCCTTATTGAATTAGACAAGCAACTCCGCAGCGGACAAACCATAACCAGTCTTGCCACAACCCAAAAAGTCAATCTCGAGACTGTTAAAACCGCTGTCTTAACCAACCTCAAAGCTCAATTAGCCGATGCAGTCAAAGCTGGTACCATCACTCAAGCCCAAGCTGACCAAATCATCGCTCGAGCCAGCAGCAACGCCAACTTTGGTTTGCATTTTGGCGGGCGTGGCAGACGATAAACCCACAAATAACAATAAAAAGCCCCTCGAGCGTAACTCGAGGGGCTTTAACTATGGTACTTACGCTTCAGCAATTGCTAAAATTTGACGACCATCGTATTGTCCGCAAGCTGGGCAAACAACGTGTTGTGGTTTCTTAGAACCACAGTTCTTGCAAGTGGTCAAATTAGGAGCAACCAATGCGTGGTGTGAACGACGCATATCGCGCTTGGATTTGCTGGTCTTCTTTTTTGGAACTGGATGCTTTGCCATGTGATTTCCTCCGGGTGTTTCACCGGGGTACACCCAGCGAACAGCTTGAACTTGATTCCGCGAGTATTTCGCGGCAGCCGAAGGAGTATAGCAGAAAATCTCGAGGAAACAAGAGGGCTTTTCTGGTAAAAAATTTAGTTCATATCAACAAATAAAAACCTCCTTGAAAGCACCAACCGAATTCTAGAATCGGGCAAACTGATTTCAGGTACTTACACAATCTATCAAAAGGTAGACAAAAATTAGAATTAAATTATGCTAACATCAGAAAATCATGAAGTTACTACTCACTGCTGCTGGTATTAAAAACACCAGCATCCGCAACGCACTACTCGAGCTTCTGGGCAAACCAATTGCTGAAGCTAACGCCCTTTGTATTCCAACTGCGATGTACGGGCATCCTATGGTCAGCCCTAGTCGGACATGGGATTTTATTAGCGGACAAGAACCCAAAACTCCTATGTGCGAGCTGGGTTGGAAGTCCTTGGGTGTGTTAGAACTGACCTCGTTGCCTAGCCTTGACAAAGAACGCTGGGTTTCTTGGGTTCGAGAAACCGATGTGCTGCTGGTGGCTGGCGGCGATGCTTTGTACTTGTGTCACTGGATGCAACAGTCTGGGCTGGCAGACCTCTTGCCGTCGCTGCGCGAGACAGTCTGGGTAGGGTTGAGCGCTGGGAGCATGGTAATGACTCCCCGTATCGGAAAAGAGTTCGTCGGCTGGACTGCGCCCAATGGTAGCGATAAAACGCTGGGTATAGTTGATTTTTCAATTTTTCCACATTTAAATAATGTAGATTTACCAGAAAACACCATGACCAATGCAGAAAAATGGGCAGCCAAACTCGAGGGTTCAGCGTATGCAATTGATGATGAAACTGCAATCAAAGTAGTGAATGGCTCTGTTGAAGTTATCTCTGAAGGTCATTGGAAACGGTTTATGCCCTCATAAGGTTAAGTAGTACACATCTAGGTTGTACGGTAGGCGACAAGCAAAAACTCTAGTGGATTTTCTGCACTGAGAGAATTCATGTCTTCTCAGTTTTGCTTTTGTTATGCTTTTACCGTGAAAGTTATTCGTTGGCTTCTAATTGTCCTTGGCATACTGGTACTTCTTGGAGGCATCGCCGTTGCAGGTGTTTGGTACATGCTCTCCCCTACCGATGTCAAAACCCAAACCCTCGAGATTACACCCAACATGGGTATTGCCAGCATTGCTAAGCAACTCGAGCGAATGGGTTTGATTCGTAATCCGCAGTTATTCCGCGCGGCTTTGCAATATGTTGGCAGCGACCGCAACATCCGTGAAGGGTATTACGATCTCAGCGGCAAACTCGGCACCCTCGAGATTGCTAAACGCTTAGGGCAACCTGGTCGTCCTCGGCAAGTGGCTGTGGCTATTCCAGAAGGGTGGCGTTTAACTGATATTGTCACTCGAGTTTCCGAACTTGGTTTTGCCAGCAATGCCGAATTAGAAACAGCTTTTCGGCAAACCAATTTACTCGAGTACACCCGAGGTGCAAAAAGTTTAGAAGGGTTTTTATTTCCTGCTACGTACCAGTTTCGCCCAGAAGATAATGCTAAAACCATTGTACAAACCCTAACCCAACGTTTTGCCGAAGAAATCACACCAGCCCGTTTAACTGCCCTGAAAAAATTGAACCTCAGTGTATATCAATGGGTTGTGCTTGCCAGCATGGTACAAGTCGAAGCGGGCAACACCGCCGAAATGCCCACCATCGCAGGTGTTTTCTTGAATCGACTCGAGATTCGGATGCCATTACAATCCGACCCAACCATTGCCTATGGTTTAGGTAAACGCTTACCCGAACTTAATCGCCGAGCAGGGGATTTTGAATCAGACACACTTTTTAACACCTATAAACGCTATGGTTTGCCCCCAACCCCAATTGCTAACCCAGGAACCGCTGCGCTCGAGGCAATTGTTAAAGCCGACCGAACCAATGGCGCGGGCAAGCAATGGTTGTACTTTTTGCATGGCAGCAAAGGCGAATTCAAACCCAATACCAATTTTGCTGCCCATCAGCGCGACAACGCTACATTCCGTTAACCACTTCGGCTTGCTCGAGAGCATGACTTTCTGTACCAAGCACTTGCTCGAGACTTAAACCCTTGGCTTTTTCGATTCGCTCGAGACGACGTTGGAATTGTCCAAAAGCATAATCTATAAAATCCTCGGCTTTTAGACCAAAAGGCATTTGTGGGTACGTATCAAAAACTTCGTTAATCACACCAATGGCTGGCACAATTAAATCCTGCATTTGGCTTTCTATCACTTCCCAAACAGGTTCGCCATGCTCGGCAACCAATCTCGAGAGTAAATGCACCCCGTAAGCAATATGCCGCGATTCATCTTGCTTAAACAGCATCATGGCTCGACGCATCCCAGGCATTAAGTTGTTACGCTCGAGCATCTGCCCATACGCATGATAGCCCGTTTCGGCGAGTACACCCTCAACAATCATGTTGTACGTCACACTGGCAATGGCTTGAGCTGTAGGGCTGGAATCTGTTTCGAGGCGATGCAGTGCTTGAGGCAAAGCCTGATAAAAAATTTGTTGATAACTAGGGCTGTGGTACTTTTCTAAATCTGGGTGATGCCCAACAACAGCTGTCCAAAACCGATCAAACGTATCCACATGCTTGGCTTCTTCCCAAAGAAAGGTGGTTAAGTACATTTCTTCCTCGAGCCGACCTTCTTTAGCAATAATTTGAATGAGCGGCAGCAAATCCAAAGTTACACTTTCTTCGCCCGCTTGAAACAAACCCGATAAATGCACCAGCACTTCTTGCTCGAGATTACTTAGATTCGTCCAATCCTTTGCATCTTGGGTAAAATCTAAATCGTTTGGATTCCAAATACCAAATTTCTTGGCTTTGAACCACAAACGCATGGCAAAACTTTCACGGTTCAAGCCTCGTTTGGCTGTTTGAAAACCAGTCCGCTGATGATCGGCAGTGAGCATATTTTTCTCCTTAGAAGACCAGAATCATACCTCGAGTCTGCGTAGGCATATACCCTGAACCAAGCAGAATGAATTCAAAGTCTTATACCCAAATTTTAGTTATGCTCGAGATTGCAGGTTTTACGACACAGGCATTTACTGGTTTATTCTGCAAGACTTGGGAATGGGTTCATCAGAGCAGCATCGGAAATAGTGCGATACTGACCGTTTTCATCGTACCAGACCTGACGAGTTAAACGCCACCAATCGCCTTGTTTGTGCAGAATTTTTTCCTCGAGTAAATCTAGGACAACATAAGTGTTTGGGATTCCACTGGCAATATCGCCACGCATGGTGATACCTGCAATGATACTTTTAAAACCTGTTGTTTGACTAAATTGATTTTGTTTTGTTACCGATTGTTGGGACTGGTTTTCGAGATGCCAGATACTCCATTTGTCATAACCACCTGAAACAATTTTTGTACCATCAGCTGAAAAAGCAACACTACTCACCCAATCTTGATGACCTTCTAACTCGAGTAGAACTTCGCCATTTACAG
>JAAFIG010000056.1 GCA_013298595.1 Deinococcales bacterium | reverse complement strand
GCCACGACCCGTACCGAGCCATTAGTAATTTAGGTCGGCAACTCGAGGGTGCTCATAAACCCGAGGAATTGGCATTTACGATTGTGCAAACCTTGGCTTCAACGCTGCGTTTACCATATGTGGCATTACAACCCTCGGCTGGGCAAATTGTGGCAGTGGGCAGTGCTGTTGGGCAAATTCTCGAGTTTCCAATGCGAATAAAACAACAACCTGTAGGTGTTTTACTGGTTTCGCAACGATCTACCACAGAAACTTTTACGCCTATCGAAATGCGTTTGCTCGAGGATTTAGCAGCTCGAGCAGCTGTGGCGGTGCAAGAAGCTTTATTAACTCAGGAAGTGCAAAGCTCCAAGGAAGCCATTGTTTTTGCCAGAGAAGAAGAGCGTAAACGGATTCGCCGAGATTTGCACGATGGGCTTGGTGCGACACTTGCCAGTGTTTCGATGAACTTACAAGTTTCAAAGAATTTGATTGGACAAAATCCTGCTCGAGCCGAAACAATGATTGCTGCTTCGGCACAAAGTGTTCAAACTGCGATTACCGATATTCGGCGATTGGTTTACGATTTACGCCCTCCAGCTTTGGATAATCTGGGTTTAGAAGGAGCGTTGCGTCAACAACTTGGACAGATGTTAGTGGTGATTCCCGAGATTCATATTGTCATCTTCGAGCCGTTACCAGCTGCTATTGAAGTGGCAGTCTACCGAATTACCAGCGAAGCGCTGAATAACATTGCCAAGCATGCCAATGCTAAACATGTCAAATTTAATTTGTACCAAGACCAAACAGGATTGTTACTCGAGATTGCCGATGATGGTGTTGGCTTACCAGCCTTACCAGAAAGTGGTCTTGGACTGTATTCAATGCGTGAACGAGCCACAGAGCTTGGTGGTAAATTCGAGCTTGAATCTGGTCAGGGTACTCGAGTACTGGCTTGGTTGCCCGTAAAAACAACAGGAGAAACCGATGCATAATATCAGCGTTTTAATTGTAGACGACCACTTGGTTTTACGAAGCGGTTTACGTTTACTACTCGAGTCTGAAACAGGTATCGAGATTATTGCTGATACCGAAAGTGCCGAAGCTGGTCTGCGTTTAGCTGCCGAATTGCAACCCGATGTGATTTTAATGGATATTCAATTGCCAAATATGAATGGTATTGAAGCCACCAGACAAATCAAAAGTGTTAATCCACGGATTCAAATTCTGATGTTATCCATGTTTCAAGATGATGATTCTGTGTTTGCTGCCATTCGAGCAGGCGCACAAGGGTATTTGTTAAAAGGCGCAACCCAAGAAGAAATCGCTCAAGCTATTCGTGGTGTTGCCAGAGGAGAAGCGGTTTTTGGAGCAGGTGTGGCTGAACGAGTATTGCAGTACTTTGCAGCCACCCGCCCAATTGCAATGCAAGTGTTTCCAGAATTAACTGCAAGAGAACGTGAAATTCTCGAGTTAATCACGCAGCTTTGCTCTAACGCTACGATTGCTTTGCGGCTCGAGTTAAGTCCAAAAACGGTGCGAAATTATGTATCAAATATCATTGCCAAGTTACAAGTTGCTGATCGTTCCGAAGCAATTTGGGTGGCAAAAAATGCGGGAATTGGTTAATTGTAAACTTCTTTCTTAGACAGAGTGTAAAAAAAATGTGAGCCATCACGGAATCCTAAGTGCCAAGAATCGTTTAGGCTACACCCATGAAAATACCTATTACAGTGGCGCATGGCGATGGTATCGGACCAGAAATCATGCAAGCAACTTTGCGGATTCTGGAAGCTGCAGGTGCCGAACTTGAACTCGAGGAAATTGCGATTGGTAAAGCTGTATATGAACGTGGTCACTCGAGCGGGATCGAACCCAGTTCTTGGGCAAGTTTGCGGCGTACCAAAGTATTCTTAAAAAGCCCGATTACCACACCACAAGGTGGTGGTTTTAAAAGCCTGAACGTGACGATTCGTAAAACCCTTGGTTTGTATTCTAATGTTCGCCCGTGCCAAAGTTTTGCCCCATTTGTCAGCACCAAACACAAAAAAATAGATTTGGTGATTGTCCGCGAAAACGAAGAGGATTTATACGCAGGTATCGAGCATCGCCAAACTGATGAAGTGGTGCAATGCTTAAAACTGATCTCGAGACCGGGCACAGAACGAATTGTGCGTTATGCGTTCGAGTACGCCCGCAGGCATGGTCGCAAGCACGTGACTTGTGTGACCAAAGACAACATCATGAAACTGACCGATGGTTTGTTCCACAAGGTTTTTGATGAACTCGGCGCTGAGTATCCAGAAATCAGCAAAGACCACATGATTGTTGATATTGGCGCGGCACGACTCGCCGAAAATCCTGATAAATTCGATGTGATTCTGGCACCAAATTTGTATGGCGATATCCTCTCGGATATTGCGGCTGAGGTAACAGGTAGTGTTGGTCTGGCAGGTAGTGCTAACATTGGCGATGAAGTCGCTATGTTTGAAGCTGTTCACGGCAGCGCTCCAGATATTGCAGGACAAGATATTGCTAACCCCAGCGGATTACTCAACGCCGCCGTGCTGATGCTAGTCCACATTGGACAACCCGCTGTGGCTGCCAAAATCAAAAATGCTTGGCTGGTCACACTCGAGGAAGGGCATCACACAGCTGATATTTTTGAAGCAGGCTCGAGTATCAAAAAAGTGGGAACGCAAGAATTTGCCGATACCTTGATTGCTAACCTCGGACGAGAACCACAGCATTTACCTGTCACGCATTTTGCCGCTGCTGACCTCGAGCGTCAACCACACGCTAAACTGGTACGTCGTTTACCTGCGCGTAAAGAAACAGTTGGTGTGGATGTCTTTGTCAATTGGCGAGGGCAAACAGCCGAAGATTTAGCCGTGCAATTACAACGAGCCAACTTAGAGCACCTAAAACTGACCATGATTACCAACCGAGGCGTAAAAGTCTGGCCCGGAGGCTTCCCAGAGACTTTCCGCACTGACCATTGGCGTGGTAGATTCACAGTCCCAGAAGGATTATCTATCAGTCACGAAGATATTGTGACACTGCTAGGCAGAGTTGCCCTCGAGGGACTCGATTTTATTAAAACCGAGAATTTATGCACCTTTGATGGTGAGCCAGGATTTTCGCTCGGGCAAGGACAGTAGAGTCGAGGAAAAAGATGAAGGATGAAAGCAGTTTTGAAAGAATTTTTTGAAAACCGCAATACCCACCTACTCCACTCTCTTGACCATAAACACGCACCTCCGAACATGGTCACTCGAGTCAACACAAGGTCATGATTTTAAGCTCCCTCTTTTGAGGGGGCTGCCAAGCGAAGCGACCACGCCCGTCAGGTGTGCGTATGTGGTCAAGAAGCGCGGCTGGGGGAGTCCGTAGGAGTTCACGTTCTGTCTTGACAGTTTTGGTTATCTGACTTGCACAACAACCCTCAAAAACAGTTTAACCTCGAGGTATGAATTTACTTGGTCTGCATCATATTTCGGGTATCACGGGTAAAATCGAGCAGAACCATGTTTTTTACACACAAACACTGGGTATGCGTTTAGTCAAAAAAACGGTTAATCAAGATGATGTGCGGGCGTATCATTTGTTTTACGCCGATCAGCGTGGCTCGCCGGGTTCGGATGTGACTTTTTTTGATTGGGCGCACGCTGCCCCTGAACGCTTTGGCAGTCATAGTATTAGTCGCACGGGTTTACGGGTGGCAAGTAACGAAAGTATTGCTTGGTGGCAGGAGCGATTACACAATGCTGGTATTACCACCTCGAGTCTTGAGGTGCGCCACAATCGTTTAACTCTGGATTTTGCTGATCTCGAGGGGCAGCGTTTGAGTTTGATTGCTGACTCGAGCGAAGATAATATTCTGCCTTGGACAGCGCATATTCCTGCTGAGTATAGTATTCGTGGTTTGGGTGCAGTCACACTGACCATTCCACAATTGCGCCCAACAGCTGAAGTGCTAAGCAAAGTTTTGAATATGCAGCAAATTGCAGAATACCCTTCGCCGAACAATTCCAAATATGGTGTGGCGGTTTTTCAAATGACCCAAGGCGGTAGCAATACCGAACTGCATCTCGAGATCCGCCCAGACCTTGCTCCTGCTCGTTCGGGCGCTGGTGGTATGCACCATGTTGCATTTCGAGTAGCGAATGCCACCAGCCATGCTGCTTGGCTCGAGCATCTGAGTGCTTTTGGGATTCGTCACTCGGGGTTAATAGACCGGTTTTATTTCAAAGCTGCGTATTTCCGCGAACCCAACGGTATCTTATTTGAAATATCCACCGATGATCCTGGGTTTGCCACCGATGAAAGCGCTGAAACCCTTGGGCAACGATTAGCTTTACCACCCTTTCTCGAGCCAAAAAGAGCTGATATAGAAAAGCATTTGAAGCCCCTCGAGTTTTAGATTTTTGTTTTGTGTTGTGTTTAACAGTTCACAACATTTCTTAGCACAAATCCAGATTGTGTTCTCCTAAAGGGCGAACACAGAGGTTCGCCCCTACAAAACCCCAATACGTCACAGACGCGAGAACACTGTTGCCACAGAAGCAATTTCTTGAAAAGCCACAAAGAAATTTAGCAAAGGCGAAACCCTCTCCCAGCGAAGCGATTTTGGGAGAGGGTGACGAGCTTCAAGCGAGTCGGGAGAGGGGCTAACTGACCGCGATTCTTTGTATGCTGGAAAGCCTTTGCTTTTGACCTGATGCTGTGGTGTATGGCGAGGCACGCCTCGCCACTACGGTTTAGGTTTGTTCAAAGCGTTTGATTTTGCCGCAGGCAATGTAGGATTTTCCATCGGGTGCGGTTATCACTTCGTCTACAACGTATAGCATTCCGTCTTCGCGGATGCTGCGTGGGAATCGCATGTTCCATGTGGGTTCGTAACCGTCCGAGACGACTCGAGCACGGAGTTTACTGCCATCTTTGACGCATTGGATTAGCACTGCGTCGGTAGTATCTGATGTGACCTCGAGATCAGCGGCAGTGGCGGGTGCGCTGCTGGCTTTGCCTGTGCGGACAATACTCGAGCGGCTTGGTGCGGTGAAGGTGTCGGTTTCGCCGGGGCGGAGGAGGCGTTGTATGGTGCCTTTGGCTCGGTAGAAAGTGCCGTCGTTGCTGCGTTCTAGGCTTTCGACGACGTATTTGACTCCTTCAGCGCGGATGGCTCGAGGGAATTGGACGTTCATGCTGGTGTCGTATTGGGGGTTGTTGACTTTGATTTTGAGTTTGCCGTTTTCGCGGATGCACTCGAGTTCGATGCCGTTGCCGATTTCGCTGACTGTGGTCAGGCTGCGGATTTCGTCGGTTGTTTCGATACCGCGTCCTGCGAGGTCGGCGCGGTTGCGGCTCAGTCCTTGGAAGGATTGGTCGCGGAGTTCTTTGCGGGTGTTGGAGGAAATATTTTTGCTGCTAAAGCGTGTGGCAAAGTATTCGAGTTGCTCGAGTTCTTCAGCGATTTCAAAGTGTTCGTGGAGTCCTTGGTCGCGGATGTTTTTCATGGTGTCGCGCAAGGTTTTTTCGGCTTCGCTGTATTTGTTTTGGTCGGTGAAATCCAGTGCTTTGTCTTTGGCATGAGCAATTTTTAAGCGTGCCAGTTCGACTTTTACACCTGTTGGTGCGGCAGCTGCGGCTTCTTCGATGCTGCCTGCTTGTACGCTGACATTGATTGTGCCTTGGTTGTTTTGGATTGCATCATCGACGATGGTATCGGCAGTATAACTGGCACTAAGTACCTCGAGATTGCCTGCTTTACTGAGTTCGGGTAAGTCGAGGGTTAAGCCCAGTAATTTGTCTTCGCCATCAAAAATATCACCAAGAGCTACGCTGAGGACTCCGTTTTTATTCTCGAGTGGCGCGAGGCTGAGGGTGTTGAGCAGTTTGGCTCCGTTTTGCAAGGTTAATTGCACAACCAAGTTTTGGGCTAACACCGATTTCATGGTCTCGAGTTCGATGCTAAACACTTGCGCGGCTTCGTCGGTGTTTTGAATAAAATAAAAATTACCATTGGCGGCTCGAGCCATGCCAACCAGTAAGTCTTCTTCAAAGCCGTTACCAAAGCCGAGGGTGGTGGTAATAATACCTTCCTCGAGTTTTTGAGCAGCGGTTTTCATTAGGATTTTACTGTCGGTAATACCTTCGTTGGCGTGCCCGTCGGTGAGAATCAGTACGCGATTGATGGCTTGTGGGTCGAAATTGCTCTTGACGTGTTTGCAACCCTCGAGCCAGCCTCCAGACAGATTGGTAGTGCCGCCTGCACGGATACCACGAATTTTTTCTTTTAAGGCTTTGGGGTCGGTGGCGGCTTGTGGGGCAATAACGGTGGAAACATGATCGTCGAAGGCAACCACGGTAATCATATCAGTTGGCTCGAGGGCATCTATGACAGCTTGGGCGGCTTTGATCGCATGATGTAAGGGGCTGCCTGCCATCGAACCGCTGCGGTCTATGACCAAGGCAATGTTGAGTTTACGACGTGGTTTGCCCGAGCTTTGAACGCGAAAACGCAGCAGCACGTCGGTTGCGCCGCTCGAGCCTATTGGTAGGATGCTTTGTGCAAAGGCATAATCGGTGTTTATCATGTTTTCTCCTTGAGGGTGTTTAGCTTATTTTATGGCAATGAGAATTCGGTTGTGGTTGGCATGGTTACGGCTTACTTTGCTAATTGAAATGACCATGATTTGTTGCTGTTAAAAATGTGGTGCTGATTGAGAAAACTTCGTAGGGGCAAGGCATGCCTTGCCCAAAGCCAATGGTTTGCAAATGCCACTCTTGCAAAAATAAAATTATGCTGATATCATAATACCACGCTTTTGGAAAACCTCGAGCGAAATCAGATAAGCCCCACCGAGAAAGGAAGAACCCATGTTATATCGTCACGGAGATGTACTACTCGCTAAGGTTCAACAAATTCCTCGTCATGCCCAAGCGAAAACAGGTGTGATACTTGCCAGAGGTGAAGTGACAGGTCATAGTCACCGCATTCTCGAGGCACAACACGCCCAAATGTACAACACACCGTTTGATACTTTCCTCGAGATTCGGAGCGAAAAAGCCACGCTCATCCACGAGGAACACCATCCGATTGTGCTCGAGCGAGGTATTTACAAAGTCTGGATGCAACGCGAATACCGCCCCGATGCTAATCGTTGGGTCGAGGATTAGCATGTACGCTGTCCTCAATCGTGGTGGAATGCGTTCAATTCGTTTACCACAAACACAACTCGAGTCACAAACCACTATTTCGGCACTCGAGGCTCAAAAGATTTTACTGGCAGGGCGTGGTTGGGAAAACATGCGAGTAGCTGGTGCATTAGATTTTGCCAATAGCAAACTTGAGTGGTTACCTGATGGTTTGCAATGCGCCAGCTTAAATGTTGCAAATTGCCATACTTTACAACAAATCCCTGATAACCTCGAGACCCGTTTTCTTGATATTAGTGGTTGCACACAAATCACTGAATTACCCAGCAGCACAAAAATCCTCAGTGTCCTCGAGATGGCAGGTAGTGGTTTGCGCGGTTTGCCCAGTGCTTTGCAAGTACGTTTGCATTGGGAAGGGGTGCATATTCCCGAGCGTCTTGCTTTTTACCCAGAAACCATTTCGGGACAAGCTGTTCTGCTCGAGGAAAACCTTGAATTGCGGCGAATTATGCTCGAGCGAGTTGGCTACGAACGCTTAATGCTCGAGGTTGGTGGTTTGATTCTGGATCGGGATGTAGACGCTGGCGGTGAACGCAAATTGATTCGTATTCCGTTAGATGACGACGAAGATATTGTCATGGTATCGGTTATTTGTCCAAGTACCGCACACCAATATGTGTTGCGAGTCCCACCGTTTATGCGTTCTTGCCGTCAAGCCATTGCTTGGGTGGCAGGTTTTGATAACCCTGATGCGTACAAACCTGTTATTGAAGCCTGAATTACTTTTACGCAGCACTACTCGAGTTTTTGACTATTTTCTGACCTGCTTTTGCAGTACAGTAATTTTATGAACACATCTTTTTCTGGTAATGCCAATGCGTATTCGCAAAACCTCGAGCGTCCTCGGGCTGGTTGGACAGATAATTTAATTACCATTGTTATGGGGTTATGGCTCATTGCTGGTGTCTTCGTGGATGGTTTTGCTCACGCAAATTTGCGTGGCACAATCGAAAGTTTTTTCACTCCTTGGCATGGCATTTTGTACTCTGGTTTTACGGCTGCGGCACTGTGGACAATGTGGCTTGTGGTGCGTGAAGTACGCAAGGGTCGCACAGGATTTGCTGCTATTCCTATTGGTTACGATCTTGGTTTAGCTGGCGTGGCAATTTTCGGGCTGGGTGGCATCGGCGATATGATTTGGCACAGTGTTTTTGGTATCGAAGTTGGCAATGCCGCACTGCTTTCTCCTACACACTTACTGCTTTTAACAGGTGGTACTTTACTCGTCACCAGCCCACTGCGTTCAGGTTGGGCAACACTTAGTCGGCAACCAAAATTCCTCGAGTTTCTACCAACTTTACTCTCGAGTTTTACTGCTTTTTCTTTTGCCACTTTTTTTCATTTGTATGCCTGGGGTTTAACCAATGTCCCCGATGGTGTTGGGTACATGGATTGGCTGAAACAAAATGGTGGCAGTGTGATGTTTGACCATGCCTCGAAACTCTCAGCAATGGCAGTTTTGTTTAGCAATGTTATTTTGCTCGCACCTGTTTTACTGTTGCTGCGCCGTTGGCAAACGCCATTTGGTACATTCACCCTGATGTTTGCCCTCAATACCATCGGCATGACCGTGATCGGTGGTTCTGTTGGTTGGTACAGCGTTACTGCCAGTGCAGCCGCTGGTTTATTCGCCGATGCCTTCATTGCCTTTTATAAACCATCACCAAAACGCATACTCGAGTTTCGTGCTTTAGCTTTATTATTACCACTAGTTATTTGGGGCTTGCATTACTTGGTACGTCACCTCGGAGGCGGTATTTCCCTTGAGCGTGAATTCTGGACAGGTATTACCGTTATGGCTGGTCTGACAGGTTTGGTCTTGAGTGTTTTGGTTGTACCACCATCCATTCCTGAAAATCTCGAGACAAGTTCCTAAATTTACTGTCCAAAAACACTGATAAATTTTTCGCCTTGACGGAGGCGTTCTAAGCTCGAGTACAGGTTTTTATCACCTATTTTAGCTAACCATTGTTGCACCAGTGTTTTTGCCAGTGTGTAATGTTGTGTGGTTTGTTCGTCGGTGCCACTACTAAATTGGCTAGAGGATTGTAAACTGCGAACTAAAGCAATTTCTGCTGGCTCAAGTGGTTGGGTGCGAATAAATCGAGGGCGATAATCTACTTGCATAGCAAGCCCTTCGTCAAACCACTTGGGAATTTCAGCAACCATTTGCCATGCACCTGCTCGAGCAAAAATTTCGCTGTGCATCAATTCATGGGCGACAACATCGAGGTTTGTGCCTTTATATCCAATGATAATACAGGCTCGGTTTGCTAGATAAAAAGTAGTTCCGTATTCATTAAAACGAAACGGAAACCATGCGTTGGTATCTTTCAGAAAAACAAGTTTTGGTGTGGCTCGAGGTTCTCCGAACATCTTAGCAATACGGGTTTTGCCTTGTTGGATTAACTCGAGAATACGTTGTTTTTCGGTTGCCGAAATAGCTTGTTGCACTCGAGTTCCGTCTGGCAGTGTGTCCAATCCAGAAATGTCTACAAGCGCACAAGCTGCTTGTCCGGGAAAAGCAAATGCCAGTGTTGCTAGGGCTAGAACAAGGATGCCAACTGCCAATGCAATGATGTTTCGTTTGCGCTTGAACATGTTTAGTTTATAGCTGTTTCGGGTGAGGTTATAGTGTTTTTAAGATCGGTTCTCAACCACAAAAGTCTATC
This sequence comes from Deinococcales bacterium, assembly GCA_013298595.1. Taxonomy (GTDB): domain Bacteria; phylum Deinococcota; class Deinococci; order Deinococcales; family JAAFIG01; genus JAAFIG01. The sequence goes on along the minus strand of JAAFIG010000056.1, from coordinate 5,683 downwards.
TCGAGGTTGATTTGCAACACAGTCAAACTCGAGTGGCTTATGGGTTGATATGGATTGTGCCGTTGTTTGTCTCGAGATTGAGTATGGTTGGGTTTGCTCCTGCTCGAGTGGCTATAAAAGTGTTAGTTGTGGTTTTTAATTCAAAGTCGGATAAGGCAAACACAGGTCTGCTGCTGTTGCCCGTTATGACAAAACCATTGGCTGTTTTGAGTCCATTGATACGGATATCTCCAAGTTTTGTGTTGATACTATTTTGCGAAGCAACAGGTAATTCTGCGTTCTCGAGGGTAATCTTACCGTTATTACTCGAGAGATTGATTTTTCCGTTTACCTTAGCGGCATAGATTTCGCCGTTGCCTGTTTTGGCAGTCACATTGGTGGCTCCTGAAATACGAATGCTACCGTTACCCGATTTTAACTCAGCGTTGGTGGCTGCGTCGGTTACTGTTACGTTACCATTGCTGGCATTTAAGGCTAACTCGAGCGGTTGTACCACTTGGACTTCGATGTCCACGGTACATGGGTAGCAATTGGTATCGCCACTACTGCTGACCCGTAAGGTTGTTCCTTCCCGTTGCCAATTGAGGCTGACTCTGCCAACACCCTGACCAGTTAACAATCCTGTTTGCCCGCGTTTAACACTAAAGTTTCCTGCAATTCCAACCACCTCGAGTTTGCTGATGCCTGTGAAATCCAAGGTTTGGCGTTCGTTGAGCAATTTTGGTTCGGCTAACCATGTACAAGAAACAGCACCAAAGGCGAACGGTATCAGTGTTAAAGCTCGAGGTAAATTCATCATTTCAATTTAATTGTTAAGCTGGTCAAATGACAGCACCTGCCCTGACCAGACTCGAAATTACCGATGCAAAAATAGCTGCTTTACTGATTAAAGAAAATGTCTCAGCGTATTTAGCCCAATTTATTGGTTCAGAAACAACAGTCAAAGCAGCGGCACAGCAGACAAAAACAAAACTCAATGTCATGGCATACTGGGCGAATCGTTTTTGCCAACTGGGTTTAATTCGGGTTACTCGGGTCGAAACTCGAGGTGGAAGTGCCATCAAACATTATCAAAGTGTTGCCGCAGAATTTGTTTTTTCGAGCACCTTACTCGAGGGATTTAGTAATACCGAAATTTTAGAAAGCATTATGCTACGACATTACCGACAATTTAGTCGCAGTGTGGCAGAATTTGGCACACGTCTAACCCCTGATTGGCGATTGCGCTTATTCCGCGATAATTTTGGCTATGGATTGCATCTCGAGCCAATGTTTACCCAAGCACAACTCGAGCCTCAAATGCTGCGTCAACTACCAAAACGCCCACTGCATGACTGGGCAGATATCACCATGCCAATTGAAAAAGCGGCTGAATTTCGTCTGGAACTCGAGGCATTATTTGAACGCTTCAAAACCTCGGTGCAGCTTGAACCTGATCTGCCACGTTTTACCATGCACGTTGGTTTTGTCGAAGATGCTGGTTAAACAATTGTTGTTTTCTAAGCTACAACGCATGGTTTTCATTTTTCCGTAGGGGCAAGGCATGCCTTGCCCAACTCGAGTTACGCGTTTTTTTGGTTATTATTTGGCAAGCGTTTAGCCTCAAAAACAAATTTATCCAAAATCAAAAAAATTAGTACAATCAACCAAAGTAATACATCAAGTAAAATAAAAGAAACCGTAGCCGAGTATGGCGTACTCACTTTGTCAAAATTATGAAAAGTTGTGTTGATCACGCCATGAAATAAAATACAAATAAAAATACTTTGCCCAGACCATTTCCATAATTTTGCCAACATGATTGTCAGGGCAATGATAGAAATCGGATACAAGACCAACCAGAGTGGTAATCCCACATCCACATTTGGCATTAGCTCGCGCCACTCAGGGAAAAGTATAGCTATGGGTAGGTGCCAAAAAGCCCAGATCAAACCAAGCACTATATTGGCTTGCCATTCGGGTAAATGTTGCATTTGCGGCGTGGCAAATCCGCGCCAACCGGGTTCTTCGCCAAGTGGTCCTGGTGACAAAAAAGCGGTTAGAAAACCATTGATAGGCATGGCAATAATTAGTGTGCCAATATTGAGAGCTGCGTCTGTTTTGAAAGGAAACCCAAGCACAACCAAACCTAAACTGATTACACTTGGAAAAATAAACCATGTTGCTAAATACACCATAAAAGGCACTCGAACTTGCACGATTCGCTTGAGCAATGTCTGTGCTTCTTGTGCACCACCTCGCCATGCCGAGACCAACAAAGCAGCCAAGGCTGGAGCAAAAGAACCTAAGAATAAAAATGTGGCAAAATGCTCAAGCGATGCTGCGTAACCCAAGGCAGCCCCAGAGAACCAAATTGTCCAAGAGAGCAAAAAAGTGATAGCAAAATACAAGCTCAGAGCTTGTTGCCGAGCAAACTGAATCAACATTGACCGTATTTTGGGCGGTATGCTACTTCCAATGAAAGACTTTACAAAAAGTAGGATGATAACGCGGTCAGATGCCATTCAATTCCTTACCGATGCCAACAATCAGCGGTATCTCGAGTGTTTTATGGGTTCTGAATCTTCGATGAAGCAAGCAGCTGAGCGTTTAGGTGAATCTTTGCAACGTATTTTTCGTAAAGTGCAACGTATGCTCGAGTTGGGTTTGCTTGAAAAAACTCGGCTCGAGGCGCGAGTTGGTCGTGGGATTCAGTATTATCAGGCGGTCAGTGATACTTTTTTTATTCGTTTTTTGGATCAGAGTTTCGAGGAGGTGTTACTCGAGCATAATCTGAATTTCGAGCAGCGTTTTGTTGCTGCTGTTGCACAGAATTGGAGAAAGTATGCACCTGATAATCGAGGTTGGGGGACGACGTATTTTCGGGCAGCGAGTGGCAAGTTGGTGGCTCAAGCACCTGTTTTTGTGCCATCGGATGTGCCTGTACCAACAGCACCTGCGGTATTTTCGCATTTTTCACAATGGCATTTGCATGCAGCCGATGCTGATGCTTTGTTGAACGATTTAACTGCTTTGGTTGCGCGGTATGCGGCAAAGAATGTAGCTGATGAGCAAGCATTTTTGGTTCGCGTTGCCATGAGTCCTGTGCTCGAGTCGCCTTGACCTCCTGCATAAGACAGAAAAATTCCTACAAAACCTGATTTTCGTAACGGTGATGCTTGTCATCGCCCTATTTTCAAGTGATGAAATTGATACAAGCAATCTGATATTTTTGACAAACTCGAGGTATCGTACAGTTACAATTTTGTCTTCATCGTAGGCTCGAGGCTATGATTGTTGTTTGGCATCGGGCGGATTTACGTACTTTGGATCATCCTGCTTTGGCAGAGGCGGCGGCTCGAGGTGCGGTCTTGCCGTGTTTTATTCTTGATCCGAGTTTGTTGGTTGCGCCTTACACGGGTAATAACCGCGTGCAATGGCTGTATGCTTGCTTGCTTGCTCTTGTCGAGTCGTACAAAGCAATTGGCTCGAGTTTGGTTGTCGGTGCGGGTTCTCCCGAAGCTGAGTTGTTACGCTTGGCTCGAGAATCCGATGCCAAAGCCGTGTATGCTGTTCGGAGTTACGAACCGATTGGGATGGCTCGGGATGCTCGAGTAAAAAGTGTTTTAGCCGCCGCTGGTATCGAATTAAAATTATTTGCAGGCGATTGCATTCTCGAACCGGGTTTGGTGAAAAACGGGGCTGGGACTGGGTATAAAGTCTTTACACCTTTTTGGAAAACTTGGCATACCATTCCGATGCCAAACCTCTATGCGGCACCAAATCGGCTCGAGCCACACGGTATTGCCAGTCTCGAGATTCCTAAACCAGTAACCAATTTTACTTTGCCAGCAGCAGGCGAAATAGCGGCGCTGAATCGGCTTGAAGTCTTTATTCGACGCACTGGCTTAAAGTATGAAACTGAACGCGATTACCCAAATCTCGAGGGAACAAGTCGGTTGTCTTTGGATTTGCATCTTGGTACGATTTCACCACGTGTCGCGGCATCTCGAGCCAGTCAAGCTGGCATGACAGGTTGGGTGCGAGAATTGTGTTGGCGAGATTTTTACCGACATATTTTAGTCGATGAACCTCGTCTGGGACACGAAGCCTTTCGTAAAGATTGGATTGATTTTCCGTGGCGCAAAGATACACAGGCTCTCGAGGCTTGGCAACATGGGCAAACAGGGTATCCAATTGTGGATGCAGGAATGCGGCAACTCGAGCAAACAGGGTGGATGCACAACCGAGTTCGGATGATTGTGGCAAGTTTTTTGTGTAAGCATTTACTCATAAATTGGCAGTTAGGCGAACAACACTTTAATACCTTGCTACTCGATGGCGATCTTGCCAGTAACAACGGTGGTTGGCAATGGAGTGCAGGCTGTGGCGTGGATGCTGCACCGTACTTTCGGGTGTTTAACCCCGTAACCCAAGGTGAAAAATTCGACTCGAGTGCCAAGTACATTAAACGCTTTATTCCTGAACTCGAGGGTTTAGCCAATAAAGAAGCTCATCAGCCTTGGACAAGTTTACGCCCACCAAAAAATTATCCAGCACCGATCTTGCCATTGGCTTTTGGCAGAGATCGTTTCCTCGAGACTGCCAAAAATTATTTGCGCCAAGGGGTTAGCTGAGCTTTTTGCACCACTGCATTATCGGTGCCATACTCGAGGTACGCATCAAAACGCTGTCCAGCGAGTACTTGTGCCACCCAGTACTGCGCGTCATCCCACATTCGCTCGAGTGGCAAAGCGGCTACCTCAATCCATTCAGGAGCGATTTCAGGGCTGATTATTGGTATTCCCTGCCATTGCCAAGCTTCAAACACCACGGCTCGCATATGCCAGTTTGGTTGGGCAATAAAAACAAATTCTACTCGAGCGATTTCAATTAAATCTGTGGGTTTAATCTGCACACTAGTTTCTTCTAAAAATTCTCGAGTGGCTGCCTGCACTGCTGTTTCGCCAGCTTCGATATGCCCACCAACTGCAACTAATTTCCCCTGACCAAAACCTTTTTGTTTGATACCCAGCAACACTTCTTGACTTCGTCGCAAAAACACCAAAACCACTTCATGCACTACACACCGCCGGTTTTGGGTAATAAATTGTTTGGCGTAAATCCAGGCTCGAGGGGTGGTTTGCTGGTTTCGGTTTCCTCAGGCAGAATACCACCCTCAAACACAGTCACAAATTCTTCACCAGTCAGAGTTTCACGCTCGAGCAAAGCAGCCACAATTCGATCCATAGCATGACGATTTTGTTCAAGGATCAGTCTGACTCGAGTGTATTGTGTTTCAATAATTTTTTTGACTTCGGCATCTATGGCTTGGGCTGTGGCATTACTGTAGGAGCGGCTTTCCGAGCCATACCCCAGAAAATTCTGGGTCTCTTCGATTAACGCAACATGTCCAAGGTGATCACTCATGCCCCATTCGGCAACCATGCGCTTAGCAATACTGGTGGCGCGTTGAAAATCGTTTTGTGCACCTGTTGTCACATCCGAGAATTGTAACTCTTCAGCCACTCGCCCAGCCAGAAAAACCGCAATGCTATCAAGCAATCTAGATTTACTGTAATGCTGTGTTTCTGATGGTAACGGCATCATAAACCCAGCCGCTCCACCACGAGGCACAATCGTCAACTTATGCACCCTATCCGCCAAAGGCAACAACTGAGCAGCAATCCCATGCCCAACCTCA
>JAAFIG010000055.1 GCA_013298595.1 Deinococcales bacterium | reverse complement strand
CGTTTTGGCGGCTGGTAAAAGTGGTTCGAGATGCTTAAACTGTTGGCGGGTAAGGCTACTGGTGTAGATTTTTTGTTTCACAGCTTAATTCTGACCGGCTTTACCCACTTTATAAACACGCTCTAAATGATAAAACCCTGGCTTTGGGGTCAAGAAGTTCTACGAACTTTCTCAATTTGGTATTATACTGCAAAAATGCAGACTAATTTACCGAGCCTGACTCAAAATCTGCGCTTAAAAATGCACTCCGATCCACGAGGTACTTTTACCGAACTTTATCGCCAAGCATGGGACACTTTGATTACTCCGATACAATGGAATTTGGTGCAATCCAATACCAATGTCCTTCGCGGAGTTCATGTCCATATCAAGCATTGGGATTATTTAATTATCAGTTCAGGCTCAGCTATTGTTGGGTTACGAGACCTCAGACGCAATTCACCAACCTTTGAACAAACCGTTATGCTTAAACAAACTGGCGAGCAACTTTGCGCTCTGATTATTCCGCCTGGTGTAGCCCACGGTTTTTATTTTCTCGAGCCTTCAACCCATATTTACGCTGTTTCCGAATACTGGAATACACAAGATGAACTTGGTTGTCACTGGGCAGACCCAGCCCTTGAAATGAACTTTACCAAACAGCAACCAATGCTTTCAACACGAGATTCAAGTGCTGAACCGTTAGCAGTTTTAATGGAGCAACTCGAGCCGATGCAAAAATCCTTTGTGTACTAAATACCTAAGCCCGCCAAGATTCTTAATTTCGCAATTGTTTGCACCACAAGAAGCCCTTCTTGGACTCCGCTTTTAGGAGCAGCGCCACCTCTTAAAAAACCAACAAATTCCTCGAGTTCGGCAAGCAATGGCATATTTTTACCAACAAAACGCTGTTCTGCACTTGGGGTTTGCTGCCGAACATTTCCTTGATCACGATAAATTGTAATAAAATCATCATAACTGTCGTCTAGTTCGGCATAGCCTAATTCGCAATGCAGGACAAAACGGCGTTTCCAACTTTTAGAACGAGCAGAAACTTCCATACTTAACCAAGGTTTTTTACCTAATAACGCACGCCAAGAAACAGCTTCGGAAATTACCTCGACAACAGCCGCCAATGGCTCTGGAATGTGCCCGAGAATCTCGAGAGCGATTGATAAATCATGCGGCGCGAGTATCCAGATTGCATCTGTATCCAGATGTGGATTACCCCAGCCAAATCGAGTTGTGGTCAGCCCAAGAACCGCACCTAATTCGCCTGAGCGAGCCAATTGTGCCAGTGCTAAAATTCCAGCATGATAACGCCATTTATCCATCACGAAAACCCGTCCTGCGCCTAAATCAGCTATTTTCTTAGCGCTTGAGACTGCATTCGTCATCGGTTTTTCTACAAAAATTGGCTTATCAAAAGTTAGTAGATGTTCGAGTATTTCGCCGTGTGTCACAGTTGGTGTAGCAACCACAAAACCATCCACTTTGGGCATCTGTATCAGGTTTTTCACAATCCGAGTTGCGTCATTTTGTTTGGCACGTTCAAAGCTCATTTCTGACCTAGCCACTACGCTAACCTCACAGCCCAGACTGCGTAAATCACGTAAAATAAATTGTCCCCAGCGTCCGCAACCAATCAAACCAATATGAGATGTTTTCATGAATCCCTAATAGTATATTGTCCAGATGAGCCAAGCGAGCAATCCACAAATTTCAGTCGTTATTGCCACCTATAATTCCAGTCAAACCCTGAAATATGCAATTCAAAGCGTACTGAACCAAGACTTCCAAAATTTTGAAATCTGGGTCGTTGGTGACGGCTGCACTGACAACTCAGCTGAAGTTGTGGCTGGTCTGCAAGACACTCGGGTTTACTGGCATAATTTACCTATCAATAGTGGAAACTCTGCCGAAGCAAATAATTACGGATGTTCCCAAGCAAAAGGGCAATACATTGCCATTCTTGGACACGATGATTTATGGTTTCCGTGGCATCTGAGCCGTAACCTCGATTATCTAGAACGTACAAATGCCGACTTGGTGTACTGCATGGTTGCTTATTTTGATCCAGGAGGCTTTAAGTACATTTATGGTCCAATCCCATACACAAGAACCCAATCCAACATTGGCACACCTTGTTCCTCATGGTTATACAAAAAAGGACTTGATACTTGGCAAGCCAATCCTTATATTAATCTCGGGATTGATTCTGATTTTTGGTATCGAGCGGTAAAAAAAGGTAGAAAAATCGAATTACTCAAATCCTTAAATGTGATTAAATTTTCTTCACACGATTGGAATTTATATGGAACTCAACAAAATACCCAAGTACAAGCCAAGTTTTTATCAGACATGAAAGCCGACCCAATCCAATTTTATCACTCCATTATGCTCGAAGCTGCAATAACCCAAGCTCGGTCGCAGAATGAAGTTCTTTCTGTTGGTCAAACAATACGACAAGCTTTTCGGAAAATTGCTTTTCGTATCATTCTCGATTACGGATGGGACACCTTTCCGCTTTCGATTATCTTTGCAAATTACACACGCTACATACGAAAAAAAATACGCATCAAGCGCGGCTTAAAACACCCAGAATTGGCAGCTCAGCAGCCTAAAAAAACTTAGACTGTCTCGAGCCAAGGCAAAATCTCGAGGAGTTCTTTGCACTCAAGGTCAGCATTCACAGTTTTAGATTTGAAACCACGGTCTAGCCAAACGGTTTTCATGCCAGCGTTGATGCCACCTTGGACATCACGGTCTGAGTTATCGCCGACCATAACGCAATTCTCGAGATTAACCTCGAGTTCTTTAGTAACCCAGTCAAAAATGCCTTTTTCAGGTTTACCAATGCCCACTTCGCCCGAGATTGCCACGGCATCAAACCATGTCTCGAGTCCACAGCCATACCATTTTTTGCGTTGCAGTCCAGCCACGCCATTGGTGACAATACCTAATTTATATTTTCCAAATAATTGACTGAGTAATTGGTCGGCATCGGGGTACAGTGGGTATCTCGAGCGTAGCGCAATCCAACGTTCAGATAATTCGACAGCATCACCAAATAAATCGCATTCTTCGAGTGCATCTGCCCAAACTAAAATTCGGATTCGGTTCATTTCGCTTTCAAGCATCCGTTCAGGCTCAAGCGTTGGGTTGTATGTTGCCCATAAACCTTCAAGTGCACTGTGACCAATACGGGTGGCGTACTCGAGGGCAGGTTTTGGCAAAGTTATCCAGTAATGTTTGGCGCGTTGCTCGGCAACTTTAGCGAGTTGTTGTGCTTTGCCAAAATCTCGAGTGATGCTTTGAGCTGCAAACCAAAAAGCATTTCGCACAACGGGTTCATCGAGAATTAGGGTTTCATCAAGATCAAATAAGATTGCTTCCATCATTGGCTATAGTGTATCTGGTTTTGTAGGCTTCGCTTTGTAGCTAATGACCATACTATACGTCAGTCTTTGGGTATGATGAGATTTAAGTATGTCTTTCGAGATTGATCAAAATCCAAATTCTGAATGGTACAAACGTATTTGTGATTTGTATCATCTTGACTTGGCAGTTGAACCACCACATACATTTGAAATTTTTTCTTTATTGTTGCAAGCTCGATTAACCGAAGAGAGTTTTAAAGAAGCCTTACCACTTGCCAAGCAAGCCCTCGAGCAAAGCCAAAAACTTGGCTATGCCCTTGGAGAGGCTTGGAGTTGGCGCGAAATTGGCAGCTGCTATCAAGATGCCGTAGATTTAGAAACAGCTCGAACGTACCTTTTAAAAGCATTGGTGGCTTTTCAAAAACTGGGTGAAGAGACTGGGGTTGCATCAGTCAGTAATATTCTTGGGATTATTGAAAATCTCTGTGGCAACCAAGTGGCGGCTATTAAATACTATCAAGTGTATTTAGATGTGTCTAAAAAACTCGAGCGGTATGAAAGTTACGGGATTGCACTAGCCAATATTGCCGAGTGTTACCGTGAACTTGGCGATCTCTGGCAAGCCCTCGATTTGACACTCAAAGCGCATCAGATTTTATCGGGTTTTATGCACGAAGAAAACCAATCAATGGCAGCTTGGACACTGAGTAACCTTGGTGATTTATACCGCAGATTAGGGCAACCACAGATTGCCCTCGAGCAATTACAAGCTGCGCTTGACCAACAAATACTCCTCAAAAAAGACCGAGATGCAACCCAAACCATGTGTTACTTAGGACAAACCCTAGTCGCTCTCGAGCAATTCGAGGCTGCTAAATTGCGATACGAAGCTGGGATTCAACTTGCCGAAAATTGTCATGAGCAAATCGCTAAAGCTTGGCTACAACGTGCACTAGCCGAATTATTCGTACTCGAGCATCAACCAGCTCGGGCTTTAGCATTGGTAACCGATGCTTTAAAGATTGCCGAGGATTTAAAATTACCTGAAATTACAGCTTTAGGTCAGATCAGTGTAGCTCGAACATTACTTGCTATGCAGCCAGCCAATATACAAAGCGTTTTAACACTCCTAGAAACCAGTTTAGCTTGGTCAAAACAAGCTCATGCACTGCATTTACAACGCGAAGCACTCGAGGTTCGGTTATGCACCGAGCAACTCATGGAAAATTGGTTTGCGGCTTTACAAACCTCGCTTACATTGCGTCAAGTCGAACAAGAAATTGCCAGTACAGGATTTACTCAACGTATGCAGGCTTTACAGTTGCAACGCGACCTCGAGAAACACAATGCTACTCTTGAGAAACGCACCATACAACTCGAGAATCTCGCCAATCAAGATGCTTTAACAGGTTTATGGAACAGACGTGGTTTTGAAAAAATTGTCCAACAAAACCTCGAGTTGCATCATTCGTTTAATGTTGCAATGCTTGATTTAGATTACTTAAAAACCATCAATGATCGTTGGGGACACCGAATTGGCGACAAAGTTTTATTGCAACTGAGTCAATTAATGCTCGAGATGATCGGTTCCGAAAATACTGCTGCTCGGCTTAGTGGTGACGAATTTGCTTTGTTGATCGAAGGTTCTTTACATAATGCCATCTTATTAACCCAGAATTTACGACTTGGTTTTGCAAAATTCGACTGGGCAACCATTGAACCAGGACTGAGTGCCACCATCAGTATTGGTGTCACCCTAGCCTTACAAAACGACACCCTCGAACGTTTATTACACCGTGCCGACCAATGCTTATACGCTGTCAAACGCGGCGGTCGTAACGCTGTCGCATGGCGTGGACAGTAAACCGTTAGAATAGACCTTGTGAAAAGTGACACCATTAAACAAGGACCACAACAAGCCCCCGCTCGAGCCATGCTCCGCGCCATTGGTATCGGTGATGCCGAATTTAAGATTCCTTGGGTTGGTATTATCAACACTTGGACAGAAGGCATGCCTTGTAATTTCCATTTACGCGACCTCGCCGAAGATTTAAAAGTCGGTTGTAAAGAAGCAGGCATTCATCCATTTGAATTTGGTGCACCAGCCATCTCGGATGGAATCAGCATGGGAACACCCGGTATGCGAGCCAGTCTGGTCTCGAGGGAAGTGATTGCCGACTCGGTGGAATTGGTGGCTCAAGGCTATATGTACGATGCGATGGTTGCCCTCGTTGCTTGCGATAAAACCAACCCTGGTGGGGCAATGGGTTTAATTCGCAGCAACGTACCAGGCATGGTTTTATACGGTGGCAGTATCGCCCCAGGGCGCTTAGGCGATAAAAACTTAACCGTCGTCAGTGTCTTTGAAGCTGTTGGTCAACACGCCGCAGGCAAAATAGATGATGCCCAACTCGATGCTATCGAACGTGTTGCTATTCCAGGCGCTGGTGCTTGTGGTGGGCAATACACCGCTAACACCATGAGCATGGCACTCGAGGTGCTGGGCTTATCACCTGTGGGCTACAACAGCATTCCTGCCACTGCTCCAGAGAAAAAAGAAGCCACCCGCAAAGCAGGGCACGTGCTGATGGACGCAATCAAGCACAACCGCAAACCCAAAGATTTCTTAACCAGGCAAAGTTTCTTAAATGCCATCGCCGCAGTATCCGCTACTGGCGGCAGTACCAACGCTGTGCTGCACTTACTGGCTATTGCCAAAGAAGCAGGAATTCACCTCGAGTTACAAGACTTTGATACCGTCTCGAGAGCTACCCCAGTCATTGCCAATATGCGCCCTTGGGGTACATACACCGCGTGGGAACTCTGGGAAGCAGGTGGTATTCCATTAATTATCAAACGCCTGATCGAAGGCGGCATGATAGATGGTAACCAAATGACAATCACTGGAAAAACCCTAGCCGAAGAAGTCCAAGATGTGGTCGAAACCGCTGGGCAACAAGTGGTCGTTTCTCGAGAAAATGCTTTCAAACCAACTGGTGGTTTACTTGTGCTACATGGCAACCTTGCACCAGACGGCGCAGTGCTGAAATTAGCAGGCACAGAACGCCACGAACATACAGGACCCGCTCGAGTATTTGACACCGAACAGGCAGCGATGAAAGCCGTTTTAACCAAAAAAATCAATCACGGCGATGTCGTGGTTATTCGCTACGTCGGACCAAAAGGTGCTCCTGGCATGCCAGAAATGCTATCCGTTACCAGTGCCATTGTCGGCGAAGGCATTGGCGAACACGTAGCCCTGATAACCGACGGACGATTCAGTGGCGGCACAAAAGGCTTAATGATTGGACATGTCAGCCCAGAAGCCCAAGTTGGAGGCGCAATCGCTCATATCCGCGAAGGCGACATTATTCATATCAACTGCGACACAGGTTTACTCGAGATACGCGTAGATGCCGCCACACTCGAAGCTCGAGCCAAAGAGTGGGCACCAAAAGAAATCGAGTTTAAAACAGGGTTATTTGCACGGTATGCCAAACTGGTATCCAGTGCGAAGTATGGTGCGATTCTCGAGGATTAAAGGATTTTTTTAGTACTTTATGGCTTGAGCAAATGCTCGAGCCATTTTTGTTTTTAGGTCGCGCTTGAGAAAAATTAAGCATTTTTGCTCTAGGAAAACGAGTATTCCTTTGCTTGGCGTTCTAGGGTTTACTCTCGATGATGACCGTGCCAACCTATACGAAGTAGTTCATACTGTTAAACTCAAAGATCAGAACAATGATACTTTTTACGACAAACTGACCTTTATTTACCTCGAGATGCCGAACTTTCATAAAAGCCTTGAGGAACTCGAGACCAGACTGGATAAATGGCTTTACTTCATTAAGAACCTTGAGGATTTACAGAGCATTCCAGAGCTTCTCAAAGATGAAGTGTTCTCGAGCGCTTTTGAAACCGCCAAATGGTCTAATCTGGATGAACTTGGCAGGGAACAATACGAGTACAGCTTAAAAGTGATTCGGGATAACTATGCAACCATGCAATCTGCCATACGAGAAGCTGAAGCTATTGGCGAAACTCGAGGCGAGTTGAAAGCTAAACTCGAGATTGCAAAGAACCTAAAAACAGCAGGGCTAACCTTGAAGCAAATTCAGGCTATCACGGGTTTAAGTGCAGTTGAACTCGAGAAAAACGGGATTTCTTAAACAATTATTTGATTAAATTAACCCCACTTGCAAAAGTGGGGTTCTACTTTGTACTAAAAGAACGAGAACTCGAGAAACAGTGAAACTCGAGAACCTACCAAGCACAACTCGAGACACGCAATTCTAGGCAGCCATTGTGATCTTATTAAGTGCAACCTTTGCGTTTTCTATGAGTTTCCTTGAATAATCAAAATCTGGAGAAGCTGCGCCCCACTTTTGCAAGTAGGGTTTTAAATTGAGTAGAACAAGAACTCGAGCGGAAATCCTTTGCAAAAGCTTGAGGAGCACTGAGAATTAAACTCGGGCTTTTGTGCTTTTAGGCTTTTGCTTTTTTCTTGCTCAAGCTTGCAGATAATAGAAGCCCGAGCAAGAAAAAAAGTAATAGATAAAGTTGCAGGTACCGCCCACTTTACACGGGGTTTTGCTATTTGATTTTTGATTGGGCTTGTAAAATTAACCCATAAATTTCATGCGCCCTAAAGGTGTAAAGAGTTCTTTTTACTGTGAAGAATTTGAAAATTTTATACTCGATTACTAGAAATGGAAAAACGTCTAAGAAGAAAAATCTTCGATTGAGCAGACTAAAACCCTTACTTTTTCTTCCATCCGAAGAATCGTAACAATAAATTTTTTCAATATGAGATATTTTGATTGAGAAAACAGGAATAAAAAATATCAAATAGAATTTTGCATAAGTTTCCGACACATAGAAACGTGAAGTAGCCATTAAAAGTACAAACAAAACTCCAAAAAATATAATAAATCCTGAAATAAATAATAGAGATATTATAAACATATTACACTCATTACGAACACACATTGATCGGTTCGCCAATTGGAATAATTGTAGTATTTACAGGATAAAAACTTCCAGAGAAACCTATTCCTTTTCCAATACTTAAAGTAGTTAAAACTACTTGATTTCCTGCAGAATCATTCGCAGTAGCTACACTACCACCAACAACCGCATTAACGTTCCCTTGATCAGAAGCTCCTTTTAAAGCATCTAACCCGTTTACAGAATTATGTGCAAAAAACGACACACCTAATCCAGCAGAAAAACCAAGTGCCCCTGAAACTGTACCAGTTGAAGGAGGTACAGATTGCCATACGCGCCAATTTGGTAAGTATTGCTGACTAATGAATGCTCCAGAAGTCATAGCTAAGCCAAATTGAACCTTACCATCAGGGGTATATGCGTAAACCAACCCCGATTGCGCCTGACCTCCGAACTCAAATTGTCCTGGAATACCCCCCTCTATTGATCCTCCAAAACTGAATCCTGCTCCTCCTACATATTGTCGCAATCTATAATTGCACTTAGATCGTTCTATACGACGAAAAGCGGGTGCTGACGCACCAGTTATCAATTCCCGAGAATTTGCACCTAATTGATTCCTTGACCAGTCCAAAGCATTAAATCTTCTTGGGTCATTATCAGGGCGACCAAAGTTACTACGACTTAACGCAAATTGATCTTTACAAAAATCTTTTCCGTTAGCCTTACTACAATCAGCAAATTTTACGTTCGTCTGACGAATCTTTTCTCGAGTTTCTTTCCACTCTTCAGGTTTCACAGCACCAGTATAAATACCAACTGCAATGTTTGTATTCATCTCGATTCGTTGTTCAGGAGTCATACTTCGGGCATCTTGATAGGTTTGAACAGCAGTCATATCATTTTGGGCTTGTAAACGTGCATCACTAGAATTCATTCCAGTACGTTGATACATAGCAGTTAATTGATTCTCTGCTGCTCTTCGAGAACGTTCTTCTATTTCACCAAGTAGTTTTTTGGCTTCTTCTTCACTTAATTCTGCTGTGGAACTGAGTGACATTGCAGGTCCGTAAATATCCTGCAATATTTTCTTCACACCTTTTATTTGGTCAGCGGTTAGATCAGTTGGCTTAACATCTCCACTTTCTGTTTTCGGCTTGCCACTCGAGACAGGCGGTGTCACACTACTTGCACTTGTACTCGGCACATTACTCGAGGATGGACTGGTCACACTACTGGCACTAGGTGTACTACTCGAGGGTGTGCTTGCATTTGGACTGGTTACACTCGAGGCTGTGGTACTTGGAACGTTTGGTGCACTGTTCGGACTGGTTACACTACTGGCTGTGGTTGTCACGCCAACTGGTGCGGCTTGACTTGGTGCTTGTAGTGTTGAAGTACTCGAGGTGGTTGGTGCATTACTTGGTTGACTCGAGGATATCGTTGTGGTGGTTGTTCCTACACTTGGACTCGAGACAGTTTGACTTTGCGGTTGACTCGAGGTGGTGGTTGTACCTGTGGCTGGGCTGGTAATGCCTTGGGTTTGCGCTTGACTCGAGCTTGCAGGTTGAGCAGTTCCACTCGAGGTAATTGCTGCACTCGAGGTTGGGGTTGTCACAGAACTCGCTGTGCCACTAGGCGCTTGACCAGAAGCACTAGGACTCGTCACACTCGAGGCACTCGTAATACCCGTTTGAACGCTCAGAGGGGTGGTAGGGGCTTGTAACGTGGTGTTGCTCGAGGTTGCAGGGGTTTGAATTGCGAATGGTCTCATAACTTCCCATTCATCAGAATCTGTTTGCACACCATCCATTAAACTAAATGTTTCATCTCGAGCTAAAACACTGTTTTTTGCTGTGACATCAGTTACACAGAAGTACTCAACGGATTCACCAGTATTCGGGTTTGGTGGTCCAAAACAATTATTCACGCGTTTACCTTCAGCAGAATTCAAGTAATGCAGTAATTGCACAGAACCATTAAAACTGGTTGTTGAATACGATTTTGTTTCAATCGCAGTTGGATTAATAACTGGCACTGAAGAATTATCTAAATTAACTTTGTAAGACCCTGTTAATTCCTCAATTTTGGTACTCGAGGATAATGTTAAATCATTGTTTGGATCGTACTTGAAGCCTTGTTGGTATATTTGTGGAATATAACCAATCCCAGCGTATCGGGAACCATTGGCATTAATGTACTCGCTTTTATCATCTGCATTGAATCGCTGTGCTGCATTGGCATAAGGTTGTAATTGTCCAATATCTGGGGTTGATAAGTAAAAAGTTGTTGCCTGAGCTGTTCGTTTATTCATCGAATCTAGTGTGTAGGTCACCAAAGAATCTACATCAGGCGATCTTGGTAATCCACCATTGCTTGGGTAACTTGTGGTAATCACAGTTTTTTCTGTAAGTTGACCGTTATTTCCATTGAACGTTCTGGTAATTGTTCCTGTTGTGGTTCTGACTGAAGTTGCATTGTGTTGAGCATTTCTGGAAATCTGTGTTGTTAATTGATTCCCAAACGAATCGTATGTAAATACTTTATTATCATATCCAAATACATTATCAGGATCTAATTGAATGGTTGTGGCTGCATCCGAATTGGTCATTTCACCAAATTGGTTGTACTTGTATGTAGTGGTTGTAGGTTGTGCCGCGCAAGTAGCACATTGGTACGGATCATAAACTTTTGCTGTTAAACCACCAATAGTTGGATAACGAATACTTTGTGTACAACAACCTTCCATTGTTGTAGTAATCGTTCCATCGGTTGCATACGCTGTCACAACAGCCGAACCAGTAGGTTTTGCATTACCATTTGGTACAACGTACCCACCATTAGAATCTGTGTTGCGAATCACCCGACCTCGAGCATCGTAACTGAATGTTTGAGTACCTTGTCCTACTACTTCAACACTGGATTTTGCCCCACTCGCAAAATACGCATACTTTGTGGTTCGGTTCAGAACATTGCCTTTATGATCTTTGTCTTCCACAAACACATCTTTAATTAAATCTCGAGCATTCAAACTTACTTGACTAACACTCAGTAAGGTCAATCCGCCCGTGTTTGAAGCAGCATTTGTAGCTAAACCTTTACTACCAGATTCCCCAACTAAATACGGTGTGTTCGGGGTTCGTGTACTTGGAGCATAAATTTTTGTGGCAACACTACGGAATACCTCTTTATTTGTTGCACTATAATCATAGTTGTACACATCAGTCTCGAGCGAACTGTCTACATTCCCATTGCCATCCACACTACGTTTAAAGCTTTTTAATAAGTTACCATTACCATCAAACTTCCAATACTGCATGTAGTGCGGTAAACTATTACTCGTACCATCAGCTCGAATAAACTTAGCGTAAATACCACCATTACCAATATGATTACGTTGAAACATCAATCCAAGCCCGTTGAAACTCTGGTAATGTGTCTTTTCCCAATTCGCACCACCCATACTTACAATAGTGGCACGTTTACCTGTACCTGTTAAAAAGTATTGTTGCAAATTACCATTAACAACATTAGGATTTACCCAATTTGTAGAACCATGGTTTTGTACTTCCTTAAAGCGTTCAACACCTGTTGCATTCGTATCGCTATAACCATAACTACTCTCAAGAACTTTCTCACCATCTAAACGATACGCATACCACTTATAATTTGGCGTTGCACCCGTTTTATAAGGTCTGGTTTCATTCTGAGTCTTACCCATACTGTTATAACCATAATCAGTGGTTAAACCTCGTTCAGTTTTTCTTGTTAAATTACCAGCAACATCGTACACATACGTATTCTCGAATCCTGTAAAAGATGCAGAGAAGGCATCTAAATCAATTTGATTATTTGCCCGTTTTGGTTTGTTCTCTATTACAAGACGATTAAACGCATCATACGAATAATACGTGGCAAATCCTTCAGCATCTATCAAGCTTTTAACATTCCCCCTTGCATCGTATGTTGTTGTGATACTTCCTGAAACAGGCAATACTTGCGAGGTGACTCGTCCAGCGTAATCATACCCAAGTGATGTACAAGCACCATTAATCGTATCTTCTTTTGGTGTACAAATCTGGGTTGGGAAAGCTCGAGCACCATAACTATACTTTTTCATTAATGAATAACCAGAGAGTGTGTCACCACTGGGTGTTCCACCTGCTCCAATTGTTGCATTTGGTGCGGGTTCAAATTCACGCAATGGCAAACCTGTTGCTTCGTAATCAATGACTTTTGTAATGACTCCTCGAGCATCCAAGATTTGCGCTGGTTTCTGTGTTTTCTGGTCAATGATTACTCGAGAAATGCCGCCTTTTGCATCTGTTGTCCAGACCACTTGTCCAGCAGCGTTATACGCGTATTTCGTAGTGGCTGCACCATCTACTACACCATCTGAATCAACAAAATTATCCATGCAGGCATTCGGATTCGCAGTGGTGGAAGCAGTTGTGTTAGTACAAACGGCTTGTTTTTTCTCTATGACATTATTAAAACTATCGTATGCAAATACAGTGCTGTAACCATCGGTATCTGTAGTCCATGAAACTCTATTCCAAGTATCATAATTCCAACTTGTTGTTGCTAAATTAACATCTGTTGTTGGCATAGCAATACTGGCTGGAGTTACTGGATTGCTGCTTTGCAATAATTTCTTTTCCCGTGTTTTACGACCAAAACCATCATAAGTAAATTCTGTGTATGGTCTACGCGCATCAAGATAACCTAGTCCACTACCATTACTTCTCATCACAGGATCAAGTTTCTTTGTTAAGTTACCTAAGCTGTCGTACACTAGGAATGTAGCTCGAGAGTTGTCATCTAAATTCATGGTTAGACGACCATCTTTGATCTTAATCGGACGATCAAATGGATCATACGTTGTTGTAACAACTGTTGTAGGAGCATTGTAATAATCAGGTTGAAAAGTGATTTGTCTACCAAGTGAATCAACTTCGTAAACTTCGACTCGAGTTTGATAAGCAGCACCTGCGCTAGGATCGTACATCCATTTTGCATGTACTCCACCCAATGGATTAAAATTAAATGCTGTAAAACCACCATCTGGTCTGGTTTCACGAACCACTCGATTTTGAGGGTCATACAAGTAAGTCGTTGCAAAACCATCGGTGGTTTTTGTGGTCACTCGTCCAAAAGTATCATAAGCAAAAAGGGTAGTTTCTCGAGTCCCACTCGCATCTATTCCACCATTGGTTCCGATGCCTTTGACAATACCAATAACTTGTCCAGCATTTGCTCCAGTAAGTTCATACCGATAATCTGTGACGTTCTTAGGGTTATTTTCCCAACTTGAATCAAGTTCGCCAGTCACATAGTAATCATTGATTTTTTTATACACATAATCTGCAGCTGTCACTTGACCAGTCGCTGTTTGAACTTTTGCTTCAAGCACTTGTTGCCCAAATCCATTAAAAGCAAAGTACTTACCAACGATTTGATTTTCAACTGTACCAGTGCTTGAAACACCTTGTTGAATTCCTAAGCGGTGTCGAACAATATTTCCAAAAGCATCATAGTTAAATCGTTGTTCATTTAAACCACTTTCCGTTTTGAGATATACTAAATCACCATATTGTTTTGTATTAAAAGTACCTGAGTCAACTGTATTATCTGCTAAGAAAATATATGGTTGTAATAAAGAAGTACCTGTATGATACGTATAGGTTGTTGTTTGATCTGTTAATCCTGTCGAGCTTAGTGTACTACTTGTCACTCGTCCATACTCATCAATTGCTTGAGCATTCCGACGAATTAAATCATTAACAATCCAGACTTCATTATTTACCTGTGAAAGAGCTTTGAATGTTTGACCACTAGAATGTGTGACAGAGTATTCACTAAAAAACTTGGCATATCCATTTGTGTTAGCATTTTGATATGAATAAGTTGCACCATCTCGAGTTCCACTTTCACCTTGCATATAATCATTGGTTTGGCGATTATCAAAATCATACATCATGATTCTTGAACGCTCTCGAGTACCACTACTTTGAAATGTATCAATTTGAGTATTATTGCCTCGAGTATCATAAGCGTATGTTTCATATGCTCCGCTCGGTTGAACTATTTTAGAGGTACTTCCAATAGCGTTACCTGTAGTGTTGTACTCGTACTTAGTAATTAACCACGTTCCAGTAGTACCACCATCTGATGGGTTATACGTCCACACATTTTTTTGTACCAACGCACTCGTTGTTGCGTTGTAGTAATACACTGTTTCTTTTCGATTTAAATCAGTAGCAGCACCTTGTCTTACACTCACTTGTAAGGTATTTACAACAACAGGATTCCCTCCAAAGTTATAGGTGTAAATCACTTCTGGCTCGAGATCATCACCAGCAACATTCGTGGTTTTGATACTACTGACTTTATTAGTACCAGCTTGATAACTGTAACGGATTTCTCGCCAGTTTTGACCACCAAGCATTTGTTTACGAACTTTTTTCACAACAATTGTATTGTTTTCAGTACCATACTCGAATTGTGTGTAACGCGAAATCGTTCCACCTTTACCGTCAAGTGTTAAGTACTGAATCTGACTGATTAATCGTTGATTACCAAACACGATGTAACTGTAATTTATAGCCATTGACCATGAATTCAAATCAGTATCGTTTTGCACCAATTGTTGAATTCCATTAAGTGTGCCATCAGTACTCCAGAAGTACTTGTTAATTCGACCCCATTCATCAGTGATTTTAGATAATAACCCAGTAATTGGTTGACTCGAGCCAACAGGGGTTACACTTGTATAGGTTAGCTCTGTTTTTGGTGTTCCAGTTCCAGTCCAAGGAAGTTCACCTTCAGGGTCAGCGTTGTACTTAGCGCCTCGGTATTGTTGATGCAATGTTTGCGTATAATCAGCGAATTCACCATCATTAAAAAAAGTGACTCGAGTGCCATCACTTGTGTAGTAATGAGCAATGCTGTTATTTCCAGCTCGAGTGCGTAGCACAACGTATTCACTGCTGTACTGAGTTCCACCTTTTGGTGCGAGTGTATAAATGGTGGTATCAGCCAGTGCATTACCTGTTGTTGCATCTTTGTATCGTGTTATCCAACTTGGTTTATCGGTGAACCAAGTTGAGTTCGGTGTGCCTACTTTGTTGAAAGTGGTGGTGCTACCATCTCCGCTCGAGAGTGTGATAGTAGGAGCAGGTTCAAAGATTTGTTTTACAGAGATATCTTTGATTTCCCACGATGGGTTGTTAGCTGTAAGTTCAAAGATTTGAAAGACTCGTCCGTGCGTACTACCTGCTGGGACTGTGAAATCCTGAGTTAAGTTCTGCCATGCTGTAGTGAGTGTTCGATAACCAACATTGTAATCACTTAATCCGAAAGTAACTGGGAGTGTGCCATTTCGAGTTCGAGCGTTAATGGAGGCTCGGTATTTTCCTGGTGCCAAGTTTTCTGCATGATAAATTCCACTGTGATTTTGTGCTCCGTAAGGTGCAAGTGCAGGATTATCAGCACTTAGAAATCTCGAATAAGAGATGATGTTTGGTTTAGTACAATAAGCAGACCAATAATTACTGTTTATATTTTGATCTAAGAATAAATGGGTCACCCATGCACCACCAGATACTGGGACGGGAAATCCGGGTAAATCACTATTATTACTTGGAGGATCAATACCAGTATCTGGTGGATTAACAGTTGGTGATTCTTGTGTTACATTAGGATCAAATCGAAGTATTCTTATGTTACTAACTTCCCAAAATGGGTTATTAGGTATGTTTTCTGTAATTTTAAAAATTCGACCACTTTGGCGCTGAGGATCAGTCGTTGTTAAGTTTAGTGGATTAGAAATAAAGGTTTGCCACTGCGGAGTCGCTGTGAATGTTTGACCTGCACTATCGGTCACACCCATTACAAAATTCATATTCAAGTCACTACGAACGTCCGCAACTACCCTATATTGACCGCTTGGTAGCGGATTAGTTGCATCAATTCTTAAAATTCCACTGGTGTTTTGACCGCAACCACCATCACTTGTTGCGAACCCGTTTACTCTAACAACTTGTGGTTTTGTGTGATAATTACTCCAGTAACTCGAGGCTGCATTCTGCTCAGTTATCTTATTGGTACTGAGTTCATTACCCCAGTTCTTGGTGAAACCATTTAAGCGTAACCTAGATTTTAATTGCCATTGACCACCTCCAATGCTATTAGCGGTTTCATCATTACTGGTTAGGATATTGTTTCTAGCGACTGCTCCTGTGTCCACATATACATTGCCACTAGCAACGTTAATAGCTTCGTTTAACTCACCGAATCCTGGTGTGCTGACTCCACTTCCGAGTGGGATTCTCGAGATACCTGCGTTTGGGCTGCTGAAGACTTGTGGTGCGGCTGCGACGAATAAGGGTGTGATGATGTTGGTGAGTGTGAAGGTGATGCCGAGGAACCAAGCTGTTTTTTGTTTGGAGGCTCGAGCCAGTTTTTGATTGTTTTTCTTGGTTTTGGTGGTGATTAGCATTGATGGACTCCTTAACTCCTGTAGGGAGAGTGTTTAATTTGTGGGAAATATAACATGGGGTACACAAAAAAGAGCAGAATTGTGTTTTTTTGCATCACGGATGAGTTTTTTACGTGGTATTACCAATTTTTGTTTTGCTAATGATGTTTTTACTCGAGATAAATTGGTTTTTCATAGCTTCCCTCCTCCTTGTGCTGTGAGCTGGTGTTTCTAAGATTCTCGAGTGTTGCTTTGCGATCAAACTCCAGTTTTACATAAGGTGATAATTTCTCTGAGTTACTTACTTCATATGACGTTTGTACTATGACAAAAGTCATGTTTTTGATTGTTTTTGCGTCACAGATGAGGTTTTACGTGGTATTACCTATTTCTGTTTTGATGTTGAATTTCTTGCTTTTGAATTGCTTCCTGGTTTTCATGCTTTCCCCTCCTCTTTTGGGTTGTTGCAAATAAAAGCAGTGTATTTGCTGGGGTGTTAATTACCCATAAATCGTTTGTGTGGCACAGCGTAGTTAGATCATGAGCAAGAGATGAGCAAGCCAGTTTTATCAAGGTTATTATCGTAATTAGTATAGCATTTTACGTAAAAAACAAATTATATTTCAGTTCAAACTCAAACCCAACTCGAGCGACCCAACCTCGAGCAGGCAGCATTATCAAACATCACTGGGGAATGTTGGGGAATAAAACTCTCATC
>JAAFIG010000054.1 GCA_013298595.1 Deinococcales bacterium | reverse complement strand
AGTCCGAGTTTGTAAGGTTTCAGTCCTCTATCGCTCGAGGCTGTGTATAACGCTCAGATAGTGCCTCGAGTGCCTTGGTGAGCAGTGTGTTTCAGTCCTCTATCGCTCGAGGCTGTGTATAACGCAAAGAGAAGGAACTCAAATCCTCGAGCGCGTAGCGGCGTTTCAGTCCTCTATCGCTCGAGGCTGTGTATAACGCCGCGGCTCAAAACCTGATCGGTTCTAAACACACCATGTTTCAGTCCTCTATCGCTCGAGGCTGTGTATAACGCATAGCAACTGATTGGGGAATTGTCGTTAAGCAGAGTAGGTTTCAGTCCTCTATCGCTCGAGGCTGTGTATAACGCGTAACTCGACTAGTTTTTTGCCTGTGAGATGCTGGTTGTTTCAGTCCTCTATCGCTCGAGGCTGTGTATAACGCGCTGTAACGTTTTCACGCGTGAGGGAGAGTACTACGTTTCAGTCCTCTATCGCTCGAGGCTGTGTATAACGCTTTTAAGCAAGATGATTATCAACCAGACGAAAAAGCTGTTTCAGTCCTCTATCGCTCGAGGCTGTGTATAACGCCACGTTCCAGATGGCATTATCTTGTTTTTCTATTCAACTGTCAAGGATCACGCGCCTCGCACCAGACGCAGTTTTATTGTACTCCTTTTTTGGTTTCGCAAATCGTTTTGGGGGGTTAATTCGGGCTTCTTTTGCGGAGGCTCTGGTGGCTTACAAGGTGCTTTCTTGCTCTCGAGGGTGTTAGCAGACCCTCAAGAAAAATAAAAACCGTGCCTTTTTGTTGTCAGGCACGGTTTCGCAAATCTATTGAGTTTTTGGGGAACAAAGTGATTTTCGAGCCTTAAAAAACATCCGCACAGAAATTGCGTAGTTCGCATTCAAAGCACTTAGCGACTTGAGGTGTTGGTTCAGGGCATCGCTCTGCTTTAATAAAATTACTCATGTCTGCAATCGCGGCTTTGGTGCGTTTGCGAAGTTTAGTGTCAAATTCGATGGCGTATGTTTCTCGTGTGCGGGTGCTGTGCCAGTATCCGCGTGGACTGCTTGTGTTTCTTGTTGCCTCGAGCAACAAGCCATAAGCGCAGAGCTGCATTTCGTGTCCAAGGTCTGGTGGGCGTGTGCTGTCCTTAAATTCGATTGGGTATGTTTCCGATTCAACTGTGACAATTAAATCCGCTGTGCCTAGTAACTCGAGGTTCGGTGCGTGCATGACCACATTGAATTCGCGTTGTCCTTCGTGCAATCCGTATCGTTGCAAACTGCGTTGTTTCTCGAGTGCATTTTCTGTGTCATGAGCTTCGCGTCCGTATTGCATGCGTCGTGTTTCTTGCCGATGAACGGGTGTGCATCGTTCATAAAATATGACCCGTGGGCAATAATGGTATTGGCGTAACTCATTCGGGTTTATCACGGTTCTCCTTACTCCATGAGTTATCAAAATTGCTTTGCTCGAGTTGAATTACTGTTACTGCGCCGTAATAATTGCCCATTGTTTTGCCCAGTCGCATTTCAAGTTCTTCTCGAGCTGTGCGGGTCAGTCGTCCGCAGAACGCACTGAATTGAATTCGGTCTAGTCCGTAATCCTTACAAGCCTCCGATATTTTTGTACGTGTCTTATCATCCGAGATGTCATAAAGAACCAAAACTGGTTTCCCTGGTTTTTTCAAATCCTGTATCAGCATAATGTCCTTTTAGAAAAAAGCCTTCCTCTTTCCTCGTTTCTCTTTCCTCTACCCTTACCAACTCGCTACGTAAACTGGGTATTCCCCTTCGTCACGCAGAAAAGTCGCTAATGTCCGAGCTTGTGCCACCATGATGCTTTTAAGCCTGAATCGTTTGCCTTTGTGTGTGTCTCTGGCATCGAATCTAGCCAGTACCACTTCTGCGATGCGTTTGCGGCTGCTTGGCTCGAGTTTTCCATCCTTAAATTCTGGTCGCCAGCCCCGTCCGAGTGTGGCGATAATCGCACGATCCACTATGGCAGCGCGGAATCCTTCGACAAAATCGAGGACTAAACTGGGTTTGCCTGGTCGGTCTGTGTGCAGAAATCCTGCGTAAGGCTCGAGTCCTGCGGTACTCAGTGCGCCACTGGCTTGGGCGTATAGAATGCCGTACCCGTAATTCAAACAAGTATTGACAATATCCGTTGCACCGCGTCCGAGTCGTCCTGGAAACTCGAGGTCTTTGGGCAGTAAAGCGCTAATTGCGTGCCAGTAATTGATACCACCGCGTCCTTCGATACTCAGAATAAAATCCCGTGCCTCATCGATATTATTGGCTTGCACAGCCTCTAAATCCTGCTCGAGTTCATGCAGTGCTGGCAGTGTTTCTTCAATAATCGCGTAAGCACTCGGGTCTGCTTCGCGGCGATACTTGCCAAAGTACCGCAGTAAATTCACCTGATTTTTCAATCGCGCTCGAACCGCGTGTTTTGCCACCTCGAGACCTTTGGTGTTCAAATAAGCCATCATCTGAGCGCGTCTCGTGGACACCGTCCCCACCAAGTAAGGACTCGAGATTTTCGCGTAAGGATCACCACTTGAGTCCAGCAAATCTATTTGAATGCCAAATTGAGAAGCTGCTCGTATCGCATCACAAGAAATACTGGCGGCGGTTGTGACAATCGTTAAAGTCTCGAGGTCACGCAGCGCAATTTCTCGCAATGGTTGTCCCTCGAGTCTGAATTGTAGCCGCTCGGATTTCAGTCCAATAAAAGTTCCGCGTTGATCTATCGTTAAATTCACAAAACTCCTTGTTCTAAAAGACCCCCTCAAAAAAGAGGGGGTCGTGGGAGTACGTCGGAGGTCACGTTCTTCTTCCCATAGTGCCTTAGTCGTCGAGTTTGCCCCAAGCATCATCGCTTGGTGTCCGTGGTCGCCATTGCATTCCAATGTCTTTGTTGTATTCCAAATCTGCTACTAAAAGTTTGTATGTTTCGTTCCAGATAACGTGTTCTTTCAGTCCGCCGAGTATCCAGCGTGGTGCGTTGACCATGTAACCCCGAGCTTCGATGGGCGAGGTTATGATTTCGTTTTCAAAATCTGTATAGTGGCATTTGGGTAGTACTTGTATGCCGTCAAATAGTGCATCGAATTGTTTCTCGAGCATTTCGTCAGCTTCAAATGCTTTCAGGGTGTGAATAACGCTGTGCGTAAATTCTTTGGCACTGTTTTGCATTTCGCTTTGAAATTCGTGTAGTACTTCGTCGGTGTATATTCTATCTAGCCAGCTTGAGACGATAAGATCGTCTAGTTCGATGTTTTCATTGGCTTCGAGTTGTTGTAGTCCACGTTCGATGAGTCTGTCATCATAGATTTTTTGTCCATCTCGAGGCAGGGTGAGTACGGTTACTGGGACAATGCCATTTTCGCCTTTGTGTCCGCGTCTATTGACTCGTCCAAAGCGTTGGACAAGGGCTTCAAGTGGGGCTGGTTCGCTGATGATGCGGTCAAAGTCTAGGTCGAGTGATACTTCGATGACTTGTGTAGCGACAACAGCAATAGCGTTTTGTTGTTGGGTGCTGGCATCGAGTAATTGTTGGATGTGTTGTTCTTTTTCTAGGCGATCTTTGCCTGTGAAGCGGCTGTGGAGTAGTAAGGTGTTGGGTAATTGGGTTTTGAGGGTTTCCCAGATGGCTTGGGCTTTTTTGACGGTGTTGCAAGCAACCAAAATGCTGTTTCCAGCATTGACTGTTGCAATGATTTCTTTAATTATCTCGGGGTCTTCGATTGCTTTGTCGCGTAGCTCTAGGCGGTGCCGTCTCGAGGCTAGAAATAAATCTTGATCAGCAGGTAAGGCTTTGACTTCTAAACGAGTCTCGAGTTCGCTGCGTAACCAACTTGGCATGGTGGCAGTCATGGCGCAGATTCGCACGTCAAAGTCTTTGTAGAGCGTCTCGGTGAGGGCTAGGAACATTCCTAAACGAGTTGGTTGGTAAGCGTGTATTTCGTCCAGCACCAGGCTCGAGCCTGCCAGCATCGTCAGAATGCCTTCGTACCCAGATAATCGGTAAGCAGCTTTAAGCATTTGGTAGGGTGTGAGAACAGCAATAGCGGGTTGGTGTAATTTATTGAAGTCTCGTTGTCGGCGAACGTTTTTTGTCAGGGTCGCAATGTCTTCGCCTTGTTCGAGTCCTTGGCGGTACAACACTTGTACGGCTCGGCTGTGTAATATTGCTACGCCATCTTTGGGCTGTAAATCTCGTATTAAGCGTGCTTGCATGGCATTCAAACTGGCTTGATAAGGCAGGGCGTAAATTAAGCGCCGTGGGTTTTGGCTTTGTTGCACAGCTGCCCAGCCCAGTGCAGCTTCGGTTTTTCCACTGCCTGTTGGAGCGCTAAAAATAATGTTACCGAGTTGTTGGGCGGCAAGTTGGTGCGCTCGTGGCTGAATACTTTTGTTTTCTCGAGTGGACATTTGCTGGGTTAGGGTCTCGAGACTTGGGAGTTGTAAAGCTTCTGGGATGGGTGCTTCAGCGCTTGCCATGCGGTCTGACTGGGTGATGATGCCGCGCAGTATTAAATGTAGTCGTCGCTCGAGTTTCAGGGTTTCAAATTCTGGTTCATCTGGGTAGGGTTCGTCTATTTTGTTGATGTTGGCGTATAAACAAATTCCTTGCTCGAGGGCTTGACAGGCTTCTTCGTGAAAGTTCTCAAAGTTGATTTGAAATGCTTTTTTTTGTACACCAAAAGCCTCGAGTTTGTACAGTTCTATCCAAGTGTTTGGCACTCGTTCAAGCCAGTGTTTGAGCCACTGTATGGCTTGTGGTTCAAATTCTTTGAGTAACTCTGTGCCGCTCGAGTCCTCGTACATTTTTTCAATAATGCTTGCGTCTCGGTGGTGCGAAATCACACCAAGAGCGATTAGTTTTTGTTCGTTTGCTGTGGCAATCCACGGCAGAAAAGTAAGTGATAAAACCTCATGACGTTGTTTGTACTTTTCACCTGAGCCGTTGAGTACCTTTTGAAATCCCGTGGCGGCTTTGCCAAAGTCGTGCATTACAGCTGCCCAAAAAGCTATGTGCCAAAGGTTTTCTTGGTGTGTCACAGCTGTTAAATTGGGTGTGCGGGTCATCACGCCGATAAGGCGTTTGACCACTTGGTGGGTGTGTTCCTCGAGGGTTTCGGGTTTACCACTTGGGCTGTGTGAAGCACTTTTGGCAAGGGGTTCAAACACTGACACTCCTATCTAAAGCTTCGCTTTCTAAACCAGTTAGGCTATGCCAGACTAAAATTCGTTGTCGTTCGCGGTGCATTGGGCTACTCGGGTCTATCAGCACAGGTTCGGCATTTGCCATGACTGTCATCACTTCGCTTGGCACACTTTTCTCTCCTGCTCGAGGATGAAAAATCCGATTCTCGAGACTGACAAACCTTGCCCATGTGACATCGCGGCGATTTTCTGTACTGATGATTCTAGGCATGAGAATACCCTGCCCAACACGAACTCGAGGACGGTACGACCACGGCAAGAGTGTATGGTCGTAATAGCCTGTATCACTGGTCTGTAGTTGAATGATTTGTACGTTTTGATAACTGGCTAAGTCTTGGCTGCGCCCGAGTGCCACAGGGTAACGCGGCTCGAGAAAGGCTTGATACCACTCGTCTAAATGCGGTGTCTCGAGGTAAAGCGTAAGTTTTGGAGCATAGAAAATTTGGCGTAATGTTGGGTTCATATTGGCGCTGATGTTAGCTGGGTGCTGCCAACCTCTGGCACTGCGATCCACTTTAATCAGCCAAGTGTGTTCGTAATCATCCACACTGCCGCTATGCGTAAAGGTGTAAGCAAATCGAAACGAATCTGGGTTTGGGTACGCACCCAATACACTGGCAATATGACCGTAAATTGTGGCGGGTGGCGGCATTGGAAAACTTGGTTGTCGTCCAACCAAGAAATGCGGGTAACGAAACGAAGTCGTTAAACCCTCGAGTTCAATTTTCAGTACACGCATGACATTCACTCCAGCCAATGAGCGTTTGCTGGGTTTTGTACGTCAGTGGCAAGTGATTCGAGAATGACTCTTGGGTGGTCAAGCTGGTATGCAAACTTCAAAGTTGTTAAGGCAGCTTCGAGTTTTTGGCGTTCATGGTCATGAAAACCTTTGACCCAACCCACATAGAGTTTGCCTAGCATCTTATCTTTCCAGACCGCAACGGCTTGCTCGAGGGCTTCTACATGCACTACTGGTTTGCCTTTTTCATCGGCTACAACTACGTAATGCAGTGGGTTGTTACCACCTTTTAGAACCACTGCCATAATGATTGCCGGGGTGACATCGGTGTAATGAATTGCTTGTTTAGCTCCGCCTTCAAGGTGTGCCAATCCGCTAAGTAAACTCGAGATTCGTTTGCTGCGTTCCTCGAGTGACAGTCGGTATTCTTTATTTGGTTCATTGTGTTCTAAACCTTGTTCTTTAGCCATGCCAATGCGGACTTCATCAAGGTTTCTCGAGCCGCTTTGGTCACGGTATGAAAACGTTCCAGCACGGTTTAAGTCTAAACTGAATAAGCCTTTGAGGGTGGCACGGTAGAACTGATGTGAGTGTGGTACGGGGTCGCCTTCGTGTCGGCTCATGGTGCCAAAATCCTTGGTTAAACTCATTGGTGCAATACTCACCAGGGTACTCATACGAAATGGACTGGTGCGTGTGATGCTTGTTTTTGTTTCGGTTTCGTCTTTGCGTTCACCAGCTTCAGCTCTGGCTTCTTTGGCAGTGTTTTTTTTAGATTCTGCTCGCATATAACCAAATAAATCATCATCCCACCATTTAAGCGGGTTGGCATCGGTGTACGCAATTTTGTTATCCCTGAAAATTGGGGCTGTGTGGGCTTTCCAAATTGGGTTTTGTTCTAAGGTACTGCGTAACCAAAAACGAAACGATTGCGCCGAAACATACGGCAATGCGCCTTCTTTGGTTTTAATCATTTTTACGCCCACTTCGTTATCGTAATCCGCATCGGCGGCTTTGTTCGAGTTGTTCAATGCCGAAGCTGGTGCGTCTAACAAAATAATTCCGTTAATAAAAGCCATGTTAATTTTCTCCTTGGGTTTCTTCAATTTCTTCGAGTGCTTCTTGATTACCGTCAAACCACTTTGTTGCAAATAATGTTTCGATAAATCTGATTCGCGTTAAATCCCAAGCCAAACCAAAATCGGCTCGGGCAAGTTCGTCGCCTTCTTCAAAAATCTCGAGGTACTCATCAAATCGCACTGCAGGCTCGAGACCTTTTTTTAAGTGTCGCATTCCCATTTGGATCAGTAATTGCCGAGCCTCAAAAGATTTTCTGGTGGTATAAATTTTTTGAAATAATCGCCGATCATTATCTTCTTGTACCGCACTTGCTAACCTGTCTGCTAGTGTGCGAATGGCTTCAATCCGATTTTTATCCATGCCTAAAACCTCCATAACAAATAACTTGAGCAAATCCCAAAGTGGGGCGGGTGGCACAGTGGCAACACTGGTTGTTTCCTCGATTTTTTTCTTGCTGCGTTTGGTTTCAACAACTTTTGGTTTTTGTAGTTGCCCCTGAACTGGGTATAAGAAAAAACGCCGAATAAATTGGTGAGCCTCGAGCGGAAGACTAAAAACAGCTTCGTAGACATCGTTACGCTTGCCATATTCAGGGTCTTTGTCTTTGCCAGCTTCTTGCCAAGCCGCACTGGTTAAACGCTGCCAGCCATCAGCAAAACGCACATTCTGGGCTTTTCGGACAAATTGCAAAGCAGGAATCTCGAGGCTATACACGGTCATATCCGGACCCTGACCGCTGTTACTGGCATGGTAAATCGTGGCACTGCCTGTGTACTCGAGATCAGGATTTGATTGGTGTTGCTGGGCGCGTTCAATGTTAATAATTTGTTCGATTAACCTCGAGCGAGGCGCACTCCAACCACCACTTTTTTCACCACTGGTTTCGGATAACTGAGCGCGTTTACGAATCTCTGGTTGCCATTGCTTAACTAAATAAAGCAGTAATTTTGGGTCGTCGGTATCAACCACCATAATCCGACCACCTACCAGCGGAGCAGCTACTGACAAACCTTGAAGCGTTGTGATAGCTAAGCCACTTAATGCCAGTCCAATTTGACCATCTGCACCAAAATTTGTGGGTTCTCGCCCCGTTAATAATGGTACTAAATCTCGAGAAGCCAGTTGTTGAGCTTTTGTTCCAAAATACGCGCATTGTTCATCTGGTAACTCGGCTGGTTTTTGAAAACTGGTTAGCACTTCATGGACAGATTCGCGTTTTTTCTCGGGAGTAAAACTTACATTCATAAATCCGTTTAGTGTAAAAGCAACTGCCACCCAAGCCGTAATTTCCTTTGTGTGATACGACTTATCTGCCCATGTAACAAATTCCTCGAGATGTGCGCCCGTCACTTCTTCAGGGCGGCGTTTCTGAGCAAAAACCGTTAAACCAGCTACGCCCATATCTATAAAAGGGTGTCCAGTCCAGCGTAAACCAACAGGTGCATCCCTTGTGTATGTCATGCCTTCTCCTTAAT
Source organism: Deinococcales bacterium (assembly GCA_013298595.1). Classification (GTDB taxonomy): domain Bacteria; phylum Deinococcota; class Deinococci; order Deinococcales; family JAAFIG01; genus JAAFIG01. The sequence goes on along the minus strand of JAAFIG010000054.1, from coordinate 9,603 downwards.
GCTGTAGCGTCCAGCCCCAAAGTGCGCCCACTTGCCCACGCCTATCAGCTCGCCGTAACGCAAAACCTGTGCGAATGGTTCGAGGTCGCCTTTGTATGTCACACTGCCAATTAAGCCGTTCATAATGACTGGTTGTCGTCCATGCCCACTGCGTCTTTGCGAGACAAATTCGGTGTTCTGCTCGAGAATATGTAGTTCTCTTGCCAATTGTGGTAGCTCAGCAAAATTTGCGCCAACGCTGCTGCCTGCGCCGTAAATCTGCTCGAGGTTGCTTAATCGGCGTTGTAAGGAGCGTATTAAAATCGGGAATTGCAGTTGTTCCGCCACTTGCCCTGCGGTTTTTAAGTGCATGAAAGTCTCGAGGTGCAAGGTGATTTGGTTTTTGGGTAATTGCGGGAAATCCTCATGGCTGATAACAATTGGCTCGAGTTGTACCACAGGGTTGTTGATGGTCGTAATGGTTTTTGTTTCGAGTGTGTACGGTTGAATGCTTTGTACTTCGAGGAGTTCAAATCTGCCTCGGTTGTTGCCAATGCCTTCTCTGCCCATTTCTTGAATCGCAGCAATGATGTACGGCAAGTGTTGTTTGGCTTTGCCAAGTACCCGTAAGCCAAACTCGAGCTGCGAGCCTGTTTTGATGGTGCGTTCATTTTGAAATTCGGTGTGGAATACCAGTGGGCGCGGTGGGCTTTCTAAACTTGCCACGTTCATATGGCTTGGTAGGCTTGGCATATAAAGCGTTGCAAATGGACAAATTTGGCGTAAAGGACAGGGTTGGCAGGCTTCTAAGTCTTTTCTGGTGCAAGCAATTTCGTATAAGGCATGACCAAATGCACCCTCGAGTTTAGAACCTGCAAAGGCAGGGAGTTGAATTGGCTCGAGTGCTTTTAGGGTAATACGAAGATCGGTGATAGGTAAATCAAATTGAATCATGGCTGTCCTTAGCGTACTGTTTTAAAATCTCTCTTGCATCCTCGAGCCATAACTCCCGTAATTGTTTAGGCTCGAGGATTTCGACATTCGCTCCCCAGCTTCGTGCCCAGACCAGTACCTCGAGGGGTATGCCATCTTTGTTGGTGCCTGCACGTATTTCGATAGTGCGAGTGCCATCGGTTTGGTTGTCTTCGATGGTTTGCATGTTTGGATAACCGCCTTCGTCGAGTCTGTGGAGTACAGAAGAGGAAAAACGTAGTCGAATAGGAATGCTGTGTCCGTCAGAATCACCAATAATTCCCCACGCGTTGCCAAAGTATTTAGCAGGGTCAAAATCTTCTGGAATGGTATACGTATTTTTGAGCAGTTCAGCCTGTTTCATTCTCGAAAGCTTAAAAGTGCGGATACCTTTATGAAATTCGTGTTCGTAACCAATGATGTAATGATCTAAGTTTGTGCGGCTAATTTCGCAGAAAAATATCGAGACAGTATTGTTGCGCCATGTTCCACTTCCTCCTGGTTTGAGGTACTGGAATTGAATTTGACGACATTGCCCCCAGGCTTCGTTGACTTTTTGTAAGGTGCGTGCAAGTTGTTGTGGTCGCTCGGTTTTTTGTTGTTGGTTACGACGCTCGAGAATCTCTTGGATGTGTTCGGGGAGTTTTTTGGTTAGTTCTTGGATGATTTGATGGTAGAAATCGTCGTTGGTTGGTGCGTGATGTGCAAATAATCGAATAATGCTTTGGATGGCAAGGGCTTGGCGATCATCGAGTTTGTGTTTCTTGGTCATTTCGTAAGTGGGTGGTCTTTCTTTAATCATCTCAATGCCTCGAGCAAATTTTTCCTGCATTAAGAATTTGATATCGTCGCGTAATTTGCGTTGAGCACTTTCGGGTTTAAGTTTGCCTGTTGCTATTTCTGCGTGGTGAAAGTGTTTGGCAAGTTCAGTAACAGTGCGTGGTTTGAGGCGTAATAACTCCTCGAGTTCAAAGAGCCGTTCGACTTTGCGCCAAGATAAATCAGACATGATTTTTTAGGTTACTCGAGAGGTGTCAAGTAACTGTCGAGAATGGTATAAAGCTTTAATCTATAATAGATTATCTGAGTGTATTTGTATCAATTTGTGTTTTGTCGTATATCTTCTAACCAGTTGCTGTACACACCTTCAAGTAGGCGTTGCTTGTCCCGAGTTTTAACTGCGTCGTAATCCCAGTTAATGTTATCTTTTCCGAGCACATAAGCTTTACTTTTGGCAATTAGGCTATCTTCCCACCCTAGGGCTTCGCGTAGTTGTTTGCAAAGTGCCCAGAGTGCTTTGCTGGCACTTCTGGTTTTGGTTTGTTTGGGGTACAAAGCATTGCATAGTTTTTCAGTGCTGGCTTGGTTTTGATGCTCGAGTAGAAATATCAGAAGTTCGGCTATTTTTGATGTTGGTTTGATATGAATAGGGCATTGATTGACGCTTACCTCGAGTACCCCTAAGGCTTTTATTTCAACGTGTAATATCGCAGATTTTGGTAGTGGTTTGGCATGCCAATTATGTTGGTCTGCGAGTGCAAAAAGTTCAGGGAAACAACTGCGTTCTTCTCGAATACATAAGCGTTCAGGGTCAAGGTTTTTGAGAATAGTAATAGCTGCTTTGTGCTTTTTTTGGCGGCGCAACATTTCAGCTTGGAGTATTTGTAAGCGTAGTCCACTTTCTCCTCGAGGTTTAGGGTTCTCAAGATTGTTTAAACTTTTTTCAGCTTCGGCTATTTGGTTGCGTTGTATGTGAGTTGCTGCTATTAAAATACGAATTTTATCAGGCATGGTATTTTGGTCTAAATCAATAGCAACGTGCAATGTTTGTAGTGCTGCGTTGAGTTGTCCAGCGCATCGGTAGGTATGAGCTAAACCACAATAGGCTGCCAATCGGTCTGTGAGTTCTAGGCTATGTTCAATGCCGCGTTCATAGGCAAAAGTTGCTCGAGTCCATTGTCTTTGGCTGCGTCTGATTGCACCAATGCCATTCCAGGCAGGAGCATGAAAGTCTCGAGCTTCTTTGTGATAACTTAAATCTTGTACGGTGTACAGGTGTTGTTCGGCTTCGGGTAAACTTAATTCAAGTGTTACTAAGCCAAGGTTGTATTTGAGCCAAGCTGCATAGTATCGGTCTTGGCGTAATTGGGAATAGGCTTGATTGTAATGTGTTTGGGCTTTGGCAAGCTGTCCTGTTAAAAAACACTGATTGCCATATTCCATGTAGCATAAACCTAGGGCACGTCCAGTCAATTTTTGAATGGCTTTTTCAAAAGCTTCTTGCCAACCTTGTTGCTGTGTAGCGGCTAAGGATTCAGCTTTTGCTCGCCATGCTAAACCAGCATTAAATACATTATCAAAGTTTGTCTCGAGTAATTTAAGGGCTTCAGTGTACTGGTTTTGATGATGATATGCCCAAGCAAAATAAGCTGTGTATTTTTTTTGATTTTTGTTGTTTAAGGTGGCATGTATTTGTAGAATTAATTTAGCATTTCTGCTGTAACAAGCTATTTGCAGGGTTGTTTCTAGCCAATCTGGTTGGCTTAGTTGCTCGAGTGGTATGTGTTGTAACGCTGCACCAAGTTGGTTGTATTGGTGCAGCGTTTTGGCTTTGAGAAATGCCAATTGGTAAGTGCGTTGTAACCATTGCCAGTTGTGTTGTTGCTCGAGAGCGCTAAGGCTCTCTAAATAAGTAGCAAATGTTTCTGATACAGGCACATTGGCATTGTAATGGTTTAGCCGCCACCACTACCAGTTTTTGGGTCATCTGCCAGCAACAACGGTGTTGGTTGTAGTAATTGAGTTGTGCCTATTGCTGCAATTCCAAGTATACCAATAACAAAAAACCATGCCAGAACCTTTTTCATATTTACTCCACAGCTCGGGCGCAGCCATGAAAAAACGCCCACCCAGATTAATTTTTAGCCGCTTATCTGCTGCTTGGAATTTCTTCCTTGCGCGGCTATTGTCTGGGTGGGGGCGGATGTTTCTTATCCGCATGAAAATTTCTAAACTGCTATGCTTTTTGCTATGTCTCGGACTTTGGTTGCGTTAATCGCTCATGACGATAAAAAAGACGACCTGGCTCGGTTTGTGCTCGAGCAAAAAGCCTTGTTTGCACGGTTTCGTTTGATTGGTACGGGTACAACGGCAAAGGTCATCACCGAGACGACGGGTCTCGAGGTGATGCGGTTTTTGTCTGGTCCACTCGGTGGTGATCAGCAAATTGGTGGTGCTGTAGCGGAGGATCGGGTTTTAGCAGTGTTTTTTTATCGTGATCCGTTGACCGCACAACCGCACGAACCAGATGTTTCAGCGTTGTTGCGGATTTGCGATGTGCATCATGTGCCACTTGCCACAAATCGTGTCACTGCCGAGGCTGTGGCGTTGTGGCTCGAGCAGCAACAGAGTACCTTGTCGTTGCCGAATTAAGGTTCGAGCATCCAACGTGGTGGTTTGAGTTTGTCGAAGGTGACTTCGAGTCCTGGTGTGAGGTTCAAGGATAAGACTGGGTGCTCGAGTTCGAGTTCGTGTGGTAAGTACAGTTCGGATAAGGCATAGACGATGGTGTCGAACCATTCGAGTCCTTTGCCGTGGACTTTTTCACCAAATTGCCGCAAAGTGCCGTCGAAATTTGGTGAGATATGAAATAACTCGTGTACCAGTGTCTCGAGGCGGTCGCGTGGGCTAAGATTCCAGAAGCGTTCCCAAGCAAATGCGACAATGTATTTGGCTTTTTTGCCATGGTCTGTCATAACTGGCTCGAGGCGGTAGGTGTAGCGCCCGCGTTTGCGTGTGCCACTGGGGAGTGGGTAGCAACGGGCAAAGGTCAGGATACGTTTGGCGTGTCTGGAGTAAAACACCGAGAAGTGTACTTTCTCGAGGTCTATGTGTTGGAGTTCGGGCATTCGTGCCACAATATCTTCGGCTGCGATGCGTAGTCCAGCGGTTAAATCTATGGTTTTGCCGTGAATGTTGACTGCCCGTGAGCTGTATCTTCCTGTTTGGGCGCTGGCAGTGAACATCGCCAAAGAATACTCGAGTTTGGTCATGGCTGTATGTGAGGTGGATTCTGGTTTCATGCTGAGAAGAATTATACTCGAAATTTTGTTATTTACAGATAGGTCATTTGCAGTATTGACGAGTATTCTCGAGTGGTTCTGAAGCCATAAATACTGCTCATCACTGTTGGAACCTCGAACCTTTACCAGAGCTAATTGGCATGGAATCCAAATAAGCATCAATTCTGCGTTGAATTACGAATTCAATCTGCCTTTGATGACAATTTAGGGCGTTGCGGCACAATTGCTGCTTGTGTTAGGTTGCAGTGAAGCGAAAAATTTATCGGAGGTTTTCTTATGCGAAGCATGTTGTGGATCACAGCCCTTGCCGTCCTTGGTGCATGTACAAACTCGCCTGTTCCAGTTGTTGCGGATAATAATTTGCCGCCATCGTTGGAATTGTTGGCTTCTGGTTTGCCATGGGTGACTTTACAAAACGGCTCGAGTGGTCGAGATGTTGTCTCAGCTCAGTATTTGCTGCGTGCTCGAGGGCAAAATATCAATGCTGATGGGCAATTTGGCAATGGTACAAAAACAGCAGTACAAAATTTCCAAAGTGCCAATGCGTTGTCAGTTACTGGCATCATCAATGCTGATACATGGGAAAAACTGATTGTAACCGTACAAAACGGCTCGAGTGGCGATGCAGTCAAAGCGGTACAAGACCAATTGGTCAACGATTTTGGGTATACCCTGAGTATAGATGGTGCTTTTGGTAATGGCACCAAAAATGCTGTGCAAAACTTTCAGCGTTCTCGAGATAGCACCGATGATGGCATTGTGGTTTTGTCTACATGGAGTGCGTTAATTACCAACAAAGCCGCTGTCAAACTTTCTGATGCTACCGCCCGTAGCCGTTTAACCACGGCTGGTATTCCTGTTTCCTCGAGTGGTAACTGCATTAATCGCAACAACAGCACCTGCACTGCCCTCGAGCAAATTCGAGCTGCCAGTATTCGCGCTGCAATTTCCTTAAAAAGCGCTTCTGGGTGCAGTTTAACCGTTACTGGTGGCACTGAAGTTGGTCATGCCACCACAACCTTTAGTCATTACAATGGGTATAAACTCGATTTTGCTTTGAGTACTTGCCTTAATAATTACATTCAAAATGGTTTTACCTACATTGGTTTACGAGCTGGCGATAGTGCTCCTTTGTACCAGAATACCCGAGGCGATATTTACGCTAAAGAAGGCAACCATTGGGATGTCTTGTTTTATTAACCCATACTCCCGTAGCAGCGAGGCGTGCCTCGCCCTTTATGGGTTAGTAGCTCAGGAGCTTATATGTGCGAATTATGCGGCGATGCAAATCATCAAGTACCAGTCTCGAGACGTTCGGTTTTACTAGCAGGGCTAGGCTTAGGCGCTGGCGTGCTGGTAGGCTGCAACCAAATACCTACCCTCGAGCCTGATGTACCTGCCACCCTCGAGTTACAAGCCGTGGCAGCACCAAGTATTGCTGGTACCAGTGCTTGGAATGCCCGCCCCTCGAGTAGCCCTGTGGTTTTAACTGGGGCAAAACCCGATAAGATCATTGTGCATCACACCAACGATCAGAACACCACCGATTACTCGCAAACTCGAGCTTATACGTTGGCACGCAATATCCAGAATTTTCATATGGATAGTAACGGTTGGATCGATTCTGGGCAGCATTTTACGATTTCTCGAGGTGGTTTTATTCTTGAGGCGCGGCATCGCAGTTTAGAAACGTTAAATAGCCAAGCGAATATGGTCAGTGGCGCACATTGTCCTGGACAGAATGATATTGCCATTGGTATCGAAAACGAGGGTACCTACATGACAACGCTGCCACCTCAAGCGCAATACGATCAATTGGTGACATTTTGTGCTTTTATTTGTCAGCAGTACGGTATTGCTTCGGATCGGATTTATGGGCATCGGGATTTTATTGCCACCGATTGCCCTGGGGATATGTTGTACGCCAAACTTGGGCAGTTACGCCGTGATGTTGCTACTAAACTGGGTACAGGTAACACGATTTCTCGAGTTTGGGTGACCACTAAAAAACCTGATACAGGCGAAAGAGTTCGTACTGTGCAGTACTTATTGAAATCTCGAGGGTACGCTGTTACCGCCGATGGTGTTTTTGGTACAGGCACCGAGAATGTTGTCAAGAGTTTTCAGACCAGCAAGGGTTTAACGGCAGATGGCATTGTTGGTCGGTATAGTTGGGAATCTTTGGTAGTAAACGTGCAATCTGGTGCGAATGGTGATGCAGTGCGGGCTGTGCAGAGTCAGTTAAAAGCTCGAGGTTATGCCATCACTGTGGATGGGGCTTTTGGTACAGGTACAGCGAATATGGTAAAAAGTTTTCAGACCAGTAAGGGTTTAACTGCCGATGGCATTGTTGGACCTGATACATGGGCTAAGCTAACCAGTTAATTGTTTTTGTGGTTTCTCAAGGCAGCCTTTGTGGTTGCCTTTTTTTATACTCGAGCCAGCGTTGGTTGGTGGTCAATGATTTGTGCCACGCTTTTGAGGACTCGAGCGATTCGGCGGCGCAAAGAGATTGGTTTGGTTTGTAAAGCGGCGATGCTGGCTTCGGTGCGGAGTTGCTCGAGGTTATGATTGCCGATTTCGATCATTTGTGCGAAGTGATTCATGGTGGTGCCTCCTGAAATAAATATAAACCATAGCTTTATATTTTGTCAAGTCTATTTTCTAATTGATTGAGATTTTATGTTTCTGTTATTAAATTAGAAAATAAATATACCAAAAAAGCAATTCAAACAAGCACTCGAGGAAGCTGTTAGAATCGCTGCGTGATTTATAAGCGCATCATTCCCTGCCTCGACATTGACCAAGGACAAGTCACTCGAGGTGTGCAATACCAAAATGTCCGCAATGTCGGCGATCCGCTCGAGCTATGCAAACGCTACGATGCTCAACTCGCCGACGAACTCGTCTTCTACGACATCACAGCTAGTTCCGATGGACGCGGACTGATCTACGAGACCCTGTCTCGAGTTGCCGAAAGCATTTTCATGCCCTTAACTGTCGGTGGTGGCGTAACTACTCTCGAGGATTTTCGCAAACTGACTTTAGCAGGCGCAGACAAAGTCAGCATAGATACAGGGGCAGTCAAAAACCCAGACCTCATTCGGGCTGCTGCCGATCATTTTGGTAGCCAATGCGTGGTGCTGAGTATGCAAGTCAAACGCCGTGCCAACGGGCAAGGCTGGGAAACCTATATCAAAGGTGGACGAGAACCCACAGGTTTGGATGCCCTCGAGTGGGCAGCCAAAGCCCAAGCCTTAGGCGCAGGCGAAATAGTTCTTAACAGCATAGATGGTGATGGTACCAAAAAAGGCTTTGATCTCGAGTTATGCGCCGCAATCAAAGCCGAAGTGGATGTTCCCATTGTGGCATCAGGCGGTGCTGGCACCCTCGAGGATTTTGAGCAAGTGCTAACCATTGGACGAGCTGATGCTGCGCTGGCAGCCAGTGTCTTCCATTTTGGTACCTATACAGTCAGGCAAGTCAAAGAACACCTAGCATCTCGAGGTGTATCCGTTAGGCTATAAAACCGTGGCTCGCCAACCACAAAAACAAATCTTTAATCAACCGTAGGAGCGAGGCATGCCTCGCCCCTACGACCGAACAACGAGGTCTTGTATGCCAGCCGATATTCTCCCACCTTTCTCTATTCAATCCATCACGTTCGACTCGAGTGGTTTAGTACCTGTCATTGCCCAAGAAGCTGGTTCTGGGCGTGTGCTAATGCTGGCATATGCCAACCGACAAGCGCTCGAGCAAACCCTCGAGACAAAACGTGGTACGTATTTCTCGAGGTCACGCAATGCTTTGTGGGTCAAAGGCAAAGAATCTGGGCATACCCAAAAGGTTTTAGCAGTAACCCTAGATTGCGATGGCGATGCTGTGCTGTACACTGTCGAGCAAACTGGGGATGCGTGCCACCAACCCAATCAGCATTCGTGTTTTCACAATAACCTCGAAGGTGAAGTGCCCAGTACCTCAAGTTTTGGATTTATTACATCCGAAGTGTATGCCACGATTCTGGATCGAATTCAGAATCCATCGGAAAACAGTTATGTTTCTAAACTCCATGCTCAGGGTTTGGATCGGGTCTTGAAAAAAATCGGTGAAGAAGCAGGCGAAGTGATTATTGCAGCTAAAAACCGCGATAAAGCCGAGTTAACCCTCGAGGCTTCAGATTTGTTGTTTCATACGATGTGGGTCATGGCTGAAGTTGGTGTAACCTTAACGGATGTCGCGGCTGAACTCGAGCGGCGGCATCAGAAGTAATACCATTTTGGACTATGTACGCTCCATTTCGCAAAAAACAGCGAAAATTACACGTACTCCGTCCAAAACGGGGGTTCTCACGCGCTTGTCGCGCCCATGGCTGGACTGGTAGTACACAGGAGCGAAGCGCGGTTTTCACGCGAGGCTTACGCCTCACATTAAAACGGAATTGGTCTAATACCAAAGCGGTTTGAAAGTGAGTCATAATAAACACATGACCCGAACAATAAAACCAATCAACTGGGCTGAAAGTAGCCAAGAACTGGAACAACGCTTCAAACAAGAAAAACAACCAGAACGC
>JAAFIG010000053.1 GCA_013298595.1 Deinococcales bacterium | reverse complement strand
ATAGCATTTTACGTAAAAAACAAATTATATTTCAGTTCAAACTCAAACCCAACTCGAGCGACCCAACCTCGAGCAGGCAGCATTATCAAACATCACTGGGGAATGTTGGGGAATAAAACTCTCATCTGCGTTGATCACAACTTGGATTTTGTCGAGTGTCAAAAACGTGTAAGCTTTTGCAGGTATAATCACTCAAGTACTTTTCATCATTCAATCGTTAATATGCCTAACTCAAACTCGAGGATTAAATGAAGATTGTAGAACTGCACTTGCAATGCCCAAACTTACTCGAGCAAGTGCAGTTCTATTCCCAAGTGCTCAGCGTTCCAATGCTCGAGCAAACAAATTCGCACGTGGTTTTTCAAATTGGCTCGAGCAAATTGCATTTTCATCTCGAGCCAAACAGCACAGCCAAGTATCATTTTGCTTTTAACATTCCAGAGCAGCAGTTTCTCGAGGCTACTACTTGGTTAGAAAATCGGGCTGAATTGGTCAAAGATGAATTGGGCGAAACACATTTTCACACAGCCAATTGGAATGCCAATCAAGTCTATTTTTATGACCCAGCGGGCAATATCCTCGAGTTAATTGCTCGGCACGAACTGAAACACGATGCAATAACACCGTTTGACTCGAGCAGCATTCTCAACATCTGCGAAATTGGTTTGGCAGTACCCAACGCCGCAGATTTCGCAGACTGGGCAGAGGTGAACCTCAAAATCTCGAAATACCGCCAAGGCTCGAGCAGTTTTACACCCATTGGTGATGCTCACGGTTTAATTATTGCTGCCTCGATTGGTAGGGAATGGTATCCAAACACCAACATCCAAGCTCAACCGCACTTTGTGAAAATCATTCTCGAGGGAAAAGCACCGCTCGAAGTAACATATTTGAATTTTCCTTACTACTTCAAAGTTCTGTAACTTCTTGATACACCGATTTATAAACTCGAGCTTTAACCCGTTCAAAATGTGTTTCTGTCTCGAGCTGCCAACCCCATTCCGGTTTGATACTTGGGCGTTTGTGTGGTGTTAAAATCAGTAACTGAGGGCTGATATTAGCTAGGTGGTAACAAATCAGTGGCAATCTCGAGGTGTCCGCTAAATGCAAAGCAAAACTACAAATCACTAGACTATAATGTCGTCCAACCAAAGCACCATTGGCAATATCTTCAAAACTGATAGCTTCGGCTGTTAAGCCTAAGCGCTGATGGTACGCATCGGCAGTGTATGGGTCAATACCCGATATATTACCACCTAATTCGAGGATTTTGCTGCTAACTTCACCACTACCACAAGCTAAATCCAGTACACTCGAGAAGTTCAATTGGGTTGCTAATTGCACAAGTAAAGCGTGAATTTGTTTTTCGTGCGGGTTACGATAAGTGGCTCCGTGCGTTTGATAAAAACCTGTTACACCAAGATTTTCGTATTGTACTCGAATTTTTTCAGCCATAATTCCTTTTGGAGCAGCCATGATTGAAACACCTCGGTTACTACTTCGCCCTTGGAGACTTGAGGATATACCTCGTTTTGCCAAGCTTTCTAATGAAGCTGATATTGCTGCCTTCACTTTATCCTATCCTTATCCTCAACCTATTGGTTAGGCACAAACTCGAGTCGAGCAGATGATCCAAGCGAATGTAGCTGGTAAACATCTAAGTTTTGCTGTGTGCTTAAAGGATACGCTCGAGATTATTGCTGATTGTGGTATCGGATTCGAGACCAAACATGCTCGAGGTGAATTAGGGTACTGGTGTGGTCAGCCGTACAGAGGTCAAGGGTTTATGAAAGAAGCCACTCGAGCACTGATTGAATACGTTTTTTCAAATATGGACTTGCACCGAGTGCAGGCTTGTCATTTTCCAAGCAATCCCGCGAGTGGACGCATTCTTTTAGCCATTGGAATGCAGTACGAAGGTTTGTTACGTGGTTATGTTCAGAAAAATGGTCTACCTCAAGATGTGATTTATTACAGTATTTTGCGTTCAGATGTTATGAACGTGCAATAAATCACGCATTACTAAGAAATCATTTAATTTTCTCGTGTAGACTTTTCTCGAGGAGAACAAATTATGAAAAAAATTTTCGTTACAGCTTTGCTTGTCACATCATTTTTAAGTTGTGCACCAGCCCCAGCCACCCCAACCCCCGTCAGTACTGTGCAAGATCCAACTGGTGCCAATAATAATGGAACAGGTTTTTCAGGTAGTTCGAGTAGCTCGAGTAGTTCTGGTAACTCGAGTAGTTCTAGCAATAACACCGCCGCTGTTGGCACCTTACAAAGCGTTTTACCAGCTTCTTACACTGCAACGCCTGGAGATAAAGCCACCGATTCAAATATCACGTACATAGATGATACTGGTCGGCAACTAAACGATAGTACTCGAGGTCAGAATGTTTATAATGCCAATGTCACAGGAGCACCTTCAGCAGAATGGGTTGGTTGGTTAAATAAAGACCCTGTCATGACTTTTAAGTTTACCAAGGCTCGGCAATTTAAACGCATCACCATTGGTTTTAGCCACACCGAGTACGCTGGCATTGCCTTGCCGCAAAATGTTGTGATCAACGGCAAATCCTTTAAGCTCAGTGGTAAAGAAGTGCCCGATAATCGTCGTGGTGACGTGGCATTTGATGTTGATATTAACAGCGCTGAAATCAGTATCCGACTCGAGCGCAACAGTAATTTCCGTTGGATTTTTGTTGATGAAGTTGATTTTGCTGCAACCCCGTAACGCTTGACAGCAATACAGTTAGCCTGTTACGCTACCAGTACATGAAATCTGTTGTTTCGCTATTTCTAGCCCTAAACCCTTCGAGGGTCGCGGCTTAGTATTGAATTTGCAACCGCAACCCTCGAGTATACTCGAGGGTTTTTTATTGTTTGGAGACATCATGAATCGAATTCACATCCATTCAGAACGACTATCTCAGCATTTTTTGCTTTCCACTTTCTTTATTTCTTTCAACCTAGGAGTTACTCATGCGACATATTAAAATTTTTGACACTACCCTCCGTGATGGCGAACAAAGCCCAGGCGTTGCCCTTTCTGTGCCACAAAAACTCGAGATTGCTCATGGTTTGGCGCGAATGGGTGTGGATATTATCGAAGCAGGTTTTCCGATTACTTCCCAAGGCGATTTTGATTGTGTTAACCGAATTGCTCGTGAAGTTCGTGGTGTGAATATTTGCGGTTTGGCTCGAACCCACAAAAAAGACATTGAAACGGCTGCCCGTGCGCTTGATGTTGCCGAGAAATGGCGAATTCATACGTTTACTAGCGCTTCGGATGTGCACTTAGAATTTATGTTAAAAAAATCTCGAGCCGAAATTCTCGAGATAAGCGACGAGATGATTCGCTACGCCCGTACTTTTTGCGATGATGTTGAATTTAGTGCTCAGGATGTGATGCGAGCAGATTTTGATTATGTGATTCAACTTTTTAATGTGGCAATCGAAGCTGGGGCAACCACGATCAACATTCCTGATACCACAGGGTACGGCACACCGCTCGAGTATGGGCAGTTGATTGCTCGTATCCGCGACGAGGTTGTACGTGACCGAAATGTTGCGATTTCTACCCATTGCCACGATGACCTTGGTATGGCGGTTGCCAATAGCCTTGCCGCTGTCGAAAATGGTGCAACCCAAGTTGAATGCACCATCAATGGGATTGGTGAACGGGCTGGCAATACATCGCTTGAGGAAATTGTCATGGCGCTCTACACCAGAGGCGATTATTACCAAGCCAAAACCCAAATTAATACCAAAGAAATTTATCGTCTCTCGAGGATGGTCTCGAGGCATTCTGGTATGGTGGTGCAACCCAATAAAGCTGTAGTTGGCGATAATGCCTTTGCTCACGAAGCTGGTATTCATCAAGATGGTGTTCTAAAAAACAAAGCCACGTATGAAATTATGAATGCCGAATTGGTTGGACGTGAAGCTGGTGTGCTCGTGCTGGGAAAGCATTCCGGGCGAGCTGCTTTTAACAAAGCACTCGAGGATCTGGGTTATCATTTTGATAAAGATCGTGTACAAAACCTGTTTAATCGCTTTAAAGATATTGCCGACCGCAAAGGCGCGTTGGGTAGCGAAGAAATTCGTTCCTTAGTCGAAACCTCAGACATCGAAATACCAGAGGTATTCAAGCTCGAGAGTATCCAAGTTTTATCAGGCACCCATGTCGTACCCACTGCCACAGTCACCCTCGAGACTCCAGGGGGTCCCAAGCAACACGCTGCCAGTGGCGATGGACCAGTAGATGCCGTGTACCGAGCCATCAATGCCATAACAAACATTTACCCTGTACTCGAGAATTACCGTATCGAAGCTGTGACCGAAAATAGCGAAGCGCTCGGTGAGGTAAGTATTCGGGCGCGTATTGGCGAGATTGTGTATAGCGGCAATGGTGTTAGCACCGATATTGTCGAATCCAGTGCCAGAGCTTGGCTCGAGGTAGTCAATGCCAGTATTGCCAATGTTGGTGTGAAAAAAGAAGCCATGACCGCAATTTAAGTATGGAAAATACGTTCGTGTACTTAATTGGTTACTTTGGCATTGGTAAGTACAGCCTTGCCAATGCCCTCAGTGAACTCGAGGATTTTAAAATCATAGATAATCATTACGTGCTGAACCCAATTTTTTCGTTACTCAAGAATGATGGAATCACACCATTACCACCGTTGACATGGCATTTTGCAAGCGAAATCCGCCAAGCGGTGCTTGGTACAATCCAGTTTTTATCGCCTAAGGATTGGAATTTTATTTTTACCAACGACCTGACCGAAGATGCGGGTAGCCACCAATTATTTGATGATGTTGCTAAAATCGTGACTTCTCGAGGTGGCACACTTATCCCAGTTTTACTCGAATGCGACCTTGAAACGTATTTAACTCGAGTCATCCGTCCTGAACGCCGTGAACGCATGAAAAGCACCAATGCCGAAGAAGCCCGAATTCGTTTTGAAGCCCAAATCAATTTTCAAACCGACCATCCCAATACCCTGCGCTTAGACATTTCGCACCTCGAGCCGATGGAGGCTGCTCGGGCGATCATACGACATCTACAGCAACGCGCAATAAAATCTGAAATCAAGACAAGGCGTAAGATAACAGCGTGAATCTCGAGCGACTAACCCAGTTTTTAATCGAATTGCAATTTTCTAATAGCAAAGTCTGGTTTGATGCTCACCGACCCGAGTATCAGGTTCTCAAACTCGAATTTATCGAATTGGTCACGCGTTTAATTGCTGGAATTGCAACGTTTGACTCGAGTGTTAAAGGGGTTATTGCCAAAGACACACTTTTTAGAATCAACCGTGATATTCGTTACAGCCACAATAAAAGTCCGTACAAGACACACTTTAGTGCCGCCATTGCCGCAAACGGACGACACTCGAGCTTACCAATTTATTATTTGCAACTTGGTATCGAAGAATCGTTTGTGGCAGGTGGGATTTATTTACCTGAACCACCACAACTCTTGCAATTACGCCATTACATGATGCAGCACCCAAAAAAAGCCGAGGCGCTACTCAAAAATAAAATTCTACTCGAGCAATTCGAGGGTTTAGACACCGAGCATATCCTGACCAGATTTCCCAAGGGATTCCCTGAAGGCTCGAGCCTATTAAAATACAAGAGTTTTACGGTCAGTCAGAACTTCGATGCGTTAGCGCTGACCTCGAGCGAACTCGAAGAATTTTTGCTCTCGAGTTACAAAAAAATGCTGCCATTACACAAATGGTTACGGGAAGCATTGACGTTTCTCGAGTGAGGCTCGACTCATCTAAACCCAAGTAGAATTTAAACAATGACTAAGCGAATCACAATTTTACACACCAACGACATTCACGGGCGCATTCAAGGACTGGCTCGAGTTGCCACGCTGGTCGCGCAGGTTCGAGCAGAAACCAATCATCCTGTGTTGTACTTTGATACTGGCGACATCGAAGAGACCAATAATCGGCTCTCGAGTTTAACCAAAGGCGTGGCAATGCACCGTTTACTGAGTGCAGCAGGTTGCAATGCGGCTGCCGTTGGAAACGGTGGTCTACTTCGGTACTCACAAACTATTCTCGAGCAGTACGGCAAAACCGCAAGCTACCCACTTTTTTTAGCCAATCTGACCATGGCAGATGGCTCAAGTATTGCTGGTGTGAAACCAAGTGGAATACTCAAGGTGGATGGTGTCAAACTTGGTTTGATTGGTTTGACAGACCCATTTGATGCTTACACCAGTTTTTTTCATCTTAAATCCCTCGAGATTGTGCCCTTAGTCAAAAAACTAGCCGAGGACTTACGTTCTCGAGGTGCAGATTTGATTATTGTCTTATCGCATTTAGGCTGGCAGCACGGCGAACCACACCCAGAAAAAATGAATGACCAGATACTAGCCCATACATTACAAAACGAAATTGATTTGATTATTGGTGCACACACGCACCATCTGCTCGAGAGTGGCGAAAAAATCGAGCGGGTTTGGGTAGCGCAAACAGGCAATTATGCCGAACATCTAGGACGCATTGAACTCGAGCAAAGCGAAACTGGTTGGGTGGTCAAATCTTGCAGCACCACCGCGATTTCCGAGGCTGTACAACCCGCAAAAATTGTTCTCGAGACCGAGCAAACTATTGAAAACGAACTCGAGACTTGGTTATCCGAACCGCTCTGCATTTTAGAAACCGATTTAACCCATGTACCAAGTGCTGAATGCGCCGCAGGGAATTTACTTGCCGATGCACTACGTGATTATTGGCAGGCAGATATTGGCGCGTCGCTTGGAGCCGTCGGATTTTCAAGTGGATTACAAGCAGGCATTGTTACTCGAGGTGAAGTCTTTGAACGTGTCACCAGCGCAGCGAACCCTGGGCTAACCACCATGTTTGGTTGGCAAATGCTCGAGATGTTAAAACTTGGTTTGGACAAAGAAAAAGCAACTGAGAAACCAAAGCATTACCGAGGAGCTTTGCGTGGCGTTTTACACATCTCGAATATGAAATTGCAAAATGGGCAATGGTTTGTTGGCAATAAGCCTCTCAATCTCGAGCAAAAATACACTGTTGCCAGCAGTGATGCCGAACTCGAGTTTAGTACCAGACTGGTGCAAGGCGAATGGAAGCTCGAGGTGCAATACCATGTGGATGTGATTATGTGCGAAGTGCTCGAGAAGTACATGCTTAAACACAAACGAATGATGCCTGAAAGTGGACGAACATGATGCTTCAAACTCCTCGTTTATGGTTTGCTCATCCGCCACCTGAGCTGCTCGAGCAGCGGGTAATATCGGACAATTTTTCTATTGAAGTTGCTGGTGTTGGCTTGGTGCGAGTGCCGCCAGAATTCGCGGCTGACATTCTATTTTTGCTTCCCAGTTGGGCAGAGCAATTACGGGCGTTAACTCGAGCACCAAGTGTACCTGGCGGCGTGTTGTTCTTAAAATCTGATCACATTGCAGTTGGGACGATTGGTTTTAAGAACATTCCAACCGAAAGCAAAGAAATTGAGATTGGATATGGTATCAACACTTCACATTGGGGGCAAGGTTTGGCTTCAGAAGCAGTAGCGGCGCTGGTCAAATGGGCTTTTGAAACTGGTTATGCAACTCGAGTTACTGCAAAAACCGCAATTGCAAATATCGCTTCACAAAAAGTGCTCGAGGAAAATAGTTTTGTTAAAAATGGTGAATCCGAATTTGACCCTGATGATGGTGAACTGATTTTCTGGGTACTCAAGAAGTCATAACCAATTGTGAAATAGGGTTTTCTCAATCAGAACTCATGGTCTAGCAGCAAACTCAGAAAATGAAACCCATCTCGAGGCGAACATTACTGAAAAAATCAGTGCTGGGCGGCGCAGGTTTACTCGGCAGTACCTTAGTACAAGCGTGTTATTCACCAAGCTCGAGCGAAGTTAGCCCCAAGAAAACATTACTAAAAGCCGAACATCTTGAATACCTCGGAGCATTTCGTTTACCTCGAGATGTGGCTGGTGAAGATGCTGGTTGGGGGCGCGGGTTAGCCATGCGAGTTAAAGATGGAAAACCGTTTTTTTTCAGTACCACTGTCAAAAATAGTATTTATGAAGTCAGTTTTCCTGGGCTTAGTAAAGATAATTATCCACTGGCTGAAATCAGCCGATTTTGGGGCGATGTTTGCGGCAATAAACGCGTGCTCACTCCTTCGATCAAAGAAACACGCAATGACAGCAGTATTTATGGGTTGTTTTTTGATACCCAAGATCAACGTTTATACTGGTCTTATGGCGATGGTTATAACACTGTTTCAAATCGTGACCCCAGTGTTGGTTGCTCGAGTTTAAATGATAGCACTGGTGCAAGCCAAGCGATTGGAGCTTGGAGTTTCCAAGATTGGAGTTGTAAAGCTGCGATGGGTGGGATACTCGAGCTACCTGCTTGGTTTGCCACTGAATACTGTCAGGGGAAGCGTTTAGCGGCTGGTTTTGGTGGCTATTTTTCGATTGCCACTGTTGGACCCGTCAGTATCGGACCTGCACTCAGTGCTTTTGCACCTCAAGATTGCACAGCTCAAACCCATAACTCGAGTTTGGCACATACGCCACTGCTTGGCTATCCGTTTAATGCTAACCCGTACACCACACCAGATCGTGCTCGGCGTGATACCGATTACAGCAATGAATTCGATGGCTGGAATCCTCAGGCTGGCACGGGTTATTGGTCTTGGACAGATTGGGTTTGGCAAGGCGCTATTTGGATAGATACCCCTAAGGTACATGGGTTATTGGTTTTGCCAACCTTAGGCAATGGGCGCACTTGGTATGAAACTTCGACGCTACATGCCGAGCGTGCCTCGCACTGGTGGTATGTCTACGACCCACAAGATTTAGCTCAAGTGGCTCGAGGAACCCGTCAGACTTGGCAAGTGCAAGCAAAGAATACGTGGCAAGCAAATTATCCCAGTGTTACTTTACAAGGTTGGCGCGACGAACCAGTGCAAATGGTGGTGGGGACTTGTTTTGATGCAGTGACACAACGCATATTTGTAGCGATTCGTCATACGTGGAGCGAAGGCAATCCAAATTTAACAGGCACAACTGTTTATGGCTATCAAATTCGTACAAGTTAACAGGTTCTCAGACTACTATTTGTTGCCTGCTCGAGCGAATTGATTGCGGTACAAACTTGGGCTTGTGCCAACCAGTAAACGAAAATGTCTTCTGAACGATTCTTCTGAACCAAACCCAGATTTTTCTGCAATTCGTGCCATTGGTTCTTGAGTTATTTCCAGTAATTCTCTGGCAACCGAGATTCGCTCGAGTGTCACCCATGCTATTGGCGTTAAATCTGTGGTCTCGAGGAATTTGCGTTGTAGTGTGCGGGTGCTCATTTTGGCTCGTTCTGCCATTGATTTTAGGGTGTGGGGTTTGCTTGGGTTGCTACGAATCCATTGCATTAGTTTACTGAGTCTGCCTGTTTCATCGTTTTGGACAGCGTTGGGTATAAATTGGGCTTGGTCGCCATTGCGTTGGGGTGATACAACCAATCTTTGTGCCACAAGATTAGCGATTTTTGTGCCGTGGTCGGATCGGACAATATGTAACATCATATCTATGCCTGCGGCTGAACCTGCTGAGGTAATGATTTGACCTTCGTCTAGGTACAATGCGTTGGCATGTACTGTTATTTTAGGGAATTGTTTTGCTAGTTTTTCAGCATATTTCCAATGGGTTGTCGCTGTTTTGCCATCCAGTAAACCTGTGGCTGCGAGTAAAAATACGCCTGTGCAAATCGAACAGATTCTTGCGCCACGTTGATAAGCGGCTTTTAAGTGTTTAAGTAAGGCGGGTGCTGGTTTTTTTTCAAATTGATTGCCACTCGAGTCGAAATGACTCCAACCAGGAATGATGATTGTATCGGCTTGCTCGAGTATTTTGAGCGAATTGGGTACTTTGACTGTTATGCCACCTAAGGCTTGAATTGCGCCGCGTTGTGCTGAACATATCTTAAAGTCATACCAAGGCACTTTTAATTCGGGGCGTGGTAAAGCAAATACTTCGATAGCACAACCCATTTCAAAAGTACAGAGTTGGTCGTAAGCTAAGGCAACCACCAGATGTTTTTTCATGGCGTTATCTTACTGGATATTGACGTTAACGCCACTTTTTTTTTGGTCTTCAAAACGAAATACTGATTACCTATAAGGAGCACTGATGTCCATAGACCCCCGTTATCCGATTGGTGAATTGCAATTAAAGCCGACATACTCGAGCCAAGAACGCTTGGTGTTTCTCGAGGCATTAAAACAAGCCCCTACACAGTTAAAAGTCGCGCTTGAGGGTTTAACAGCCAATCAACTCGAGACTCCGTACCGCGAAGGTGGTTGGACTGTGCGACAAGTAACGCATCATATTCCTGATAGTCATATCAATGCGTACATTCGCATTAAGCTTGCGCTGACCGAAACCGAGCCGCTGATTAAACCGTACAACGAAGAAACATGGGCGTTACTCGAGGATACCAAAACCGTGCCTTTGGAGGTTTCGGTGGTGTTTCTTGAAGTTGTGCATACTCGTTTAATTGCTGTGCTGAATTCGTTGTCTGAACCTGATTGGGCAAGAACATATTTGCATCCCGCTAATGGTGCAGTCAGCATCGAACAAGCTCTGGCTTCATATGCGTGGCATGGCTTACATCACATCACCCAGATCACGCAGTTGCGTCAACGAAAACAGTGGTGAATGATGCTAAGCCAAACGATCAAAGATTCTCTCGAGCAATGCGTACTCATTTGGTTAGCCAGCATTGAGCAAGACGGTACACCCAATGTTTCACCAAAAGAAATTTTTGCTGTGCCAGACGATTCCACATTGCTGATTGCCAATGTCGCTTCGCCGATCAGTGTACGTAACATCCAGCAAAATCCTCATGTCTGTGTTAGTTTTGTGAACATTTTTGCACAACGAGGCTTTAAGTTACATGGTCTAGCAAAGGTTCTCGAGCCGTCGGATTCGCAGTTTGCAATACTAGTTCAGCCGTTAGAAAAAATTGTCAATGGATTATTCCAAATTCGCAGTGTCATCGAAATCAAAATAACTCGAGTAGCACCAATTGTTGCGCCACGTTACCGATTTTACGAAGACACCACACCATCGGCTCAAGTGGGACGGGCTGTGAAACGGTATAACCGCGTCCTTGAGGCGTTTGGAGCGCAACTTGAAATGGTACAGTAAATCATGATTCTCGAGATTGCCGATTTTACAATAGACCCATCCCGCACTGCCGATTTTGAAGCTGCCATGCTCGAGTTACAAACTGTGATTGGCTCGAGTGAAGGTTACTTAGGACATACTGTGCAACGCAGTCTCGAGACCATTGGGCGTTATGTGTTGCTGGTGCGTTGGACGACGCTCGAAGCGCACACCAAGGGTTTTCGTGGTTCAAGTGCTTTTGAATCTTGGAAAGCACGTTTGGGGAGTCACCGTGATGGTGCGATTGTTGAACATTTTGAAACAGTGCTGGTCAAGGATTGGATTGTATGAAAATCATTGGATTAATTGGTGGTATGAGTTGGGAATCCAGCGCCCAGTACTATAAAATAATCAACGAAGCTACGCGAGATAGAATTCATCCGCTCGAGAATGCCAAAAGTCTGATGTTTACCGTTAATTTTCATGAAATTGAGCGTTTACAACATGCTGGGGCTTGGGATGAAGCTGGGGCAATTTTGGCAGATGCAGCCAAACGGCTCGAGGTGGGCGGTGCGGATTGTATTGTGCTTTGTACCAACACCATGCACAAACTCTCCAGTTCTATCACCGAGGCTGTGCAAATTCCGTTATTACACATTGCCGATGCCACAGCCAAAGCAGTGGTGACTCGAGGCATCAAACGCATTGGCTTACTTGGCACAGGTTTTACCATGGAACACGAATTTTATAAGGGTCGGCTCGAGCAAAATTTTGCACTCGAAGTGATCGTGCCAGAAAAACCAGATCGTGACATTGTGCATGATGTTATTTACGATGAACTTTGTGCAGGCATGGTGCGCTCTGAAAGCAAACTCGAGTACGTTCGGATTATGCAAAAACTGGTTGAAGCTGGTGCAGAAGGCATCATTCTTGGCTGTACTGAAATTATGCTCTTGGTTGGTCAAGCCGACTCGAGCGTACCTGTGTTTGACACCACCACACTGCATGCACTGGCGGCTGTGGATTTTGCTTTGGCTTGATGCAATAAATTGGATACGGTTTAACCGATATTTGGTACCAGCAAGCCAAAGCTGATTGGTTCAGTTTTCTTTATGTACTCGAGGTAAAAAATCTAACCAAGGTTCGGCAAAATCTGTTGTGAAATGATGATTTTATTTTGCTACGCCGGGTAAGCTCAAGTTGCCAGATGCAATATCGAAAACATCAGTGACGCAAAGAAGTGGTGCGTGCAGGTTTGCATTAACTTGTAGTGCAGCTGTGACACCATCAAATTGGAAGTTCTTTGGAAAGCCTAAGTCCTTGAGCGGTACTTTGATGGTCACAGTTGATTGTGAAATACCAGGTTCGTAACCAGGGCTATCAATTAATATAGGCAATTTAGGCCATGTAGCAGGTAGTTTAGGTGTTGTACCTTCTGGAATGTCTTTGACTTTCAATGCGCCTTTTCCACACACATCATCTGGAACAAGTACAACCCAGTGTGAATGCCAAAGTTTTCCATCATCACTCGCATTGTTGTTGTTGTTCTCGTCATAAAGTGGGGTATCATCAAAGTCTGGATGTGCTGTGGCGGCTAAAGCTAAAATACCTTGTTTTTCTTCAAACCCAACAACGCTCGAGTCAAGATTAGTGGGCCACACGTAACTAAAAACTCGGCTACCAGCAAGTTTACCTATGGCAGTAGGAATACTCATACCTGCTTTGGCAGAGGTTTTCATGGTGAACTGCAATGAACTATTTTTGCGAACAACATTGGCAAGTACAATGTCAAATTCAGCTTTTGCATTGCCTTCTTTGCCAATAATTCCTGCAGCTTGTAATCCAAATGCAATGCCTAAACTAAGTGCCATTACTACCCCGATTGATTTTATAGCTAGAATACGATTCATAATTTCTCCTGATAGATTTGAAAGGGCTTGATTAAAGTTGCCAAATTATTTTGTCAATAATGAACCTCCAATTCGGTCATGACTGAATTTGAATAAACGAATATTTGAACAGGTTTTATGTAAACGCTGTTACTCGAGTTGAGTTATTTTGGATTAGGCGAGTTGGTGTTCGGCACAATCGAGTCGAAGTTCTAAATCACCAAATGGCGTATCTAGAAATTGGCAATGATGTTGTTGCCTTGGATTTTCTGGATGTGCGTTGACTTGAAAATAAGTGCAGGTGTAGCACATTCTTGCCACGGAAATCTGCCCATTAAGTAGTAAGGTGCGAATCAATTTGCTTAAACTTCGTAGCAAAATAGCTTGCTCGTCTATATTGAGTTCTTCAACTGCTGGAATCAAAAAATCTGGGTAGACGGAACTTTGTTTGGCTTGTTCTTGTCCTTGTTCTGTCAGGCTTAGCGCAATGGCTCGAGCATTGTCTGGGGCTGGTTGTTTATTCACGAGTTGTTTACTGACTAAGGTACGGATACTTTCGCTGGCACTAGCGGCTGAAATCCCTAAGGCTTGAGTGATGTCTGATAATCGTTGTGGTTCGGATTTTTGTAAGAGACTAAGAATTTGTGCTTGGGTCGGGTTTAAGCCATTTGAATTACTTTGTTTCCAGGCTTCGCTACGTAAGGCAAGACTGATTTTGTTTAGTGCAATAATCAGATTGGTAGTTGAATTTTGAGTCTTTGGGTTCATAGGTATCCTTTTAATACTTAGGACTCCTAAATAATGTCAGGTTTTATTGGAAATGTCAATAGCACCAATGATATGAACTTCCGTCACGTTACGCAGATATCTCGTGTGCTTTTGTCTCGCGTGCTCGAGTATCATCACGATCACTGAGCGGACTCATGTACACTGTGCTTATGCTTAAAAAAATTGGTCTTGGGCTGCTTGGTCTGCTGCTAGTAGGCGTGGGTATCGGGTTGTATTTGGGAATGCCTTACCTCAATATCGCGTCGTCTTATGCGGCTAAAAATATGTGCTCTGGTGTTTTTGTCGCGGGTCGTGCACCCGAATCTTTGCGAGAACAAGATTTACATGCGGTGTCTTTTGCCAGTACGACCGTAGATGAATCAGGCAAAAAAATTAGTGCAAATGTCTTTGGGTTAGCACCAACCACAGCCATTTATCGCGCTGGTTTGGGGTGTACCTTGGTGAATGAATTATCGGAAGCCGAGATTCGTGCTCAGCCCAGTGTGCAACCAAGCAATGCAATTGCAGTTGTTGCCCTCGAGAAAACAGAAAATACTGCTTTACAAGCAGCTATTAATACGTTTTTTGTAGATGCAGACCCAAGCAAACCACTAAATACTCGAGCTGTGGTGGTGATGTACAAAGGAAAAATTATTGCCGAGCAATATGCTGCTGGGTACTCCGAAAAAACACCATTACTGGGTTGGAGTATGACCAAAAGTGTGACCAATGCGATGATTGGATTATTGGTGCAGGATGGTAAACTCGAGTTGAAAAAGCCTGCTCCGATTACCGAATGGCAATCTGATAAGCGTAAAGAAATCACTTTAGATCAATTGTTGCGAATGAGTAGTGGTTTGGCATTTGTTGAAGATTATGGTTCGCCAAGTGATGCCACACAAATGCTTTTTCAAAAGAAAGGCGCTGGTGCCTATGCCATTGGCTCCGCGCTGACCGCTACTCCAGATACGGTTTGGTCTTACTCGAGTGGCACGAGTAATATTTTACAAGAAATCATTCGCCGCCAATTTACGAATCACGCCGATTACTTGGCTTTTCCGCACCTGCGCTTATTCAAAAAACTGGGCATGAACAGTGCAGTACTCGAGCCTGACGCCAGCGGCACGTATATTGGCTCGAGTTTTATGTATGCTTCGGCAAGGGATTGGGCGAAGTTTGGACAATTGTATTTGCAAGATGGTGTTTGGAATGGTGAGCGTTTATTGCCTGAAGGTTGGGCAAAATACTCGAGTACCGTTACAGCCAATTCTGGTGGTGAGTATGCGGCGCATTTTTGGGTCAATAAAAACGATGCTACCTTTCCGCAAGATGCGTTTATGGCAGAAGGTTTTGAGGGGCAAAACGTCACAATTATTCCATCGCAAGAATTGGTATTGGTGCGGCTTGGCATGACGTATAAAACTTCGTTTGATGATTTTGATTTTGTGAAGAAAATTGTTGCCACAATGAAGTGATTGGCAAGCCTAGATTCAGTGAGCAAAATAACCATTTGGTGGTGGGTTTTTCACAGACCAATAAAAAATTGCTTCGTATACTCGAGCCAATGAATCCCTTGCGTATTTTTTGGCTCTCGAGTGCAGCAGCTATGGCATTCACGTTAGCCGCTTGTGGCAGTAAGCCAGTTGTTGAACCACCGTTGGTTGAATTAAGCCCCGCAGAAGCCACGGCGATGGCAATGAAACTCTGGCGTGACGACGATTTGACCCGACATCCAAAAGGTTCTTGTTCGGGGTGCCACGGCGCTGATTTCTTTGATTTAGCCCGCAATGGCGCAACCAATGTTGATCTCGAGCGTCGAGCCAGAATTGATGGGGCTTCGGCACAGGAAGCCAAAGCGCTGATTCAAGCCATTGGGCAAATGCGTTTGCAGTACCAAATACCTGTCACCAATGCTCGAGCTTTTCGTCCGTTTCAACCCAGTGGGGCGCAAATCTTGCCTGATTTAACCGATGCGCCACACATTGCCGCTGTCAAACGCGATATTGCTTTTGCTCAGAACCTCGAGCCGTTACTGCCAACACTGTATGGCGCTCCCATAGACAGCCTCGAGAAAGCCAAAAAAGCTCGAGATGAATTGCTTGATTTGGTTAAAGGGAGCAATCTGGCGGGTGCTAATCCACAAATGCTGAACTTGCGAAAATTGCCGACTGGTGTGCTATACCCATTATGGAGTGCTGATTTGCATCACAGCCCAGCCGAGGGTACATTCAACGATTGGATTGCCGATATTGCCCATGATGCTAAACCAGCACGCAAAGCCGAGTGGCATGCCTTACAAAATACTTACCTCGAGAATCCGAATAATCAAACTTTTTGGAAAATGTATGTCGCAGCCAAAGACATGACCCAAGTACCATTGCTTGGCGCGTGCACTGCCGATGGCATTAACCCGCAACTGGCATGTGGTGCAATGGATGACTTTAACCGCCATAAATTCTTATCAGCCTTGATAGGGCAGCACATGATGCGGCTCGAGACACTTGGACGTTTAGAAGAATTTTTTGCCGATGGGATTGCCTTTACGTACCTCGAGACAGACCCCAGTTTTGCATTCACCCAAACCCGAGGCAATACCGAGTTTTTACCCGCGAACCCTTGGGAAATTGGTGATATGGGTCGTACCATGCTCGAGTCCACGCAGGCTACGGGTTCGTTCCGCGATAATTTACGTAAACTTGGTTACCCAGAATTTGCTTTGAACAGCATAGATGCCGCCAGAGCTGCTGGTACCGAAGAACAAGCCTTGCGTTTAACATGGTTTTGGATTGGTTTTACGTTCGACCCGAGTTTTGCTCGCATCAGTGGTTCAAATGCCACCAAAGTCGCGGAGTACATGGTTGGCTCTTTAATAGAAGAACGCATGTTTAACCACAATGCCTTCATGACGCTGATTCGCTTAGCCAGCAAAGGCACCTTGCCCGAAGCCAACGTCAAAATTATCAACAAACAAGTGATCTATCAACCAATTAAATTTATTATGAATTTTAGTTACTTTATCGGTTACGGACGAGCTATTCTCAGCAACACTTGGAACGAAAGCAAAAACCTCAAATTCCCAACCGATCTCAAAACCGAATCTACCAACCTGTACTCGAGATTGACAGGCAATGGTTTTCGCATGGCAACATACTTACAAATCGAATCGCTCGAGAAGGACTCGTACAGCACAGCTGATTTAACTTCAATTCGCGGTTGGTTATCAGACAGCAACAACAACGGTACCATCAAATATGGCACGATTCACACCATCCAAGAGCATTTCACGGCGTATCACTCGAGTACTGCCACCGCAGATACAGCTTTGCTCGAGTTGCTCAAGACCAAATCTGGGGCTGTGACGTACTGAATTTTGCTATAATCGCTGAATGGAAAAATTGGGATTGCTGATTGGATTGATGCTTGCAACCACGGCTTTAGCGCAAACTGTGCAAACCAAAGTCACTGAACTTGGAGGAGGTTCTTACGAAGTTCAACTAGCTTTGCCTGCGGGGGCGAAAGTTGCTAATAACTTTATCACTTCGGTTACTTTACGCGACTTATCGCTTGCTTTAGAAATTGTTTCGAGTGCTACTCCAGTACTGATTGGTGGTGAGCAAATCTATAAAACCATCAAAGATAAAGGTTTCTGGGCGATTTTGTACAAAATTAAAAGCGGGCAACTGGGTTTTGTGGCAACCAATGCCAGTGCTGCATTTGCAGGTAAATACGTGGCTTGCCAGTACAAAAGCTATAATTTGCCCAGCAAGAGTGCTGATCTCGAGGTATTTATCAAAACCTGTCGTAGTACCAAAATCACGAGATCGCTGTAATTCAAGAGCTGTTTCTTGCCAATCGAGGTATTCGTCTAGGCTTGGTGCTTGTTACTCCTGATTGTTTATCGGTAAAGTCTTGCCGATGCAGCGCATACTGATTTGTGATGAAATGAAGTTCCGCCCCAGTAGCTTTGACCGTGAGGGCTTCGAGATTGAGTACGTTGTCAACATGCCTCGAGAAGACATTTTGCGGCGGTTGTCCGAGTTTGATGGTTTAATCACCCGTTCTCGAACTAAAGTGGATGCCGAGTTGCTCGAGGCAGGTAGTCGCTTAAAAGTGGTTGGGCGTGGCGGCGTCGGCATTGATAACATCGATCTCGAGGCAGCATCGCGTAAGGGTATTGTGGTTTTTAATGCGCCTGAAGCCAATACTGTTTCGGCTGGCGAATTGGCAATTACCTTGATGCTGGCAGCATCCAGAGGTGTGGCGCGTTCGGATAAACTCATTCGGGCGGGGGTCTGGGATCGAAAGTATCTCGGGCGTGAAGTCAAAGAAAAAACCCTTGGAATTGTGGGTTTAGGGCGCATTGGTACGATTGTAGCGAATCGGGCAATGGGTTTCAAAATGAATGTGATGGCGTTTGACCCGTACATCTCGGATCGAAAATTTGAATTGCTCGGTGTCAAACGCGCCCATAGCCTCGAGGAAATGCTCAAACAAGTCGATGTTTTAACTGTCCATGTGCCATTATCCGAAGAGACCTTTGATATGATCGGTGCTCGAGAAATCGCCTTAATGCCCGCTGGTGGCATTGTTGTTAATGCGGCTCGAGGCGGCATTATTAACGAAGCTGCTATTGCTGCAGCGCTCGAGGATGGTCATTTGTTTGCAGCGGGCATAGATGTGTTTATTACCGAACCACCAAGTTTAGACCATCCATTGTTAGGGCGTGATGATGTGGTCATGACCGCGCATCTCGGCGCAAACACTGTCGAAGCCCAAGACCGAGTAGGTAACGAAATCCTAGAGCGGGTTTGTGCTGCCTTGCAAGGCG
>JAAFIG010000052.1 GCA_013298595.1 Deinococcales bacterium | reverse complement strand
ATGAATACTCGAGTTGTTTTGCAATGTAAAACCTTGGTTACTTTGGAAGGTTAGCCCAGCGATGATACCGTGAAGCATGATATCTCGAGGGGTGGTTAAAGCTTGGGTTGATACTTGTTGTTCTTGAGGAGCTGGTGCTTGAGGACAAGCGGTGAGGGCGGATGCCAGTAATGCGGCTGTGAACATAAAACCTCCTTTCTTTCTTCGGGAAGTGGCTTTAAGAATTGTAATTGGAGTTAGACGAAAAAACATGACGGAAGCGTAACCTTAAAGAAGAGTTAAACTGGGTCATTTTTCACACAAACATAACTTGCATTGTGTCACACGGGTTAGTTGGGCAATCAATTTCTCGAGATTTTCAAATAGGAATACATTATTGAAATTGTCATCTTTACATCATCGTTTGGGTACTTTAACCACAGCAAAAATGAAACCATCATGACTTAAATAACTTAATTCTGCGTACACGGCTGAATTTTGGGATGAAGAATCTGATTCCCCTACTGACCAAACAAGGTCATTGGGTTCATTTGAATGAAATGATAATGATTTGGAAAGTATTAAAATGCGATAATTCTGTGGATTTTCACCCTCTGGAATCTTAAATGCAAACCTCAAAAATCCTTGTGCACTTATTAACCGATCACTGCTGATTTTGTAGTAAAAAGCGGGTGTAGAAACAGTACTTAAAATGGGTACAGCTACTGTTTTAGGGTCAATAATTTCTACAGAAATCTTACTTGGTAAACCATAAACCTCTTGTGCTGGAGCAGTTACTGCAACACCTAAAGAACTCGTCCAAGTTTGACCTATTGCTAAAATACCTTCTTCTCGATTGCCAAAAGGTATTTTTTGTTGAATAGTAGAAAAATCACTGAGGCTTTGAACTGTTGGTGCTGGTATTTTAACTACTGCAAAAATGAAACCATCATTGTCTAAAATTTTTAATTTAGTGTGTATAGTAGAATCTTGCAGCGAAGAATACAGTCCATCTTCTACCCATGTTGGTTCACTACTCGACCCTTCTGAATGAATAGAAAGCTATTTTCTGAGTATTAGAAGGTGGTAACTCTCTACTTTTTCACCTTGTGGAATCTTAAATGCAAACTTCAAGAATCCCTGAGCACTTATTAATCGCTCACTACTAACCTTGTAATAAAAAGCGGGTGTGGGTAAACCGCCTAACATTGGTGTAGCAACTGTTTTAGGGTCAATGATTTCTACAAAAACTTTACTAGGCAGTCCATAAACCTCTTTTGCTGGAGCAGTTACTGAAACACCTAGAGAACTTGTCCATGTTTGACTTATTGCCAATGTGCCTGCTTCTCGAGTGCCAAAAGGTAATTGTTCACCCGAAATACTATTATGAAACCCGACTTTTGAAACTAATCTTTCTACCAAATTCTCGAGAACCGAAGATTTAGGTATTCTGATGACTGCAAAAATAATGCCTTCACTATCTAGGATTGTCGAGTTATAGAAAACCGTTGAGTTTTGTACCGAAAAATCAGATACTCTATTTGTTGTCCACACCTGTCTAGTATCATTAGGTTCATTAATTGAAAGTCGTCTCCTAAATACAGCAACAAGATAATCTTGTACACGTTCACCATCTGGAATTCTGAAACTAAATTTCAAAAAATTCGGAGTAACAATTGATTTTACACTTCGCACTTTATAATAGAACGGAGGTACAGGGAAATTATTAAAAGGTGCGACTCCAACTGTTTTAGGGTCAATAATTTCAACAGAAATCTTACTTGGCAATCCATAAACTTCTTGTGTCGAAGCAGTTATAGCGACTCCTAGGGTACTTGTCCAAGTTCCCCCCGCTGTTAAAGTACCTTCTTCTCGAGTGCCATATGGTATTTTTTGCTGAATAGTAGAACTTTGAACTACTGGTGCTGGTATTTTAACTAATGCAAAAACTATTCCTTGTTGGTTTAAAATCGATGTTTTTGTTAGGATTGCTTGTTCTGATTCCAGAAAGTCATTTCCACCTGGAGTCCAATAGGTTTTTTCTCGCAAGTCTGGTTCTAAGGTAGGAGTATTCTCATTTAAAATAATAACTCCATAATCTTTTGGATTTTTACCCACTGGAATCCCAAATAGAAAACGGATACCAGCAGCACTAATTATTTCTTTTTCACTACGAATCTTATAAAAATCTGCTGTCCACAAAGGATTAAGCAGCGGAATAGGAATATCTCGAGGATCAAGATTTTCTATAGATACTTTTATGGGTAATCCGATTACTTCATCTTTTTGTGCTTCGATTGATACATTAAATAGTGTGCTTTTCCATTTTTCGCCATTTTTTAACATACCTTCTTCTCGAGTACCATACGGTAATTGTCCATCTTTCAGCACAGCATTACTTAAACGGCTCGTGGTTTTACTTATGGTTTGTGCTTGGTTCAGTGTTGCTTTGCCACCTGCTATAGAACTCCCCTCGAGACTCGAGAAGTGCCAACAAGTCATGAGTACGGATGCCAGCCAAGCAGCGGCTTTAAGCATAAAACCTGCTCTGCGTACTGAGTTGGTTACGTATTGCTGTCAGAATGAACCACAAAATCATGTTAAAAGTGTACTCCAAGAGAAGCCTTGTATCGGGTCAGTTTTCTTAAAGAGTATTTTTTGGTTGCTCCCAACGGATTTCTCGAGTGAAATGTTCAGCCAATTTTTTTCCGCACCATTTCGCCCCACTGTCCGCGTTTACGAAACACTTGAAAACCTGCTTTGGCACGTTCCCATGATAAAAATTGTCTGTACCCCAAAGATTCAAAGACCGAGGCAACCAGTAAGATCAGGCGGTCTCGAGCACGAGGGTATTGGCGTGGTGTGAAGGTTTCTGCCCAGAGTGCTCCGAGTGATAAGATCATGCCGTAAATCACACTTAAACTGAGGAATGTTAGTGCAAATGGTACGTTGATTTGTCCAAAAATCAGCATCAGCAGTACGTAGGCGTAACCAAAAACTTCAAAGACGGGGCTGAGGGCTTCAAATATCCAGAAGTACGGCATGGCAAACCAACCAATTTGTTTGTATTGGCTACGAAAAGTCATGTTGCGATGAGTCATCAGGGTTTCCCAAAGTCCGCGATGCCAGCGGTTGCGTTGGCGTTGCAGCACTTTCCAAGAATCGGGAACTTGTGTCCAGCAAACAGGGTCTGGGGCGTAACGAATGCTGTATGGGCGTTTGTATTCTAAACAGTGTCGGTGCATTCGTACCGTTAATTCCATGTCTTCACCGACGGTATCGGTGCGGTAACCACCTAAGTCGAGTACCAATTGGCGGTTAAATAAACCAAAAGCCCCTGAGATAATCAGTACCACTCCAAATTGATCCCATAGAACCCGTGTGCTAAAAAATACCCGTAAGTACTCGAGCACTTGGAAGCGTTCAACCCAACCATTTGGGGCGCGTAATGAGGTGACTTCGCCAGCTTCGACAGTGGCACCATTGAGCACTCGGACATTACAACCAACGGCAATGGTGTTGTCGTCCTCGAGGAAATGCCGGGCGGCTCGTAGTAAGGCTCGGGCATCGAGTAGGCTATCGGCATCTACGGCACAAAAAATCGGGTATCGGCTGTGTAATAAGCCCACATTTAAGGCATCGGCTTTGCCACCATTTTGTTTATCTACCACCACCAGATTGGGAAATAAGGTGCTGCGGTACACCGCATTGACGGGTTTGGTGCTGATTCCAGGACGGCGAATTTGGGCAACTTCGAGTAAGGCAAATTCTTTTTTGAGGATTTCGATGGTTTGGTCTTTGGAGCCGTCGTTTATCACCACCACTTCAAATTCTGGGTAATGCAAATTGAGAAAACTTCGCACACTCGAGGCAATGGTTTCTTGTTCGTTATAAGCAGGGGCGAGGATACTGATTGGGCGGTAGACTTGTTTCTCGAGTAAATCGTCTATGGTCAGTACATCGCCACGACCAAGGCTGCGCCGTAAGCCTTGTGCGCCGACCAGCAAAGCAAAACTATAAAACGTATTGGTGATAGCAAAGTACAGTAAAAAAGCAAACTCGAGTAGTTCTCTGAGCACCTCGAGGATTTGCATGTTTGTATTCTGCCATGTTTTACGTTAAGACCGCGTCGGGCATACCAATACCCAGTTCGATCAGTTGTTGACGAGCGGTATCTCGAGCAAAACCGTCGCTGTGATGCAGCGCAGCGCGTTCAAGTAACGCCACCCCTGCCTTACCACGTTTTGATAATGCCACAGCGCTGTTATGCCGCACCCACCAATGGCTATCACCGAGGCAGCGCAGTAAAACTTGATTAACAAATTGCCGATCTAAACACGATAACGCCAGCACAGCTTGCGCTCGGGCAGCAAAGTTTTCTTCGTGCAACATGGAACGCAACGGTGTTTCGGCAGCCAGTGGCACAACCCCTAATTGGTACATGGCTCGAGCCGCAGCACAACGAATACTCAGGTTTGGGTCGCGCAACCAGTAGGTGCATAAATCCAGTAATTCCAGTGCTCTGACATGACCTAAAGCATGTAAAGCACTTTGTACATGTGCATGAGGCACGGGCATAGGCTCGAGCAAAGCTTCTAAAACAGGGCTGGCGTTACGTTCAAGTAAAACCAGTGCCCGTTCAATCATACCTCTGGATAAACTTGGATCAATTAATTTCTGATAAAAGCGTTGCACCAATTGTTCTCGAGGACGTTTTAACCGAGCACACACTCGAGCTAGTGCCAACAGTGCCAATCGTTTGGTTTCGGGGTCGGCATCTTTGTATAAGCGCTCCAAAGCGTGCAACGAAGCAGGATGACGCGCTCGAGCAAGGTTATCTAAAGCAATTAAACGCTCGTCTTTGTTGCCATGCCAAATAATGTTTAAGTCACGCTCGAGTAAACCACTGCGGTCGTACCACTGAGCTGCCTTGTACGAATCTTCGCCACGTAAGCGTTCACGTAAACGCAGTAAGGCATCGGTGGCAGCATCCACTCGAGCTGCATGAACCCCATTTAAGCGTGGTTCGCCGTTAGCATCCCAAATTAAACCAAGCCAATGCTCTGTCCATGCCTCGAGTTCTGCTTCGCTTGGCGCATGGCGGTTACGTTGCTGATGGGCAATGACTTGAAAACCAAGAACGGTTAAAAGCGCTAAATTTAAAGCAATTAAACCAAGAATCACATTGTGCCAAACATTATTGCCTCGCCAGAAACCATCCAGCAAATACCCAACCAACAGCACCTCAAAAATAAATAATATCGCACTGATGGTGCCATATTGCAAAATTGAGCGTACTCGTTGCAACATGATTACCCCAAAATACGTTTCACACGTTCGCTCAACTCGAGCAAACTAAAAGGTTTGGTTAAATAATCTTGAGCACCAAGTTGTAAAGCCCGAACAATATTATTCTCTTGGGTTAATGCCGAAATAACAATAATTGGCAGCACATTGGCAGTGTACATTTGCCGAATCTGCATTAAAACATCAAAACCAGTGCCGCCGGGTAAATTCATATCTAATAGCATTAAATCTGGTTTCTCGAGCGTGACGGCTTCGATAGATTCCGCGACTGTACCAGCTTCACGCAAAGCATACCCATGCCGTTTTAAGGTCATGGTTAATACCTTTCGTACAGTTGGGTCATCGTCAGTGACGAGAATCTGCTTCACAGTATTAGCCTAACAGGTAAAACCAGAATGACATGTGTAAACACGTACACTGGGCACAATGAAAAGCACTATTGGAACTTCTTAGGGGTTTGCCTCGTACACTAAACCATGGATTTCCAAAAACAAGCCCGTAACTTCCTCGAAAACCTTGGTCATAACAGCACAGCTTTGCTGGCAAAAGGATTAAGCCTAATCCCAGGCGAAATTCCAAGTACGGTTTATCTCGAGTTACGTGGCGATTACCCTGTTTTTACGCCACCATCACCGTTACCATTATCTATTCCAATACCTGGACAAAAGAAAACTGTCACCCTCGAGGAATTACGCGACCAACTCGAGATTTTGGGCAAAGTGCCTGCGGTTAAAGAATTAATTATTCTTGAGCGTGGTTTTAGTGGTGGTTTTGTAGCAGCTTTTGCTATTCGAGCTATGCTCGAGCAACTAATAGCTGCTGGTAAAACCATCACATTTTATGCCGATGCTTACGATAATCTCACCATCTACCTTGCCAGTGCGTGCACCAATGTTGTGACACTTTCCGAAGGGCAACTGATGACCATTGGGCTGGCAGGACGAGTCCAATTCCAAGCGGGTACATTCAAAAAAATAGGTATCGAAGTTGAATACGAACGCCGAGCCGAATACAAAAACGCTGTCAATCAACTGACCGAAACGGCATTAACCCCAGCTCACCGCGAAAACATCAGCACAGTACTTGGCAGCCTTTCGCAGCATTGGCTCGAGACAATTGCGAGTGGACGCAAACTCGAGCCAGAAGTTGTGAAAAAAGCCATTGATGCTGCACCATTACTCTCTGAAGAAGCCTTAGAACATGGCTTACTGACTCGAATTGCCTTTGAAGACGAACTAACCTTAAATGCCAAACCACTCTCCGAAGCTCTGCGTTTTGCCCCAGCCCCAGCTTTGCGCTGGGCAGACTCGAGCAGTGTAGCCATCATCGCCATTGAAGGTGGCATTGCCGACGGCGAATCGAAAAACAATCCATTGCCCATTCCTATTCTTGGTGGTCAAAGCGCAGGTGGGTACAGCATAGCTCGAGCTATCCGCAGTGCCACACAAAACGAAAATATCAAAGCCATTGTGCTGTTTGTCAACTCGCCCGGTGGCAGCGCATTGGCATCGGAAATTATTTGGCGCGAAGTGACTCGAGCTAAAACTGTTAAACCTGTTGTTGCTGTTATGGGCAATGTGGCTGCCAGTGGTGGCTACTACGTTGCCTGCAATGCCAGCAAAATTGTGGCGGCACCAACCACGATTACAGGTAGCATTGGTGTGTTTAACTTACACTTTAATAACGCACAGCTCTGGGAAAAACTTGGATTCAGCACCGAAACGATTAAATTTGCCGAGCACAGCGATTACGCCTCGAGTGACCGCGCTCTTAGTGCATCCGAACGTGACAACATGAACCGCGCTGTGCAACGCGTCTACGATACATTCAAAACTCGAGTTGCTAATGGACGCAACATGACCGATATCGAAAACCTTGCTAAAGGACGAATCTGGAGTGGTACACAAGCCCTCGAGCACGGTTTAGTAGACGAACTCGGTACAATCTTTGATGGTATCCGCATGGCTAAAACACTGGCAGGATTACCCGCTGATGCTCTAGAGGTACATGTCACACCACCAGCTCAGTACATTGCACCAACCGACCTGAAAACCATCAGCCGAATGCTCGAGACACGCATTTGGGCGTTAATGCCCGAACAACTCGAGATTCGCTAATATTCCCAAACAGTCGTTTGCTAGGCAATCCCAGACTCGGGTTAAACTAAGGGCGTTTGGTTCGGGTTGCACCAATTCCCACTCGAGCCGTCGGAGGCTGTATGACAACAATTATTGACGTGCTGGCACGCGAAGTTCTGGATTCTCGGGGTAACCCAACTGTTGAAGCTGAAGTTGTACTCGAGGATGGCTCGAGTGCCCGTGCCATTGTGCCTAGCGGTGCGAGTACAGGTAC
The DNA here is from genome assembly GCA_013298595.1 of Deinococcales bacterium. GTDB lineage: Bacteria > Deinococcota > Deinococci > Deinococcales > JAAFIG01 > JAAFIG01. The sequence continues at coordinate 13,827 of JAAFIG010000052.1, read as the reverse complement.
GCACGAAGCCCTCGAGTTGCGCGACGAAGGTACACGTTACGTCGGCAAAGGTGTGTTAAAAGCTGTTGATAACATTAAAAACCTAATTGCCGATGAAATTGTTGGTTTGGATGCCACCGATCAAGTCAGTGTCGATAATGTGATGCTGGCTTTGGATGGTACCGAAAACAAATCTAAACTGGGTGGGAATGCCATTTTAGCTGTTTCGCTGGCAACTGCTCGAGCCGCTGCTAACGCGCTTGGTCAGCCGTTATATAAGTACCTTGGCGGTCCAAATGCACGGGTTTTGCCTGTGCCTTTAATGAATGTGATTAACGGCGGAAAACACGCCGATAATGCCGTGGATTTCCAAGAATTTATGATTGTACCTGCTGGCTTTGATACCTTCCGTGAAGCTTTACGCGCAGGTGTGGAAACGTTCCATGCTCTGAAAAAAGTGCTCTCGAGCAAAGGGTATAACACCAATGTTGGTGATGAAGGTGGTTTTGCACCAGACCTCAAAGGTAATCGTGAAGCCCTTGATTTGTTGCTGATGGCTATCGAAAAAGCAGGTTACACAGCAGGCGAACAAATGTTTATTGCTCTTGACCCAGCCGCTTCTGAAGTCTACAAAGATGGTAAATATCATCTCGAGGGTGATGGTAAAATCCTTAGCAGTGATGAAATGGTTTCGTACTGGGTAGATTGGATTAACAATTACCCGATTGTTTCACTCGAGGATGGTCTTGCCGAGGACGACTGGGATGCTTGGAAGAACATCACCGATCAAGTTGGTAGCCGTTGCCAATTGGTTGGCGATGATTTGTTTGTGACCAACACTAAGCGTTTACAAATGGGTATTGATCGTGGTGTTGCTAACAGCATTTTGGTCAAAGTTAATCAAATTGGTAGCCTGACCGAAACGCTCGAGGCAATTGATCTTGCACACCGTAATCGTTACACCAGTGTGACCAGTCACCGCAGTGGCGAATCCGAAGATGCTTTTATTGCCGATTTAGCAGTTGCCACCAACGCTGGACAAATCAAAACAGGCAGTGCCAGCCGCTCGGATCGTATTGCCAAGTACAACCAATTGTTACGCATCGAAGAACAACTCGGTTCAAGTGCCATTTATCGTGGTAAGAAAATGTTTAACAGATAACCCTAAAGGCGAGGTTTATCTCGCCTTTGTTTTTTGTAGGGGCGATGCTTGTCATCGCCCTTGCCCCTGAGGAGCTTCATGAAACCACGTCGGACAAAAATTGTTGGAACCATCGGACCCGCCTCGAGTAGTGCCGAAATGATTGGCAAACTCATAGACGCAGGTTTGAATGTGACTCGGCTCAATTTCTCGCATCTTAAAGACCCAGAAGAAATGGCAGCTCGAGTTAAAACCATTCGTGATGTGGCTACCGCTAAAGGTGTGGCAGTTGCGATTTTACAAGATTTACAAGGACCCAAAATTCGTACTGAACGCTTCGACCCAAAATACCAAGTGGATTCTGGTGGACGGATGCAAGCTGGTGTGATGCTCGAGGCTGGTCAGAAATTTGTGATCACTGCCGATGACATCATGGGAACACCAGAACGGGTTTCGACCACCTATAAAGCCCTGATTAAAGATGTGACGGTTGGTATGAGTTTGCTGCTCGATGATGGCAACCTCAAATTGACTGTGGATAAAGTCGAAGGCAACGACATCATCACCACCGTTGTTTACGGCGGCGCACTCAAAGACAAAAAAGGCATCAACGTACCAGAAGCCAATTTATCCACCCCAGCCGTCACCGAAAAAGACATCGAAGATATTAAAACAGGTGTTGCCCTTGGCGTGGACTGGGTAGCCATGAGCTTTGTACGCAGTGCCGAAGATGTACTCGAAGCTCGAGGGTACTTAAATGCCGCAGGTTCAACTGCTAAGTTAATGGCAAAAATTGAGAAACCCAGCGCTGTCGAACCAGAAGCCTTCGCCCGTATTCTCGAAGTTGTAGACGGTGTGATGGTGGCTCGAGGCGACCTAGGTGTTGAACTTGAACCAGAAAAAGTACCAATGATTCAAAAAATGATTATTCAAATGTGCCGCGACGCAGGCAAACCCGTGGTCACAGCCACACAAATGCTCGAGAGTATGATTGACAATCCACGCCCCACCAGAGCTGAAGCATCCGACGTTGCCAACGCCATTTTAGACGGCACCGATGCTGTGATGCTTTCAGCCGAAAGTGCCAGCGGCAAATACCCAATCGAAGCAGTTTCAATGATGGACAGAATTGCTCGTACCACCGAAGCTTCAGAAGCTTACCAAAAAACCATCAAAGGACATGCCGAACCACTCTCCACCACCCAAGATGCCATCGCCCTAGCCGCCTGCGAAGTCGCCGACACCATTGGCGCACCCCTCGTCTGCTTCACCGCCACAGGCAGCAGCTTATGGCGAGTCGCCCGCAACCGCCCACGCGTACCAATCATCGCCCTGACCCGCAGCGAACTAAGCAAAAACCAACTCGTCCTCTCGAGCAACGTCACATCCCGCACCGCTGCTGAAATCCGAGACACCGACCACATGGTCGAACTGGCTCGAGAAGCCGCACTGCAAAGCGGAATTGTCATTAAAGGCGAAAAAATCGTCATTGTTGCAGGAGTCCCATTTGGGCACACAGGCAGCACAAATTTGATTCGCGTAGAACAAGTTTAAGAAGAGGTAAAAGGATAAAGGTCAAAAGCAACACTGCTTTTGACCTTTGTGTTTGACACATGTCGCAAACCCTCTCCCCGGTTCTGCGCTTCGCTTGAACGCCCCTCCCTTACGCTGCGCGGGACTTTGACTGATCGAGCGAAGCTCGGGGCATAAGGTAAAAAAATTTCAAATTGCAGAGTTAGGGTTGGGGGAGAGGGTTGCACTCACGATCATTACTCGAGCCACCTCGATACCAATTTTTTGCCTGCGTCTTTCCTTTGCCCTCACCCCTTGACTGTCAGCATCGGCTCGAGTTCCACAACAGCTTGTACTATCTCGGCTCGGGTTTGTGTTTCGATAATGCTGGTGATGCCTTTGTATGCAAATGGGGCTTCTTGGCGGAGGTTGGCGAGGTGTTCACGGATGATGTCTGGTCTGGCTTTGACTTTTTGGTCGCGGATATCGAGTGGTGTTACGACTCGGTATCGCTTGAGGAAATCTTGGAATTCGCTTTCTGAGCCGCGCATGGCTTGACCTCGAGATTGTATGCGTCCTGAGCCGTGGCTGGCACTTTCGAGGTTGTCTGGGTTGCCTTTGCCGACTAGAACGTAGGAACTTGCGCCCATTGAACCTGGGATCAGTACGGGTTCGCCGTGGTAGCCGTAAGGTGTGTGTTGCATCGCTTCAAATCCTCGAGCGGGGGTTGCGCCTTTGCGGTGTATGGCGCCGTTTTCTTGTTGCCAGATCAGGTTGTGCGGAGCATCGTAGAGTAATTGAAAATTGGTCTCAGCAACTGTTTCCTCGAGAGCAGCTTGTACCATCAGTGCTAGGAATACGCGGTTGGCAAAAGCAAAATTAGCGGCGTTGGCAAGGGAGTCATGCCAGTGGCTCGAGGTGAGTGGCATGGGGTAAATTCCGTTACTGGGGTGTGGAATGCCTTTTGGGTAAGCAGCTCGAGTCGCTTTTTTGATTTGGCTACCTGCAAGGTGTCCAATGCCAACGCTGCCTGAGTGAATCATTACAACCACACTGTCGGGTTTTAAACCCCAAGCGTAGGCAATCACGGGGTTGAGAATTTTGCTGACACGTTGGATTTCGGCGAAGTGATTGCCGCCTCCTAAACTGCCAATTTGGGCATCCCTCGAGAGATGGTGCAAGTTGCCTATCCAATCCTCGAGTCCTTGGTTGGTGCTGGTGTGGAGGCTGCCGCGTTGCTCGGTGCGTTCAAGGTCGGCTTGTATGTTTTGTTGCTGCCAGTAACGCCATAAACCTGTTTCTTGATTTTTTGGCACAGCCTCGAGTAAACCCTCTAAACCGTGTAGCACTAAGGCTTGGCGTTGCAGACCAGTCATGGGGATACTGCGCCCACCTCCAAAAAATAAGTGCCGTAACCGAGTTTCGAGCGCTTCCAAATTTGCCAGAATCGCTTCGGGTTTAAGACTGGTTTTATGCAGTCGCATACCGCAATTAATATCGTTGCCCATGGCTTGTGGAATAACAAAACCTTTGGTTTGCAGCACGGTTCCAACGGGGATACCTTGTGCTTTATGAAAATCTGGGGTCAGAATCACTCGCTCGAGTCGCGCATCGGCTGGGTAATCCTCGGGCAGCACTTTTTGCAAGTGCTCAAGTGTGGTTTGCACTTCGAGTAAACGCAGCAATTCATCCACCGCTTTGCGTTCGAGTGGTACGGCTTCGTTAGCAAAAATCGTGGTTGGAATTGCAAATGGATTTTGTACCTCTAAACGAGTTTGGCTCGTGCGGGTTAACCTTGTATCAAACATAAAAACCTCGGTGAATAGGAAAAGAATAACGTCTTAACGTTTTAAACACCCTCGAGCAGCAACCGAGACTTCAGGGTGAGACACTATACTTGTTCAAGTATTGACGACGCATCAGCGAACTGACGTATTCGACCAATCTCGAGCCAGCATTGCATATACAGCATGGTCAACAAATTCGCCTTTGTGCTTCCAAATATCGCGTTGGATTCCCTCGAATAAGAAACCAAGGCGTTCTGCCGCTGCTCGAGAACGGGTGTTGTCCACATGAGCTTGTAATTCTACGCGGTTGAGTTTTAATTCAGTAAACACAAAATGTAGCATTGCCGTAACTGCTTTATTCATGAGTCCACGACCCGCAGCTTTTTGTCCTAGCCAATAACCAATCATGGTGGCTTGAATATTTTTTTCGACTGGAAAAAATAAAATTCCACCAACCAAGCGTTGCTCGAGCCAAATACCAACCCACGGTAAACCATCTTCAATATAGCGTTTCAAACCACGTTGAATAAAATTTTCGGCTTGCTCGAGGGTGTTCATGGTATGCGCCCACTCGAGCCAAGCCCCGAGGTAATCGCGGTTAGTCTCAACAAATGCTAGAAATTCCGAAGCATGACGCACTTCAAGGATACGTAATTCTGCGCCTTCACCTAAGGTATAGGAAAACATGATTTAGTCAAACATGTTTTAACTTGCAATACCAGTAGATTATTTGGTATCTGCAAAAACACTGTATAGTAAATGTTTATTAGTTCAAGGAGTTGATTATGACCAAAAATTTGAGAAGCCAACCACCTTTAGCCGATGGTGTGCCAATTCTTGGTAGTGCCGCTGCTATGTTAGCGGATCCAGTGCTTTTTTTAACCAAGCAATACCAAAAACATGGTGCAGTTTTTCGGATTCAAGCTGCAACCCAAAATTTAACAGCTATTGTTGGAGCAGAAGCCAATCAGTTCGTGACTAAAGAAGGAACAGCCCATTTTCGATCTTGGGAAGTCTGGCATCCTCAAGATACAGAATTAGGAGCCAATCGTTCGATGATTAGTTTAGATGGTGCTGACCATGTACAAATGCGAAAAATTCAGAAACGAGGATATGCTCGTTCAGCCGTAGATGGTCGGTACAACGATATTCTCGAGATTGTTGTCACCGAAATTAATTCTTGGCAACAAGGTCAACCTGTTTCTGTCACAGCTGCTATGAAACGAATTGTCACCGAGCAACTAGGGCAACTGACCACAAATACATCACCAAGGGCATATATTCCTGATTTACTAAAAATGGTTCGCACCATGTTATTTGTTTACGTGACCAAACAATACCCTAAATTTGTTTTACTCGACCCCAGTTATCAACGAGCTAAAACCCGTGTTATCAATTTTGTTCGTGAAATGATACAAGCGCACCGCGATACACCTGGTACTCGAGAACCAGATTTAATTGATGATTTAATTGCAGCTCAACAAGAATACCCTGATTTTATTCCCGACCAAGATTTACTGATGGCAGCACTAGGTCCTTACATTGCAGGTTTAGACACAGCTGCTAATGCGCTGAGTTTTGTGCTTTGGACATTACATCAAAACCCAGAAGTTCTCGAGCAAGTCCGAGCCGAAGTGGATACCGCTTTTGCCAGTGGCGAACTTACCACACAGAGTATTCGAGGTATGGATGTCTTGCACCGTGTCATTCTCGAGACAATGCGTTTATACCCAATTGCAGGAGCTTTAACTCGGACAGTAACAAAAGATTTTGAATTTGCTGGGTATACAATCAAAAAAGATACCAATGTGATTATTGGTACAACAGTGACCCATTTTCTACCTGAGTATTATCAAAATCCATATGCTTTTGATATCGAACGTTTTACCCCAGCTCGAGCTGAGCATCGCCGTCCAGGGGTCTATGTGCCATTTGGTGTGGGTTCACACACATGCTTAGGTGCGGGTATGGCAGAAGCAATTATTATGGTTAGTGTGGCAGGCATTATAAAACATGCAAAACTCGAGCCAGACCCAAATTATAAATTACGCATTATTTCAACACCAACACCTAGCCCAGATACAAAATTTGCTTTGAAATTCGTGGCACGCCGCTAACGAATCATCAACGAGAACCTGTAATAGCAAACGCCAATCGCTCAGCAATATTCTCGAGATGATCGCCTATTCGTTGAGCACTGCGTAATACTCGTAGCGAAGCTAAACCTGTCTCGAGTGGTACGCTATGAAAGCCAGAAATCACTTTTGCCGATACCATTTCGATCAATTCGTCTACATGGGTATCTTCGGCTGCAACTGCCAATGCCAGTCCAGCATCGCTGCGTTCTAAAGCTAAACCAAGCCGCTCGAGCATAGCAGTTAATCTTGTAAATAATTGATGCAACAAATCCAAATGCCCTCGAGCCACCACAGCATCCTCGGCAATGTGAGCTGCGTAATCGCCGCTGCGTTCAAGATCGGTTAAACTACTCAGCACAAATGCCACAAAACGTGCATCTCGAGCCACAAGCTGATGCTGAGAAAACGCTGTCAAACACTTATCTTCGAGTATGACACGAAAAACTTCGATTTCTAAAGCCATACTTCTGGCACGTTCAGCTTTTTTGTTACTCTGCTCAAGCAATGCCTCACCAGCCAGTACCACTGCATTACGAGCGCGATTCATACCAAGCAAAAGCTCGCGTTGAATATCTTTAAGTTCTGTCTCGAGATGCGTCATGGGTCGCTTCTAAAAGCCAGTGGATCATTCATCCGAATTTTCCGCTGATGTACGCTTCGGTTCTCGAATCTTTTGGATTGGTGAACATTTGCGCGGTTGGGCTATGCTCGACTAAATCGCCAACCAAGAAGAAACTGGTGGTATCCGAAACTCGAGAGGCTTGTTGCATGTTGTGGGTGACAATAACAATAGTAACTTGTTGTTTCAGGGTTTCCATCAAGTCTTCGATACGGGCGGTGCTTTGTGGGTCGAGGGCACTGGTGGGTTCATCCATCAGTAGAATTTCGGGTTCGACGGCTAAGGCTCTGGCAATGCACAAGCGTTGTTGTTGACCACCACTAAGACTGGCTCCTGGGGCTTTGAGGCGGTCCTTGACTTCATCCCAAAGTGCTGCGCCACGTAGTGATTTAGCAACAACTTCGTCGAGTTTGGCTTTATTTTTTTCACCAGCCAGTTTTAAGCCAGCCACGACATTATCGTAAATGCTCATGGTTGGAAACGGATTGGGTTTTTGAAAAACCATGCCAATACGCCGACGTACATCCACAGGGTCTACTCCAGCTCCGTACAAATCGTTACCATCTAAGAAAATCTGCCCTGTGACTCGAGCACCTGGCGTTAAATCATGCATGCGGTTAATGGCGCGTAAGAACGTGGTTTTACCGCAACCCGAAGGTCCGATTAAAGCATTGACAGTATTACTCTGAAATTGCACCGAAACTTTTTTCACCGCTTCTTTTTCACCATAAAAAATACTGACATCTTTGGCAGCCAAACGAATTGCTGCGTCGGAAAGTGGTTTTTCGGTGACTTGTATTTGAAATGGATTCGACATTGATCTCCTTCGTGAGGGCAGAGCTGACCGACTAAAACAAGATAATTTGTATTTTACTTGCGTTGTTTTGCCAGTGTACGCGCCAAGATATTGGCTCCAAGAATAAACAGCATCAGCACCAGTGCACCAGCCCATGCTTGGGCATTTTGGGCGGGGGTTAGGGCTTTGAATGCAAGGTTATACACCGATAATGGCATAGCGCCCATGGGTTGCAATAAATTCCAAACCAAATCTGGATTGCCAAGGCTAGTAAACAATAATGGTGCGGCTTCGCCACTGACTCGAGAAACACCAAGAATGGCACCTGTAATAATGCCGCTACGGGCTGCTGGTAAAACAATACTCAGTGTTACTTTCCAACGCGGTAAACCCAAAGCTAAACCAGCTTCGCGGATGCTATTGGGAACCAGTTTAAGCACTTCTTCGGTGGAGCGCACAATAATTGGAATCATAATAAAACCAAGGGCGATGCCACCTGCCACACCGCTGTACCCAACCAGTTTGCTCGAGACCAGCAAAGCATAAACCACCAAGCCGACCACAATCGCTGGAATGCCTGTGAGAACATCACTCATGACACGTACCAGTGGTACAAGCGGATGTTCGGCAAATTCGGCAAGGAAAATGCCTGTGCCAATACCAATCAGTAACCCAAGAGCCAAAGAAAGTCCAACCATGACAATTGTGCCAACAATGGCATTGAGTACACCACCGCCACCTGTTAGCATGGACATATCGCGTTCGGATTGCGTAAAAAATTGCAGGTTCATAGCACTAAAACCATTTATTATCACCTGACCTGTAATTAAAAACAATGGAATTAAAACAATAAATGTACCCAAGCCAATCAAAGCAAACATGGCATTGTTCTGAAAACGCCGAGCACTCGAGACGGTGCTGGTAATTCCTTTGCTTGTTGTAGCAGTTTGTGTTTGCACGTTTGTCATCACGTCTCCCTTATAACCTTGTGCCAACTGGTGTGAGTTTTGTAATCACCACTCGAGCAATTAAGTTGACAATCACACTCAAGATCAGCAAGATAAAACCAAGTGCAATCAGAGCAGATAATTGGGTGCCACCAGCTTCGCCGAATTGACTGGCAATCAGGCTGCTCATGGTGGCGGTGCTCGAGAACAAATTTTTAGCAATGTCGCTGGCATTACCGATCACCATAGTTACCGCGAGGGTTTCGCCAATAGCTCGACCTAAACCAAGTATCACACCACCAAGAATGCCAGCTCTGGCATAAGGCAAAATGCCATAACGAATCACTTCCCATTTGGTTGCACCCAGTGCATATGCCGCTTCGCGTTGATCGTTGGGAACAAGTTGAATCACGTCTCGAGCAATCGCACAAACATACGGAATCACCATAATTGCCAGTACCAAAATCGCACTCATTAACCCTGTGCCAGTCGGTTGCCAATCTACACCTGTTGCGCCAACAAACCAGATTTGGAAGTTACGCACCGCAGGAATTAAAACAAAAATGCCCCACAAGCCGTACACCACACTAGGAATGGCTGCCAGCATTTCGATCATATAACCAACAGGGGTGGCTAACCATTTCGGAGCATACTCAGCAATAAAAAGTGCCGCCGCAACTGCCAGTGGCACGGCAATAATTAAAGCACCAAAACCAGTGAACAACGAACCTAAGATAAAAGGTAAGGCTTGGAATTTTTCGGTACCAGGGTTCCACTCGAGTCCGAAAATAAAGCCAAAGAAACCACCACTGTTTTCTCGAGTAAAAGCGGCAAAGCCACCTTGGATCAAAATAAATCCGTAAACAGCCACAGCTGCCAGCACAACACAAGCAAGTGCTAAAATAATTAACCGAAAGATGTTATCGGCAGCGCTGGTCATACTGCGCGGACGCGGAACGCTCGAGATCATGGTTTTCTCCACATAACTTAGTTTTCATGGCAATTGTCAAGGAATTGTCATGGGATAAAAAAAGAACGAAAGCTAAATAGCTTTCGTTCTTTTCTGGTGTTTTACTTGAGGGCTTTGCCACCGTAGTTGATACCCTCAACAATACGATTAGCAACTTTTAATGCCTGACCATCAATTTGACCATAATCGAGTTTGTTATGGATTTCTTGACCTTTACCGAGCATCCATTTGAGCATGTTAAACAAAGCCTGAGCTTGGGCTTCGGTGCGGGTACCATATTTTTGATCTTTGTACACCAAAATCCAAGTGTAACCACTGACGGGGTAGCCAATGCTCGAGTTGGTGATGCTGTCAATGCCGTTGGCTGGCAGAATTTCGGCATCAGAGGCAGTAGCAATTTCTTTCAGATCGCCACCATCTACGAATTTACCTGTCTTGTTACGTACCAAACCGTACTCGAGTTTGTTGGCTTTGGCGTAGGTTACTTCGACATACCCAATTGCGCCCGGGGTTTGACGCACTAAACCAGCCACACCTGCGTTTTGTGGTCCGCCAACACCGACTGGGAATTTAACACTCGACTGTGGTCCTTTAGAAACAGTGCTTGCCCACTCTGTGGAAACTTTTGCAAGGAAATCCACCCAGATGCTGGTGGTACCTGAACCATCGGAGCGGTACACCGTTGTAATTGCTGTATCTGGGAGTTTGACACCTTTGTTCAAAGCAACAATGGTGGCATCGTTCCATTTTTTGACTTTACCAAGGTAAATATTTGCCAGCAATTCGCCCGAGAATTTGAGTTTAGCTGTCACACCGGGTAAGTTATAGGTTGGTACAACAGCACCAAGAGCCATTGGAATAAAACTAATTTCAGCAGGCGCATCTTTTTTCTCTTGCTCGGAAAAAGGTGCATCCGAACCAGCAAAATCCACGACTCGAGCAATAATGTCACGCTTTCCGCCGCCTGAACCCTTAGAGGCATAGTTAACGCTAACACCGCTGGTGGTTTTATACGCATTGAACATTTCGGTGTACAACGGAAATGGGAAGCTTGCGCCGCTGCCAGTGATGTTATTGACTTGAGCTAAGACAATGCCTGAGCCGAGTAATGCACTTGCGATTAAAATTTTCTTCATAGATTCCTCCGTAAATTTACTCGAGTCATTTCTCGAGGTCTGACTGAGGGCATCTTGCGGGTGAATTGTCATGGAATCGTCAAGGCGTTTTAATGAAATCTTGAGATTCGAGTTTATGGCTTGTGGCAAAGCTCGAGGCTGCAAAAAGAATTGTATCAGCAAGCCATTAAATAAACGATGGCGCATTGACATAATTTGGAGGAATAGGCTGGTTGTTTTTCAGTGCTACCATAAATTGCTCGAGTTGCTTTGCAATTTGGTCTCGAACAACACGCCAAGTCTCGAGTGTATGCCCGCTGGGATCCATAAATGGGTAGTGCAGCCGCGTGGTGTTAGCTGGATACACGGGGCAGCGCTCGGCAGCACTATCACATACTGTAATCACATAGGTAAAATTCCACGGGTCGGGTAAATTAAAAAGTGTTTTACTCGAGTGGGTGGTTAAGTCAATACCTATTTCTTGCATGACTGTTATCGCATCTGGTTTAACAAAAGTGGCTTCTGTGCCAGCACTGAAAATCTCGGCAGATACACCAAGTTGGTTTGCATGATAACGTGCCCAGCCTTCTGCCATTTGGCTACGAGCACTGTTGTGGGTACAAAGAATCAGTATTCGCATGTTTAATTCCTTCCAATACCAATATAGACAAAATCGGCTTCTTGCATGGCTTTTAACGATAATGTATTGCGCCCATCAAACATGATTCTTTGCGACATACGCTGCCCCAGTAATGCCCAGTTTGCCTCTTGATAACATCGCCATTCTGTCACCAAAATAGCCGCATCGCAGCTCTCGAGACAATTGGCTAAATCTGAGCATAAGGTTACACCTTGGCTAAATTCGGGCAATTGCAACTGCGCCAGCATGGGGTCGTGTGCTTTTACCATTGCCCCTCGAGCCAGCAATTCCTCTATTAAATCCACACCAATGGATTCTCTGGTATCGGCGGTATCTGGTTTAAAACTTAAACCAAGAATGGCAATTTGTTTATCGCGCAAACCATGTAGAACGTGCTCGAGTTTATTTAATGCACGATACTTTTGTTCGTTGTTGACTTCGATTACTGCTTTTAATAAACGAAATTCGTAACCGCTGCGCAGTGCCAATTGCGATAAAGCTTTGGTATCTTTGGGAAAACAAGAACCACCATAACCCAGCCCAGCGTTGAGAAAATCGGCACCAATTCGGGTATCCAATTGCAAAGTACTTTTGATGTCTCCAATATCTGCGCCAGTGGAATCGCAGACATTAGCGATTTCGTTCATAAAACTGATTTTCATTGCCAAAAAAGCATTTGCTGCATACTTAGCTAATTCTGCACTGGCAGCACTGACCTCGAGTATTGGAATAGCATGTTTTGGGCGGTGTATCTCGAGATTTTCTGGCACTTGAACTATTCCCGCCATAATGGGTGCGTATAATTGTTGCAAACGTGCAAATGCCCAAGTTTCGGATGCACCAATCACAATCCGATCTGGGAAAACCGCATCACGTAATGCCCGACCTTGACGTAAAAATTCTGGATTACTGGCAATTGCTAAGTTAGCATCTGGTGCAAGTTGCTGCATCAGCGTTTGTATCTCGAGATGCGTACCAACAGGTACAGTGGACTTGACCACCAGCACTTGTTGCCGATCTGGTAAAAACACTGCTAGTTGATGCAAAGCAGCGAAAACTTGGCGTAAATCTGCTCCATGAGCAGGGCTTGGTGGTGTGCTAACAGCCAGTATAATGATATCAGCTGTTGGCACAGCTTTTTGCATTTGCGCGGTAAAGCACAAATTATCAGCACATAGCAATATCGCAGCCTCGAGATCAGGTTCAAAAAAAGGGACTTGCCCTTGTTGTAATACCTCGAGTTTCTGGGTTTGTTGTTCGACCACTCGCACACGATGCCCAGCCAATGCCAGCGCAACCGCTGTGGATAAGCCCACATATCCTGCTCCAATAATTGCAACTTCTAGTGATGATTGCATTCCTCAGCCAACCCGTTTTTTGTCAGATTCGTGTGATGAAAGGTGTAAGAACTCGAGTCAATTCGGTTTCATCGCTGATTTCTGGTGTGCGACCAACCATTCTCAGATGGAAGGCAAACGGCTGGTTTTGCCAAAAAAATTCTTCCCAACCATGTTCGTAACCGAGTGGTGAAAGAGTTTGCAAAAAACTGTCTCGAGTAAAATACCCTACTTTTTTAGGAATTAAACTGAATCGGTCAAACAAAAATCTTTCTTGGGTCGTATCGGCTAAAAAGTGTGGTGTTAGGCATTCAAAATAGCGATTTGCAAAACGTTTTTGGATGCGGCTGCCTGTGTCTTTGAATTGACCAACTTGTAAGCGTTTTCGCAGATTTGCAGGTAGGGATAACTTGGTACTGATTAGCTGATCCCAGAAACCCAGCCCAATATCTGGTGTGAAATCAAGTTGCTCGAGTGGAATTTTCTCGAGATCAATCAGCATGCAATGCACCGACGGAAAGTACCGATACTGGTAGGTCCAACGTGGATGCCAGACTGAACCAAAAAACCCGAGTTGTTGGGCTTGCATATGCTGCACAATATTGTGTAGCCAATTTTTTTGTAGCACATAAAAATCATGGTCAAGTACCAGTAAAAACCGTGTTTTAACCAATGGCAAAGCACTCATGATGGCAGCGGCATGGTGAAAACTGCCTTTGTCGCCATGGAGCACTCGAGGTACGGCTGGTAAAATTTTAATATTTGCTTGCTCGAGTTGCAAAGGTTCGGCATCATTATTCACAATCAACCACTGCACCGAAAAATCTGGATTGAGTTGTTGACAAA
>JAAFIG010000051.1 GCA_013298595.1 Deinococcales bacterium | reverse complement strand
AGGGCGACGAAGAATGTATCACCCATTTGATTAACTGTCAAGCTGTAAGGTGGGGTCGGGTGGAATGCGTGAAATACAACTTGGTTACTAGGTTTAGAAACTATACTCGAGGAACGTGAACCTGAGTATAGGAATTTTAATAACTCATTTTGAGCTTGCTAAAATCCTAAAAATGCACAAACTCTCATTCAAAATCAGCCTTGGTATTATTTTGTTTTGGATCCTCGCCGACCAAGCCCTGAAATTCTGGACAATGGCGAATATTCCTTTCAGAGCTTTTAATTACCTCGAGCCAATCCCAGGTTTTTTATCGCTTGGGTACGATATCAATATTGGAGCAGCTTGGAGTTTATTTGCAGGGGCTACACCCATACTGGTTGTTGTACGTAGCCTTGTCGGACTTGGATTACTGTTGTGGTTGTGGAAAACTCCTAAACCAATGCTCGAGACAATCGCCATTTCTTTGATTGTAGCTGGTGCATGGGGCAATGCAATTGATGGCATTTTACGTGGTGGTGTAGTAGACATGTTGCAAAGCCATTGGCTAACCGCGATTTATCAACCGATTTTTGGCACACCTTTCCCAATTTTTAATATCGCCGATATAGGTGTGGTTGGTGGTGTGATTCTTGGAGCAATAACACAAATGCAAAGAAAACCAAGTGTACCTGTAACCCTTCACAAAACCAGTTAAACTGCTCGAGTGCAAGCACTGATTATTGGCATTGTGATTTTATGGATAGGACTTGACCAAGCCTTAAAGCTCTGGACAGTTGCGAATGTTCCATTGAACACTGTTTATCCCTATCAAGAATTCCCAAGTTTTATGTCGCTTGCCCATGTGATTAATAAAGGCGCAGCGTGGAGTTTATTTTCTGGAGCAACACCTGTACTGATTGTAATACGCATCATTGTTGGGGCAGGCATACTGGTTTGGTTATTGCGTAAACCAAAATCTTTACTCGAGAATGTTGCTTTTGCCTTGATTGTGGCTGGTGCATGGGGCAATGCAATTGATGGGCTTCGTTATGGACATGTGGTTGATATGTTGCAAAGCCATTGGTTGACAGCTATATACCGAATTATTCAGCCGGGTAGTACTTTTCCAATTTTTAATATTGCTGATACAGGTGTGGTTGGTGGAGTATTACTTTTGGTTTTAGCAAGTTTCTTACCAACTAAAAAACTTGAGAGTAACCAACAAACCCTAAACACTAAACAAACCCTAGAAATTACCGCACCACCTTTTGAAATCCAAGTTTTAACTATCGAAACCCAAGCTGAAAGTTTACTCGAGTTACAACGTGCTTCGTACCAAGTCGAAGCCAATCTGATTGGTTTTGCGGGTATTCCAGCGTTGCACGAAACACTCGAGGAATTACAGCATTGCCAAGAAAGTTTTTATGGATTTTACACTTATGGTGAATTGGCAGGTGCGGTTTCTTATAAACTTATTGACAACACTTTAGATATTCACCGTTTAGTGGTGCATCCAAATCATTTCCGTCAAGGTATCGCTAAACGTTTACTCGAGCATTTATTAGCACAACACCCTGATGTTGAAAAAACCATTGTTCAAACAGGTAGTCGTAACATCCCAGCTTTGCAACTCTATCAACGTCTTGGTTTTACAATCCTTGGCGAAATCACGGTTGCCGAAAATTTACACATCACCCAACTTGAACGCCGTAAACCCGATATACTCGAGGTGTGATTGTTGCCATTGGTGTGGACTTAATCGAACTGCATCGGATTGAAAAAATACTGAGTTCCAGTACTCGAGCACGCTTTTTGGAACGTACTTTTACCAGCCAAGAATTGGCGTATTGTCTTGAGAAAAAAAATCCTGTGCCAAGTTTAGCGGCTCGGTTTGCAGCCAAAGAAGCTTTTCAAAAAACGTGGTTTGAATCGCATGGTTGGCAAGATGTTTGGGTTGAATTTGTTGGTGTAAAACCAATCATTTGTGTAGTGCCAAGCTTACAAAAAACCATGCTCGAGAATCACTGGAAAGCCCATCTGAGCTTGTCTCATACGCTCGAGAATGCTGTTGCCACAGTGGTATTAGAATCTTTGGAACGCTAGATAAAAATCTTTGGAACGTTTTTGGAACGCCCACCTGTGTACCTTGTGTCTCGTTAGCGAGCAGACGCTCGAGAAAGGTGGAAAATATGAAAAAGTTTCAATTAGCATTGGCAGTGGCGTTCGGATTAACCTTCGTGGCATGTGGTCAAACACCTGCGGGCAATAACTTACAAGAGGAAAATACCGCCAATGCGGAATTGGCATCCGACGATGCCGAAGAATTAGCCGATACTCTTGGGTTTTCAGACAGTACCGCTGTTGGTTTTAGCACCACAGGTGTGACCATACAAAGTATTGGTTTACTGGCATTACCAGCAGGTTGCCGTAGTATCACAGCAGGATCGTTTGCAACCGATACCGATGCAGATAACATCCCAGATAATGTGACCGTCAGTTTTGATGCTACTAATTGCCTTCGTAACTTACCCGGTGGTGGCACCATCACCCGTAGCGGTAGCAAGACCATTGCCGATACCAGCAACACCAACGACCGTAACCACTCAGAAACCCTGAGCAACTTGCAAACTGTTTGGACTCGTACCATCAATGGCAAAACCGTGGCTTGGACAACCACCCGTAATGGTAGCCGCAACATCGCCCAAGGCACCAGCACCACCTTGGCTCGAGTCCATGATGTCACAGGCAGTTCAGTTCGTAGTGTCAATGGTGTGGACGGAGTTAGCTTCGCTTGGACTAATCAACTGACCGCTAGTTACACCGCTGATGCAGGAGGCACAATCAGCAATACCGCACAATTACCAAACGGCACTGTTGCCATGAGTGGCATCTGGAAATCCAAGCGTGGCAGCAATGCCGAACGCAACTTCCAAGTCTCGAGCAACGGCTTAGTCTTCAATAATCGTGCAACTTGTGCCACCAACCGCTTAGTTGCAGGTTCGATTACCCTTGATGACAGCAAGAGCACCATTGTTATGACGTTCCAGGGTTGCGGCGTATTGCCAGCTATTAGCATCACCCCAAAACCATAAACCAAGCAGTAAAGCCTTCTTGCCCCTGTTCAACTGAACAGGGGTTTTTACTTGAGGAATCTGAGCGCCAAGAGATTAAATTTTTCAAAAGCTTCATCGTAAGGAACTGTGCGCGCACGCAAAACAGCAAATGGCACAGGACGAGCCTCGAGAAAGTACCGACTTTCGGAAATCGGTGTGAAAATATCATCTGAACCCCAAACCATATAGGTGGGTTGTTTGACTTTTGCCCATAAATCCGAAACATCTTGGTCGAGTAAACCCGAGAAAAAAGAGAATGGGGCAAAGGCTTTATTGGCTCCCTCGAGATTTTGCTGATAAATCCGAGTTAATTCTGGTGTTACCAAAGTCGGGTCGAGGTACACATAGTTGTACAAAAAGAAATTGAGACCGCCTTCACCTTGCAGCGTTTGGAAAATCAGTGCACCAAGTGGTGTGGTGGCATATTGCTCGAATAACGCTGGGTCGCGTCGGGCATTACCCGCACGGCGTTCGGCTCGAGCTTCATTAGAAAAACCATAACCACTGGGGTTAGAAAGTAAAAGTTTACTAACCAGCGTTGGTTGTTCGACAGCCACTCGAATAATGTAATCGGCACCATAACTACCACCAAAAAGCGCAGCTGGTTCACGCACCACTTGGCGCAAAAATTCCTCGAGTACCCGCACATATAAATCGTTGGTGTACTGAATTGGGCGTGCGCCAGAACGGGCAAAACCAGGAAAATCAAACGCATAAACACGGTGTTCTTTAGCTAAGGCAGCTGTGTTCCGACGGTACAAGTGCATTGAATTACCTGCACCAATACCATGCACTAACACCACAGGCGAACCCGAACCACCCACTTCGTAATAGACCCGTTCGCCAGCCAGTACAACATAAGCACTCGAGGTCATACCAGCTAAGCGTGGTGCGGGCGGTGTTTCTGCCACCGATGGAGCATTGGTATCTCGAGCCACAGGCATACAAGCAGCCAAAAATAGTAAACCAAGTAAGAAGAATTTTTTCATAGACCACAGTTCTACCTCGAGTTGCTCAGCCATGACCGTAGGAAAGCACCATGAGTCTCTGGTCGTTACACCCAAATTGCTTATACTATGGGGTATGTCCGAAAAAATGTTTACTGATCCTTCTGTGCCTCGCGGCGAACGATTCGATGGTTGGGGTTTCACCGATTCTGGTTTAGATATCGATAGTACTGGCGCTAAACTCATTGGCTCGAGGTACGAAATGTCGGGCAAACGCTTACCGTATTTGTTAAATTGGGCAAATGGTGTACTTGGTACGGATTTGGTGTTACAACCCGAATTTCAAAGCCAAGGTTTAACACCTATCAATGCTGCTCGAGAAATGGGTTCTTTTATTCAAGCTTTAGGTTCTATTGCTTGGTCTCAGGATGAAACTGCTCGGCGTAGACACGGACATGGACATGCGCTCGAGGAAGTGTACGCCATTCGTCATGGGCGTTTACTGCGTGTACCAGATATGATTGTCTACCCAATTTCAGAAGCCGAAGTGCAAAGTATTGTGCAACTCGGTAAGGATCATAAGGTGCTACTGGTACCTTTTGGTGGTGGTTCTAATGTCAGTCATGCACTGGCTTGCCCTGAACACGATCCACGCGCCATTGTCTCAGTGGATATGCGACGCATGAACCAAATTCTTGAATTAGACACAGAGAATCGCGTAGCCCATGTGCAAGCAGGCATTATTGGTTCAGAATTACAACTTGAACTCGAGAAACGTGGCTACACCTTGGGTCACGAACCAGATAGTAACGAATTTAGTACCCTTGGTGGTTGGATTGCAACCCGCTCGAGTGGTATGAAAAAAAATCGGTATGGCAACATCGAAGATTTAGTTCTTGATTTACGGATGATAACCACGCAAGGATTAATCCAAGGCAAAGCCATGCCTCGAGAAAGCATGGGCACCGATCCGCGCACTTTAGCATTTGGTTCAGAAGGGAATTTTGGCATTATCACCAGTGCTCGAGTGAAAATTTTTAAACTCCCAGAAGTGCAACAATTTGATTCTGTGTTATTTCATGATTTTGCCAGTGGCTATCAATTTATGAAAGAATTAGCCAAATACCCACCTTACCCTGCTAGTGCTCGTTTAATGGATAATTTTCAATTTCAATTTGGACAAGCTTTAAAACCCGAAACCACAGGTTGGAAATTACAAAAATCCAAAATTGAACGAGCCATTGTGACGGGTCCTCTTGGTTTTAAACCAGACAGCATGTGCGCTTGCACTTTATTATACGAAGGCTCGAGAGCCGAAGTGGCAGCACAATCTGCGCGTATTGGACAACTGGCTAAGCAATTTAATGGTTTTCGGGCTGGTGGTGAAAATGGTAAACGTGGTTATCAGTTAACATTTGCCATTGCCTATATCCGCGATTTTTTAATGCGTTTTGGTATCATGGCAGAATCCTTTGAAACCAGTGTCTCATGGTCAGAACTACCCAGCATGTGCGAAGCTGTCAAACAACGAATACTCAGTGAACATAAACGCCTTGGATTGCCAGGTAACGTCATCATTTCTTGGCGTGTCACACAGTTGTACCACTCAGGAGCAGCGGTTTATTTTTATCTTGGCACACTTGTCACAGGTGTAAAAAACCCTGCCGAGCAATTTGCAACCCTTGAACATGCTGCCAGAGAAACCATTCTCGAGCATGGCGGTTCGATTTCGCATCATCATGGTGTTGGTAAACTTCGGGCTGGATTTGTTAAAGATGTCAAAAGTAGCGCTGGACTTGCTTGGATTGAAGGGGCAAAACAGCATCTTGACCCAGATAATATCTTTGGCATTGGTAACCAATAATGCCAAGAATGCTAGACTACAGCGCATGAAACAACATTTTCCCGCGCTGGCTTCTGGTTTTTCTTTTCTTGACAATGCCGCTGGTGCACAAGTACCCCAGGCTTGTATCACAGCAATCACCAACTTTCTCGAGTCTGCCAGTTGCAATGTAGGTATGCCTTATGCAGGTTCGCAACTTTCTACCCGTATCCGCGATCAAACTCGGGTCGAAACAGCCCAGTTTTTCAATTGTAAACCCGAAGAAGTGGTTATAGGACCTAGCGCAACGGCTTTAACTTTTCGTCTAGCCACAGCCTTATCGAGAATTTTTCAAGCAGGTGATGAAATTATTATTTCTGAACTCGAGCATGAATGCAATGCCAGCCCGTGGCGTGAACTCGAGCGTATTGGTTGTGTGATTAAAATTTGGCAAGCTAAATGGACTGAAGGGCGACTCGAGTTAGCTGATTTAGCGGCGTTGTTAACACCACGCACACGTTTACTGGCCATCACAGCCGCCGCCAACAGCCTTGGTAATCGCCCTGATGTGGCAGGGGCAACAGCTTTGGCGCACAGTGTTGGTGCTTGGGTAGTCAATGATGTTGTACATGACAGCCCACACCATCTGCCCGATATCCAAGCCAGCAATGTGGATTTTGCTTTTTTCAGTGCTTACAAAGTTTTTAGTACCCACCTTGGTTTTATGTACATCCGAGAGGCTTTACTCGAGGCTTTACCTGCTCAAAAACTACATTTTATTCCCGATGATAGCTTACTAAAATTCGAGCCAGGTACCAATAATTACGAAGGGATGGCAGGTTGGCTTGGCACCCTTGGTTATCTTCGCACAGAACTGGGAAATAGTTTACCCGCCAGAGCTGGTTTAATTCGAGCTTATGAAAAAATTGAAAGCATCGAAAAACCCTTAGTAGACTATGCACTCGAGCGCATTAAAAATTTACCCAATGCCATCATGTACGGCGAACCAAGCAGTCAAAATCGGGTTGGTACTTTTTGTTTTAACTTAGGTCAAGCCAACCCACTCGAGGTTGTTAAATACCTTGGCGAACAAGGTGTTGGTGTGGCAGGCGGGCATTACTATGCCACTTTACCTATGAATGCTTTGGGGTTGTATCCAACGGGTGCAATCCGCACCAGCATTGCCCATTACACAACCCAAACCGATTTAGATACATTATTTGATGCGCTCGAGAAAAAAGATTAAACAAAAAAGAAGCGAGCAATGTCTCGCTTCTATACTTTCAAATCTCAAGCTGGTTTAGGTTCGTTCAAAATCGTAATACGACCTTCGACTTTAGCATCAATGGTTTTTAACGCTTGGAAGTACTCAGTCATGACACTGTAATCAGGTAAGTACGTATCAATTCTCGAGCCTTTAGCATTCTTCAAAGAATCAAAACCATCACCACCACCAGCGATAAAATTGTTGACCACAACTTTGTAGACTTTGCTATTCTCGAGAGCAACAAAACCATCTTTGAGGTTACCTGTTTCGACTTTTTGAATTCTCGAGCCTGGTTTTTGGGCTAAATCGAAAGTGTAACGCAGACCTGCAACATGCAAGAACCGTCCACCTCCAGCTTCCCATTGCGACACACCATTCTCGAGTGAAGCACGTAATTCTGCGCCTGTTAATTCCATCACGTATAAGGTGTTACCAAAGGGTTGCACGTCTATCAGTTGTCCTTGAGTGACTGCTCCTGCTTCGATACTGGCTCGAACACCACCACCGTTTTGCAGAGAAATAGTGGTGTTATACGAACGGGTTTTCCAGAGGTTGGCATCGGCAATGACATTGGAGAGATTGGTTTCACGTTTACGCACATCGGCACGGTCGCCATTTAAGCGCACAGCTGCAGTACCAACCACATTACGACGGAAAGCATCTATAGGCACTGTAAAAGCTTTCAGGGTTGCAGCTAAACGGGTATCTGCTTTGAAGGTTTCGGTGACTGGTGTTGGTATACCTTTCCAGAATTGTGGCACACCATCGGCAGAGAAAGTAATTCGCATACTGCCGTAAAATTTGCCCCATTCCCAAGTTTGCAAAACCAAAATGGTTTTACCATTGGCATCTTTTAAAACAGTTGGATAATCGCCTTCGGAAGCTGGCAAACCATTACCCTCGTATTTGCCCAGTGGGGTGTGCGAATGACCACCAATAATCACACCAACACCACGCAATTCTTTTGCTAACACAACGTCTTTGGAGTAACCAAGGTGCGATAACAAAATAATTTTTGTCACACCACTGGCACGCAAACGATCCACTTCGGCTTGAACAGCCGCTTTAGGCTCGAGGAATTTCACAGTATCACCAGGACTTGAGGTAATGGGCGTATCTGGTGTGGTGACGCCAACAATACCGATTTTTTGTCCTGCCACCTCGAGAATCGTGGATTTCTTAATTAGATCCTTGAGCAGTGGTTCGGCACTGGCATCTATGTTAGCACTGACCACTGGAAAAGTCGCATTTTTGAGGTATTCGGCAAGTTGGCTTGGACCACCATCAAACTCGTGATTACCAATGGTTTGAGCTTGTACACCAAAGGCTTCCATGTAGGCAAGGTCAGCAAGTCCTTTGTAAATCATGCCGTAAATAGTGCCTGTAAAAACATCACCAGCATCTAAAACGATTGGGTTAGTAGCTGTTTTTTTCAGGGTTTCGATAGCGGTTTTAATGCGTGCAACACCACCATACTGAGCACGAAAATCCTTACCAGCTGCGTCTTTACCTGTGTAAATAGTTGGCTCGAGATGATCGTGGGTATCGTTGGTGTGCAATAAAGTTACGGTTAAAGCACCACTTTGTGCACTTGCCTGTTGGGTGTTTTCGATAGCAGTGGCTGCACCTGCTAGACCAAAGATTTTTAAAATATCACGGCGTGAAATCATACATCCTCCTTTGAAACTGTCAGTAGTTTACTGCAATTATGTGACCTGCATGTCAACTGATTCGCTGTGTAATACTTCAATAAAAGCCTTGACCACCATTGGATCAAAATGTGAGCCACTAGACTGTTGAATCTCGGCGATGGCTGCTTCTCGAGTCCAAGCAGCTTTATAGGGTCGGCTGCTGATTAACGCATCAAAAACATCCACAATTGCCACAATTCGACCCATCAGCGGAATCGCTTGGGCAGTTAAACCAAATGGATAACCTGTACCATCAAAACGTTCATGGTGACTTATCGCAATTTCTCTTGCCATTTGCAAAACAGGCAACTGACTATCTGCCAGCATCATTGCCCCAATTTCGGTATGGGTTTTCATGATCTCCCATTCGCTGGCACTTAACTGACCTGGTTTTTGTAAAATCGAATCAGCAATACCAATTTTTCCAATATCATGTAACTGAGCAGCCGAACGCAACAAATGCACTTCATGGCTCGAGACTCCTAAGCGGGCTGCCACCGCAGCACTGTACTCCGAAACGCGCCGTACATGCTTACCTGTTGTAAAATCACGCAGTTCAACAGCACTCGCTAGTCTTTCGAGCATTTCAAATTGTGTAGCTGCAACTTCTGAGGTGCGTTGTTGCACCAGCATCTCGAGTTCTTCGCTGCGTAAACGCTGAATTTCTGTTTCCATCTGTGCTTTCTCGAGGTCAAAACGAGCACTGATGGCATGAACATGTTGCTGAGCACTTTGCGATTTAACAACACTTTCTAAAGCATGGAATTGCTTAAAATGCTCAAATGCCAATGCGATTTGCCCAGCTTGCTCGAGGGCAGTTGAGTAATCACGGTGCAACTTAAATAATTCGTCTTTTAAATCTAAATGCTCAAACATGGTTTGGGCTTCTTGAAACTGCAATAATGCCTCATCAATATGACCAAGCTGCATTTTTGCTCGAGCGGTATCGGCAATGCTGCCTGCAATACCTCGGGCATTACCAAGCCGCCGAGTTATTTCGAGTTGCGTAGCAAAAAAGTCTAAAGCACGTTGTGGTTGTTGCCACGTTAAGTAAACACTACCAATATTGTTATGCAGTGCGGCTTTGATTTGTAAATCATTTGGGTCGTGTAACTCGAGGGCTTCGGTAAAATACTGATGCGATTGTTCTAATAATTTTTGTTGTTCGGCAAAATCTGTGTTTGTTTCGGCTTCTTCCAGTAAAGCGAGTCCTACCGAATTCAGCGACAACACAACCAAACGTGTATTACCAAGTTCGCGCTGTAATTCTAAATTACGTAGATTAAATTCTAAAGCCCGTTCGTGATCGGCGAATTCTTTATAAATAATGGCGATGTTATGCAGTGCGCTGCCTTGTCCTGCACGGTTGTTATCGCGTTCAGCAATATCGAGGGCAGATTCAAATAATTGCAGTGCCTCTGCAAGTTTGCCTTGCTCGAGCCGAGCTAAACCACGAACATTGATACATTCACGCAGTAAACCTAAATCGTTATGGGTCATACAAATTTGTTCTGCTGCAAATGCAAACTGCACTGCTATTTCGTATTCGGAAAGCATGACATTAGCACCTGCTTGCAAACGCCAAGCTCGAGCCAAAGCTAAACTTTGACTGGGGTGTTGTTCGGCGATACTGGCAGCTTCTTTTGCGTAGACAATACTTTGTTGTGGATTCGAGAATATTTGGCTATCAGCCAGTTGTAGTAACAGCGTTAAACGCTGATCTGGTTCGGTGGTTTCTACAAGTTGTTCAGCAATATCTGACACAAAAACCCCGAAGTTCAAGCGCAACTTTACTATCTTGAGTCTATAATTGTACAAGAAATATCTTTGTAACACCCTCTCCCGAAGTACGTGTTCAATATTACAATCCTAAAAACTACGGAAATGTTTCCAACTGTACACTAAGTTGCAGCTTGCTCACTCCAGAAAGACTACACTTTTTGTCTATGTTGACAGTTGAAGCCCAACCGACCCTCAAGGCATCACAACATCGCAGTCTCGATGTGCTCCTCGAGATTCGTTTAACCTTACAACGCACACGCCCCAGCAATAGGCAACGCCGATTACACACACAACTTCTGGACTTAGAAACCAGCCAAGACCATCTCGAGCCAGACAAATGGTTTAAACAAATAGAAGCCTTACGACTCGAGACAGCTTTGTTATACATCCATGAACCACAAAACAGCACACCAATTCAGGTATGAGCTTTGGTATAGACTAACTTCATGCTCAGTCTGACCGAAATTTATCGTGATTTACACCAACACCCAGAATTGTGTTACCAAGAAATCCGCACAGCGGCAGTGGTAACCCGAGAATTAACTGCCCTTGGTTTAACACCAAAAACGGGTATTGCGCGAACAGGTGTGATTGCTGATATTGTCCGAGGCAGCGGTAAAACCATTGCTTTGCGTGCCGATATGGATGCCTTACCAATTCTCGAGCAAACAGGTTTAGATTATGCCAGTCTTGAAGCTGGTAAAATGCACGCTTGTGGTCATGATTCGCACACCACCATGCTAATTGGCGCGGCACGTTTACTGATGGAGGAAAGTTTTTCAGGCACTATTCGTTTGGTTTTTCAACCTGCCGAGGAAAGTCATGGCGACGACCCAGACCTGAAATCAGGTGCACAACGAATGCTCGAGGCTGGTGCGTATACAGGTGTGGATGCAGCTGTTGCTTTGCATAACGAACCAAGTTTAGCTGTGGGTGTTCTTGGTATGTGTGATGCCGAAATCATGGGCTGCTGCTTAGATTTTAAAATTGTGGTGCATGGGTTGTCAGCACATGCAGGAGCTGAACCCGAGCGTGGCATAGATGCTATTGTCATTGGCTCGAGTATTGTTTTGCAAGCCCAAACACTGGTCAGTCGGTATGTTGCCCCACTCGATGCTGGTGTGGTCAGTTTTGGTGTGATACAAGGCGGCAGAGCCGAAAATATTGTAGCCGACGAACTAATCCTGCGCGGCACGATTCGAGCCATGAAACTCAGCACTGCCCAGAACTTACAGCAACGCCTCGAGCAAATAGCTAAAGGTATTGCAACAGCCCATGGTGCAACGCTCGAATTTATTGCCACACCGATTCTACCCAGCACTTTCAACAACCCCAGTATTAATGCAGCCCTGAAAAACACAGCACTCGAGCTTGGGCTGAGTATTCAAACCATCGAACCAAGTCTTGGAGTCGAAGATTTTGCTTATATCTCACAACAAATTCCCAGCGCTTACGCCATGCTTGGCTCGAGCGTAACAGGTTTCAAGCAATACGGTTTGCATCACTCGATGGTGCGCTGCCACGAAGATATTTTACCGATTGGCGCTGCTTTGCTGGCTAAGACTGCGCTTCATTTACTTTAAAATCCTCGAGCAAAGCATTGGCTGCCAGTTTGCCCGAAAGCATGACCAATGGTAATCCACCACCAGGATGAGCACTACCTGTTGCAAGGTACAAACCCTGCACGGTTTGACTACGGTTTTGTGGGCGTAAAAACGCACTCGAGACTGTGTTGCTGCTGCTGCCATAAATCCCACCACGATGCGTTAAATACGTATTCTCGAGATCGGTGGGTGTGACAATATACTGCACTTGAATACGTTCACGAATATCAAAACCACGCTTTGCCAGTAACTCGAGAATTCGGGCTGCGTACCCAGAGGCTTCACTTTGCCAATCCATTTTGCCTGTGGGTGGTGCATTGACCAAAATAAACCAATTCTCGCAATCAGGTGGTGCTTGGGTGGTATCGGATTTGCTCGAGATACAAACATAGATGGTTGGTTCAGAAGCAGGTTGTAATTCCGAGAATATTTGTTGAAACTCTTTTTGATAATCGCTTGAAAAGAAAATATTATGATGCTCTAAACCTGTGGTTTTGCCTTGCACACCCAACAACATCACAAACCCAGAAATGCTCGGCTCGAGTTTTTGTTTTCGAGGATCAAGGTTTTTCTCGAGTAAATGCTCGTACAAATGCGCCGCATCGGCATTGCAAACAATCGCATCACAGACAAGAATTTGCCCATCCTCGAGTTGGACTGCTTCGACAGCACAGGTTTTTCTATCGGGTAAAATAAATGGTGTGGTGTCCTCGAGCAGAATTTTTTGCACAGTCGTATCAAAATAAAATTCCACTCCTAATTTTCGTGCAAGTTTCTCGAGCGCCTGAGCTATTGAATACAAGCCTCCACGTACATACCAAGCCCCATACGCATACTCGGAGTACAACACTGTACTTAGGGTACCAGGAGCACGATACGGACTTGAGCCAGTGTAGGTTGCATAACGTCCAATAAATTGTTGCAAACGTGGGTCTTTGAAGTAACGTTTGGCTAAACCATGCAGTGTTGGTATGGGCAGCAAAGCGGTTAAATCTGTCCACGGAATTCCATCACGAATAAAATCCAGTGGACTCGAGATACTACTTTCTAAAAATGCTTTACGACTACCACGCCATGCCCGAGCCGCATGACCAAAAAAAGCATTGAAATCCTCGCCAGCACCTATACTGAACGCCTCGAGATTCTCCATCATAGTTGGCATATCAGCGCTAGCATCAAAACCTGTACCATCTGCATAAAAATACCTGCACACAGGCTCAAGCCGAATCAACTCAAGCCAATCTGATAATTTCTCGCCCGCGGCAGCAAACAAATCTTCAAATACCCAAGGCAGTGTGACTAAACTTGGACCCGTATCAAAGCGGTATCCAGCATCCTCGAGCAGATTCAATTTGCCACCAGCTCGAGGTAATCGCTCTAGGACCCGTACTGATACACCTTTTGCCGCCAATCGAATGGCTGCACTTAACCCACCAACCCCTGCACCCACCACAATGACATTCACACTTAACACCTTTTATCTCATCACTCGAGCGAAATTTTTCCGTCTGGCACGGTCTCGAGTGCATATACTTGACGCATAACGCATACCGTGATACACTATTTCTTATCAGCGCCCAGAAGTGGCGCGATTTTTATTTTATACCTTCAGAGTTTTGTCGAGTCATATGTTTTAGTATACCGCTGAGTCCATTGGATGCTTTAGGAGATTTCTAAGTTTATTTCGGGTTTTTGGTGCTTTCCAAATTGTTTTTTGCTGTTCAGCACTACCCTCGAGTGCATAGTCTTGACGCATAACGCATAGTGTGCTACTATTTTGTTTATCAGCGCCCAGAAGTGGCGCGATTTTTATTTTAAGTCACTCGAGTTTTTATTGGTTTGGCGCAAATCGTACTCGCGCCCCTTCCAAGTTACTCTGCCCGTTTCAAAACGCTGCATACTCTCAAAACCAATTATTGCCCAAACAGCAATACCCAACGGATGCAACAACGTCCACAGTGGATTGTAATGATTGCGCTGATCGGAAATTCCCCGAGCCAACATGGATGCCAGTATTGCCAATGGTGCGACATCCCAAAATGGCAACAGCAACCACGGCAATACATATACTAAAAAATTAAAAAGTGTAGCCGTAAAAAAAGCAGCTCGAGAGGCACCAAAAGCGGGATACACATTTTTTGCGTACCCCGCAAAAGCTTCTTGGCTATTGGCATACATTTTGGTACGAATGGCATGAGCACCATTAAGTAATACAAATTTACCACCACTGCGTTTGACAGCTCGAGCCAATGCCATATCTTCGATGATGCTATTTTTTATTGCTTCATGCCCACCAATACGGTTATACGCAGCTCGAGTGAACGCCAAGCACTGCCCATTGGCTGCCACAGCCACAGGAAAAGCCCGCATTGGCACAAAAAAAAGTGGGAGGAATGCCAGCAAACTCCATTGCTGCAAAGGCTGAATTAATCTCGAGATTGGGTCTGTCACTGTTTGCGCCGCCCAAGCACAAAGTGCATCTGCATTGCGTTGCTCGAATTGCGCGGCAATGGCATTAGCGGTAAATGATTGCCAAAGTGTATCAGCATCGGTAAAAATCAGAATATGCCCTGTGGCTACTAAGGAAAGTTGATGACATGCCCAATTCTTACCAAGCCAACCATCAGGCAATTGTGTTCCCTCGAGTACCCGCAAACGCGAATCAGTAAATTGCTCAAGCACCATTTTTGTATCATCTTCGGAACGATCATTTAAAACAAGAATCTCGAGGTTTGCAGCGTCCTGAGCCAATAAACTTGGCAGTAATTGCTCGAGGTTACGGGCTTCATTACGGGCTGGAATGAGTATCGAAATTTTTAAGTGATTCGCCTGACTAGGCTCGAGGTTATGCCAAAAAAAATTGTTGATCACAGCAAAAGCTGCTAAACCACCTTGCACTAATAAATAACCAATCTCGAGTGGATTCATTATCTTGGTAAAACCCGACAATCTTTTTGTTCAGCTTTGGTTGTAGCTCGAGCGATATTGGTCACCAAACGCAACTTGCCTCGGCGGAGGACACTGCGTTGCTGAAAAAAACGCTTGCAATCAGTGCTAAACCACTCGAGACGACCATCTACAACTTGTAAGCTACCAGCAACCAATAAACTACGCGTCCAATAATCTTTACCATCCGCAGTTAAACCAAAATCAGTATTTTCGATCAAAGTTAATTTACCAGCAATATATTTGTAGATATTCACACCATGAATACAGCAACTGGCACGATAAAACTCGGAAATAATCTTTTTTTTCTGATCAAATTCTGCCGAGGTAATCTTACTTAATACCTCATCGTGAACAAATTGCCCAGTGCGTCGCTGATACGTCCAGTAAGCATGTGGGATATTTGGCGCGGCTGGTAAAAATAGCATAATACCAATATCGGTATAGCCATCAAAATTGAAATCACCAATGTCTAATTCTGCTTCGGTGACAGGTGAGGCATCCACTATCATATCCTGCACCACTTCATTGGTTTTTGCGTCTAATACCCGAATCAGTTCGACATGGGTTTCATCAGAACTTGGTGATTTGGCAAGATAACCCCATGTTTCAAAACGTAAATCTCGAGCAGCCATACGGTACTTTGAGCTGCGATGCACCAACTCTAGTGGCTCGAGACGAATGGTGCCACCTTGCCAGATTTTCTTCTTTGGGTTCAATGTCCAAGTTTGAAATCGACGGCTTGGAATCGGATTTTGTCCATGCTGCCAAACCCGTTTATTTTGGTTATAAATCCATGTTTGTACAGTCTTAAATTGCAATGGCAACTCGAGCATTGTCCAACCATTGGTATCTTGGGTATTACAGACATGATGAAAATAATTTTTAGCAACAAGCCCAGCCTTCACATCAAGCGTTTGCAGTACTGCACGGGTTTGTGGGTCAGAAACAATAATTTGAAACACTTTTAAATGCGTGTCTAATGTTGCGCTACGCCACCAAGCACCTCGAGCCTCGAGATTGAAGCGGTGTTGCTCTGTACCAAAATGCGTGACTTTGCACTGAGCATACAATCTTGGCGGTGGGTTAGTACTGGCTAATCCACTCGAGCCATAGAGAAACAGCGCAAAAATACCAACGATTTGACCAACCCATTTTGTATTGAATTCAGACCATAAAAACCAATTTTTTACCCCAAAGAAAACACAGAGATTCACTACTGCCTGACGTATTTTGATACCAAATCGAGAAATTACCAAATGCCAAAATATAGTCACAAAAATACCTTAATCCTTTAATAAACCTCGAGCCATGATGACTCGCTGAATTTCGTTGGTACCTTCGTAGATTTGGTTTAATTTAACATCGCGCAATAATTTTTCGACAGGGTACTCGCCAACATACCCAAAGCCACCATGAACTTGAATCGCTTCGTTGGCAGCATCAAAGGCAATATCCGAAGCGTAAGCTTTTGCCAAGGCTGCTTCCATACTATGTGGTTTACCAGCATCCACCAGCCATGCTGCTTTTTGGGTAATCAGCCGCGCTGTCTCGAGTCCCATGTACATATTGGCAAGTTTGGTTTGAATCATTTGAAAATCACCAATTGGCTTACCAAAAGCTTCTCTTGTTTTAGCGTATTGAATACTTTCCTCGAGTGCTCGGCGGGCAATGCCGACACTCCCTGCTGCCACAGGAATACGGGTTTTATCAAGGGTTTTCATAGCGATTTTAAAACCATCACCGATTCCACCTAGCATGTTTTCTTTAGGCACACGAACATTTTCAAAAACCAGTTCAGCAGTATAGGTGGCTCGTTGCCCCATTTTATGATGAATTTTATTGTGCGAAAAACCAGGTGTGCCTTTTGGTACCACAATTGCCACTGTCCCTTTGGCTTTTAAAGCATAATCCACTGAAGCAAAAACCACGGCAAACTCGGCAATACCACCGTTGCTAATCCACATTTTTGTACCATTTAAAACCCATTCATCACCTTCGAGCACCGCTTTGGTTCGCATTGCCCCTGCATCTGAGCCGTTGTTGGCTTCGGAAAGCGCAAAACTAGCCAATCCTGGTTTTTGGGTTAACGGCTCGAGGAAACGTTTTTGTTGGTCGGTTGTGCCACCGACTAAAATTGGGGTGATACCCAGTTCTGAAGCCATTAAAATAGTATAAATGCCCATACAGCCATAACCCATTTCTTCACCGATAATGGTTTCCTCGAGCATTCCCAAACCCAGTCCACCAGCGTGTTCTGGAATAATAATATTGGATAGTCCAACCTCGAAAGCTTTCTCGAGAATTTGGGGCGGGTATTCTTCGCGGCGATCAAAATCTGCGGCAATAGGAATGATTTCCTTAGCAGTGAATTCTCGAGCGAGGGCTTGGAGTTGCAGTTGTTCACTGCTTAAAGAAAAATTGAGGGACATGCCTCTATTCTATGCGAGAAAGTCTAACAATGCTCGAGAAATGCAAACCGAGCTGTATCATACGGAATTGTGTTAATCAGTCGTGTATTTTGACTGATTAACCGACTAACAGGAGTAACAACAACACGGAATTAATGTTTGAACGACAGTTTGACCGTTTTTTGGTCAAACGAGAGTGATTAAGTTAATTCCGTATCACCACTGCCTAGCCGTTCAGTCCTCAATCTTGGTACGATACTTTTTGTGCGATTGATTCCCGATGGAACACGGTACTACCAGCCTAAAGACGAAACATGGCGCGAAGATTTGCGTGGCAAACTCGAGCGAGTGCTGCATTCATGGGGATTTGATCCTGTGCAAACCCCAAGTCTCGAGGTTTTTAATCCTGTTCATCCACAAGCCGATAAAGCTTTTAAATTGGTTGACCGTGACGGTTCGGTACTGATGCTGCGTGGTGAGTACACAACCAGCATCGCCAATTTGGTACATGGGATGCCCGAACCAACCTACCCTGTGCGTTTGCGTTACAGCGGCACACTTTGGGTTCGTACTCGAGATGCTGAACTTGGACGGCAACGCGAGTACACCCAAGTTGGTGGCGAATTACTTGGGGTTTCTACCACCCAAGCCGATGCTGAAATTTTATCCGTTGCTCTCGAGTGTTTAGATGCTGTTGGCTTCCCTCAAGCCGCTGTGGAAATTGGGCATCCTGGATTTGTCAAAGCAGTGCTTGCCAGTACCGAACTCGAGGAAACAGCTATTCAAGCATTGCGAACTGCGATTCATCGTAAGAATGCTCCTGAATTACAGGCATTACTTGAAACATACAAAATTAAAGGTTCAACCCGAGAAGCTGTGCTGCAATTACTCGATTTGTATGGTGGTGTTGATGTGCTCAAAGAAGCGGCTGGTATTGCACATTCGCAAGCAGCTAAAGCGGCGCTCGAGAATGTGCGTTTAGTAGCAGCTGAGTTACCACCCGAACGCTTCTTATTTGATTTAGGTATTGCTCGAGCTTGGGATTATTACACTGGTGTGATTTTCCAAGCGTACACCCCAGATTTTGGTCAACCACTCTGCGGTGGTGGTCGTTACGATGTTGGTTTACCCGCTGTTGGTTTTGCTGTCGGACTCGAGCGTGTCATGACTGCGCTTGGTGAAGCACCAAACCTTGTACCTGCGTTTGCCATTGCTACTTCAAACCGTATTGCCAAGGTTTTTCGTACCCAAGGTAAACGTATTGTGCAAGCTTGGACAAATAACCAAGCCGAACTCGAGGAAGCTGCCAAAGCTTGGGGCGTGCCTTATTTGCTACTCGAGAATTATGCGATTCGTTTAGCTGATGGTACAAAAATTGATTTGGAGCACTTATGACCCCTTTAACCATTGCAATTCCTAGTGGTGAGCGTAGCAAAACTTTTGCTTTAACTTGTTTACGCAAAGCTGGGTTAGTTATTCCCGAACTCGAGCAATCGCGTAGTTTGCAATTTGATTTCCCAGATGTGACCTTGCTTTTGGTTAAAGACCCCGATGTTCCTGTGTATGTGGATGTGGGTGTAGCCGATTGTGGCATTGTCGGCAAAGACTGGATTCTGGAAGCCGCCAGAGATACTTACGAACCCGTGGATTTAGGTGGCAACAACTACCGATTCTCCTTAATCCGAGTGGCTGGTAGCACAAACCGCATTGAGCGCATTGCTACTAGGTACCCTCGAGCTACTCGAGTTTTTCTGCGTGAACGTGGTATCAGTGCCGATGTGATTGCTTTAAATGGCAAAATTGAACTGGCTGCTTTAACAGGGCTTGCCGATGCGATTGTAGATATTGTAGAAACAGGGCGGACTTTAACCGAAAATGGCTTAATCGAAAACGAAATCCTGATGCAGCTCTCGACACGGTTTATTGTTAATCGAGCCGCCTTAAAACTCAAAGCCAGCCGTTTACGCGAATTAATTCATTGTTTAGCAAAATAAAGATTGGAGTTAGCATGAAAGTATTTGGAGTGGCACTACTCGGTTGTGGTCGGATGGGCATCGAACATGCCCGAACCTTAATTGGTATTGCCAATGCTCGAGTGGTGGCAGTGGCAGACCCGTTTGAACCAGCGCGTTTAGCAGCTAAGGCGTTAACTCGAGCCGATTTAGATTTTGCCAATCCCGAAGATGCCATTACTGCCCCTGGGGTAGATGCCGTACTGATTGTCACGCCAACCCCAACCCATGCGCCATTAATCGAAGCGGCTGCCCGAGCAGGCAAAGCTATTTTTTGCGAAAAACCTGTGGCTCTCGAGCTTAACCGTACCAAAGCTGCCCTCGAGGTGGTTACAAAAGCAGGTGTGCCTTTTCAAATTGGTTTTAATCGGCGTTTTGACCCACCGTTTGCCTTGGCTAAACAAAAACTCGAGCATGGCGAACTTGGCACGATTCGCCAATTTCGGGCTGTTGGACGCGACCCAGCCCCACCGAGTCTTGAGTACTTAAAAATTTCGGGTGGGCAATTTATCGACCAAGCTGTCCACGACCTCGATATTGCCCGTTTCTTTGTTGGCGAAGTCGAAGAGGTTATGGTTTGGGGTACAGCCCACAACCCAGACATTGCTGCACTAGGCGATTCAGACACCACCACGACCATGCTGAAATTTAAAAATGGCGCGGTAGGTGTGATCGAAAACTCGAGAACCAGTGCTTACGGCTACGATGTGACCACCGAAATTTTTGGTACCAATGGCAAAATTTGTTTAGATGCCACACCAAAAACCCCACTCTGGCAGTACGGACAAAACACCAATGGCGTAGGTATGTTACACGCCGATCATTACGATTTTTTTATGGATCGGTTCGCCCAAGCCTATAAACTCGAGTTAGAAGCTTTTTTCAAAAGCCTCGAGACAGGTACAAACCCCAACCCCAGTGCATCCGATGCCCTCGAGAGTTTGCGATTAGCATTAGCAGTTACGCTGTCTTACAAAGAAAAACGTGTTGTTAAACTCGAGGAAATTGTTTAGGGAAAATCATGACTTCTTTAGCAAATAAGTCTTTTTACTACGCGTATTATTACACCGAGGCTGGCGGTGGCTTTCACGAATTGGATTTTGTGACTGCGAACCTTGAATACTTAAAACAATTTATTGTCATGCTTTTACGCGGGTCGCCATACCTGAATTTTCAATACGGAATTTATTTAGAAGTGATTCGAGTCGAAAATGGTGTGGTCACAGATGACAGTATCACACCATTTTCGGCAGCCACCATTACTATTCAAGGTATTGAAGCTGAGTTTACGTACAAACCACGCAGAGGGATTTTTGCAGCTAAACTCAAAGCGGCTGAAAAAAGAAAATTACAAGCCCTGATGGAAGATTGCGAAAACGATTCCAGCGGCAATTCTTTGCGTTTAGCAGAAGTCAGCATTGAAATAGACTGGCAAGCCACACAACTCACACCGCTGGATGGCGACTTAGCAACCGATGGCGACAGCCTCGAGAAACCAAGCAAATTTGGAATTTACCACCCAATTCGTATAGGTTCGTACTTTGCAGGGAAAAGTGAACTCGAGTTACTTCAAATCAGCTGACTTCTCGACAGGTGTTTAAAATTGCCTACAATTCGTTTAAAACACCGTCCTGCAAAGGCGAGGCTTCTTGACCATATACATGCACCTGACGGGCATGGTCGCATGCCTCGCCCCTACTTTTGTTGGCGGTACTCGGTGGTGGTGACACCCGCAAAACCCCAGTTATCAGGGTCTATTTCGTCAATCACAATGTGGGTGTGCTCGGGTTTTTTACCCAGCACATTTTGCAGTGTTGCCGTGATTTCCGCGATAATCTGCTTTTTTTGTTGCACAGTCACATTTCCCTTGGTAATTCGCACATTGACATAAGGCATAAGCAGCAGTATGCCACGAACACACCCAGAAATACGTCTCGAGTATTAAGCTGTAAGATACACTAAACACATTCGGAGGAAATTATGACAATGGTTGATTTGAAACGCATCTCGAGTTGGGTCAATGGCGCAGTTCATGCAAGTAAATCTGGGCGCACAGGTAAAGTCTTTAACCCTGCCACTGGCGAACATGCTGCCAATGTTGAACTGGCTTCAATCGAAGAAATAGATAGTATTGTGGCAGCTTCCAAAGCCGCTTTTCCTGCATGGCGAGCCACAGGTTTAAGCCGCCGAGCCGAAATCATGTTTCGTTTCCGCGAACTGATCGAAGCCAACCGCTCAGAATTAGCTCGCATTATCTCGAGCGAGCACGGCAAAGTCCCATCGGATGCAGCTGGTGAAATTGCTCGAGGACTAGAAAATGTTGAATTTGCCTGTGGTATTCCGCATTTACTTAAAGGTGGTTACTCCGAGCAGGCTTCTAAAGGCATAGATGTGTACAGTATTCGCCAACCACTGGGAGTGGTGGCTGGTATTACCCCATTTAATTTCCCTGCGATGGTGCCACTGTGGATGATGGCAAATGCAATTGCTTGTGGTAACACATTTATTCTGAAACCATCGGAAAAAGACCCGAGTGCGGCGTTGTTCCTCGCGCAACTCTTAAAAGAAGCTGGTTTACCCGATGGTGTCTTTAATATCGTTCAAGGCGACGCAGTAGCCGTGAATTGTTTACTCGAGCACCCAGATATCAGCGCGGTTTCCTTTGTTGGCAGCACCCCGATTGCTAAGTACATTTACGAAACAGGCACCAAGCACGGCAAACGCGTACAAGCCCTTGGTGGTGCCAAAAACCACATGATGCTTTTACCCGATGCCGATCTGGATATGGCAGCCGATGCCGCTGTTAACGCCGCCTACGGCAGCGCAGGCGAACGCTGCATGGCAATTAGCATGGTGATCGCTGTTGGCGATATTGCCGATGAATTCATTGCCAAAGTCAAAGAACGCTTACCAAAAATTAAAGTCGGACCAGGCACCGACCCAACCGCCGAAATGGGTCCGTTAATTACCAAAGAACACCGTGATCGCGTGGCAAGTTACCTCGAGAATGCACCACTCGAAGGCGCAACACTGGTGGTAGATGGTCGCAAAAACACTGTTCCAGGCAACGGATACTTCTTAGGTGTCAGTCTCATAGATCATTGCAAACCGGGCATGAAATGCTACGACGATGAAATTTTCGGACCCGTACTTGGTGTCACTCGAGTCAACACTTACCAAGAAGGTTTAGCTTTAATCAACGATAACCAATATGGCAATGGTACTGCGATTTTTACTCGAGATGGCGGTGCTGCAAGGCAATTCCAATACGAAGTCAATGTTGGCATGGTTGGCATTAACGTGCCTATTCCAGTACCCGTTTCCTATTACAGTTTTGGTGGTTGGAAAGCCAGTTTATTTGGCGATACACACATGTACGGTCCTGAAGGAATTCAATTTTACACTCGAGGCAAAGTGGTAACCAGTCGTTACCCAGACCCAAGCACCAGTAAAATAGATTTGGGCTTCCCGCAAAATCGTTGAAGACTGTCAGGTTTTGCTAAAAAACTTGTTCTATGCACACCATGACTCGAGATACTGGGGTAAATATTCATTAAATTATTTGTCCAAAAACATTTCTCATCAACAATTCGTAGTTATCGCATCGTAGGGCGAGGCATGCGACCATGCCCGTCAGGTGTACGTATATGGTCAAGAAGCCTCGCCCCTTGTATATTAAGAGTGGTTAGAAAAGTTGTGGCAGATCGTTCGCCCCTAGAACCAAAAGAGTTCGTGTCGTAGCCAGATCGCCACAACCAAAAAACTTGAGAAAAGCTCGAACAGTT
>JAAFIG010000050.1 GCA_013298595.1 Deinococcales bacterium | reverse complement strand
ATGCGGAAGTTACTTATCATGTTGAATGCGATGGCTAAGAGTGGTGAGGTTTTCGATGCGAATTGGGCGACAAAACGCAAGGGGGTAAGTGTTGAGATTTGACAATTCATTACAGTTGCTACGGTTGTCTCGTTCAAATTTCATGCAGACCGTGTGAATTGCACAATCACCTCTCCTCTATTTTATGCTTCTCAGACAGCAAAATTTGCTCGAGTTGGTTTTAGTTCAAACTTCATCACTTCTCCTCGAGACCCACCGCATTGATTCATGCCCGACTCGCATACTTTGTTCATCGCAAAAAATTTGCGAAACGCATAAAAGATACACAAGGAGAACCAATATGAAAAATGTAAAGTTAATTGCCTTCGGATTGATCGCCGCTCTCAGTATCAGCACTGCCAGTCTTGCCGCAGGTCAAGCAGATTGGACTGGTAATACCGCCGTAGTCGATATTTTCTCGAGTACCAGTAGCACTATTAAAATCAATACATCAAGTTTGCTGGATAATTCGCAATTGATTCGCTTGCAATATGGTTTTGAAAATCTCGAGGATACAATTAAAGTCAAACAAATAATTGCTTCGGATGCACTGGGTATCAGCATGGATAAATGCAGTCTTGGCGCAGACAGCAACAGCAACCCAGAACTGAGTTTGACTTTTGATATTGAAAGCAAAACCGCTTATGGCACGTACCCAGTCACAATTATTCTCGAGAATACCAAAACAGGTCAGACCACCAGTATTGGTTTAACGGTCAACGTTCAATAGTTCGTCTCGAGCCAAGAAATTTGGCGAACCGTTTTGGTTCGCCAAATTTGTTTTTTGATTTGACTCGAGCCAACACCGTGCCAATAAATCCCATAAAGTTGTCGGGGTGAACCTTACATTCATCCTGTGAGTGATGGTGTTTTACAGTATTGGCAGTAATACTCGAGGTTTGAAAACTGTGGCTTTGAGAATGCCATCTCGAGCGTGGAATACTTCGCCTGTAATGGCATCTTGCCATGAGCCTTCAAACACACCGACCAGCGCGGTATTAAAATTCATGGTTTGTCCGATGCCTCGGTTGACACCAATTAAAGCACTTTCGACTCGCCCGTCAGCATGGGTGTAGGTGCGGGCAAAAGTCAGGGCATCGAAGCGTGTCTCGAGGAATTTGAGGGCTCCTGATTGCAAGGCTTTACTTTGTTTGCGGGCTTTGATCAGGGTTTGCAGAAAACCACGCAGTGGTAAGTTCCATTGTTTTTCGTCCCATGGAAATGGTGCTCGGCAGTAGGGGTCGTTGCCGCCACGCAAACCGATTTCGTCACCGTAATAAATGCCTGGAACGCCGGGGTAAGCCAGCAGCATGGCAAACGCAGTTTTGAGTTTATCAAAGTTGCCATCCATACGCTCGAGCGCACGTGGGACATCGTGTGAACCGAGTAGATTGTAATGCGAGAAGCGCATTGGGTTGGGTATCACTCGGTAACTTTCCTCGAGGGTGGCAATCAATTCGTCGGTACCTAGCTGCACGCTGTTTCCAAAAATATCAACGCCTGCCAACCAATCGGCTACGGGTAAGGCAAAACCTTGGTAATTCATCACGCCATC
The DNA here is from genome assembly GCA_013298595.1 of Deinococcales bacterium. Lineage (GTDB taxonomy): Bacteria > Deinococcota > Deinococci > Deinococcales > JAAFIG01 > JAAFIG01. The sequence continues at coordinate 22,161 of JAAFIG010000050.1, read as the reverse complement.
TTCGCCACCGCCAGCGTGGTCGTGCGGGTCGGATGCGCCTTGCAAGTATGGTTCGGCATCCCAGAATCGCTCACCAAAAATCCAAGCTTCGGGGTTCTCGAGTCTGGCAGCGGCTTTTAAGCGGCGATGAATCTCGAGATTGCCTCGGTCTGTGCCGTCTTTGCCCATCATATGGGCAACATCTAAACGCCAACCATCAGCGCCAGCTCGTAACCAATGACGCACTGGGGCGTGTGCTCCCTCGAGAAAATGCTCGAAGGCAAGGTGCGAATCGTAATCGAGTTTAGGCAGGGTTTTAACACCAAAAAATGCCTCGTACGTACCATCAGCTCGGAAGGTGTACATTTGTCGTTCAACTTTGTTTTCTAAGGCTTTTTTGAATTCAGGGGCGCGATCTCCTGTGTGGTTAAAAACACCATCTAAAATAATGCGTATATCGAGTTTTTTGGCATCTTGAACCAAGGCATCAAAGGCTTTCTGTCCGCCCAGATGCGGGTCTATCTCAAGAAAGTTTTCGGTATCGTAACGATGATTACTCGGGCTGGTAAAAATTGGGTTGAGGTACAAACCGTTAATACCTAAATCGGTCAGGTACGGTAATTTCTGACGAATGCCCTCGAGATCACCGCCCCAGTGTTGCAGTGGTCCAACACGCTGTTCAGGTTGGTCAGTCCAAGCCATTTTTTGTACAGGTTTACCCATATAGTTGTACTCGCCAGCTTGAACATCGTTGCTGGGGTCGCCGTTGTAAAAACGATCTGGAAAAATCTGGTAAAAAACCCGATCATCTAACCAATTCGGGCGGTGCTGCTCGGCTAAGAAAACAAACCAATCACGGAAAGCAGGGTTAGTGCGTTGCACCCCTCGAGCCGAGAATTTGACACTGCCTGTTTCACCATGCACCCAAAAAAAGTAATGGGTTCGACGTGCAATCAATTCGATTTCAGTTTCAAAAAATAACCAGTTTTTATCCTCGAGTTTAGCGGGTTGCATTGGCACTCGAGTCATTTCACCAATCCGTAAAACTGCCAGTTCAATCTTTTTGAGTGGTGCATTGCGAGGCACTCGGATGCGAACACGAATTTTATCTCCGACTGCTGCTTCGCTTTCTGACACATAAAACGGGCTGTGATCGTGATGTAAGTAATTTGTCCAATCCATAAAAACTCCTTAAAAAAACACCAGACCGACCAAGGGAAAAAGGTCGTGTCCAGTGGACAAGCGTTGCCTGTGAATTCTGCCTCGAGCTTACCGCACCAATGCTGTATGCGTCAAAAGGCGTATTGTACAAAGTCTGGGTTATACGCAATGATTTTCACATGCCCGATTTAATGCTCGAGATTCGCCCAGCCACGTACCCAAACGATTATCTTAGTCTGTGCGGAATTTATAACAGCATTTCAGAATGGCACAGCACCCCAGGAAATCTGGCACTTGAACACTTGCACCGCGATCCTAATTTGTACTTTGCCCAATTTGTTGCCGAAATTCTCGAGGACAATCAGAAAAAAATTGTCGCAGTCGCCGAAATCGGACATAACACTCGCTCGCATGCTGCTGGTAAATACTGGCTCGAGGTTTGTGTGCATAAGCAATATCAACAACGTGGTATTGGCAATACCTTATGGCAAACCCTCGAGAACGCCATCGAAGCCCGTGGCGATGCGACAGATTTACAAACCATGATTAACGATGACGAAGCCAACGCTGTGTACTTTGTGCAAAAACATGGGTTTACTGCTGCGTGGGAACGCATCGAATCGCGGCTTGACCCAAAAACAATTGATCTCGAGCACTACGCCCAACTCGAGGCGAACTTAGCAGCGGCTGGTATTCGCATCGAGGTTTTCTCGAGTTTTCCAGAAGAAACCCGTATCAAAAAACTCTTTGATTTGGATAGCGAACTCACCCTCGATGTGCCATTTGGACAACCCAGCACCCTCGAGCCATTTGAACTCTGGCACGCCAAATTTCTCGGTAATACCGACGTAAATCCTGACAGCATTTGGATTGCCACTAAAAACAACCAGTGGATTGGTTTTACCAGCTTGGAACGTCAACCCGATTACTTTATGATTGGTATGACAGGGGTACAAAAAGCCTTCCGAGGCATGGGAGTCGCTAAACAACTTAAACTCCAAGGTGTGCGGTATGCCCTCGAGCAAGGCGGACTCGAAATTCGTACCTTCAACGATCATGTCAACACTGCCATGCTACAAATGAACATCAGCATGGGTTTCAAACGTTACCGCTCGAGAATTCGTTACGAAAAAACCGTTAAACTAACCCAGTGAACCTCTGCTTGGCTTGCGGCTCGAAGGTGGCTGCGTTGGATACCATCTGTCCAACCTGCGGTTCGCCCCTGACCAGTGCTTACCTTGCCAAAGGCACGCAACTCGAGCAGTACACCATCGATGATTTTCTCGGACAAGGTGGTTTTGGCATTACCTACCGAGCGCACTCGAGCCAAAAAAGTGTTGCCATTAAAGAATTCTTCCCTGAAGGTAGCAACCGTATCCAAGAGATGGTTCTTCCATCCACCACCATCACTGTTATTGAATTTGACGAGTTAAAAACAAAATTTCTTGAAGAACACAAAATCCTCAAGCAATTTATGCGCGGCAAAAATCATCCCAATATCGTGGATGTGTACGCGGTTTTTGAAACCAACAACACCGTCTATATGGTCATGGAATTACTCGAAGGCGAAACCCTCGAGGCTCGAATTCAAAAACTGGGAAAACTCAAAACCAAGGAGGTGCGCGATATCGCCCAGCAACTCTGCGATGCCCTCGAGATAGTCCACGCAGCAGGTTTACTCCACCGCGATATCAAACCCGCCAATGTGTTCTTAACTGGCGACGGACGAGCTGTGCTGATTGATTTTGGCAGTGCTCGAAATTTTACGGCTGGGCGTACCATGCGCCACACACGTATGGTCACACCCGGATACGCCCCACTCGAGCAGTACAGCTCCGAAGCTCGAGTCACCACTGCCACCGATGTTTACGCTTTGGCTGCCACGCTGTATCATGCCTTAACAGGCAATGCACCACCAACCGCTGTGGATCGCATGTCGGGGGCGAAACTGATTCCATTAAAAGCCAATTTTAGTATTGGCTTGCGCGAAGCCATCGAACACGGTTTATCGTTACAAGTTGCTGATCGTCCTAAAGATGCCAAAGCCTTTGCTGCACTGGCTTTGCAACGCAACACAACCACACAACAAGCCCCATCAAAACAAAAACAGAGTAACCCAAAGCAAATACCAACCACAAAACCAAATTTTGCCGTTTATAACTATGATTTTCTGATTTTTGTTGCCTTTGGATATCTCATTTTTACCATATCATTGACGCTGAAACCCATTCCTTGGCTGCAAGTGATCAACACGGGTTTTACAACGGTACTAACTATTTCTATGCTCACATGGCTTTACACAGCGTTGCTTGAATTTCCGCTGAGCTTATGGCATGGTTTAATCAAACCCATCAGCATTGTACGTCGCTTACTGATCTGCACTTTTGCAGCAGGCATCGATATTGTTGTTGTGGCTTTGGTATACGGCAAAACCAGTTCATTTAATGATACCCCATTGCTTATCTGGTTTTTACTGACCACGGTTTTTACTTATCCTTTATTGCTGGGTGCTTATCTTTTCCCATCTCGAGCCAGTCACTTACAAGCACATCATTTTTGGGATGGCTTTTGGCTTTTAATGATTGCTGGTTTACTCCAAGCAGTTGGGCTGATTTAAGCAAAAAAGGTCAAATATGCGCGAAACTAAACTAATCATTGAACAACTCAAACACCGCATGGTCTGGCTTGGTCTGGAAAAACTCGAGTACCAAAACGAAAGTATTGCTGATTACTTCGACAAAATTTTTATCCTTTCTATATCCCGAATGCTCGAGTTTGTGTTTATCCCCAACTTTACCATTCAGTCTTTAGCAAAGGCACAACCTATTAAAAGTTACAGTGAAATTCAAAACAGCAACGATGCCCGAATTCATAGCGCACTCGAGTATCCATTTGTTATCACCCCAAATAACACCAAACAAAACATTGTCGAAAAATCGCCTCAAGGTACTCTTATTTACTTTGTCTCTGAAGAAGAATTTACCGTATTTTCTCGAGAGTTTTTTGAAGATTATTTTGCTCAAGAATTTGAAGGCACACTGCAAGGTTTGCTGAAATATCAGTTTATGCAGATGGTTATTCACATCGTCGCTTCAAATGAATTTCCCGAGTCAGAATTTCAGCGGTTGCTGGCTGGCACAAAATAATTTATTATTTGCCGTATAAACGCCGTACTGAACTCGAGAAACCCGCATCATCTGCCATGCGGTACATGCGGGTAAAACTTTGCAAACGGTATTGTTCGAGTTCGGCATTTCGTAAGGCTGGGCTGGTTTGGTACGCTTCGATGCTGGTTAATCCTTTGATGCTCTCGAGTAATCGCTTGGTTGGAATAGGCATGGTTTCGCCTTTTTTGGCGGCGATCTCGAGGGTTCGTAGGTGATTGAGGGTAAAGAATTCGCGTTGCTCGAGTTCGCATAAGGTTTTTTCAGTCAGGGCGAATCGGAGCATGATTTTTGCTGTTAGCCACGTCTCGAGTAGAGTTGGTTCGGGCATTGAAAAAAGCACGATTTGGTCTGGAATCTCGAGCCAATCGGTTTGTAAATGCGGGTGTTTATTTTGAATAAACTCAAGGGCAGCACCGCTGGCGTACACGGCTACCGAGGTTTCTTTGAGGCGTTCAAATTCGGTTTTTGCTTCGACTCGAGCATAGTGCAAGCCATCATCTAAGTCGGTTTCGAGAATTTGCAATTGGCTTTGGTAACGCATTTTTTGCGTGGTGAATTCTAGGCTGGTGCGTCCATTAAATTCGTTTTCCTCGAGTACCACAGCCGCATCTATATTGTCGCCACCGCTAAATGGCACGCCAATACCCCATTGCTTCCCTTTGATACCTTGTACTCGGTACTGAAAATGTTTGCCTTCTTTGCCTAAGCTACCTGCACTCTCGAGTGGTTCACGCAACCAAAAAAGTGGGGCTTGGTTGCCTTGTCCAAACGGCTCGAGGCTTTGTAATTGCTCGATCATATCTTTGGAAACTTGATTGGGTGCAAGAATCGCGTCGGCAACAACTCGTTCTCGAGGTTCGGGTTGGGTATGGGCAAACTCGAGAATTTTCTGTCCAAAAGCAGCAATATTTTCTTCGTAGATGGCAAAACCACCTGCTTGTGAATGCCCGCCGTAGCGTTTTAAAGTGTTGTGAGCAAAACGCAGAGCTTCGACGGCACTAAAACCCTCGGTGGTGCGGACACTACCTTTGCCTTCGGCAATGATAAAGACCGGTTTAAAGAATTTCTCGAGTAACTTACTCGCCACAATGCCCATCACCCCAGGATGCCAACCTGTTTTAGTTACAACCAGCGCAGGTGCTTCAGGGTCAGCAATCTCGAGGGCTTCGGTGTACATATCATCTTGGATGCGTTTACGCTCGAGATTACGCGCATCTAAATACGTAGCAAGAGTGAGGGCACGCTGGGCATTATTGGTGGTTAATAACTCGAGCGCCGTATCAGCTTCGCCTAGCCGACCAGCCGCGTTAATACGTGGTGCAATAATAAAACCTACATCTCGAGCGGTTGGTGCGGTAATTCTTTTTTGCTCGAGCATGGCTCGAATACCCGTCCAGCGCGAGTTCCGCATTTGGGCTAAACCAGCTTTGACCAATGCCCGATTCTCGCCTAGTAATGGTGCCAAATCGGCAATCGTACCAATAGCCGCAAGGTCGGCGTACTCGAGCGGTGGTGGTTCACCAAATTCTCGGCGCAATGCCCAAAGCAAATGAAAAGCCACGCCGCTACCCGTTAACGCAGGTAAATCATGATGATAATTGGGGGCTAAAGCAGGATGCACGATTAAACAACCGGGCAAGATTTTACCGGGTGCGTGATGATCGGTGACAATCGCTTCGATACCCGCTGCCACAATTGTCTCGATTTCCTCGAGATTGCTAACACCGCAATCCACAGTAATAAATAAATCGCACGCCTCGATATGCTCGGGCACTCGGTCTGGGTTAATGCCGTAACCATCGGTAATTCGGTGTGGAATAAAAGCATGGGCATTACCACCCAACTCACAAATTCCTGTTACCAAAACACTGGCAGCCGTCACACCATCGGCATCGTAATCGCCATGTACCCGAATGCGTTTCTTTGCCCGAATCGCTTTGGCAATAATAGCCGCTGCCTCGAGTAAGGCAGGATTTGGGCTTAATGCCAAAGGTGGCTCGAGTGCTTCCACACTATGCACACCCCTCGAGTACAGCACAGCTGCCAATTGCGGTGATAAACCAAGGGTTTTAGATAACACCTCGAGGGGTGCAACAGGGGCAGGGGCGCGTAAACGCCATTGCACAGGACGTAGAACTTGAACAGGAATAGATTCGATTTTCGCAAGTACAGGCATTGAATGCTTAAACTACCATTTCAAAACTCGAGTTCAACAGTGCGCGGTGTGGCATCTTGCTCGAGGATGTCATTCATGATTTGGTCAAGTCTGGAGGCAATTGGCATTGAAAAAGTTTCTATGATCTCACCGTTGCTGGCGGTTCTGACGCGAGTTGGAATATTTTTCACTACGAAGGTCACACCCTGACTTTGGAAAGTGTAATCTTTTGCTATTTCATTTGAAATGAGTGTCATAGTACTCCTAAATCGTGTGAACCGTCACAGCGTAGTATTCGTTACTTTGACTCGTAACCAGCGATTGCCAAACAGATGTTCATAGTTAATACCGGGTTGACGTTGTAAAGAATTATCAGGCAAATCCTTATTAACTGCAACCCCTATCAACACAGTCTCAAGAATAGCAGCATACGGAATACGCTCATCTCAAGCTGCTTGAAAAGCATGAGGACTGATTTCTAATTGCTGTTTCCACAGAGCTTGATTGATTGCTTCGAGTTCCCATTCAAGAATTTCGCTTGTAGAGAAATCAAAGCCTTCTTTCACATTTTACCTTCGGAGCGTAACGCCTCGAGGGTTTCGGCTCGATCTGGAATCCGTGGTGTTTCGGCTGGTTTTTGCTTAGCCAGTACATTCTCGAGTTCTCGGATGCGTTTATTCATGCGGCGCATTTGCGTGGCTCGACGCACAATGCTAGGCAAAGTAAGCAGTAAACCATATAACAAACCACCAAAAAAACCAACCAGCATGGCAATACTAGCCGCACTCGAGAAGCGTCCAAATAATGGAAAATCAATCACAGCGCTGGCATTTGAGATATGGAACACCACCAGATAGACAATCCCTAGGATTAACAACAGCACTTGAAGGTATTGCAAGGCTTTCATAATGGTAATTGTAACGCGTCTCGAGGGACTTGTGCTGAAAAAGCTCGGATATACTTTTGCATTGTGACTCGAGCTTCGACTTCTTATTTGGGCATTGGCATTTTGGTTTTGGTAACTGTGGTTTGGGGTACAACCTTTCCAATTGTTAAAAATGCTGTGCAGAGCTTGTCTCCTGCCATGCTTATTGCTATGCGATTTATCGTTGCAGCTATTGTTTTACTGCCTTGGTTACGTTTTGCTAGTCAAAAATTATGGCTCGAGGGTGGTTTGGTTGCATTGGTATTATTTATCAGTTATTTAACCCAAGTGATTGGCTTAACCTCGGTTTCAAGTTCTCGAGGTGCTTTTATCACGGGGTTAAATGTGATTCTGGTGCCGTTAATGTTGCCTTTCTTAAAGCAGCGCGTACCTTGGACTGCTTTTGTGGCTGGGGCAATCGCATTGGGTGGTATTGCAGTTATGTCACTCCAAGGTTTAACCCTCAGTTTTAGTATTGGTGACCTTTGGGTACTCGGTTGTGCCATCAGTTACGCTTTGTACATTGTCATGATGGACAGAATCGCCAGTCGTTACGATGCCTTACCTTTAGCTGCTGTACAAGTTGCTGTTGTTGCTGTACTGGGCATACTCTGGGCAATTCCCGAACTGGTCAGCAAACCACTTCCCACCGCTGTTATTCTCGAGAATTGGCTGCCAATCGTTTACCTTGGCATTGTTGCCACTGCCCTCACCACTTTAGCCCAATCCTATGCTCAACGAATCGTTCCAGCTTTCCAAACCTCTGTAATATACGCTCTCGAGCCAGTTTTTGCCGCGATTTTCTCGGTGTGGTGGCTAAAAGAAATATTCACTCGAGAAGCGATTATTGGAGCTGGTTTGATTTTAGCAGCTATGCTGTTAAGCCAGTATGACCCGCAGAAAAAACAGCTTTGAGCCTTTGCCTAGTTGGACGAGACATGCCTATCTTGACCACAAACAGGCGTGGTCACTTGCCACTAAAGTATTGCCTTCATCCTTTAACTCGCCCTTAACTGCTCGAGATGATTTGCATCGTGTTTGACCATAAACGCTGCCCACGCTGCGATACTAAATTCGCCTCGGATGGGGTGGGTGCCTTTTCGCTCGAGTTGGTTTGAGCTGAGGCTCGAGAGGAGTTGTACATTGCGTTGGCGTAAAGCAACAAATGCAGCAATGCTTTGACTTGGGTCTCGAGTGGTGTAGTGGGTGTTGCTGGCATACAGTTCTTGTTGAGCGGGCATAATGATGGCGTTATCTTGGCAAAGCATGGCAAGTAAACGCACTGCTTGTAAGGATTCAATATCGGCAATGTGATGAAAAATAAATCTGGGAGACCATTTTCCTTCAGCTCGAGGGGTATCAAGGTGTTGTATTTGCTCGAGTCTACTAAATTCGGCTTGGAATTGGTTGGCTGCTGTGGCAAGGGCAGTTAAGGTTTCAGTCATGGTTTAAAAGTACAGCAAATCCTCGAGGTGAGCAATTGCTGCCATCTCGAGTTCCTACTCATAGAAATTCGGTTTGACAAAACTAAGATTTTACTCGAATAACTTTCATTTATACCTCGAATCGAAAGTAGTGTGAATTTTAAGGATTCAAAATAATGAAGGTTTTAAAAAAATTATAATAGTTCATCCAGAACAGTATTTTAAATACTATTGCAAATGACTGTAAAATATTTGACTTCAAATTGACACGCTCTTAGGGCACAATAAAAAGACCTCCGATAAGAACCCTGTGTAGACCTCAGATTGACAGGTACACACAAAACTCATATTCTTGTCGGCAATTGCCTAAAGGCAAGGTCTCTTGGAGGAGATATGAATAAAAAGTTACTCGCAGCTTTTGGTGTTCTTGCACTATCCGGTGCAGCTTTGGCAGGTCCTACCGACAACTCGTTGGTACTTGGAACAAGCCAACAACCTACCGCGCTTGATCCTTTTGTGAATAACCAAGCGATTAGTGCCGAAGTCAACTCTTGGATTCATGGTGGTCTAACCTACTTTGATTTCAAAGGCGAATTACAACCAGACCTTGCTGCCGAAGTTCCAACCGAAGCCAATGGCGGTGTCAAACTGACCAAAAATGCCTCTGGTGATGTGACCGCACAAACCATTCGTTGGAATTTGCGTCCAAACATCAAATGGTCCGATGGTCGTCCTATTACAGTCGAAGATTTCAAATTGGCATACGAAATTTTCGGTGATGAACGCTTACCAGTCTCGAGCCGCGACAATTACCCAAAAAGCTTTAAAGTTTTAGATAACAACAGCTTTGAATTGACCTATGATCCGCCTTACTTGTTTGCGGTTGCAGCTCCGAGTTATGTGTCTAATTACACACCACCTGCCCATATTATTCGTCCGATTTGGGAACGTGCTAAAGGCTTAACCGCTGGTAAAAGCAAAGAACAACAAATCGAAATTATGCAAAAAGAATTTTTGGCGAATAAATTCTTTACCGCAGCGGGTGGACCAATTGTCACCAGTGGCGCATTTAAATTCCAACGCTGGGCACGCGACCAAAGCTGGACTTTGGTTCGTAACCCAAATTACTGGAACAACAACCCAACTAGTGTTGACCGTATCATTTACAAATACTTCTCAAAAACCGAGACCTTGCAAGTCAATGTTTTAGCTGGTCAAGTGGATGCCACCTCGAGTGTTGGTTTGGTTGCAAGTGCCACCACAGTGGCAACATTGCGTAACTCCTCTAAAGGTATTTACGATGTGTTCACACCAAAAGCTGCTTTGTGGGAACACTGGGATATCAACCAATTCGACGAAACCGTTCCAGAAGTTGCCGATTTGCAACTCCAAGATAAGCGTACTCGTCAGGCTTTGTTGTTTGCCATTGACCGCGACACTGTTGCTGATGATTTGCGTGGCGGTACGGCTAAACCAACCAATAACTTTGTCAACAGTGTTGCCAGTGTTTACAGCGAAGCTGGTTTAACCAAATACAATTACAACCCAGAACGCGCTAAGCAACTCTTAGCAGCTTTAGGTTGGAAAGCTGGCTCGGATGGTATTCTCGAGCGTAACGTTGGTGGACGCACCGTCAAATTTGTGCTCGAGTACGTGACCACAGCAGGTAATGCTGTGCGTGAGCGCGATCAACAATTCTACAAAGATAATCTGAAAAAAGTGGGTATTGATGTTAAATTCAATAATGCCCCTTCAAGTGTTGTTTTTGATGATGCTTTCATTGCCCAAGCCAGCACCGGTAAATGGAAAGGTATTTTCCAATTTGCGTATGTCCAAGCGCCAATCATCGAAGACCTGAGTACTTATTACTGTGAAGATGCAAGCAGCAAAACCATTAAAGACAATGTGCCAACCAAAGATAATGGCTTTGCTGGTCAGAATATCGGTGGTTGGTGCAATGCCGCTTACGATAAACTCTGGGATCAAGCCCGTCGTGAATTCGATCCAGTGGCTCGTAAAAAGCTGTTAGCCGAAGCCCAGAAAATCTGGAACGAAGAGTTACCAGCTATTCCATTGTACGAACGCACTGACCTTTACACAGCTCGTAAAGGCTTGCGTAATTACACTTGGAATGCGGCTACCCGTTACCCAAGTAATTTAGGTTGGCAAATCGGTTGGGCACAAAAAGGTCAAAAAGAAATTATCCCAATGAAGTAAGCAGCAAACTCGAGAATCCGAGGGCATGATGCCCTCGGATTTTTTATTGACTCGAGCAAAGCATTGATTAGAAAAAATTTCGTAACAGTATTAAAGCCAGTAATACACCAGATGCTAAAATAATGAACAACCAAACTACCCTTGGCGTAGGAACAGGGTTCGATACTTTTGGTGGATTTGGTACAGCACTCGCCACAGGTGTTACAGGAATACTTGGTTTTGCCCCTAAACGTTGCCGAAACTCGAGCACAGATTGCGGTCTGGCATCTACTCGTAACTCGAGAGCTGCGTCTATGGTTTTTATAAAGCCAGCAGCAATGTTTGGTTGGTACTTTGCTAAGGACTCGAGCACAGCCCCATTAACACGATCTAAGGCACTTGCTGGGCGTACTCCCGAAATAGCTTCGTACATGGTTGCAGCTAATGAGTATAAATCAGCAGCAGGAGCAAGGCGCACAGCTTGCCCGTATAACTCGAGTGGTGCGTACTCTGGGGTTAATAAGCGCTGAGAAACTTGAATTGTTCGGTTTTTTTCAAAGCGTAACCCACTACCAAAATCAATCAGGCTTGCACCTCCAGCTTTTAAAATAATATTAGCTGGTTTGATATCACGGTGCAGTAAACCTAAATGATGGGCTTCCTCGAGCACACCAAGTACATCATCAAGCACTGCTTGGGCTTCTTGAAAACTCAGTAACGCCCCACGTTCAATTCGTGCCTCGAGGGTTTCACCTTCGACAAATTCCATCGCTAAATACAAGGTGTTATTGATAGCAAAAAGTCCTATAAATCTGGTACTCGAGTGATGCTTAATTTTTTGCAAAGTATTGGCTTCTAAAGTAAATTGTTTTTTCACTCGTTCAAAATCTGCTTGTGCCAAAGCACTCACTTGCACAGCCCCAGAAGCAGCTCTGGTCACTAAACCGTCTGGAAATAATTCCTTTAAAGCAACCACCACATCAAACATTAAATCTCGAGCCTTGTAGGTAATTCCAAAACCACCACGCCCTAGCACACCCTCGAGCATAAACGCACCGACTTGTGTGTTAGCAGCTAATACAACATCTGTAATCAGACTGGCACCACACAATTGGCAAGTGGTTGCAGTACTTGGTTGACTCGAACCGCAATGGACACAATTTTGTTCAGATAACGCCATAACAACCACAGTCTAACTCGAGTCAGATAAAGAAAACGATTCGAGCAAAAACCGAAGGTACTTATACCTGACAAAATAACAGCATTTACCTCGAGAGCTGAAACTGTCCTGACAAAAGAGTAGTTGACTACTAGAGAATCATTATTTAAGGAGCAACTATGAAACTGATGTTAGACACCAGCGAATTTGATACTTCTGGCAATCGCACTTCGGCAACCTGTCATTGGAAATGCGGTGATGCTTGCGCCACCCCTGTGCTGAACCAATCAGAGAATTTGTACAGCAAAAATATTATCGAAGAAGCCATAGATCGCCGCAGTATTCTCAAAGGTGGTTTTACTGGTCTGATGCTGCTTTCAGGAGTCTCGAGTTTACTGCCTGTGGCTGCACAAAATAGTGGTCTTGGTTTTAAGCCAATCAGTTTATCCACCGAGGATAAAACCTTGTTGCCTCAGGGGTACGAATCGAATGTGGTGATTCGTTGGGGCGACCCGATTGCTCGAGGTGCAAAGCGCTTTGATGTGGGTACTTTTGATGCTAAAACCCAAGAAGCCAGCTTTGGTTACAACAACGATTATGTTTCATTTTTGCCATTGCCAGGTTTTCAGAGTAAACGCTCGAATCAGGCATTGCTATGGGCAAATCACGAGTACACCAATCCAGAATTGATGTTTGCTGGGTATACTGCTGGCAAAGCAACCAAAGAACAAGTGGATGTTGAATTGGCTGCTCATGGTGGCACAATTGTGCAAGTTTTTCGGGATAACAGCGGCAATATCGAATACCAAGCTGTCTCGAGGTACAACCGCCGAATTACGGCAACCACACCAATGGAAATTACAGGTCCGGCGGCTGGGCATCCGTTGTTGCAAACCAAAGCTGACCCCACGGGTAAACGCGTTTTGGGAATGCTCAATAATTGCGCGGGTGGTACCACACCGTGGGGTACGATTTTAACAGCTGAAGAGAATTTTAATCAGTACTTTGCTTTTAACGACAATGTTAAAGATGCCAATATCAAAGCACTTCATGCCCGTTATGGTATGACTGCCAAGGCTTCTGGACGTGTCTGGGAGAATCATTACGAACGCTTTAATCTCGAGGCAAATCCAAACGAACCATTCCGTTATGGTTTTATTGTTGAAATTGATCCTTACGACCCAACCATGACTCCGAAAAAACGCACTGCCTTAGGGCGTTTTAAGCACGAAGGCGCAGAGACTAGCCTAGCCGCCGATGGGCGCGTAGTTATGTACATGGGCGATGATGAACGCTTTGATTACATGTACAAATTTGTCAGCAAAGGTCGTTTTAATGCCAGCAACCGTGCTGCCAACATGGATTTGCTCGACGAAGGCACCTTGTACGTAGCTCGAGTCAATGCCGATGGTACAGGCGAATGGGTACCAATGGTGGTTGGTAATGGCAAATTAACTGCTGAAAATGGTTTTGCTACCCAAGCCGATATCTGCATTAAAACCCGTCAGGCTGCCGATTTACTTGGTGCAACCAAAATGGATCGCCCCGAAGACTTTGAACGCAACCCCGTGACTGGCGCAATTTATTGTGTATTAACCAATAACAGCCGCCGCACTGCCGCGCAAATAGATGCTGCCAACCCTCGAGCCGATAATAAAGATGGGCATATTCTCGAGTTGCTCGAGGAAGGTAACGACGCGGCTGCTACCAAATTCAAATGGAGTTTATTTTTGGTTTGTGGCAATCCAAACGACCCAAGTACTTTCTTTGCTGGTTTTGCCAAAGAAAAAGTTTCAGCAGTTGCCACCCCAGATAATATTTCGTTTGATAACGCTGGTAACATGTGGATAGCCACCGATGGTATGGAAAACAGCACACTCAAAGCCAATGATGGTGTCTTTGTTGTCCCAACCAGAGGCGCAGCTCGAGGGCAAGTCCAGCAATTTATGAGCACCGTCAAAGGTGCAGAAGTCTGTGGTCCAATTTTTACACCAGACAATAAAAATTTCTTTGCAGCCATTCAGCATCCAGGCGAAGGTGGCACCGTTGAGAAGCCCGTCTCGTTATTCCCAGATGGCGTTGGCGTTCCAAGACCAAGCGTGATAGCCATTAAGAAAACAGATGGCGGCATTATTGGCACTTAAATCCATGCTCAAGAGAAGATCAAAACCCGTTTGGGTTTTGATCTTTTTTATGACGCAAACTCAAAGCAAAAAATCCTCGAGCCTACTCAGGCAATCGTGGTCAAAAATTTACACCAGCACAGAGTCCTCGGGAGCACCAAACAAATTCGGTTGGATTAAAGGCTCGGGGCGTTGATTCAGCCATTCAAAAACTTGAGCATATTCTGCGTCCGTACCTGGTACAACCCGAATCACTAAGAAACCAACTTCTCGCAATGCCGAGACAGCTTTATCTTGGTGGTTCTCGAGGGCATAAACAAAAAAATCCATGTGTTTCACCAAAGCAAATGGTTTTTCTGCATCATCTGGGGTCAGTACTGGTTCGGGGCATTGGGCATCCACGATCAGCATTGGGTCATGAGGTAGTAATTCAATCACCTCGAGGGCTTGTGGCTGATGCGACAAACGAATCGGTGTCAGCACCACAAAACGCTGGGCACGAAAAGCAAAAATTGGATAGAGTTTGAATTGATGAGCGTACAGCGATTGTCTATACGTAGTATCCAAACGAATTTTTGTGATGTCCAGAGATTCCCAGTTCATACCAGACTCCATTGCGAATCGAAATTCTTGCAAAAAAATAGGTTCAATGTGTCAGGAACGCCCTGACAAATCTTTATCCTTTTGTGCCAATATTCTCGAGCTTTCAACCTTTTTCATACGATTAGGAAACCAACTTACTTCATTTATTTGACATCGTATTTAACACGGTAAGTTACACAGCCTTGACAATCTTTTGCTAAAAGGAACAATGATTTTCGCTCCCCCAGAACTCATACCCAGTAGCGTTCCATTATTTCGTACTTTACAAAGCCACATCACACAACATGCCTTTGAACACACTATCCGCCAATCTATGCTCGAGGAACGACCAGATTGTGGCGCACCAATTGTGCTTACCCTCGCTTTTATTACCGACATTCTTGTTCAGATTTTTCAGTTACCCGATGGTGATTTCGTGGCATCTACATTTTCTATACACAGCCAACCAGATCAAACAATTTCACCCGATATCAGTGATGGATTTCTGACTTGTATTCGTTGGCATAATGCCTACACCTATAAGTTACTCGCAGAATACAGTGGCAACACACCCAGCAAATTACTCTAGGTTTATCGAGCAACGCTAAAAACTCAGCAGCAATCCCCCATTCGTGCCAGTGTTATCAAGCAACGCATTCAACAAATTGGTAAGGAGTTCCCGCACCCGAGATCCTTACTGAAATACACAATTTGCACCGCCGAATTAGAAAGGTCATTATGATTATTGCCGAAACATTGGATAAGCCAGAACTGTGGGGGCGAACACTGAAAAATCCTTTACGCAAATTAGTTGTGCGCGTAGAAGATTTCGATAAACAGGAACGTAAACTTTGGCAGCGTCTAAACACTCAACTGGATGAAGAATTTATGCCCAATCTCAGGCTTGGTCATTGTGATTACTGCAACACCATCAATGCACCTCGTCGGCAATTTGAAGACACCGTTATTTGTCGAGATTGCGAACGACAATACCTGATGATTTACCAGACTCGTGGCAAAAAAGATGCAAGCAAGTACCTCGAGGCAAAACTAGGCATGACACTAGGGTATAGATTTGCCACAAATCTCGAGCAAAAAGGTGTTATGCACACAATTATTCAAGGTATCGGCGATGTCGATATCAGTGGTTTAATCGAACACCCTGGAATTTCTAATTTACGTAAACTCGATTCGGTGATTCTGTACGGCGCTGTGATTCACCCGCATATGGACGCTAAAGAACGCGAACCATTACTGATTGTTGGCGGTACTGTCAAAGACACTTTAGCCCTGCTGATAGGCATTGGTTTTTATGATTAAACCAATGCCTTTGCCGCAACCACCACGCATTCCACCGATGCCACCTCGAGAAAAACCTGTTGAACCTGATGAAGTCCTACCATACCCAGAACCACCAAAAAAAACCGCCACAACCACCAAACTAAAAACTTACCGAGGCTGACATGAAAATCTTGGTCAAAATAGCTGTCAGCGAACACGCTCGACGCAACCATTTACTCGAGCATCATGTTTTGCTGCCCAGTAGCAAAACCATTGAACTCAAGTGGAAAAACGTCAGTCCTAAAACCAGAATTCGTTTACTGAATTTGTGTGATTCCATAGACCAAATCGAAATGGTAGACCTCAGTCAAGTCGAAAATAATCAGCAGCGGTATCCTTTTTTTGCAGAACGCTACCCGCATAGCATCAAAGACTGGGAAAATCTGCTCGAGGCTTATGCCAGTCATCGGCAAACATTCAGCCCCGAACAACGCGAACTCGAGAAAAACCAATGGATTGCGACTCATGGATCGCTGTTTTTACGTCGGTTGCGCGAACAACACTACAAGGCAGAAAAATTGTACGCCACCGAACGAGCAGCGTTAGAACACCCTGGGTTTACATTGGTTCAACAGCTCGAAGCTCAAGAACTTGATACACCAAGCCCCACAGCCTTTGAGTTGGCTTTAAACCACGGCGGCAGAGTCATCTGGGTTCAACAGCCACCACCTAACAGCCAAGCAGGTTTATTCCCCATAGAATGCGAAGCTGTCTTAATCGAATCTTACCTCGAGCATCATCGTTTGGTGTTTTGGGTGCATCTGCACAAAGACGAAAACCAAATGCGATTTTTCACTAGGCAACCCAACCAATAAGTGTTACCAATATCTCATGTCAAGTAATTGTCAATGACGTAACCTTGACGCTTATTGAGCAAACTACTGAAGATATGAAAAAAATCTTAATTGCCTTTGGAGTTCTTGCCACCACCGCCGCTATCGCTCAAAGCATCAAAACCGAGTTAATTGGTTTTAGTTTGCTACCAGCTGATACGTTTGCGACTGGTCCTGCCAGTGGACAGTTTGGCGGAAATGGTCTCAAAGCTGCCGAACCACGTTTTCCAAGCCAACCCGTACAAGGCTTTAGTGGTATTCAATTTGCAGCCAATGGCAATTACTGGGTACTACCCGATAATGGCTTTGGTGCCAAGTACAACAGCGCCGATTTCTTATTGCGTTTATACAACCTCACCCTCAGCCCAAAAACCTCAAGTGGTGGCACTGGTACGGTAGCTGTTAATAATTTTATTCAATTGCGCGACCCTGATAAGAAAATCCCATTTGCTATTGTCAACGAAAACACACCAGAACGTTTATTAACAGGTTCGGATTTTGATGTTGAAAGTTTTGTAGTAGCTCAAGATGGCACCATCTGGATTGGTGATGAATTCGGACCATTTTTAATTAACGTAGATACCACTGGTAAGGTTTTATCTGCACCTATTCCAACCCCAGATTATGGCGCAGGCAAAGACCCAAGCAAAGACTTTGTGCGCTCGCCAAATAACCCAAGTGTACTTGCCGCATCACCCAACCCAGGACAAGCCTCGAGTGCAAACCTCAATGCTTCCAGAGGATATGAAGGATTAGCCCACAACCCAAACAAAACTAAATTCTACGCTTTACTCGAGGGAACAGTTCTGGGCGACACAGCTGGTTTATTGCGAATCCATGAATTTGATGTTACCAGTAAAAAATACGTGGGTATCGCTGCGTACTACAAACTTGAGGATACAGCGAATGCCATTGGTGATATGGCAGTGATTAACGATAACGAGTACCTTGTAATCGAACGTGATGGTGGTTCGGGAGCAATGGCAAAATTCAAACGTGTTTACAAAATTGATCTTTCAAAAAAAGACTCGAGCGGTGTTGCCCAAAAAGAATTGGTTGCTGATTTAATGAATATCTCAGATGCCAATAAGCTCGCCCCAAGTACGCAAAATGGTGTCTTCACTTTTCCATTTGTGACTATAGAAAATGTGATTGTGCTGGATAAAAATACTATTCTGGTTGCTAACGACAACAACTACGATGGCAAAGGTGGACGCGGCGCAGATATCAAAGATCCAAACGAATTTATTTGGCTTAAACTCGAGAAACCTCTCAATATCGCCACAGGTGTTGGACGCTAAATAAACATCACGGGTTTTCTTCCTCTCCTCGCCCCTCGAGACATCTCCTCGAGGGGTTATTTCGTACCCTCAAAGCTAATGCCTATCCTTTGGTTAGCAAGTAATAAGCATGATAAAACCCCGCTCGAGTCAGAGCGGGGTGTCTTTGAAAAGTGCTCGAATGGGGTATCGCCACTCGAGTGACCGAGAGATTCTTACTTGGCAACAGTTGCGTTATAACGGGTCAAAGCAGCATCCGATTTGACTTTGGCTTCTTCTAAGGCTTGTTTGGCTGGTTTACCTTTTAAGACTTCTTCCCATGCAGAAACCACATAGGTGCGAATTTCAGTAAATTGCCCCATTAAACAACCTGCGCTGGTACTGTTAGATTTACTGGTTTGTAACTGACGAATGGCTGTGACAAAATTATTGTTCTTGACCTGACCCTGTTTAACATCTAAACGGTCAGTCACACCTTGAATCACTGGAAAGTACCCTGTTCCTAAATGCCAACGAGCTTGGGTACTAGGTTCAACCATCCATTTGATGAAATCCCAAGCACCATCTTGTTCGATTTGCGGAAAGCCTTTGAGCATCCACAAGCTCGCTCCACCAACAGCCACACCATTGCGCTCTTTGAGAAACGGGTAAAACGAAGTGCGAATTGGGAATTTACCACCAACAGCTCGAGTAGCACCGAATAAATTGGCTGTACTCGAGACATACATTGCTGCTTGCCCATTAACAAAAGTATTCAACGAAGCCGTACCATCACGTCCCACAGGCGCAGCGTAACCATCCTTGGCTAAACGCCCCATCATATCCAAAAACGCAATCGCTGCTGGGTTATTAAAAGTGGTTTCGGTGGCTCGAGTTTTACGCCCATTTTCGTTGTTGCAATAGGCATAACCGCTGTTATAACCGAATTGTTCCACAAACCAAGAATCAGCATTCCAAGTGATACCATAACGCGTGGTTTTACCGCTGGCATCTTTGATGGTCAAGCGTTTAATTGTATCCTCGAGTTGCACCAAGGTATACAGTGGGCGTTGTTCAACATTACTTTCTGCTAAGGCTTTGCTATTAAAGTACAACAATGGGTTGCTCGAATTAAAAGGCAAGCTGTACATTTTGCCATCTACGGTGTAGTAATTACGTGGTTGAGTGACAAATTTGTTGATATCAAAGCCATTTTTCTTTGCCACATCCTCGAGTGGGATAACAGCCTCTGAATCCACCATAAAGCGAGTGCCCACGTCATAGACTTGCACCACATTGGGGAAGCCTTTACCCGCTTGTAAACCAGCCCGGAGTTTGTTCAAGGTATCGTCGTAATTGCCTGTGTATTCGGCTTTGATCGTAATTTTCTCTTGACTGGCGTTATAGGTTTTGACCAAACCTTCAATTTGCTCGCCGATACTCCCGCCGAGCGCGTACCAAAAAGTCACTGTGGTACGTCCAGATTGCGCTGTGGTTAATGAAACCGCACCAAGGGCTGCCGCTAAACCAAATGCTAAGTACCGTTTTTTCATACTTCCTCCGTTTCAATCTTCACGCGCTGGGTGTTGCACCAGAAACCAACATCTAGCAACTAGCCTTTCAAACTTCCCATGGCAATGCCTCGTACAAAAGCACGTTGGGCAATTAAAAAGGCTATCAAGGTGGGTAATAAAATAATCACAGCCGCCGCCCCGACAATGTTGTAACGCACAGCTTCATCAGAACTGATAAAACGCAGTGCAATTTGCGCTGTTCTTAGGCTTTCGGCATTGGTGACCACCAAGGGCCAGAGGTACATATTCCATGTTCCCAAAAAGGTTAAGGCTGCTAATGCACCTAAGGCAGGCATCGCAAGCGGTATGGCAATATGCCAAAGCATTCTGAAATGACCAGCCCCATCCAAACGAGCAGCGTCAAACAGTTCTTGCGGCAGGCTTTTAAAAAACTGACGCAACAAAAAAATACCAATTGGGCTGGCAATAAACGGTAAGGTCAGGGCAAAATATGAGTCCACCCAACCCAATCTGTTAACCATGATATACAACGGTAAAAATGTCACTTCCCCAGGCACAAGTAACAAACCAACAATCAAAGCAAAAACAGTGTTAGTCACTCGAGAAGAGATTCGAGCCAGCGCATACCCAGTACAACTCGAGATCAGCAGCACACCAGCGGTCACCAGACTCGAGATCACAAAACTATTAAGCAAAAAACGCAGTAATGGGTATTTTTCTAAGGCGATTTGATATGGCTCAATTGTCGGATGAGGTGGAAAAAAACTGGGGTTATAAACATCAGCATCGGCTCGAAAGCTGACCGAAAATAAAGTCAGTAATGGAAGTACCAACAAGGCAGCAAAAACGCTGATACCAACGTAAAAAAATACTCGAGCAAGCGTTTTATTCATAATGCACCTTGCGTCCGACTAAACGAAATTGCAGCAATGCCAACAGCAACAAAAACAAAAACAGCAACACGCTTTGAGCAGCGGCATAGGTTTGCCTGAAATTAAAAAAAGCATCTTGATAAATACGGTAAATCCACACCATACTCGAGTCAGCGGGTCCACCTTGGGTCAGCAAATGAATTTGTCCAAAAGCAGTTAATGAACGCAAAAAAACCAGCAACGTGACCAAAAAAAGCGTTGGGCTAATCAATGGAATGGTAATACTACAAAATTGCTGCCATCCATTTGCCCCATCTATACGCGCAGCTTCGTAAAGATCCTCGGGAATTTGTTGTAAACCTGCCGTCAGCAAAATCGAAGCAAAACCAACCCCTGCCCAAGCAGTAATCACCGCCAGTGTAGGCAAAGCCGTACTCGAGTCTTGCAGCCATGTCTTTGCTGGTAAACCAAATCGCTCGAGCAACCAATTTGCCCAACCTGTCTGCGGATTTAAGAACCAACTCCACGCTATCGCTGCTACACCTGTTGGTACGGCTGTTGTTAGAAAAAATAGTGTGCGATACACTGCTACACCAGGAAAAGGACGGGCAATTAAAAGCGCTGCCGCAAACGCCAACACAATCTCGAGAGGAGCAACGATAATAGCAAAGTACAAACTCTGCCAAGCGCTTTGCAAATTTTCTTTACTTTTAAAAATCTCTATGTAATTTTCTAGACCTACAAAAACTCGGTTGCGTCCTAATAAACCTTCACGTTGAAACGATAAAGCAAAAGCCTCTACGGTTGGTAAAACCACAAACACAAACAATAACAACAAACCCGGGCTGAGTAAGACCATCATCTCGAGCCAATCTTTACGGATTCGTAAATTCTGACGATTTGTTGTGTTTGTTCGCAACGAACGTTCCATTCGGATTGCAGATTACGCATGAATTATCAAGACTTTGTCAATCACACAAAGCTGACATTGACTTTACAGCAAACAATTATAGTCCAGCCATGACAGAATCGGACACTTTTTGGCAACGTTTTCTCAATCATCGGCGTTTAACAATACGGATACTCGAGGCTTTTCCAGAAGCTGATTTATTTTCATTTAAACCCCCTCGGTGTTTACGCACTTATGGCGAAATTAGTAACGAATTACTTCGGCTCGAGGCGATAGTGCTGCAAAGTGCTGTTTATGGTGTTTGGAAAATTCAGAATCGTTCAAAACAACCATCTAGCAAAAAGGATTTATTAGCGGCTTTTGCAACCACTCAGATTGAATCCAAAATGCTTTGGTTACAGCTTACACCCGAGCAGTTATACCAAATTGGCATTTAAGTAAGACATAAATTCTCTTTGATCCAATCCCACCCACACAACCGTTTAACCCGTTCAACATCACCAGAAAAATCAAGTAACCACTTCTCCACAACAGCTTTCT
>JAAFIG010000005.1 GCA_013298595.1 Deinococcales bacterium | reverse complement strand
GGTTGACTCGTTGTCGGCGTTTAACGAGGGACTTTGAGGGTTTGCCGAGTACCACGGAATCTTGGGCTTATTTGGCAAATATTCAGTTGATTTTGAGGAGACTCGACCCTTTATAAACACGCTCTTAGGTAAACAGCACTACTATCTCGCCAACGTGCATGAGAAAAACGAAGTTGAGAATCTGATGGTGTGACTGAACTCCATTGCAGTTGTATTTGCACCAAAGGACTAGTCGTTGGGTTATCTCGAGTTGTTGGTGTTTGTTGGCAAGCTGCTAACACTGCCATCAATAGGCACACAATCAGAACTACTCCGCGTTTTGTAGTGGTTTTCATGGTTTTGACTCCCTAGCCTTTTGCAGGCAACCTCAGCATGGTAGCAGACACTTAGTTTTCTCACAAGCGATTTTGACCACTCGTCCAATTGGCTTATTTCCGTATTAAACTATTTGCTATATGGCTCTAGGTTACTTGAATATCAAAATCAGATATTGACAAAGTAAAAAAGCGTACAAGTCAGAAAAAAATGTAGAATCATATCCTATGATTGACCCCAAAATAGACATACTGCAAGACCCTCAAACCGTTACTGCTAGTGGTCAGCGTCTCGAATTACAAATTGCGGGTTTAGAAATCACATCTCGTCTTGCCAACATTGATGAACGTGGCGAATTAACCGAAATATACAATCCTGCTTGGGGTTTAGATCCTCTTGTATATGCGTACATGGTAATTGCTTATCCAAATAGCATTCGCGCTTGGGTGATGCACAAAGCACAAGAAGATCGGCTTTTTATGGTGAAAGGTTGTGTGCGTTGGGCTTTTTTTGATGCTCGAGTTGATTCAACAACTCATGGAATGCTGAACGTTCGGACATTTTCTGAACGCCAACGGGTGATGTTAACCATTCCACCAGGTATTTTTCATGGTGTGCAAAATATTGGTTCTGAAGATGCTTATTTTATCAATATGCCAACTAGACCATACAATCATCAAAACCCAGATAAGTACCGTTTACCAATTAAAAATGACCTTATTCCTTTTGATTTCTCATGACCCCAACCATCACTGTTATCACAGCTACTTTTAACTCGAGTCAAACCCTTGCTTGGACAATAGAAAGTGTATTGCAGCAAGATTTTACAGATTTTGAGTATTTTATTATTGGTGATGCCTGCACAGATAACACAGCTGAAGTGGTGGCACGTTACAACGACCCACGCATTCATTTTGTGAGTCTTGCAACCAACAGTGGTTCTCAAGCAACCCCTAATAATCATGGTCTCGAATTAGCAAAAGGCACTTGGGTAGCGTACCTTGGGCACGATGATCTTTGGCTGCCGTGGCATCTCTCGAGTTTATTAAACACTGCTATAACGCATCACTCGAGTCTGGTTTATGGCATGTGTGCTGTGTTTGAACCAACAGGTCTTAATAATATTTCAGGAATTCGTGCGGCAACAAGAACCATAAATAATTATATTGTTGCTCCATCTTCTTGGTTACATCGCCGTACTCAACAACGTTGGCGCAACCCAGATCAACTGGGAATAGGTGTGGATAATGATTTTATGTTGCGTTTCACTCGAGCTAACCCAACAGTTAGTGAATCAGGACGATTAAGTGTTCTTAAATACCCGTCACCTTGGTGGCGTTTGTATCAAAAAACCAAGGATTTTCCACAACAAATGGCTTGGCAAAAAATACGGCAAAACTCAGAACAAATCGAGCATGAGGTACTTTTAGAAGCTGCTCAGCTTGCTTCTAGGTTACGCTCGAAACACTTGACATTTTGGCAAGGTATTCGAGAAGGAATCAAGCCCTTTATTGTGAATTTACTGATTACCTTTCCAACTTTTCCATTATTTCGTTGGTATTTTCAGTATCTTCGTGTCATTGTTCGCCGTCAACGCGGATTACCACCAAAACATTAGACACAAACAATAACTATTTTTGTAGAATATCAGCAATGATACTTTTACCTTTGCAAGTTTCTGTGCAGTTCCACGCTCGAGTCTGGGGCGGTCAACGCTTAAAACCAACGACAAAACCCGAAATTCCCATTGGCGAAGCTTGGCTGATCCATGAGCTTAACACAGTACAAAGTGGTGTTTTTGCTGGACGTTCGCTCAAGGCTTTAGCCCTTGAATTTGGCTCGGATTTACTTGGCACAAATTACAAAGCTTCGAGGTTTCCGTTATTAATTAAGTTACTCGATTGTGCTGATTGGCTTTCAATTCAAGTGCATCCTAATGATCTTCAAGCTGTGCAACTCGAGGGTGTTGGGCAACTTGGTAAAACCGAGGCGTGGCATTTACTCGAGGTGGATGCTGGGGCAAAACTGATTGCTGGTGTAAAAAATGGCATTTCTCAAGTGGTTCTCGAGACTGCAATTCGTTCTGGTAACGTGCAAGATGTCGCGCAATTTGAAGCTGTACAAAGTGGCGACACTGTCATGATGCACGCGGGTACGATGCACGCCCTAGGACCTGGAATGTTATTGTACGAAGTGCAGCAAACTTCGGATATCACGTACCGAGTGTACGATTGGGATCGTCCTGCCAGTGCTGGACGGGCTTTGCATCTCGAGCAATCCGTTGCAGTGACTACAACTTCAGCCGCTAAAGCTCAACATGAACCTGTTTTCTCGAGTGGTGCAGTGGTTTTAACAACTTGTCCGTATTTTGTGCTCGAGAAATTAAAAAATACTACTAAAGCTGTGCCTGATGGCTCGAGCTTCCATACGATTACGCTGACCAAAGGCTCGGCAATGCTCGAGTGCGCTGGAATGACAATGCAGTTACAACCGTATGATTCAATTATTATTCCTGCGACAAGTCCTGCATATTCATTACAGGGAAATTTTGAAGCTTTACGCTCGAGCGTACCAGCAGCCTAAGCACCGCGTTTTTCCCGCTGTAATGTTTACAATAAATTATGGTCATGATTCAATTCCTCGAGCCAAAATTTGCCATTGCCACCGCGCGGTTACTCGAGCAAGCGATTCTCGAGAGTCCGTTTTATTCTGATTGGGCAAAATCTGAGGAAATTGCAGGTTTAACTGCCGAGAAATTATTGGCAATGCCACCACAAAATATTTTTTTGGCTGTCGAAGCAAGTACCGTGTTGGGTGTGCTGGTCTCGAGTTCAGAAGAGGCGGGGTTGTTGTGGTTATCATGGGTGGTGGTCTCCCCTGCTGCTCGAGGGCATGGTATTGCAGGAATGTTAATTGATGCCTTTCATACCAGCGCAGCCGCTCGAGGGGTGCATAAAACGTGGTGTGATTCAAGAGTTGGTAATGCTGCTAGTGCGCGAATGCTCGAGAAAGCTGGATACACCGTTATAACCACTTTTAAGAAGCATTGGTATGGTTTGGATTATTTGATTTGGGAGCGGCTGGTTGATTCTTGACAATCTCGGGTAAACTACTAAGCATGGCTTCGCCTTCTTTTCGTCAAATGCGTCAAACTCCTCAAGCAATGCTAGCGCGAGTCGGATTGTATAGCATTCTGATTTTTGGCAGTGTGCTGATGGCATTTCCATTTCTTTGGATGTTGATCACCAGTTTTCAAAGTCAACAAGAAAGTTTACAAGCCACACCTGTTTGGTTCCCTCAGCGGCTGAATCCAATCAATTGGGGAGCAGCCCAAAACCTTGGTGGTCAAGGCGGCGATGGTACTTGGGGCGGTTTAGCTGCTGGTAAAGAAATTTTGCTTGAGGTTCGTGTAACAACGGATAGCAAAGGAGCACTTTTAGCCGAAGTCCCATCAGATTCGCGTAGTAATACCAATTCGTTTTTGTTTGGCTCGAGCACAACCAGTTCTGACCCACGGCAAGTTCGTGTCGAATCACAAAGTAACAATGTTTGGGTCATTAAAATCAAAAATACGGGCGATCAACTTGAGTTAAAAGTACCATTAAAAATAACAGTGCCAGATAGTATGAAATTACTTTCTACAACTTTACCTGCCGATAAAAGCTCGAGAAGTGACACTGGACAAATTTATGAATGGAGCAATGTTGCCCCTGGTTTTCTTGGCTATGTGCTCGAGAATTACCGTGATGCTTTGCGAGTAGCTCCTTTTGGTCAGTATTTTTTGAATAGTGTCATTTTGGCAGTTTCACAAGTTTTTTTAGGCATGATTGTGGTGACATTGGCTGCTTTTGCCTTTGCCAAAATTCCTTTTTGGGGCAAAGATGTGGTTTTTGCCGCTATTCTCTCGAGCCTCGTCATTCCTGGTGAGATGTTGCTAGTACCTAATTTTGTGACTGTCTTTAAACTTGGTTGGCTCGATTCTTACCCTGGTTTGATTGTGCCTTGGATTGCCAGTGTGTTTGGTATTTTTTTATTACGGCAATTCTTTTTAAGTTTGCCTAACGAACTTTTTGAAGCTGCTCGGATTGATGGTGCGGGGTATGGCACACAATTAATTCGTATTGCTTTACCATTAGCAGTGCCTGGACTTGTCACTTTTGGTATTTTTAGTTTTCTGGGTTCTTGGAATTCGTTGCTCTGGCCCATTATTGTCACCAGCAAAACCGAAATGCGTACTTTACAAGTTGGTTTACAAAGTTTTATTGGTGAAGCAGGCAGCAATTATGGGCAATTAATGGCAGCCAGTTTGCTAGTGATTACCCCAATTATTTTTGGGTTTTTAATTGCCCAAAAACAATTTATTGCAGGTGTTGCCCGAAGCGGTTTGAAGTAATTGTTCTATTCGAGATTCGTACTTTCTTATAACCAAAAATGGGTAATAATGCCAATCAATCCGCCAAGAAAAACCACAGTCATTGGGTTGAATCGTTTGCTTTGTAAAAGCGCAGCGAGAACCAATACAAGCACCACTGCCAGTAAACTCGAGAGGCTGACTTTTGCCAGTGTGTAAACACCACCTGCCCCAAATCCAAAGCCAATTGGTAAAAGCGTGGCACGAAAAGTTTTTGCCCATAGCGCATCTTTGATTTGCTGCCACGCCTTAGCTGCAGCAATGCTCGAGATAATCCCTGGGGCAAACATTCCAAGCCATGCGAGCATTGCACCAAAAATGCCATGAATTTGGAAACCGTAAAATGCCATGCAGAGCATATTTGGTCCAGGTACAAATTGTCCTAAACTCCAGCCATCCACAAAAACGTGAGCTGGAAGCCATGCACGTTCTACAACTAAAATTCGTTTAATTTCGGAGAGTAACGCAAATCCGCCACCAATACTGAGTGCACCAAATCGCAAAAACTCGAGAAAAAGTTCAAGCATGGTTGCGCCACTCGAGGGTCATACCAATGGGTACAAGCACAATTAAAACCAGTAAAATGTTGATATGTAGTATGGCATTGGCAATAAAAGCTGCTGCTGCCAGTAACCAACTGAATTTGGCTCGCATGGCGGCTGGGGCAACTCGAGCCAGTGCAATGATTGAGATAGCCACAGCAGCAATCGCAACGCCTTTGAGGAATCCTACCAGCCAACTGGGTTGAATGGTCAAACTCGAGTACAGGGCTGCAAGGGTGAGGATCATCAGAAAGCCCGGTAAGTTAACACCGAGTACTGCCGCGATGCCTCCGCGCCAACCTTTCAGCCGCGCCGCGCTGTGCGTACAGAGGTTTGAGAAGGTTGGTCCTGGCAGGGTTTGTACCATGCTGTAGCACTCGAGGTATTCTTCAAGACTCAGCCATTTTAAGCGTTCAACAAGGTGGTATTGCACATGGGCACTGCCACCGCCACCAAAACTGGTTGCACCAATCAGTAAAAATGCCTTGAAGATTTCAAGTGTAGAAATGTTCATACCTCGAGCATACGAGGTTCTCGAGGTATGAAGTTGGTACTACCTTAGTGACAACACTATGGAATACTAATACTGTTGCCTGCTGCATCTCGAGCTTCAACACGGTAATCGCCATTGGCATCGGTAATCACTTTGCATTCTTTTAACTCGAGGCTCTGTTGAACACGGTACGCACCAGCTGCATAACCAGCAGCGCAATTTGTTGGCGCTTCTTGTTTG
This sequence comes from Deinococcales bacterium, assembly GCA_013298595.1. Classification (GTDB taxonomy): domain Bacteria; phylum Deinococcota; class Deinococci; order Deinococcales; family JAAFIG01; genus JAAFIG01. The sequence goes on along the minus strand of JAAFIG010000005.1, from coordinate 155,542 downwards.
GTTTGGGCTTTAAAATTCTGTGCAGCACCTAAGACATTATCAGCATATGTTCGCAACTGCTCAACAGCGCTGATAGTTGAATCTGGCGTTTTGCTTGAGTCTGGCGTTTTGGTCGCGTCAGGAGCAGCTGGTGTTTCAGGTGTAACACCCATTACTTCAGGCGAAGCAGGTGTTTCAGGAAGTGTTGTATCTGGTGTCTCACTCGAGTCTGGCATGACAGGTTTTTTCTCAGGTATTGATGGTGTACTTGCATCTGGCGCAACGGGAACAGTATTCGAGTCTGGTGTTTCTGGGGTGACACTCGAGTCAGGTGTACTTGGAACAGAAGCGCTGGAATCTGGTGCTTTATTGACACTTGGTAAATTCTCCAAGGCTTTACGAATTTGCTCGAGTCGTGCCCGTAAATCATCACGTTCAGTTACAGCTGCGTCTCGTTCTTGACTGATTGTCTCGAGTTGCGTTTTAAGACTTTCATTCTCGGTTTGTAAACGAGCAGCTTCTTGCGGGTCAGGCAAGTTACAACTGATCAAAACGGCGGACATCAACAATAACCCAAGGAATCGTTTCATATTCTTAGTATACGAGGGTTTGTATTAAAAAGATTCAGTCCAAAGTACGGTTTGCCGAGTGCGCTATGATACGCAAATGAACACCTTAAAAGCAGGGCAATACCCGTTTACTCGAGGCATTCACTCCGATATGTACAAATCCAGAGCTTGGACAATGCGCCAATACGCTGGTTTTGGTAGCGCCGAAGAAAGCAACGCGCGGTATCAATACTTATTATCCCAAGGCACAACAGGTTTATCGGTTGCTTTTGACTTACCAACCCAACTTGGTTTAGATCCAGATGACGCACTGGCTCGAGGTGAAGTCGGACGAGTTGGTGTCAGTATTGCCACACTCGAGGATATGCAACGCTTATTTAAAGATATTCCATTATCTGAAGTTACTACCAGCATGACCATTAATGCCCCAGCCATGATGTTACTGGCTTTGTACGCACTGGTTGCCGAAAGCCAAGGTGTCAGTTTAGCGCAAATTGGTGGCACTATTCAAAACGACATTCTGAAAGAATACATCGCCAGAGGCACCTATATTTACCCACCTCGGCAAAGTATGCGTTTAATCACCGATACTTTTGCTTTTTGCGCCAATCACATTCCCAAATGGAATACCATCAGCATCAGTGGGTATCATATCCGCGAAGCTGGTAGCACAGCGGCTCAAGAAATTGCTTTTACATTGGCAAATGCCAAAGCCTATGTCCGAGCTGCTCTCGAGCAAGATTTAAGCTTAGACGAATTCGCACCGCGACTAAGTTTTTTCTTTGCTTGTCATAACAATATTCTCGAGGAGACGGCTAAATTTAGGGCTGCTCGGCGCATGTGGGCAGACATTGCTAAAACCGAATTTGGTGCCCAGAATCCTAAATCGTGGATGTTACGTTTTCATACACAAACAGGTGGCAGTACCTTAACCGCACAACAACCTGAGGTAAATATCATTCGTACAGCCTATCAAGCCCTCGCAGCTGTTTTTGGTGGTACACAAAGTTTGCACACCAATGCTTTTGATGAAGCCCTTGGTTTACCCACCGAAAGCAGTGCCAAACTCGCCCTTCGCACCCAACAAGTGCTGGCATTTGAAAGTGGTGTGACTGCCGAACCAGACCCACTTGGTGGCAGTTATTACATCGAAAACCTCACCGATACCCTCGAGCAAGAAGCACTCCATATTCTCGAGCAAATCGAAAACCTTGGTGGTAGTGTGGCAGCTATCGAAGCAGGCTTTATTCAAAACGAAATCGAAGAAGCTGCCTATCGGTTCCAAAAAGACATCGAACAAAATACACGCATTGTTGTTGGTGTCAATAAATTCCAAAGTTTGGAGACCTCGAGTGTACCGATTCAAATCATCAACCCAGACGGCGAAAATCAGCGCTTAGCGCAACTAGCAGCCTACAAAGCTGCTCGAGATCAAACCACGACCAATACTGCTCTCGAGCAACTCAGACTAGCTGCTTTAAGTACCGAGAATTTATTTCCAATCGTCATGAATGCCTTTCGTGCCAAAGCCACCCTCGGCGAGGTTTGTGGTGTGTTACGCAAACTTTGGGGCGAGTACCGCCCAGAATTTTAAGGAGCATATATGACACAAGATTTGATTCCAACAACCGAAGATATCGCCATTCTTAACAAGTTAATCGAAGTTGACTCAAGTATGCTCAGTGCTGTTAAGTACAACCCAGAAAGCAAAATACTCGAGGCTTGGTTTACCAGCGGTGCTCGTTGGGCATACCACGATGTACCTTTTCGGGTTTTTAAGGAATTACTCGAGTCTGATTCCCAAGGCAGTTATATGAATAGCTTTATTATTGGCGAATACACAGAAGAGAACCTCGGTAAGAAACGCAAACGCTAATGCTTGAGGTTTGGCATGGTGATATTACAAAACTGGCTGTTGATGCAATTGTCAATGCTGCTAACTCGAGTTTATTGGGTGGCAGTGGTGTAGACGGCGCAATTCACCGAGCAGCAGGCAAAGAATTAGTCCACGAGTGCCGCTTACTGGGTGGTTGCAAAACTGGTCAAGCTAAAATTACCAAAGGGTACAACCTGCCTGCCAAATGGATTATCCACACTGTTGGACCCGTGTGGAATGGTGGAACAAACAACGAAATGGTCTTACTCGAGTCTTGTTATCGGAATTCACTCGAGATTGCCGTACAAAAACAATTGACCAGCATTGCCTTTCCTGCCATTAGCACAGGCATTTACCGATTCCCACCTGAGCTGGCAGCCGAAATCGCTGTGCAAACAGTGCTTGAGTTTTCAGTCAATTTGGAGCGCATTATTTTTGTAACATTTGATAAAACAACCGAAGATATTTATGGAAAGAAACTCGAACAGGTATTGGTTGGAAAGCATTAACGACGCAGTTTTGGCATGGCTTCACCGAGCACTAACACCCCAGCACTGTTGACCGTACCGCTTTTACCGGGTTTTAAAGTGATGTAATTCCAACCTCGGTCAGGTTCAAATACCATGTCGTAACTTTTGCCCGATGGTAAACCAGCGATGATGTACCGCGTGATGTTTGGTGGTACGTTGACATTAAAATTACTGCTGCTCGGGTTTTTCCCAATTCCTAAAAAGACAGCTGTTTTGCCTGCAAATAACGCACCAACAAAATTCTGTGAATGCTCATCTGAGGTGGTTACATCTAAACGCTGAATTTCCGTATCGGTTTCGTCTACTTGAAAGACATTGAGTACAAAAAAACTTTTGCTGGCTTCTCGAGCCGCCAATGTCACCGCTTCACCACTGGTGCCACTATCCAAATACGAGGGGTACAGTGCTGTCAAGTGCTTATTTTTGCTAATCAGAAATTGCGTACCACTGCCTTGATAACTTGAATTTTGTGTAGCAATTCCTTTGACACCAAGCATGGATCGCATGATGCTGTCGCTCGAGTATTGCACCGCATCGGCAACCAAAACGGTGCCGGGTAACAAAGCCAAAACCTGCCGTTTAACTTCACTAGCCCCCGCATATTGTGCCAGTGCACTGCCACGCCCATAGCCGAACGAACCGCAGTTCTCGAGTGGAATCAGTGGCGCAGACCATTTAATGGCAGTGTCAAGCATGGCACCTGTGTTGTTGAGTGGTTCACACTGCTCGAGTGGCGGATTTTTTGGCACAATCAACCATATGGCAATGGCAAGCATAGGCACAGCAATGGCTGCAAAAATCCACGGACGACGTTTTTTTGGAATGTTAATCACCACACGTTCATCTGTAGTTTCGATCATCGGACTCGAGGCTGTTGCATCTATTGCCGTTTTTTGGCTATCCCAGCTCGAGGGGTTCTGAAAAAAAACCGAGTCTTGAATGGCTGGCACGAACGATTCGGCTGCTACTGGTTTATGAAGCGGCTCGAGTAACGAAACAACCGCGTTTTGAGTACTGGCAATAAAGCGTTCCCCACTGACTAAACTCTCGAGTTGTTGCACAATCAAGTTCATACTTTGCGGACGCTCGAGCGGGTTTTTAGCAAGGCTTTGCATGACAACATCGGTCAGAATTTTAGGTAAATCGGTGCGGTATTCCTCGAGTGGTGCAGGTACCCCATTGAGAATAGCGTTCAGCAAAGCACCAATACCATCCACGTTAAATGGTGTGCGCCCCGCTAACATCTCGTATGTCACGGCTGCCCATGCCCAAGTATCAGTTAAGGCATCGGCTTTGCCTGATAACTGCTCGGGAGCCATATACAACAAAGTGCCAGTAGTTGCACCAGGACGGGTTAATTGCCTGCTGGCATCATCAAGCCGAGCTAAGCCAAAATCAAGAATTTTAATGATCTCTGTACTATTTGGCATTCGTGCTAAAAAGATATTGGCTGGTTTGATATCTCGGTGAATCACACCTTGCCCATGAGCATGTTCTAAACCTCGAGCCATTTCGAGAGCAATCCGTAAACCCTCGTACAAAGGCACATTACCTTGTGCAATTCGTTCGGCAAGCGTTTGACCTTGGTACATTGCCATGGCTAAAAACGTTTGGTCATCCGTTTGCTCGAGAGCAAAAACCGCGCCAATATTAGGGTGATCTAATCTCGAGACAGCTTTGGCTTCGCGCTCAAAACGCTGCATGGCTTGCGGATTATGGGTTAAGCCATCGGTCAGGAATTTTAGGGCAACACTACGCTCGAGTTTGGTGTCAAGCGCTTCATAAACAACGCCCATACCACCTGCGCCTAGTTTACGCATAATCTTATAATGCAGAATCTCAGAACCAATCACAGTTACAGTCTACGGCTTAAAACCTTACTTGGCTGTGAAATGCGAACTCCAATTGTCCTTAGTCACATTGGTGTACGTTTTGCTTGGTGGGTCAAAAGTGGTATTAGCTGCTGTTGGCGTGATCGTAAAACTCGAGCCTCCACGTTGTGTACAACTCCAACGCTGAGCATTGTTCCACGTGCCACAATGATTTTTTAAGGCACCAAAATCTATTTTCAGCCCAGCTTTTCCTCGAATATCCCCACCGATGTTAACTCGAGCATCAAAAGCTGTTTTGGCAAGCGCAATGGCGGCACTAGGATTGGTGGTTAAAGCGCCCGCTCTAAACTCGAGCAAACCTTGTTTTAAGGGGTTCTCGAGTTCGGCAAAATCCACACCATTGTTAGCAGTACGTTTCCACCAGTCCATGTTCTCGCCGTACACCCAAACAAATTCATCAGTGGTGCGTAAACCATGATAAACGTTGTGGGTGATTAACTGACCACGTTCGGTATTGTTTTTTAAGTAATACCCAAAGAATCTGGCACTATCCCAGAGGTTCATCACTCCATCCATGTAGACAGCGTTGGAGAAACGCATTTGCTTTTGATACTTGGCACGTAACGCAGGCGCAACCATTATTTGCGCCGTCTCGAGCGAATACTTTCGAGCATCATCGAAATCTGTACCACGCAAATAGTAATACGAAGGTTCGTTACCATCAATTAAAACAGCTTGATCCGAAGCAGCCTCCAGCATCCCCTCAAGGAACGAAGCAAACAAACCAAGGCTGCCATCTGTCTCGAGGGCGGCATGCGCCGATTCATAAGTGGCATTTTCAGGCAGTTCAAAAGCCGCAAAAGCATATAAGAACAGCAAGGTGATCCCAGGGTACTCGCGCTCGTAGGCTCGCATCAGCGAAGCACCTCGTTGCCGCATTTTAGATTCAAATTGGGCAAACGAATACTTGGATTTCTGGGCTTGCGATTGATATGCCCACAAATCAAATTGGTAAACCTCGGGGTCAAACAAAATGCCCCGCAAACCACCTTGTTTTGCCACTCGAGCCATCTGCGCTAAATTTGCCTCTGCCACCGCCCACGTTGCATCATTAAACCAATCCCAAGCAGCAGCATTAACATTTAACAACATAAAACTATTCTCGAGTTTTTTTGACTTTATTTTTTGCAAATGAGCAATATCTTGGTCAAATACCGACACGGGCAGAGGCTCGGGTTGAATGATGGTATCCGAAGCACCATTTCTAAACACCACACCATCAAAAACACTTTGCTCGAGTTGCGCCGTGGTGAGTTGCGCGGGGCGAGGTTTATCCCAACCGAACTCGAGGAGTTTTTTAGCGGGTGTTGTCGGTGCGCTTTGCACCGCAAAAACACCACATGCCACCAATGGAAGAAGCAGTAACCAACGCATAAGAACCTCCGTCTTGCTTGTTCATGCTAAACGCAGTCTGCCTTGTACAGTCATGAGAAACCGCACAAGCAACTGAGAAAACGCAAAGTGCTAAGCTAAGGTGTGATTCCAGAATCCATGAAAGCCATCGTTGTGCAAGAACTCGGCGGACCCGAGGTTTTGCAAGTGCAAACCATTCCTGTGCCAAGCGTTCGCAAAGGGCAGGTATTGTTAAAAGTCTCGAGTGTGGGCTTGAACTTTGCCGATATTCTGGCAGTTCGTGGCGAGTACTTAACCCGCACACGCACGCCTTACACACCGGGTATGGAATTCAGCGGCGTTGTAGCAGCCGTAGGCGAAGGTGTGACACACCTTAAAGAAGGGCAATTGGTGGCAGCCCTTGGTGGCAGCGGTGCTTTTGCCGAGTATGCCACGGTTCAAGCCGCAGCTTGCTTACCTATCCCAGCGAATCTGAATGGTCGAGAAGCGGCGGCTTTACCAGTATCGTTTTACACCGCGTACTTTGCCTTAAAAACCCTCGGTCGAGTCCAAGAAAAAGAAGTGGTTTGGGTCGAAGCTGCTGCTGGTGCACTGGGTACCGCCAGTATTCAACTAGCAAAAGCCATGAACTGCACGGTGATTGCTACTGCTTCGAGTACCGCTAAACTCGAGCTTGCCAAAAGCCTAGGTGCCGATGCAACATTTCTTGGTGATGACTCAGAGTTGCGACAAAAAATTCTCGAGTTTGCCCCAAATGGTGTGGATGTGTACTTGTCTGTGGCTGGTGGACATGGTTTTTCTGATCGATTAAGTGTCATGAATAACTTAGGTCGGGTGATGGTGATTGGCAATGCCAGCCGCGAAAGTGCCGAACTCAACCCAACCATGTTAATGAAAAAAAATGTATCGGTGATTGGAGTTTGGTTAACCCCATTTATGGGCAACAGTGCTGAAATGATTGCAGCCAGCCAATTTATTTACCCCTTACTCGAGAGTGGCAAAGCCAAACCACAAGTTGGCGAAGTATTCAGTCTCGAGACGGCTGGTAAAGCTTTTGATTTTGTGTTCTCCCGCGCCAGCACAGGCAAAGTGCTGATCGAACCATCAGGAGCGTAAATCATGGGATTACTCAGTGGGTTACTCGGTCATGCCAGTGGTGTTAGTTTGCAGCAACTCGAGAAGGATTATGGCAATTTGTTAATCCCCGAAGAAACCATTATTGCTGGGTATAAATTGATTCGTGACCAATTTGTTTTTACCAACAAACGCGTGATCTTTGTCAACAAACAAGGTTTAACCGGTTCTAAAATCGAAACCCTGACCATTCCTTACAACCGCATCTCGAGTTTTTCCAAAGAAAATGCTGGGATGCTAGACCTAGACGCAGAAATTAAACTCTGGGTGGTCGGGCAATCAGCACCCATTTCATTATCGTTTCGTAAAGGCGAAGACATCGATACCGTCTACAAAATGCTCAGCCAAGCTGTGCTCTAAAGGAATGTTATGCAAATAGATTTAACAGGAAAATCTGCCCTGATTACCGGCGCATCTCGAGGTATCGGACGAGCCACAGCCCTTGCCCTCGCCGACGTAGGTGCAGATATTATTGTCACAGCTCGCAGCCAAACTGAACTCGAGGCATTGGTCGCAGAGATCACCACCAAAGGCAAAAAAGCCATCGCCGTCCCAGCCGATATTGCAGATTTTAGCAGTTTAAACACTTTAATCTCGAGAGCCACCGCCGAATTTGGGCATGTAGACATCCTGATTAACAACGCTGGCATCACCCAAGGGATTAAATTTACCGATATGGACGAAGCGCTGTGGCAAAAAATTCAACGCGTCAATGTTGAATCCGCCATGAAACTGATGCAACTGACCATAGACGGCATGGTATCCCAAGGCTGGGGGCGCATCATCAACATCGCCAGTATCGCCGCCAAAGCAGGTTTGCGATACAGTGCTGCCTACAACGCTAGCAAACACGCCATGCTTGGACTAACCCGCAGTGTTGCCCTTGATTACGCCAGCAAAAATATTACCGTCAACGCCATCTGCCCGGGCTGGGTACACACCGAAATGGTTGAACAAACCATTCAAAATATCATCGAAAAAACGGGGCGCACTCGAGAAGAAGCCACCAAAAGCCTGATCAAAGACGTACCCCTTGGACGCATGGTTGCAAGCGAAGAAGTTGCCGCCCTCGCCGTGTTCTTATGCTCAAACCACGCCGCAGCCATCACAGGACAAGGCATCAACATAGATGGTGGCACAGTCCTGTCATGAACCTCACGCCACTGGCTCGAGCATTACGAAAAACTGCCACGCGAGCCGAACAACACCTCTGGTACGAACACCTGCGATACTGCAAACCCAAAATACGCCGACAACATGTACTCGCAGGTTTCATCCTCGATTTCTACTGTGCCAAACTAAAACTCGGCATTGAACTCGACGGCGCACACCACTACACCCCAGAAGGTATCGCTCGAGACAACGCACGCACCACAATACTCGAGCAACATGGCATCAAAATTATTCGCTTTGAAAATCGCACTGTACTCGAGGAGTTGCAATCAGTCATTGATTGTCTCCAAGAAGTTGGCATTAAAAGATAAAAAGCATACTACCCCTCCGACGCGTCGCTTCGCTCCTTGCCACCTCCCCAAATGCCGAGCATTTGGGGAGGCTAAGAACTTAAAACCTGAGCACAAGCACTAAATGCCTCAAAAGCCTCTCCCAAACGAAGTTTGGGGAGGTGACGAGCGAGGCGCATCAGAGGGGTAGAGCGGTATTTCATAACCCATCATCTTCATGCCAATGATTCTGCCAGCGTGGATCTATGGTTTCGTGCAATGGTTGGTAACGAATATCGGTGGATAATCGCATGGCATTGTTTGGGTCTATGTTGTTTAAGCTGGCGTGAAGTAAGTACGGGCTGTGTACGACCATATCGCCTGCTTGGTAATCGGCAATTAACCAGCGTGACTCGAGTTGGTTGGCAAGGGCTGGTAGGTCGTAACTGATGTGTTCGGCGCGGCGTTGTCCGTTCTCGAGTTGGTCTTGGATGGCGTAGTGTTTGTGACTTCGCTCGAGGTAGGTGAGTCCGCCTCGTTCGACGGGGCAGTCGCCGAGTGGTATCCAGGCAGATAACAAATTTTTGGTGCCTTCGCGTAAGTACACAAGGTCGTAATGGGCAGGTGTAACCCATGTTTCGTCCACTCGAGCGTGACGAATCAGTTTGCGTTGGTGCAGATGGACTTGGCTGTCGAATAACCAAGTAAAAAAACTGCGAATAGATTCGCAAAATGCTGCGTAGGTGGCTCCTGAAACAATCTCTTCAAATAATATTTTTCGTAGCATGGCGCGGTCAAATTCGGCTCGAGCTGCAATGCCATCTTTGGGGTTGGTGGTTGGTTCGAGTAAACCTGTGCTTTGTAAAGCTACAAAGTAGTATTGCCGAAACTCGAGTGAAGCGGTACGGGGTATGGCATTTTTGATGAATAAGTACCCGTCTGTTTTCAAGCGCAACCAGAGTGCATCACGGTTTTGTTGTTCATGTTTTGGTACTGTTTCAAGCCAACCAAGGCGGTTGGGTGTTGTCTCGAGGATATGGTCTCGGCACGCCAGTTTGGGTAATTCGGCGATGGTTCTGTTCATGGGTTCTTGAGGCAAATCGTAGCACATAGACAATAGGCTATTTTGCGTTTTGTTTTGTCTCGAGGTTTGGTACACTCGGCAGGTTATGTTATCTACTTCCCAAATCCGTGAAAAATATTTGTCTTTTTTTGAGTCCAAAGGACATTTGCGTTTTCCTTCGCATCCAATTCCTGTGTATACCGATCCTACGCTGATGTTTAGTGTGGCAGGTATGTCGCAGTTTAAGCCGCAATTTGTTGGCGCACCTGCTAAATTTGCTGGGGTTGAAGGCGAATGGAAACGGGTGACCACGGCTCAAAAAGTGATTCGGATTGGTGATATCGAAAACGTCGGGCGGACGCTACGGCACTGCTCTTTTTTTGAAATGATGGGTAATTTTAGTTTCGATAGTTACTTCAAAAAAGAAGCTATTGAATGGGCATGGGAATTTATTACTGACCCGCAGTGGCTTGGTTTTGATGGCAATAAAATTTATGTGACCATTTACAAAGACGACGAAGAAGCTTTTGAATACTGGACAAAAAATGTTGGTTTAGACCCATCTCGAGTCAATCGTTTCGATGCTGACGAGAATTTCTGGCCGCAGAATGCACCGAAAAAAGGTCCGAACGGTCCGTGTGGTCCGTGTTCCGAAATTTTTTATGATCGCGGCGAAGCATTCGGCACCGATACTTGGGAAGATTATGCTAAAAACCCTGAATCTGATCGTTTTCTCGAGTTTTGGAATTTGGTTTTCCCAGGCTATAACCGTTCCGATGGCGAAGATGGAACGGGCGCGCTCGAGGATTTGGGACGGCGCAACATTGATACTGGGCTTGGGTTAATTCGGGCGGTACTGATCGCTCAGGATGTAGCTGATTTGTACGACACTGACGATTTCAAACCCTTGATTAGTGCCGTTGTCAAAATGTCGGGCAAGCCATACCAAGGCACCAAAAGTGTTTCGCACCGAGTGATTGCCGAGCATCTTCGGATGGTCACCATGACATTAACTGATGGAGTCACCTTTGGCACTGGCGAACGCGAGTATGTGGTGCGTAAAGTCATGCGTCGTGCCAGCCGTCATGCGTATTTGCTTGGCTTAAAAGAACCGATTCTTTACACACTTGTACCAATTGTTGTCGAAACCCTAGGAGTGGCTTATCCAGAACTGGTTGGCGCTGCCGAAAGTGTGGCGAAACAAATCAGACTCGAGGAAACCAGTTTTCTTGAAACCCTTGGCAAAGGTATTATTCGCCTCGAGAAATTACTCGAGCACAAAAAATCAGGTGATGTACTCTCGGGTGATGACGCGTTTACGCTCTATGATACTTTTGGTTTTCCACTGGATTTAACCAAAGAAATTGTCGAAGAACGTGGGGTTAGCGTAGACGAAGACGGCTACAAAGCTGCGCTAAAAAAAGCCCAAGCCTTGGCTCGAGGTGCCAGCAAATTTAAGCGCGGCTTATTTGAAGGGCAAAGCAATCTACTCGAGAGTATTGCTGCCACCGATTTTGTCGGTTACTCGAGTACCCAAACCACTGCCAAAGTGATTGGTATTGTTGCCAATGACGAACTTGTCTCGAGTGCCAGCGAAGGCGCATTGGTACAAATTATTCTCGAGTCCACGCCATTTTATGCTGAGGGCGGCGGTCAAATCGGTGATACTGGCATGTTGCACTGGACAATTTCGGCGATGCAAAGCGGAGAAATTGCTGTGGCAAACACTTTCAAAACTGCTCAAGGGGTTTTTGTTCACGAAGGCACGATTTTACGTGGCACAATCAAACTCGAGGATAACGTCCAAGCCAGTGTCGAAACATCTGCTCGCCGCGCCACAGAACGGCACCACACAGCCACCCACTTATTGCAAGCTGCCCTGCGTGCTGTGCTTGGCTCGAGTGTTAACCAAGCGGGTTCGTATGTGGCACCAGATCGCTTACGATTTGATTTCACCCATGCCGAAAGCGTCTCGAGCGACGACCTGAGCAAAGTTGAAATGCTGGTTAATCGTTGGATTCAAGCTGATTTTAGTGTCAGCGCCGAAAATATGAGTCTGGAAGCTGCCCGTAAAACAGGTGCTATGGCATTATTCGGCGAAAAATACGGCGATGTTGTCCGAGTGGTTAGCGTAAACGGTGATGTCTCGAGCATTGGTATTTTAGACAGTGTCAAACAAATCTCGAGCAAAGAACTCTGCGGTGGTACACATGTGCCAAGCACAGGTTCAATTGGCAGCTTTGTAATTGTTTCCGAAGAAAGTATCAAAGCAGGCGTGCGCCGTATCGAAGCTCTTTGTGGTGAAGCAGCTGTGCAATACACGCGCTCTGCTATCGAACAATTGAAAAACGCCGCTCGAGCCTTAACCACCACCCCAGAGCAATTACCTGAGCGCTTAGAAAAATTATTCGATGAACAAAAAGTGGCTGCCAAAGAAATTGCTAACCTCAAAGCCGCTGTGGTTCGCGCCCAAACTGCTGGGGGCGCAAATGTGGACAGCCTCGAGATTGCTGGCTTCAAAGCGGCTCGATTACAACTCGAGGGAGTCGAAGGTGCAGCCTTGAAAACTGCGGCGGACGATCTGATGGACAAAAGCAAAGCTGATATTGTTGTGGTTGGTTCAGGTGGCGGTATTGTGGTCAAAGTTTCCAAAGAAGCAAACAGCAAAGGCATCAAAGCTGGCGATATTATTCGTAAACTTGCCCAAGCAGGTGGTGGCAATGGCGGTGGCAGCCCAGCCATGGCACAAGCGGGTGGTATTAAAGATGTCAGTGCGGCACTGGCTGCACTCGAGACCGTTTTTAACTAATTTTTTTCGTAAACCGACCTTGAAGTTTTCAAGGTCGGTATTTTTTACTCGAGATAGTGCACTGCAACCTCAGCAATTCTAGCAGTGCGCCGCTCGAGTTCACGTTCTTCGCTCAGGATATCCGCCCATTGCTCGAGGGTACGTTTACCTGCTTCAACAGCTTCGATAGGTGTTCGATACCATAAGCCCTCGAGGAATCGTTGCTTGGCACGTCGTAAGTATTCTGGGGATTTTTTTCGCATGGGTTGTTCTCCTTGGCTGTACCTTACCCAAGGGTGCGTGACTGGAGCGTGACTGGATTTTGGCTCGAGCTATAAAAATACGACTGCTACCTCGAGCAGTCGTATTTTTGTTGTGCAGGATAAGGTTTAACCTTTGGTTGCGCCAACAGTTAAACCACCAATGAAGTAGCGTTGCAAGGCAAAGAAAACAATTAACGTTGGGGTGCAGGCAAGAATACTACCAGCCACAATTAAAGGGTAATCGGTGGTAAATTGCCCTCGTAAATTGGCTAAACCAGTGGTGATTGGTTTTAAGGCGTTGTCAGTCACCAGTACCAAAGCCCAGAGGTAATCGTTAAAAATCCATGTGAACTCGAGGGTAGCTAGACTGGCAATACCGGGCAGCATGAGTGGAAAAGCGATTCGTAAGAAAATTGTCCATTCTCCTGCGCCGTCTATCATGGCGCTTTCAAATAAACTGGCTGGTACTGTTTTCATAAAGTTACGCAGAACAAAGGTACTAAAGGCAAGTTGGAAAGCAGTGTGAAAGAAAATCAGTGCCCAGTAAGTGTTATAAATACCAAAATCGTTGCTCAGTTTGAACACAGGTAGCAGCAACATTTGAAAAGGCAAAAGTAATCCACCAACAAACATAAAGTACAGTGGTTTAGCCAGTTTGAACTGAAATCGCACCAAGGCATATGAACACATACTTGCCAACATCACACAACCAATTAACGATGGGATAGTGATCACAAAGCTATTAAGCAAGTACCGATTGATACCCATTCGACCCCATGCACGCACGTAATTGTCTAGGGTCAAAGATTCAGGGATACTCCAGAAACCTCGAGCATTAAAGTCGTCAAAGCCACGCAAACTGGTGAGTACAGCCCCTGCAATGGGTATCAACCAAACGAATGCACCAATCCAGACGATTGCTAGAATGACTGGATGCACTCCTCTTTTCTTCTCTTTTTTCGTGGCGATACTTCGCATTTCTTGTACTGTGGCGCTCATGCTGCTTCCTCCTGTCGCATCACTTCTCGTAAGTACAAGAAAATAAAGACTAAGCTTATGGCAAATAGCACCACAGCAATACTGGCTGCATAACCCATCTTGTAATCCTCGAAGGATAAATACATGTAATTAGCCAGCACATTACTCGAGTCAAATGGGTTACCTCGAGTCATGATGTTGACCATATCAAAGGAGCGTAAACTATCTATGATGCTGATCACAACGACGATGGTGGTAACTGGTGCAAGCATTGGGAAGACCATGTACCGAAAGAGTGTCCAGCCTTCGGCTCCATCCATTTTGGCTGCCTCGAGTACTTCGGCATCCACAGTTTTTAAGCCAGCCAAGTAGAGAATCATCACATAGCCGACTTGTCGCCATACGGCTACGGCAATAACACTCCAAATAGCAAGGTTAGGATTGCCTAACCATTCGATTTCAAAAGCTGATTTACCAATAAACAGCGATAATATCGTATTGATTAAACCTGTGCGTGGATTGTAAATACCTTGTGCCCAAACCACAGCTGCAACCACAGTTGCTAATACCAATGGCAAGTAATACGCTGTTTTCAGGAAGCGGTCGTATTTGACATCGGTATTAAGCACCATGGCTAAACCCAGTCCAGCAGCTGGTGGAATAGTAATAAATACAATAATCCAAAGGATATTATTGATAATAGATTTGCGAAAAGGGTCTTCGCTAAATAAACGATTGAAATTTTCAGCACCCACATAATTCCATGTTTTTGACAATCCATCCCAATCGGTGACAGAGAGTAACAACGTCTGGAAGGTTGGATAAATGACCCACACAGTATAGAGAATTAATGGCAACGCAAGAAATGATAAAATAGTTAAAAACTGACGTTGTGCACGTTGCTGTCGATTGATGGTTCGCACTGGAACTTGCACCATGTAAACCCCTTTCTCGAGTTATGGAAAGAAAACCCCGCCCCCGATGTGGAGGGCGGGGCATCTATTACGAGAAGGCTTTATTTGAAAATACGAACACGAGCAGCTTCTAAGCGCTTGAGGATGCTATCCAAAGCACCTGGGTTGGACATAAATTCTTGGAAACCTTTCATACCGATATTTGCCATTTCTGGGTCGGTGTCACGGTCGTAGAATTGTGCAATTGCATCGGCTTTACCAATAATCGTGGCTTGGGCTTTAGCAATTTGTGGCTTACTGGCATACAAAGCTGGGTCTACATCGCTGCGTGGGGCAAGACGACCAAGTTCTTTAACACCTTTTTCCATAAGTTCTTTAGAACCAATAAAACCGAGGAATAATTTGGCGTTGTCAAGGTTTTTGGCTTTGGCTGGCAAGAAGTAACCGTCGGTTGGTGCTTCTTCACCCACTGGAACTTGGCTGTTAATTATTGGGAAACGGAAGAAATCAAGTTGGGTTTTTTCGTTGCCGTCTTTCCATTGGTCGCGGATGAAATCACCAATTAAGAACATACCACCTTTTGGTTCGGTAGCTGTCATCAGTGCAGCAGCTTCGTGCCAATCTAAGGAAGCGCTATCGGAGTTGAAGCACTTACGATCCATTAGTTGCTTCCAGTAGGTAAAGACTTTACGAACTCGAGCATCAGTGTATGGGATTTTTCCATCGGTTACGTCAAAGTGGAATTTTGGTCCGTTGACACGCATGTTGAGGAAATCAAACCAACCACCAAGAGGCCAGAGGAATTTGCTTCCCGTTACGATTGGTGTGATACCTGCGGCATTAAGTTTGTCGCACAGCCCAAGCAGTTGAGTCCATGAAGTAGCTTCTTTTAAGCCAAGTTTAGCAAAGGTATCTTTGCGATAGTACATTGCCCACCAGTAATAGTTGGTTGGCACGAAAACAAATTTACCTTCGGATTTAGAAAGTTCCTGCATACCTTTAGGGAATGACTTTGTCCAACCATTTTTTGTCCAGACATCGCTAATATCAGCCGCTAAACCACGTTCCGCAAAGGCACGCATACGGTTACCAGCGTACCAAGTCAGCACGTCTGGTGGATTATCCGAAGCCAAGTAAGTGCGAATAGCTGTTTTGAAACCTTCAATATCAACAATGTTATGTGTCATGTTGATACCTGGGTATTGCTTTTTGAAAATTGCGACTTGATCTTCGTCGAATTTACGTGGAGCTGGGTCAGATGCTTGCGAGTTATAAACCAAATTACCTGTTGCACCGCTTTGCGCTACAACTGCTGCTGTACCTGCTGCAACAGCACCGAGTGCCACTAATAGCCACTTTTTCATTCCATCCTCCTGAATTTTTATTGCGGATTTCAGATTAACATAAATTACGGCAGAACTGATTAGACATGTTTTATCATTGGCTCCAAGACTTCAGGAGCTAAACACCTCCTGAAGTGATGTAAGTTAATTTAGGTGGCGCAGTTGATTGGCGAATAACCAAAAGAGGTGTTTCTGCTTGGGGACGGGTTGGCACTCGACCTTGTAACTTAGCAATCAGCAATGCAGCCGCTCGAGCGCCTTGTTGTTCGAGTGGTTGTTGGACTGTACTTAATGCTGGAGCAAAGTATTTAGCAAGTGGGATGTCATCAAAACCAACAACTGAAATATCGTTTGGAATGTGTAAACCTCTGTTTTGTAAAGCGTGCATTAAACCCAAAGCCACATAATCGTTAGCAGCAAAAATAGCTGTTGGTTGGCTGGTCATGGCTGCCTCGAGTAAAGATGCCCCGCTTTCGACTGTCCAATCGCCACTGAACCATTTGGCTTGAGGGTAAAGCTCGAGTAAACCTGCGTAACGCCCTGTGGCATGTGGTGCGCTAGGTGGTCCGCCAACAAAAACAACCTGTTGATGCCCAAGGCTTTGTAGGTGCTGAGCAACTAATCTGCCACCATTTTTATGATCTATAGGAGCATCATCGAGTTCGACTACGGGCAGTTCGGTTAGGAGTTCTGTGACACGGTCTTGGCGATAAAAATTTTGTGGCTCGAGAATTAGGACACCATCCACGCGATGTTCGGCAAGAATACCGCCTGTATCGGTAGCTGAATCAAAATCTGTCACCAGCACGCTATAACCAGACTCTCTGGCTTCGCGTTCTGCGCCTGCAAATAAAACACCAAAATTAGGGTCGGTCAGGTGTGGCACAAGCATGGCAATTAAATTGGTGCGTTGCGTGACCATACTGCGGGCTGCGGCTGATGGTCGGTAACCCAATTCGTTGACTGCATTGAGCACCCGTTCTCGAGTGTTGGCTGCCACATATGGTTTACCAGATAAAACACGTGAGACTGTTGGGTACGTCACACCTGCTGCCTTGGCAACATCTTTGATTGTGGCACGACGAGATAAGCTCATACGATTTCCTCGAGAAATGAATAACATGTGTCTTGGACGACACAAGTTATATTCTGCACACGTTTATCTAAACGTGTGCAGAATACTCAGACAGCACTATTCTGTCAAGCCCCCTTTTTTCTTCGCCCCTTGTCGAAATAGCATCTCTCGAGTAATCTCGAATCTCGAGCAATTCGCTCAAGATGATGTGATTGCAATTTTTTTGCAGAAACTTAACAGAGAAGGTGAAGATTTTGGCAACGCCACGCATTGCATTGGTTTTATACGCCCATCAACCTGTTGGCAATCTCGAGGAAGGTGTACAACGGGCTTTACGTGATGCGTACTTGCCCGCTTTAGCAGCCTTAGAAGCCCGCCCTAAACTGAAAAGTAATTTGTATTTATCTGGGGCATTACTCGAATGGTTAGAGCGCCTCGAGCCAATTGCTTTGTCAAGATTAGCGGCTTTGCGTTCAAGAGTTGAATTTATCACTGGGGCAATGTACCACCCATTATTAGCTGTTACCCCAAAAGCTGATGTCCTAGGGCAAGTCAGAGCCCACACAATATTACTCGAGAAATTTTTTGACGTAACACCACGTGGAATTTGGACTCCCGAATTTGCTTGGGAAGCACAATTACCAGCTTTACTTGCCGAAACAGATTTAGAATTTACAATTTTACCTGAAACACTTTTTCAAACCGCAGGTATCTCGAGTGGTATGCTTTTTGCTGCCGAAGAAATGGGTAAATCGATTCGGGTTTTTCGGGCTTCACAAGCCCAATTAGGTAGTGTGCCCCTATTTAGTGGGGATACTGTATTACTGGTTAAACTCGAGGATATTGCTGGACGTAGCAAGGGCTTCCTGAGTTTACTTGAGCATCTCGAGCATTTTGAAACCATGCGTTTATCCACCTTACTCGATGCAACCCGACGTGCCGAAGTGGTCTACTTACCAAGTACAGCACCACAATTACCACCTCGCTCGAGTTGGCGTGAAGTGCTGCATCGTTACCCTGGAATTGGGCATTTACAACAACGCATTCGGTATGCCTCGGAAAAACTCAACGATGTCTTTCGGGTACCAGACGAAGCCTTTGCCCATTTATGGCGTGCCGAAGACAGCGCGGTACTTCAAGAAAGTGGCTCGCACAGCAATTATTTGCGATTTGCGGCGTACCGCAATCTGATCAAAGCCGAGAATATCCTCGAGCCACGCAAATACGGTTGGTTAGATATCAATTACCGCGATCTGGATTTTGATGGCACACCCGACGTGATTGCCGAAGCTCACACCATGAATTTGTATTTTAGTGCGGCTCGAGGTGGCGGCATTCTTGAATTTGATGCCCGAGAAGCCGCCGCTAACCTCTGCGACCCGTTTAGCCACAAATTATCTTTAACCGATCATTTCCTCGAGCCTGAAGCAAGTACACTGGCTGCCTTTGCCAGCGGAGATTATCTTGAACTGGGTGATTTTGCCGATGGCTTATATGAAATCGGTAAGTACCGCGACCGTGTGACACTGACTCGACTTGGCACAGTACGCGGACCCGCAGGTGCACCCGTCGCTGTGGAAATCAAAAAAGCGGTGCGCTTAAAACCCAAGGAAAACACCTTAGAAATCGAATACCAAATTCATAACAAAGGCGATTGGGATATTGTTTTGCGCTTTGGCAGTTTATGGAATTTTGCACTGCTCACAGCCCAATCCGTAGATCGCCAATTTATTGTCAATGGCACTGCCGTTTCTAACTTAGGCGCACAACTCGAGCACCGAGCAGTTCAAACCGCTGGTTGGCGCGACCAATGGTTAGGCACAGAGCTGATTTTTAATTTCTCTCGAGAAGCCACACTCTGGACACACCCTGTTAACAGCGAATTTGAAGGACAAAAACATTATCAATCCAGTGTTTTTATGCCACTCTGGGATGTGGACGTACCAAAGCGCCGTTCAAGAAGACTCGAGTACACAGTCAAATTAAGCAATTTGGCAAAATGATTGGGACAAAGCAGCTTGACGCGCAACAAAGCGAATTTTAGACTGAGTATAAATAAAATCTCGAGGAGCAATAATGAAAATCCTGTGTTTAATCAGACAAGTCCCTGATGCCGAAGCCAAAGTCAAAACCAAAGCAAGCAAAATGGATTTTGATGGCACCACAATGGCACTCGATGGCATGGACGAATACGGTGTGGAACAAGCCTTACGAATCAATGAAGGCGGTGCCAACACCATTGCTGTTGCCCTTGGCTCAAACCGCTTTGAAGATGCCATTCGTCGCGCCCTTGCCATGGGTATTGAAAGAGCCATTCATATCGAAACTGACACCATTTTTGATGTGGTATCCCAAGCTAAAATTCTCAAAGCCGTGGTGCTCGAGGAAAACCCAGACATTGTTTTTGTTGGCGGACAACACGCCGATACCGATTCACAAGCCCTTGGTGCAGCTCTTGCCGAAGCTCTCGAGTGGAATCAAATCACTTGGACAACCGAACTTACACTCGATAATAATCAAGCCAAAGCCACCCATGATGTTGACGACGGTAAAGAAAGCCTCGAGCTAACACTGCCTGCAATTATTACCACCCAACAAGGCTTAAATGAACCACGTTACCCAACACTACCCAACATTATGAAAGCCAAGAAAAAAGAACTGAAAAAGACCACCCCAGCCGAATACGGAATCAGCACCAGCAAAGTGCAAATTGTTGCCCAAGAAATCCAAGAACGCGCCCGCTTAAACAAACTTATAGATGGTAAAGACCCCATCGCTGCTGCTGAACAACTGATAAAACTACTGCACGAAGAAGCCAAAGTTATTTAAAGGAGACATATGATCCTCGTTCAATGCGAATTTGACACAAAACTTAAAAAATCTGCACTCGAGTTACTTGGTGCAGCCCAAAAACTTGGCGGAGATATCACAGCAGTGTTACTAGGTACAGGAGCTGGGGCAGTCGCAACTGAAGCCGCCCAATATGCCAATCAAGTTTTGGTTTGCGAAGATGCACTACTCGAGCCATACACCGCTAAAACATTTGCCAAAGCAATTGCTGATTTAGCTGAGCAAGCCGAAGCCACAATCGTTTTACTGGCAGGTTCTCGAGGTGGACGCGAACTCGCCCCTCGAGTCGCCGTGCGCTTAGATGCAGCTTACCTTGAAGATGCCACAAACATAGAACGCATAGAAGGTGGGTTACGCATCCAACACTACGCCTTCTTAGCTCGAGTCACAGAAACCCTAGAAGCCACTGCACCGATTGTTGTATGCAGTGTTAAACCAAACACCCAAGCAATAGCTGAAACTCGAGCTGCTGGTGAAATATACGAAGTCGAACTTGAATTAACTGCCAGTGGTGTCAATATTCTCGGACGCATCCAAGAAAAAACCACTCGAGTTGCCCTCACCGAAGCCAGTCTTGTTGTCACTGGTGGACGTGGATTGGGCAGCCCAGAAAACTTTGCCCTAATCGAAGGACTTGCCGATGTTATCGGAGCAGGTGTTGGTGCGACTCGAGCCGCTGTAGATGCAGGTTGGCGACCATACGGAGAACAAGTTGGTCAAACAGGTAAAACAGTTCAACCCAACGCCTATATTGCCGTGGGTGTATCAGGAGCTGTGCAGCACTTATCGGGCATGGGAAAATCCAAGAATATTATTGCCATTAACAAAGACCCAGAAGCCCCTATTTTCAAAGTTGCTGATTACGGCATTATTGGTGACTTACATACGATTATGCCTGCGCTAATTGACGCAGCCAAAAAACTCCGCGACTAAAACAGCAAATTCCCCGTAGGGGCGAGGAATGCCTCGCCCCTACGATCACGTTCCACACAGGGTTTTCTTGAAATCTCGAGAGTTTCAAGCCACAAGTAAAATAGCAAGACCTGTACTTATTGACCCAATAATTTTTGCACAGTCTCGAGACCAAGCGAAATGGTTTCCTCGAGCAGTACAGCATCCACTTTGCTATCAGATGGTAAATGATAATTAGGTTCAAATCCACGCCAGAAAAACACAGCAGGCACGCTCTCGGCTAAGAAACTGGCATGATCTGAACCCGCAAAATCCTGAAATTCTCCAATATTTGGCTGAATCCCACGAATCAATTTCGTTAACGAACTCGAGCCCCCCACCGAAATTTTATTATTCACAGCGACCATATCAAAATTCAGCATGGCTTTTAAACCATCCAAAGTTGCCGTAGGTAAATTCTGCACAAAAGCACTCGAGCCAAGCAAACCATCTTCTTCGGCATCAAAAGACACAAACCAAATTTGTGCCCTTAGAGATGCAGGTAAACGTCGTGCCATCTCGAGAATTGCAGCTGTGCCACTGGCATTATCATTCGCTCCTGGGCTGCCAGGCACACTATCAAAATGCGCTCCAAGAATCAGTTTTGGGGCGGCATCCGAACCCCTAGCCACAACATTACGCCCAGTAATGGAAGTGCGGCGAACATCAGCAATCACTCGCAAGCGCACAGCGTTTTTTGCAACTTGCTCAAGCAACGGAGTCCCATCCGCACCAGAAACTGCCACCACAGGAATAGCAAAATCACCCAATAAATTAGCACTTAACCGCCCAGGCACACTATTGACAATCACCACAGCAATTGCCCCAGCCGCTTGAGCCGCCCGAGCTTTCTCGAGAAATGGAATACCACCACGCTTGACCAGCACCACTCGAGCTTTGACACTGAGGTTCTGATAATCTTCTTTGCTACCAAAATTTGGTACACGCACAGCTAAACCTTCGATATCCGAAATTTGCGAACTGTACAACGTATCCGCAGCCAATTTTTGCGAACCCGCTGTGACACTCGAGCCAAAATCACGCAAACGCTCAAAAGAAAACAGTTCAATTTCCGTTTTCAAACCAACTTTTTGATACTCCGATTGCAAAAACTTTGCCGCCACCTCGAGATTGGTACTACCCGAAACTCGAGCACCAAAGCCAACCAGCGTTTCGACATCACGAATAGCTCGCCCAGATTGCAATTGATTCGCCGTAACAAGTGAAAACAGTACAGCAAACACTGCCAATAAAGCCCAGAGTAAACGCATGAAAAAAGGTTACTCGAGAAAGATGGCAACGGCATGACAAGCGCAGTAGTCTTGCTTAAATTTTACCTCTCGAGACCCAGTTTGGCGCAGAATCTGTGCGTTGCCGCAACAATAAATTCAGTTGTGCAGCATGATGTTGAACATGCCGCAAGTTATACAACAACCACTCGAGACGGCTGTAATCACGTTTGCCAATTTTGAGATGTTGCATCATGCTTTCGGCAGTCAACCCCGAGATATACGTTTTACACTTGGTCTGCACAAACTCGAGATACTCGAGCAATTCGGCTGGCGTATACACTCGAGGTGGTAAAATATCAGCTTCAAATTCACCCAGCGTAAATGGTGCAGGGGGACGAAAATCTTCTTCTGGCACATCCGACAAATAAAAATCTGTCCAGAAAATCGTGTGATAAGCGTAATACCAAAACTCGTAATAACTGATTTCATTGCCCCAGACTTCATCAGGGCAAGCACGAATGGCATTGCCCAGCATTTGCAACGAAGCAGAAAATTGGAATACAAGGATGTCTTGGATTTTTTCGCTCATAGCGTAATTCTAGCATTTGGCAAAAAGATACAACTTGCACCCAAGTCTCGAATTAGAAAATAGAAGTTTTATTCTGGCTCGAGGAGCAAATGCAAACAGCCACAGCAACGGCTTTGTTGTGAGTAATTTGTTCGGTGAATTTGCTTCTCATATTATGCAAGTGATGATTAGTAAGTCGTACACTGAAGTATGGACTTTCTACAAAAAATTATTGCACCTCTCGAGCAGAATCCCAATACACTGAGTGTTGTTTTGATCGGCAGTGCTGCTCGAAACCGAATGAATGCGTTCAGCGATGTAGACATTCATGTGATTGTCCATGGTGAACGTCCACCAGATCAAATGTTTTACTTTGAAAATCGTTTGGTGAACATCAATTTTTTGGATACCACAAACCGTGAATTGATGCTTTCTGACCCGTGGAAGGCGCTGCTAAACATTGGCGCAACTCGAGAAGCCAAAATCATGTTTGACCCCGAAAACTGGTATGTCAACTTGCAGCAACGTGCTCGAGATTTTAAGTGGGAAACAGTACAAGCGGCTGCTGACATCAGCATCAGTTGGGTACTGGCAGAAAATGCTGAGTATGTGCAAAAAATTCTTGGTGGTTTGCAACAACAGCATCTCGAGAAAGTATTGTATGCCATGGTAAACCTATTACCCAATTTAGCTAATGTTGGTGCTTTAGCTAGTGGAGTACTGACCAATTCAGAAAACATTTTTTGGAGTTCAGTCCGAGATGCCCAACCCGACGAAATTTGGAGAAACGCATTCTGGAAAGCTCTTGGCTTTGATTCTGAAAGTATCATTGCTCGAGCCGAAGCAGCACTAGTTTTATACGCCAGAAGTGCTTTAATCTACCAAAGCAAACTTATGCCCGAGCATCTGATTATTGTGCAGAACTTGTGTCAACGTATTGAAGCAAGAGCATAAAGATACTTAGCACATCAAAACAAATTAGGTGAGCAGTTGCCCACCCACATTTTATTTACCGTAATTGCTCTCGCAAGAATTGCTCGAGGTCGTTCATATGCAAGTTTTATTGTCAATACATTGTCACACGAACGGTACCATCTGGTAAGGTTTCACGCTTTTCGTATCCATGCCGTTTTCGCATAACGTAATTACGTGCTTCTTTAGGGGTGTAACCATACTTATCCACGACATAAGCCATTGCTTGCTCAAGTGGCACTTTTTCATCTGCAATGTTTAATTCTGGAATTTGTACCATTATTTCACCCAACCTAGTCTAGCAAACAATTGTTCAAACGCATAGGCAACAGGTTCAAATTCTTCATTATTCCATTGTCGGGCAAATAATCTTGTCCGCAACACATGGCTTACTTGTTGTCCGACTTCATTACGGAACGTACTATCCGTACTTGCAGTTGCAATAAATTGAGCATAAGAACGAGCAAATAGTTCGGCTGGATCAAGTAAATATTGTAATTCTTCTTGGTCTACATCGTATGCTTCTAAACGGTGTAATTGTTGAACGGTCTTGGTATTTTCGATAGCTTCGCGCCACGCTTTGAGTAAAGGGTGATTGATTCGACTGGCATATTGATTTTGGGCAATCGCAATATCTAGCAGATGTCCTATTTCGTGAATCACATCATATTCGGAATATCCAAGCTCGAGGTTGACCAGAATAGCTCGAGGTCGAATTGTACCGTCATTGTTCTGATCGTATTCTAAAGCAGCTGGATTGATGTCTTGAAATGATTGGACGCTAATTGCTGGTAAGTTACCATCACCATGAATATAACGAACGATGTCTAAAGCGCGTCTAACAGTATTAAAATCTGTGTCTTCAGGAATGCTGATAATACTAACTAACGAAATACCATTTGGTTCAGTTAGCAACGGACGATGTTGCAACGAGTAGAGAATGCGTGTGTATCTATCCATTCATTTTCACCTGAATTTTTTTGATGCCCTAATCAGTTGATTGGGGCATTTTAGGTTTGATTACTTACCGTAATTTCTCTCGCAAGAATTGCTCGAGGTCGTTCATATTTAATCGCTGTTGTGCCATTGTGTCACGGTCTCGGATAGTCACGGTGTCCATTAGGCTCGAGTCGCCGTCTTTGCCTTGTCCGATGGTGTCAAAGTCCACAGTGATGCAGAACGGTGTGCCTACTTCGTCGTGGCGGCGATACGCTTTGCCGATGTTGCCTGTGTCTTCGTACAGCACTCGCCCAAGCCCGAGCTTTTGCAATTTGGCTTTTAAACTTTTGGCTACCGAAGTTATTTCTTCGCGGTTCTTGGCAAGTGGAATAACCGCTACTTTGATTGGCGCGAGGTGCGGTCGGAGTTTAAGCACAATGCGTTCTTCGCCGTTCTCGAGGGTTTCTTTGGTGTACGCTTCGGTGAGGACTGCCAGCACTCCTCTATCCACACCTGCCGATGGTTCGATAACAAATGGGATAATGGGTTTTTGGGTTTCCGGATGGCTAATACTCAGTTTTTCGGTGCTGTCGGCGTTTGGTTCGACTTTGGCTTGCAGCGCGTATGATTCCTGATTTTTGGTATGGCTACCCAAATCAAAATCGGTGCGGTTAGCAATGCCTTCAATTTCTTCAAAACCAATGCTTGGGTATTTGTACATCAGATCGTAAGTGCGTTTGCTGTAATGTGATAAGTCCTCTTTTGGTACATCGAAAATTTGAATCCGATCCCTTGATAACCCAACGCTTTGCCACCATTCAATTCGAGCCTCGAGCCATTTATCATGCCATTCTTCGTCGGTGCCGGGTACACAAAAGAACTCGAGTTCCATTTGCTCGAATTCACGGACACGGAAAATAAAGTTGCGTGGCGTGATTTCGTTACGAAAGGATTTACCAATTTGGGCAATGCCGAAAGGTAGTTTTCTCGAGGTGCTGTCCACCACATTTTTGAAGTTGACAAAAATACCTTGGGCAGTTTCTGGGCGCAAGTACGCGTAGGAGTCTTCGTCTACCACTGGTCCAACCGTAGTTTTGAACATCATGTTAAACAAGCGTGGTTGTGTCCAAGCACTGGGTTTCTTCTCGCCTGGTTCGATCACTTTGGCATTGGTTAAGACTGTTCCAGCGTCGGCATGTGCTAATAACCCTGCCACCAAAGCCGAAATAGTATTCTCGAGCTTTAAAGCTGTGGCAATTGCCTCGAGCACATCTGGGGTTTGTTCTTTGAGCAAATGATCTAAACGGTAGCGTTTTTTGCTTTCACGGTTATCTACCAGTGGATCGGAGAAAGTGGCTTCGTGCCCCGAGTGGCGCAAAACCAATTTATGGGTCAGGATACTCGAGTCTAAGCCTTCGACATCGTCGCGTTCGTAAATCATTGAACGCCACCACGCGGCTTTGAGGTTGTTTTTTAATTCCACACCAAGCGGACCAAAATCGTAGGTGCCTTGTAAACCACCGTAAATATCCGAGCCAGGGAAAATAAAACCCCGACGTTTACACAAACTTACCAATTCTTCCATTGTTTCTGCGGGCATAGGGCCTCCTTTTGGCAAGCAAAAAGCCAGATGGCTAAAAGATTGCCATCTGGGGACGCAGTCTGTGCCAATATGCCTCGGCAGCCTGCGCGGTTCCACCCCAGTTCCTCGAGACCACTGTCTGTGGTGTAACTCGAGACACTTTGTACAACTAAGCTCCTCGCTGCCTTTCGCACGGCTCTTCATCGTTGCGCTTTCACCGCCCGCAACTCGCTCGAGATTGAACTCCGTGGTACTTCCTGCGATTCAACGCTGCATTATATTTTGCCGTATGCCGTGGCTTACGTCAAGGGTTGACTCAATTATAATTTACGTTAAAATCATAATCATGATCTGGTATCTTGAGCTGAGTGAAGGTGCTCAACACAAATTCTACGAAATACAGTTTGAGAATACAGAATTAACCATTCGTTATGGACGCATTGGTGATACTGGGCAAATTCAGAAAAAAAGTTTCTCGAGTTATGAGGCTGCCCTTGCAGAAGCCGAGAAAAGAATCAAAGAGAAACGCAAGAATGGTTACGTAGACGCAATTCTTGGAGAGCGTGAAAAGAAGTCCATTGAGAAAAAACGAATTCCCAAATTACAAATGATTGGTTTTACAGCTGTAAGCACACCGATTCTCGAGCCAATAACAAAATTCGGTGGTCAACCTGTTTGGATCGATGAGCCTCGTTGGGCAGTGGATGGTACTAACGGAAAAAAAATCCCTTTTCTTTGTCAGATTAGACTAGAGCCAGAAATTTTTGGCAATATTGAAGCAAAAATGGCTTATATTTTTCATGGTGCATCTGATGAAGAATACGATTGGTCAACTGATCATGGCAATACTGCCATAGTTTTACAACCGGGAAATATTGTTTTTCGTGCTTGGGATTGGGATACAAAATTCCCCGATGCTTTCTTACATGAAGCCATCGGACCTTCAGCTTGGAGATACGATAGTACTCAAGAGAATCCATTAGTAGGTATCGAATGCCGTGTTGAGTGCATTGCAGGAGATGATCCAGCTTATATTTTCCATGAAAAGCGTGAAAATTGGGATGAGGCTAAGCAAAATGATTACTGGGAATTGTTATCTGGTCACAAAATTGGTGGAACACCAAATTTATGGGACGATGATGACTTTCCAGAAAGCAGTGACGAGGCAATGAGCAATTGGAATTTACTGATGCAGATGGAAGCATCAGGCACAGTTAGTGCTCGAATTGACCAACCATTTGATGTGAGTTATGGCGACGGTGGTTGCGGTTGGTGGTTTATCTCTAAAGATGGCAAAAATTTGTACTACACAGAAAGATGCCATTAATCATTCAAAGGAACAAACGTATGACATCCGATAACACCTTAGGTCACTTTGAAGAGTTACTGGTCAATACAACCCCAGAAGTTCAGGAAATGCTCGAGTTCTTTCGAGCGCTCATGATTGAACTTTTTGCCGATACAGTCGAAGTACCTCGAGTTGGTGAGCGTTCAGTAGCGTATGGTTTTGGTATTAAGAAAATGTCTGAGGCGTATGCGTATCTGATGCCACAAAAGGATTATGTCAATCTTGGTTTTTATCATGGTGCAAATCTTCCCGATCCAAATGGGTTGCTCGAGGGGACTGGTAAAGCTTTGCGTCATGTGAAAGTTCGGGATTTACAAATGGCAAAATCAGTTGCTGTGAAAGCCTTGATTCTCGAGGCGATGCGTGAACGTAAAGCATCGTTAAAACGCTAAGAAGTGCTAGGCTTTAGACATGAAATTCTCTTGGGTATTGGTTGTTCTTTTGTTGTGCGGTTTGACTCGAGCACAAACAAATATGTCTGCCAAGCGCATTTTGGGGTCGGCGATAATCGGTGGCGAATCGCATGATGCCTATGTGATTAAAGCCCTAAAAGGTCAGATCTTAACTTTGCAATTGACTTGGAAACTCGAGAATAAGAACTCCGCTTCGTTCAGTATAAGTCGTTCGGCTTCGTTTTTTTCGGCTGAACCTGTAAAATTCGGACGCTTCTCGAGTAAACAAACTCGTTGGGTAGGCAAAATTCCTGCATCAGGTGATTATTTTATGTTTGTGGTGGCTCATTCAACGGCTGAATACAGGCTTTGGGTTAAATTGCAATAAGTTGTTTTTAACAAAGGATTTGCAATGTGTGCCACGTCTCGAGTTACAAATTGGTTAAGTCCAGTCTGAACCCCATTGTGCCATGGCATTGATGATTGCACCTAAAGCACGTCCTTTATCGGTCAGGGTGTATTCGACTCGAGGGGGGATTTCTGGAAATTGAATTCGTATCAGTACACCATGTTCTTCAAGGTCTCGCAGACGTTCAGTCAGAGTTTTAGGTGGGATGTTACCAAGGCTGGAACGCAATTCGCCAAATCGTTTCGTTCCTATCAGTAAATCTCGTAAAATCAGGGTCGTCCATTTGCCACCGATTACCTCAAGGGTACGTTCAACTGTACATTCAGGCTGAATGGGAATTCGTTGGTGATACTCGAGGTCAGACCCCGTTGATTTGCGAATCACATTTTTGTTCATATAAGGTAACTATAGCACTTTTACGTAACTACTTCACAAATTGAATAAAAGCGTGTTTAATAACCAAGAGACAAATAGTCTTGAATTAAACAAACCATTTTTTGTTATGAAGTTTGGTGTTAGAAAACCAAGCTCAGGAGGTTATTATGTCGTTATTTCTGACTTACGGTGCAACTGGCTCTCAGGGCGAACCAGTTGCTAGGCAATTACTCGAGGCTGGTCATTCAGTGCGGGTTATTGTGCGTCAACCTGAACGAGCACTGGCTTTGCAAGCTAAAGGGGCAGAAGTCATTCAGGGCGACCTGAGTGATTTTACGAGTTTGCAACACGCCAGTGCCGGTGTAGATGGGGTCTTTTTGATGCTGCCATTTTCGGCTCAAGGTGATCCATTTGCATTGCTTGGCAATGCGATTCGAGCAGCCAAGGAGTCAGGGGTAAATCACTTGGTTTTTAATGCCAGTGGTCAAGCACCAGCTGCTCCAACAGGCATTCCAATGTTGGATTTTCGGATTCACTTAGCCGATTTTATCAGCACGTGTGGTATTCCTAACATTATTTTGCAACCTGGGGTGTACATGGAAAATTTTCTGGGTCCTTGGTGCTTACCAAGTATTCAAAACCAAGCCGCAGTGACTTACCCACACCGTGCCGAAATGCGTGTTTCTTGGCTTGCAAGTCAAGACCTTGGGGCTTTAGCAGTAGCAGCACTGACACGTCCTGCTTTGGCTGGTCAGCGCTTTGCATTAGGTGGACCAGAAGCCTTGGACGGAGCAGCCATTGCCAAGGCATTTACCAAAGGCTTAAACCGTCCCATAACTTACCAAGCCATCAGCCCAGAAGCATTTGCAGCCACCATGACCAAAATTATGGGTGCAGAAGCAGGCGAAGCCATTCGGGCTGGATATACCCACTCAAATGCTCAATCTGATGATGCCATGAATACAAACATGGTGGCAGTTCTCGAGCAATTGCCTGTTCAATTAACTAGCCTTGAAACGTGGGTTGGTTTACACGCCAAAGCCTTTGCGGCAGTGACTGTATAAAGCCTTACTCGAGTAAAGCTTGTGTCTCGAGGGCGATGGCAAGTTCTTCGTTGGTGAGTATGACCAAAGCTTGGACTTTTGACTCGAGGGTTGAGATACGTGTGGCTCGAGCGGCATTGGCTTGACTATCAAGTTCAATGCCTAACCATCTCATTTTCTCGAGAATTTTGGCTCGAGTACGGGTGTCGTTTTCGCCAACGCCTGCAGTGAAGACAATAGCATCAGCTCCTTCGAGGGCGGCACTGTAGGCGCCGATGGTTTTTTGAATACGGTAAGCAAATACCTCGAGTGCGTTTTGTGCGGCATGGTTGCCCGTATCGGCAGCTTTCCAGACATCACGTAAATCGGCGGCTCCTGCCATACCAAGCATTCCAGATTGTTTATTCAGCAACGCATCAGTGGTTTCGATACCATTGCGCCGTACAAGCTCGAGAACAAGCCCAGCATCTATGTCTCCGCACCTCGTTCCCATTACCAAGCCCTCGAGGGGTGTAAAACCCATTGTGGTGTCTATACTCTGCCCAAATTGAACTGCACTGGCACTGGCTCCGTTGCCGATATGTAGAATAATCAGTTTTAATTGCTCGAGTGGACGATTTAAGAATTGAGCGGCTTGACGTGCCACAAAACCATGACTGGTTCCATGAAAGCCAAATCGCCGTAAACCCTGAGTGGTGAGTTCTCGAGGAATTGCGTAACTGTACGCATGTTCTGGCAGCGTGGCATGAAAGGCAGTATCAAAAACAGCAACATTCTCGAGATTTGGCAGAATGGCTCGAGCCGCTTTGATTCCTGTGATATTGGCTGGATTGTGCAATGGCGCAAATTTGGCATTCTCTTCGAGTACACCAAGCACTTCATGATTTATTTTGGTTGGCGCTGTAAAAGCCAATCCACCATGTACCACCCGATGCCCAACCGCTTGCACACTCGAGAAATTTTCGTACTTAGCAATGGCAGTTAAAGCTTGGGCATGATCCATTGCCAGCACTTTGACAATTTCGTTACCTCGGACATAGGCAGCTTGGGGTACACCAATACGTTCAATCACACCTCGAGCGAGGGTTTGTGCATTGTTAGTTTCTATCACAGCATATTTTAAGCTCGAGCTGCCAGCGTTTAAAACAAGAATTTGCATACTGGTATTGTAACTCGAGCTTATGTCGTTTCGTTTGTCCAGACCAAACCGTTTTGTAAAATGTAATGCTCTGAACCAGTGTTTTGTTGATACTTTTCGATTAAGCCTCGTAGCTCGAGTTGTAATTCTCGAGCTTGTTCATGGGTTAAATACAAATCTTCTGCGTTAAACCATGCCACGGGGTGACTCGCTGTGGTTTGGCGCTTAGCTGCATTGGTGATGTGAAAACCATGCTCGGGAGTGTATTGCATCAAAACACCCCAAGTTTTTGCATCTCGAGTTTCAAGATTACGAATCAAATGATGCACAAAAGCATCGTGTTTGGGTTGCAGAATCGCAGACCAAAAAGCCAGTAGTGTTTCAAAATCGGTCATCAGAAATGGCACAAAAAATGCTTTAGCCGTAGCTGTATAGTATTTGATACTTCGACCTGCTCGTTGTTGTTCCTGGCTAATCATTGCCAAATCACGCTCGAGTAATTGTTGGACTCGGTAATGGGTACTGCCGATACTTGCACCTAATTTTTTTGCCAGTGCCGAAATTGCCCATTGATCCTGCATTAAAGACTCGAGGCAACTCATAAAGTCTGGGTTGAGCAGTAATTCGGCTGTTCGAGCATCGGTAATGACAAGGGGTTTCATGCAATCGTATCCTACTCAAATTTAGCAGTGACAATTTGAGTAGCACCCTAGGCATACTAACATTATGAATATGACAAAGAAAGCCATGCTTGCCGTCTCGAGTCTCTTTGCTGCTTTTATCAGTGCTTGTGCACCTCAAACCAATACCCCAAAAAGCGTTACCGAACTGGATGCTTGGTTAAGTAAAGAGGTTCAATCGGCTCAATTCCCTGGTTTTGCCGTGGCAATTACTTTAGATAACAAATTGGTTTTTAGCAAAGGTTACGGTGTCTTAAATAAGGAAAGTAAACTCCCTGTCACAGCAGATTCACCATTTATCATCGCTTCGGTCAGTAAACTGGTTACGGGTGTCACCATCATGAAAGCAGTTGAGGCAGGTAAGCTCGACTTGGATGCCGATATCAATTCGTACTTGCCTTTTGAAATCAAAAATCCTCGAGTTGCTGGAAAAATCACCTTACGGCATTTAGCCACGCATACTTCGGGTTTAGTGGATAACAAAAAGATTCTCGAAGCCAGTTATGGCACTGGTGATAGCCCGATTAAATTAGGTGATTTCTTAAAAAGTTATTTCACCACCACAGGCTCGAGGTTTGATGCTACGCTCAATTTTGCCACTAGCAAACCGGGTGAAAAATTTATTTACAGCAACATTGCCATTGGATTAGCTGCCTATATTCTCGAGGTGCAAACTGGTATGGATTTCGCTGCGTACTCCGAGCAGAATGTACTGGCTCCGCTTGGTATGAAAAACTCGCATTGGTTTTTACGCGATTTCTCGAGTCTTGAACAAATTGCTTTCCCTTACGATAGCGATTACCCAACATTAACCCATTATGGCTACCCAACATACCCCGATGGGCAGTTGCGCTCGAGTGTTAATGATATGGCTAAGTTTCTGATTATGCTGATGAACGATGGTATGTATGCCAATAAACAATTACTCGAGGTTAAAACAGTGCGTTCAATGCTCAAGCCACAATTTTCTGATGCTACCCCCGATAACTTGCAAGGCATTTTTGTAGCGTTTAAATCTGGTTTGCTTGGACATGCTGGTGGCGATCCAGGCGCAGCTTGTTACTTGTATTGGAATCCAAAAACCAAATTCGGGGCTGTAATTATGGCAAACACAGCCGTGAGCGATCAGAATAACAAGAATTTTGTACAAATCCTGAAAATGTTGTTACGTGAACCAAGCACCGAAGCACTGTTTAGATAATCACAAAGAAATGGCGTGCCTATGGGTACGCCATTTCTCTTATCTTGTATTCCTTTGCCAAGCATTTTAGGCTAAAGCAATGTCAAATCCATCTGTAACACCACAAGGAGCATGACCAAGGAAGCTATTTTTTCTTTGGTTAAGCATTTGCAAACTAACCGAGTTACTCGAGATCAGAAGCGCTTATTTTTTGTTGAAGGAATCCGAAATTTCTTACGAGCCAGCGAACATCCGTTTCAGGCTCGAGTGATTTTGTATTGCAAAAAACTTTGTCAATCCAGTGAGGTTCGCCAGTACATACAAGTAAACAAAGCCCTAGTGATTCGTGTCTCGCCTGAAGAATTCAGAGTATTTAGTCAGACTGAACGTGCTTCTGGAATTGCGGCAGTTCTCGAGCAACAAATACAAAGTCTTAAAGCCGTCTATGCCTCAGACTCGAGTTGGATTGTGCTCCATCAGATTCGTAATGCTGGCAATTTTGGCACGCTAATTCGCAGTGCGAATGCCGCTGGCAATACAGGTTTTATTTTACTCGAACAGAGTATCGAGCCGTTTGCGCCTGCCACAGTCCGAGCTTCAATGGGTGGAATTTATCAACAAAAATTTGTTCGTGCCAGTCCTGTGCAATTGAAGAAATTTCTCGAGCAAAATGGTTTTTGTGCCATTGGTGCTTCACCTGATGGCACAATGGGTTTTCAGGAATTTGCTTATCCTCAGCCAACATTTTTGATGCTTGGTGAGGAACGTGCAGGGTTAAGCCAAGTACAACGCGAACTTTGCACCGATTTTGTGCGAATTCCAATGCAAGCCAATACCGATTCGTTAAATCTGGGTGTAGCAGGAAGCCTTTTGTTATATGCCATCCACACTTAGAGTTTCTCGAGCAATATTTCCACCGCAGCTAAATCTTGAACACCTAACCCAATCAGTTTGGCTATCGTAATTTGCCGATCTGATTTGCGACCAAGTTCTGGTTGCTCAAGAATTTCACCAAGTTCTAGCACTTGTATCGGCGAATCTTTTAAGTCTCCGTATTTTTCGTTGGCATTTCTCGAGTCTACCACCACAATATCGGCACGCTGTATTAAACTTGACTCGAGTTCGCGTTTATGTTCATCGTCGGCACCAACGGCTGTGATGTGCGTGCCATTTTGCACCCATGCGCTTTGAATAATCGGCTCGAGGCTGCTGGTGGCTGTAACCAGAACCTCGCTTTGTTGCACCAATGCCTCGAGACTTGTACAAACTCTAATTTTTTTGTCCCCGAGTTGCTTTTCAAGTTTTGTTTTTAAGTTGTCTGCTTTGTCAGCATTTCGACCCCAGATCAAAAGTTCGTCAAACTCGAGAATCGCAGCGTGCGCCAGCGGTTGAAAATACCCTTGGATACCAGTGCCCGCAATACCTAAGGTACGGGCATTTTTTCGGGCTAAGGCTCGAGTCGCCACAGCACCAGCCATAGCAGTACGCCAATCAGTCAGCAGTCCACCATCTTGAATCAGTGCGATTGGTGCACCAGTGTTGGCATCAAATGCCATGACAACACCGTCCCAAATTGGTAAGCCCTTGGTAGCATTCGCGGCAAAACCAGCCGAGACTTTGACAGCAAAGATGTTACTACCTTGCATAAAGCCACTTTTAATATGAACTTCACCACCATTGGGGCGTAAAAAACCAAGCGAACCACTCGAGTCACCGCTCGAGAACATCTTAAACGCATTTTCTAATGGCGCAGCCAAGTCTGCTAATTGCATAGCCACTTCAATTTCTTGGGCTGAAATCACTCTCACTTTAAGCCATCCAAGTACGACTCGAGAATACCAAGGGCTTCGGGCATATTGGCTCGACCATACCCCATACGCACATGATTTGGCTGATCGTAAACACTACCTGGAAGCAATAAAACACCCGTATTTTCAACAATTTGTTCACAGAAATCGTAAACATTTTTTACACCATGCACTTTGGGAAAACCAATCGGGCTGGCATCGGGTTTAACCCAAGTAAATAAATGCGCTTGACGCTGCAAAAAAGCCTCGAGTAACGGTAAATTCTGTTGCACAATCTTACGGTTACGCTCAAGTAAAATATGACGATGCCGCAACGCTAAATCGCTGAGGAATTCTGATGGTGCAGATGAACAAATGGTGGTGTACCACTTAAAATGTAAGAATTTCTCGAGTAAAGCAGCGTTTTTTGTCACTAACCAACCAAGCCGTAAGCCAGGTAAGCCGTAAGATTTTGACATTGAACCCAGCGAGACAGCGTTGTCGTATAGATCACAAACCGCTGGAATGATTGTTTTTGAATCATGTTCAAGTTCACGATACACTTCGTCGCAGAGAACAATAATGTTATTAGCTCGAGCCAAATCCATCACCGCTTGCATCACCTCGAGTTTCATATTGATACCCGTGGGATTTGATGGCGAATTGAGATATATCACTTTGGTATTGGGGCGAATCAATTTCTCGAGTGCTGTTAGATCATGTACCCAACCATCTTCAAAATAGCGTTGCCATGCACTGACATCAGCACCTGTTGCTCGAGCCAGTTCAAAACCCGATTCGTAACACGGCGTTTCGATAATCGCGTGGTCACCAGCCGTAAGAAGCGCATTGTAAAAAACAAAAATGCCTTCCTCAGCACTGGACATCACCAGCACATCATCACTCGAGACTGAGGCGTAAATACCAGCCATTGTTTGTCGCAAATCAGGCGCACCAGCCGACTCAGTATACCCTAAACGCAAGGCATCAAATTTTTCTCGAGCATCAGGTTCAAAAGCCAGTAACTCAGCAATACTGCGCGACTCAGCATCAGAACTCGAGAGCATGTACTTGGCTGTAAATTCGTATTTTGCGTAATATTTTTCGATTCTAAATGTATTTAATTTCATAAGTCTCCCCTATTTCTGTGCCTTAAACACAATCAGTCTGCATTGTCTCAAAAACCAAAAAACAACATAATGGGTAGTTCTTGAGGTTGGGCAAGGCACACCTTGCCACTACGAGTTGCAGGAATTAGGATTTTGTTTCTCGAGATGCGTTTAGCCAGTTATACACAGTTGCCCTCGAGACTTCTAGAATTTGGGCAACGTGCTGTGCGGCGTTTCTTGTGGCGAATAAGTGTTGCTGGTCTAGGTAACGAACAGCTTGTATTTTTTGTTCTCGAGTCAAGGCATTCAAAGTAGTGCTTTGTTGCTGCAAATATGTACTGAGCGTTTGGTGAATTTGTTCGCGCCAGTCGTGTTCGATTAAGGCTGCTGGTATGGCACTGGTGGTGCTGGTAAAAGCCTCGAGGAAGTTTTGGAGTGCATCAAAGCTCGAGATATCTAAGTTCATGCACAGCAACCCGATGCGTTTTCCCGTATGGTCTTTAATAACACTGCTGATACTTTTTAAGCGTTTGCCATCCCAGTTTGTGCGTTCGTAGGGTCCGTAAACATCTTGGGTTTCCTCGAGTTGAATTTCCTCGGCGATAAGGCTAGGTTCGCCAATTTTGCGTTTCGAGAAATTATTCCAAATGCGTACCACTGTATCGGTCTCGAGGTCATGAATGACAATTTCGGCATGTGGGTGTAGCCAAGCTGCCAGACTTTCGCAGATGGGTAGGATTTGTTGGTATTGCTTCTCGAGACGCGTAATTCTGGTTGACATATTTCTTATTTTACGCTGTTTTAGCTTTCCATTTTAATATAGTATGGCGGTTCAATTTTTAACATTCTAGCTGCCATCCAGAGTTGTCCTTTGTGATGAATTTCGTGTTCACGAACAAAGTCGAGCCATTGGTAGATTTTGCGGGTTTCACCTTCGATGGTCAAATTGGCATCGAGGTTTGTTTTGGGTAGGGCAGCCAGTAATTCAGCAATTTGTGGCGTATTGATTTTTAAGTGTGCCAAGGCGTTTGAGAGAGCAGTGTAGTTTGGTGCAGGTTGTGTTTGTTGCGTTAAGGCTTCGAGTACACTGTTATCAAAACCAAGCAATTGGTTGATCTGATTCACTAGGCTCAGCCCACCATTATAAATTGTAAAATGACTTTGGTCATCAGGGATTTTCTCGAGCAATTCGAGCAGTGGTTGACGGTGATTGAGGAAAGCATCGCTGTATTCCTGAGCTGGGTAAGACATGGTTTTCTCCTTTAGGTGTTTATTTTATGTCTAAATTAGATTTTTTGTCAAATCTTTTAGCTCGAGCCAAAAAACAATCATTTATCAATGTTCTTTCCATCACAAATTCATATTGAACTGTCATAATTTAAAGATGTTAAAACCAATTCATGGTTTAGTCGTGGTTGCAGTGGCTGGTTTAAGTTTATTCATGCCAGCAAGCGCCAAAAACGCTTTTCGCTTACAAATGATTGAGCAGTATAAATTACAAGCCGTGCCTAACCTGACAACTTGCCAATTTTGTCATCAGAGTGCTTCTGGAGGGCGAAATTTTAATGCCTTTGGTGCGAACGTTAACCAATATTTGCGTGCCAATGGCGGCAATATTGGTGTGGCATTACTCGAGGCTTTAAAAGCCAATACAGATTCAGATAAAGATGGCTACGCAGATGTGCTCGAGGTATTTGCTAAAACAGCCCCTGGTAATGCCAGCAGTAAACCTAAACAAACAGTAGCTGCTTTACAAGCCAGTTTAAAAAAATCAGGTGGGGTTATACAGTTTAAAGCCAAGTAAAATACACAAAGATTGGGTTTGAACGCAGCCCAATCTCTATTGTTTTACCCTGTGGTACAAAGCAATTGACAATTTTGTATCGGTTTTTAAAACAAAATCCTAGACAAATACTTGAATATCCTAGGCTGTTTCGGGGTACACTGACTTACGGTGCTTCGCGCCGTTTTTTTATGGGCGCAAGGCAATAGGAGTTATTCATGCCTGGAATTGCAATAATTGGCGCTCAGTGGGGCGATGAAGGTAAAGGTAAAGTCACAGATTTCTTAGCACCAGACGCACATTTTGTTGTGCGCTACTCTGGTGGAGCAAATGCTGGACATACCATTGTTTTACCCGATGTGGTTTTTAAGCTTAATTTGTTCCCAGCTGGCGCTGTCCGCCCTGGTGTAAAAATTGTTCTTGGTGACGGCTTAGTGATTGATCCGTTCAAGTTTAAAGAAGAATTGGCTTACTTAAAAGCGCACGGTTTAAACCCTGAAGTTTATGTTTCCGACCGTGCTCATTTGGTTTTACCACACCATAAACATGTGGATGGCAAAAACGATTTTGTTGGCACAACAGGTCGAGGCATAGGACCTGCTTATGCAGACCGCGCTCGGCGTATTGGTATCCGCACAGGCGATATTCTCTCGGATAGTGTTTTACGCGAACGGCTCGAGCGTTTAATCGAAGCCAAACCAAACAGCACTGCCGAAGTGGGTTGGAAGAATGTCGAAGCGGCTTTGCCACATATGCTTGAAGCTCGAGAAATTCTGGCACCATTTATCCACGATACTGGTTCGATGCTACGTGATGCCTTAAACCAGAATAAAAATGTGTTATTTGAAGGGGCACAAGCCACTTTGCTTGACTTAAATTATGGTACTTACCCTTTTGTTACCTCGAGTCATCCAACAGTCGGTGGCATTCTGATTGGTGCAGGGGTCAACCATAAGCACATTAACAAAGTGTATGGCGTGGCAAAAGCCTTTACTTCCAGAGTTGGGCACGGACCATTCCCCACCGAAGTTTTTGGTGATCTCGAGCATCGTTTACGAGGTGAACGTGATGCTCCTGGGGCAGAGTACGGCACGACTACTGGCAGACCAAGACGCATGGGTTGGTTTGATACCAAACTCGTCAAATATGCTGTGGATGTCAATGGTTTTGATGGTATTGCCTTAACGAAACTCGATTTTTTATCGGGTTTTGATAAAATCCAATTGGGTATAGACCACGATGAAAACGGCAATGCTATTCTCGAGCAAATGGATGGTTGGGGGCGCTTAGATGGCATTGAACGCCGTGAGGATTTACCCACTGCTGTCTTAAAATATATTGCTCGTATTGAAGAATTAGTCAATTGCCCAGTGGTTATTTTTGGAACGGGACAATCTCGAGCTGAAACTTTTGGGCATGTCAGTTGGACATAACACCCCTGAAGCCTAAAAAAACTCGAGGACAGTTAAACACTGTCCTCGAGTTTTCGGCTTTTACTTAATAAAGCCTTTGCTCTTTAAGTACGCTTTGGCAACCTCGAGTGGTGGTTTACCATCCACATCTATTTGACGATTTAAGTTTTGTAACACAGGCAATGTTAAGCCTCTAAAGACTGGATTGAGCAAACCAGCAATTTCGGGGTATTGCTTAATCAGTGCACCACGAACAGTTGGGGCAGGTTGGTACACAGGCTGAGCACCTTTAGGGTCGGTCATAGCAATTAAACCAAGCGCATCCAAAGTGCCATCTGTACCATATGCCATGGCTGCATTTGCGCCACCTGTGGCTTGAGCAACAGCTTGTTGGGTCTGGGCTGGTGTGGCATTGGCAAGGGTGATTTTCTGATCAGCTTTAAGTTTAAACCCATATGTTTTCTCAAAACTTGGTAACGCATCATCGCGTTCAAAAAATTCTTGACTGGCAACCAAACGCACCAAACCACCTGCATTGACATACCTTGAAAAATCGATCAAGGATTTAATTTTTTCTTTACTGGCAAGCGCATTTGGAATAGCAATAGCAAACGTATTATTAGCTGGTGCCCGCTCGAGCCAAACAATATTATTTAAACGCTGATCGAAAGCTTTGACCGTTGCATACGAACGACTGGCGTTTTGGGCTGTACCATCAGCGATTTTTTGTCCTTTAAAAAAATTTCCAATCGCACTACCCGTGTACTCAGGGTAAATATCAATTGCTCCCTCGAGCAAAGCTTTGCGGGTGACAAAGGTATTACCTGTTGGAATTTGGCGTTTGACTTGGAAACCTGCATTCTCGAGCACTAAGCTCATCATTTGTCCAAGGACTTGTCCTTCGCTATCGAGTTTACTACCAACAGTCACTGTTCCTTTTTGTGCCAAGGCAAGACTAACCAAGGCTAATGCCATCAATGCACCTAAACTTTGTAATCGTTGCTTTTTCATAAGAGACTCCTTGGGTAGCAGTTCTAAACTAAGAACGCTACCTTTTTGGGTGTACGCATTAGCCTACTCGAGTGGTTCAGTTTTGGATTGTTCTGTAAATAACAAAAAGCTGCACCTCGAGACCCGAGGTGCAGCTACATTGCTCAGCAGTGTTTAATCTTCGCGGCGTTTGCCACCAAAACCGTGGTCGCGGCGTTTGCCACCAAAACCACTGGCGGCAGGACGGGAGTCGTCACGTGGCGGACGGGAATCGCCATCACGAGCTGGACGTGAGAAACCGCCACCGCGAGATTCGCCACCACCGCGTGGGGCAAAGCCACCTTCACGAGGAGCAAAACCGCCTTCGCGTGGTTTGAAACCACCTTCACGGTTGCCGCCACCAAAACCACCGCGTGAATCGCTACCTTCTCGAGGACGGAAGCCACCACCATCGCGGCTGCCACCTTCACGCGGACGGAAGCTGCTACTACTACCACCTCGTGAGTCACCACCTTCTCGAGGACGGAAACCGCCACCATCACGATTACCGCCACCAAAGCCGCCTTCGCGGGGACGGAATCCGCCACCATCACGGCTACCACCTTCACGTGGTCGGAAGCTATTGCCACCTTCACGTGGTCGGAATCCGCCTTCACGATTGCCACCACCAAAGCCGCCTTCGCGTCCAAAACCACCTTCGCGTTTTGGTGCAGCACTTGGGGTATCGCCGATACCAGCTTTGTCGAGTTTCTTCTCGAGTTTACGAACAATGGTGGTTAATTCTTCGATACGGGCGGTCAAAACACCCAATTGCAATTCGATACCACTGACAACTTCTTCATCCATTGCAGCCACTTCTTCATCCGAAGCTAACGTGTATTCTTCTTCAGCATCGAGTGTATCCAAAGCATCATTTTCCAAATCAGTTTCATCTGGAGTCAAATTTTCTTCAACGATTTCTTCGACTTCTTTTTTCTTGCGGGGCATAAATTCCTACTTTCTCGTCCACATTTGGACGCGCAAGGAAAGATTGTACACGAAAAGATGAGGGAACTTTGGTCAAACAAGTCCTGCGTTTCCCAAGCCACAACCAATCAATTTGCTGATCACAACAAACTCGAGGCTTTGAGCTGCTTATTTACCCGTAAATTTTGCAGGGCGTTTCTCGAGGAAAGCTTGCACACCTTCTTTAAAATCGGCACTAGCTCCTGCAATATCTTGGAGTTGCCCTTCGTATTCGAGGGCTTCTTCAAAACTCACCGTCATGGCTTTATTTAAAGCACGTTTGGTTAAACCAATCGTGGTGGTTGGTCCAGTTGCTAATTTCTCGGCAAGTTCGGTGACTCGAGCCATAAAATCGGCATCTGGGTAAACTCGTTCGCATAACCCCATACGATAAGCATCCTCGGATTTCACTTTTTCAGCGTTAACCATAAGATCAAAAGCTCGATTATAGCCAACTAAACGTGGTAAAAACCATGTACTACCAGCATCTGGAATGAGGGCAATGCCAATAAAAGCTTCAACAAAAACAGCACTTTCGGCAAAAACACGAATATCCCCAGCCAATGCAATACTAGCACCCGCCCCTGCTGCCATCCCATTGACTGCTGTCACCACAGGCTTAGCTATCGAACGCATTCTCGAGACTAAGGGACGAAATGTGCGATCTAAATGTTCTTTGAGGCTGCCATGAATCCCAGATTTTAAATCTGCACCGCTGCAAAATCCTCGACCTGCACCTGTAATGACTACACAGCGCACATTCGCATCGCGTTCAGCAGAGGTTAATGCTTGTGTCATCGCAACCAACATTTCTTCGTTGGCTGCGTTTAATGAATCTGGGCGATTCATGGTGATATAAAAAACATTATTCTCGAGCCGTGTGGTGATGGTATCAGACATATTTTTCTCCTTTTGAACAGGTGAGGCACGCCTCGCTTCTACAGTTTATACAGTGCTGGGCGAGGCATACTACAGTTTTCTTTGAATCTTTTAACCTTGTCTCTAATCGTACTCCTCGAGTTGCACTGTTTGCACTGGGGGGTTGCGTAAATCTCTGGCTAAGCGTTGCCGAATAGCACTTGGAAATAATGGAATATGTTCGATTTGCTCGAGCTGAACCCATGTTGGTGTGTACCGATTAAACTGATCTTGACGCTCGAGGCTTTCTGGGGCATGTGGATGCAAACTTGGTTCACCACTATGGTACTTGGCAATAAAGTAATGAGCTGTACGAGCACTACTTGGGTTGATAGATTCGTATAATTTTTGCTCGAGATGAAATTGCAGATTGGTTTCTTCGCGTAATTCTCGAGTGGCGCTTTGCTCAAAGGTTTCGCCAGTTTCGACACTACCACCTGGGATAACAAAGTACTCGCCTCGTTCAGGTTTAAAACGTTTCATTAACAGCACCTCGAGTTGACCTGCATGACTTCTTAAAATAAACCCACCAGCTCGGGCACGCTGTCCATGCTCGGAGATTCGCAATAATTCTTTACCTAAAATGGTGTAAAACACTTGTCCTGGCGTAAATTCAATTTGCTCGAGTAAGGTTTGGTAGCCGTTTTTGCGATAAAACTCGAGTGCA
Source organism: Deinococcales bacterium (assembly GCA_013298595.1). Lineage (GTDB taxonomy): Bacteria > Deinococcota > Deinococci > Deinococcales > JAAFIG01 > JAAFIG01. Next base: position 113,013 of record JAAFIG010000005.1, on the reverse strand, counting down.
GCTATATTGTTGATTTGCGTGCTGAGAGCCACTCGAGGTTGTTTGACTTGTTGCAATAAAGCATCGTGTAACGCTTGGGCAACACCCTGTCTTCGAGCTGCCTCAAGTACACCAAGTTCGACTAAGCACCATGTTTGCTTCAAAACCAAATGGCTTTGTAAATGGTCATACCACCACTGACCAGTTGCTACACTCGAACCAAAAGCAAAACCCAACAAAGCACCATTCTCGGCTCGAGCCACAAAACCAGACCAATCTGGGTACGAAGCTTGGCGCACAAAAAATTCGATGGTCGAATACATTGGTTCGGCATACCCACCCCAAACAATTTGATACGCACTCACCGCCTCGAGAAACGCAGGCGTGTTTGGGTAAAAAGGCTCGAGGGTAAAAAGCATCAAAAAAGGCAAGGTTAGTTTTCTACATCCCCTGCTTTACCTCCCTTGCCAATTTGCACGACGCTTCTCGAGAAAGGCTTGCATACCTTCTTTTTGGTCTTGGGTACCAAATAACAAATAAAAATTCTGGCGCTCAGCAGCTAAGCCTTGGGTTAAACTATTTTCAAAAGCCGCATTGACACTGGCTTTGGCTGCCCGTAGCGCCAGCGGTGCTCGAGTTGCCAATTGCTTAGCCAGTAACACAGCGTGGTGCATTAACACCTCGGGAGGGTAGACGCTCGAGACTAAACCTGCTCGCAAAGCTTCGTCTGCCGAAAGCATTCTGGCATTTAAAACCATTTCCATGGCTAAACTTTTTCCCACTGCATGAGTCAAACGTTGCGTACCACCAGCGCCAGGAATAATACCTAAATTAATTTCGGGTTGTCCAAAACGGGCTGTTTCGCCAGCAATCATGATATCGCAAGTCATGGCAAGTTCTAAACCGCCACCTAAAGCCACACCATTGACCGCTGCGATCAGTGGTTTAGGAAACTCAGCAATTCTTTGCCACAACGCAAACCGATTCTGCGTCACCATACTCGAGACAGTTTGCCCACTCATTTCAGAGATATCGGCACCCGCTGCAAATGCCCGATCCGAACCCGTCAAAATAACTGCTCGAACAGCTTCGTCAGTTGCAAAACCCTCGAGTGCCGCATTGATTTCGGCAATGGTATCGGCATTTAAGGCATTGAGCACCTTAGGACGATTCAAACGAATGACACGCACACCCTCAAGGGGTGACTCAAGCAAAATATTTTCTGGCATAGCAAAGTTTAGCAGAATCGAGGGGTGGCTTGAGCTATGAGCCTAAAACCAAGTGTGGGAAACAACAGCCACCAGAATGCCTAATAAAAAACCCACAAAAACCTCGAAGTAGGTATGTCCGAGGAGTTCTTTTAATGGTTTTGGCGCAAAACCTTCTCGCAGCACCGCTTGTAACTCGACCACCAAATCGTTCAGAACTTCAGCTTGCATACCGCTGGCTCGACGAATCCCCGTAGCATCGTACATAACGATGCTACCAAAAATAGTGGCAATCGCAAAATAAGCACTATCCCAACCAAACTCGAGACCACACATCACAGCTAAAGCCGCCACCGAAGAAGTATGCGAAGATGGCATACCACCTGTCTCGAGTACCCGTTCAGGACTCCATTTACGTTCGATTAATAAGATCAGCAGCACTTTTAAGACCTGCGCCAAAGTTGAAGCGATCAACGCTGTCCAAAGCAATTGGTTACTAAGCAGGGCTTGCATACACCCACTCTACCAATTTTGACGCACCCTCAGTGCAAGAATATGCTCGAGATGATGCCAACTATGCCAAGCGTACAAACCCATGGCTGTGGCAAGCGTAGTTGCTCCAGAAACAGGATGCACAAACGTTCTTTGCAACTGATCGCTCGAGCAACTTTTTAGCATGGTGGTTAAACGCAAATGCAAAACCTCTAGCAACACTAAACTGGTTTCGATTGGCAGTTTACTATCCTCGAGTAATGCCCAAGCTGCTTCATCGTATGGCTTAATGATCGGTGCATCCTCGGTTAAAGCCAACTTAAAACGCACATAACTATTGATATGACTATCGGCAATATGATGCACCAATTGCCGCACAGTCCAACCACCATCACGATACGGGGTCTCGAGTTGCGCCTCGGATAAACCTGTCACGGCTGCTCGCAGTTGCGCTGGTAATGTCTCAAGGGTTTGCAAAAAACCGCTAAGTTCTGCACTCGAGTACGAATCTTGACGAACGAATTTACCAATCGGATAACGCAAATCAGTCATACAAAACGATACGTTACTAACCTCGAGTAAGTTGGTAGGCAAAACAACGAAAAAGAGGAAAACGCCAAACTCGAGTTCTCCTCTTTTCTAGGATTTTAATAGACCTCACGCATCAATAATTTTCGTTACCTAAAACTAAGGTGATGACAAGCATCACCCTGTTAAACGCGTGGATTTTCGTAGGGTGCGAACCTTGTGTTCGCCCTGTTTTCGATAATTTTGTACACATATGCAAGAAGTCTAATGAATATCGATACCTTTTTCGCTGCGGTAACGTTGCATTGCAGCCCAATCGGTGGTGACTTCAGGCAAGTTGGTACTGATTTCGCGCCACGTAACACTCTCGCGTCCGCTTGGACGTTCAACCATTGTGATGCAATTATCCACTGGGCAAACATTGGCGCACAAAGCACAGCCAACACAATCTGCCTCGCGCACCACAGGCTGAGCACGATCTGCTGTGGCAGCTACTTTGCCATTTTCACGGATATCGTAAGCGTACGGTTGCACTTGCAAGCCATCGCTCGAGTATAAATCTATGCACTGATGCGCGGTGTCGTTGCAGGCAACATAGCAAAGATTGCAGTTAATACACTTATCAGCATTAATTTCTGCCACGGCTCGGTAGGACAAATCAAAATCTTGGAATTGCGAAATGCGTGGCAAACTGGCACCAATGATCTGATTGACACTCGAGTACCCTTTTTCATCCAACCAATTAGAAAGCCCATCGCACAAATCATCGATTAAACGATAACCAAAGTGCATGACGGCAGTACAAACCTGCAAGGAATGTGCACCTAGCAGCAAAAACTCGGCAGCATCTTTCCACGTACTAATTCCACCCATACCACTAATTTTGGTTCCTGCACCCTGCAATTCTTGTAAACCAGCAATTGAAGACAACATATTTAAGGCAATCGGTTTAACCGCAGGTCCCGCGTACCCACCATGTCCGCCCTTACCGCCAACATTGGGGGTAATCGCAAACGAATCCAAATCCACACCAATAATACTGTTAATCGTATTGATTAAACTCACCGCTGGCGCACCACCTTTGACAGCAGCTCGAGCAGGATCGTTAATATCGGTGATATTTGGTGTGAGTTTAATAATGATCGGAATTCTCGAGACACCCGTTGTCCACTCAGAAATTTGTTCGATTAAATCAGGGTTTTGACCAACTGCACTGCCCATGCCGCGTTCGGACATACCGTGCGGACAACCGCAATTGATTTCGATACCATCAGCACCAGTATCTTCGATGCGCCGCACAATATCAATCCATGCTTGTTTTTGGCATTCAACCATTGCCGAAACAATCACAGCACGGTCTGCCCAGTGCTTTTTGAGATCAGCAATTTCGCGCAGATTCAAATCAATTGGACGATCTGAAATGAGTTCGACATTGTTAATCGCAAGCATTTTTTGCCCACCATAATGCCAAGCACCATACCGATTTGACACATTTAGCACAGGTGAACCAATGGTTTTCCAAACTGCTCCACCCCAACCGTACTCAAATGCCTTATGAATCTGAGCACCAGAATTGGTTGGTGGCGCAGAAGCCAACCAGAAAGGATTCGGAGATTTGATGCCACAAAAATCAATAGAAAGATCAGCCATTTGGGTCTCCTAATCGTTTGCGATAGCGGCTCGCTCGAGCATCGCAGTGATACTTTTTGCTGCAATTTTGCCATCTTGTACTGCCATAACGGTGCTGGCATCGCCTTTTACGCGCACGCAGTCACCGCCTGCAAACACTTTCGGGTTTGAAGTGTGATTCCCTGCATCGGTGACAATGTACCCATTTTGCATCTCGAGTCCGAGAGCTTGGGCAAGCTCGAGTTGTTTGTTTTGTCCGATGGCAGTGATGACCATGTCCACTTCGAGCATGTGGTTGCTGCCTTGTACGATTTCTGGTCGTGGTCTGCCGCTGGCATCAGGTGTACCAAGTTTCATTTGTACACACTCGAGGGTTTTGATGCCGCTCGAGTCGCCATGAATGGCAACGGGTGCGGTTAAAAAGCGGTATTCGATGCCTTCTTGTTTGGCAAATTCGTATTCAAATCCGTATGCCGTCATTTCTGATTCGCTACGACGGTACACCATTGTCACTCGAGTTGCGCCGAGCCGTTTGGCAATGGTGGCTGCGTCTATGGCGGTGTTACCAGCGCCGATAATGGCAACTTTTTTACCGACGGGGATGCTCGAGTATGGGCTGGTTTTGGTGAGCTCAATAAAGTCTATGCCGTCGACAACTCCACCGAGATTTTCGCCTGGGATACCTAGTTTGGGTACGTTGCCCAGTCCGATGCTAATAAAAATCGCATCGTATTGTTGTTGTAAATCTGCAATTTGCACATCCTCGCCAACAGTGATGCCTGTTTTGATTTCCACACCTAAGCGTTTGACCATATCCACTTCGGCAAGGCTAATCTCGACAGGTTCGCGGAAAACCACAATGCCATAAGTGCTCAGCCCGCCCGCCAATGGTTTTTTCTCAAGCACCGTGACGCTATGCCCACGTTTGGCGAGTTCAGCCGCACAGGAAAGCCCAGCTGGACCAGCACCGATCACCACAATTTTTTTACCAGTAGCTTTGGCTGGTTTAAACAAATCGAGTTTACGCTCCAAAACATAATCGGTCGCAAATCGTTGTAAACGCCCAATTTCAATGGGTTTATGATCGCTTCCCAGCACACAAGCCCCCTCGCAGAGTTCCTGCACAGGACAAACTCGAGCACATGTACTGCCCAAAAAATTGCTCTCGAGGATCACTTTGGCACTGCCTCGAGTGTTTTCTGTGGCAATTTTTTTAATAAACCCAGGAATATCAATATGGGTTGGACACGCATGGGTACATGGCGCGTCGTAACAGAACAAACAACGGTTGGCTTCGATCACCGCTTCTCGAGATGTTAAAGCAGGATGAATTTCTTGGAAGTTGCGCTCGAGATCTGCCGCATTTAATGGTGATGGCTCGAGGGTAGCGTATTGCGTCATAGTGCCTCCGAAAGTAAGGGGGTGCCGATTGCCTTCGGGTGTCGCCCTCGCGGGAGCTGATTTAACCAATGTGTACTGTTGTAGTGTATGGGGTTTGCTGCGTTGCTGTCAATGTTTAATAGCAAGAAGCTGTGCCGCTATCAGTAAAGCTCGAGCCTGTTGGGGTTTTGAATTGCCACTCGTAACTGCTGGTGTTGAGGGTTAATTGCAGCACACCCAGCGTGTTGTTATTTTTTATTTGGCTGTTGCGGTTTGGTTTCTTAAAAGCGTAAAGACTACGTCCACCAGTGCCAACCACAAAAGCTCGAGTTCCTTTTGGGTTGACTTTTCCGTTCGAGTCTAAGGGTTTAAAGCGCTCGTAAGTGTGGTCGTGTGCACTCAACACAACGTCCACACCGGCTTTTGCCAGTACCGCCCAGACATCCTGCATAAAAATTTGATCGCCATGCGAACCACTCGAGAACCTTGGATGATGCCAGTATGCAAGACTGCATTGACTGGGGTTAGCGGCTAAGGTTTTTTTCAACCACTTCACTTGCACACTGTTTTGATCGCAACCACCAATGGCAGCGCAATTGCTATTCAAGGCAAATATCCGCCAATCACCAAGTTTATAGGTGTAATACCCACGCTTTGGGTCTCTGGCTCGAGTCGCAAAATACGCGTAATACGGTGCAGCATTGGCTGTGAAATACTCGTGGTTGCCCGGAACTGGGTTGGTGATGGCTTTAAATTCGCCCCAAGCTGCATCAAAACACTGAAATTCATCAGTTGTACCGCGTTCATAGGCGATATCACCAAGTAAAGCAATCTGGGCATTCGGAATAGCTTTAACAATTTCTCGAGTGATATTCGCGGTCACAAACTGCCCTAGCTGTCCACACGTGGCAATATCACCAACTGCAACCAAGGTAGCACCACTCGAGCCACCCAGCACGGGTAAAACAGCCAGTGCTAGGCAAGCAAAAATCCAGAAAAATTTCATTGCTCGAGTCTACACCTGTAAGCAAAACAACCAATATGATGTGTGTAACAAAACCAAGCAAGCCACACAGCCATGCTAGATTAAGCAAATGATAACCATGTATACCACCACTTGGTGCGGCGATTGCCGAGTTACTAAACGCGTCCTCGAGCAAAAAGGTATTGCCTTTACCGAAGTTGACATCGAACAAGACCCTGCTGCTGCCGAAATTGTTATGAAAGTCAACAATGGCAAACGCAGTGTGCCCACTCTCGAGTACAACGGACAAGCCGCCAGCATGAGCGGTTTCTCGAGAGCCAAATTAGACGCGTGGCTTGAGCAAGTTGGTTTAGGGGCAGCCTAAGCCCTAAAAAACCGTAGCCCCACAAGCCAACAATATATTTTGCTAGGCGCTAGAAATTATTTCAAAGCTCTGAGCTTCCTCGAGTCCAAACAATACCCGACCTGCACCTTCGGCTAATGCTTCCATCTCGAGTTCTCCTGGTATGACAATCAGTGGAGCGATCCACGAGAGTTTATGCTCGAGGCGTTGCATCAGTTCTGTCCAACGTGCCATGCCACCTGTGATGACAATGACATCAGGGCGGTTTGCAACGCTGCTTTGGGCTGCGATATGTTTAGCCACTTGTAAGATAAAGGCGTTGATCACGTTTTGGATGATGGGGTCTTCGGCTTGGCGTTGCTGCACAAGTTTAAGATCGTTGGTGCCAAGCAAACCTTGAAAACCGCTTTCGGTCAGCAATTGTTGCTCGAGTACAACCCGTGGCAAACTATAGGCAAGGTCAAGTAAGGCTTCGGTGGGCAGCGTGCCTGCTCTTTGGGCACTGAAAGGTCCTTCATCAAGGAGTGCTCCCGTGGTGTCTACAGCACGTCCTCGGTCAAAAGTGGTGATACTGACACCACCACCTAAATGCGCGGCAACCACCACAGCTTCCTCGAGTTTTTTACCCACTTCCTGAGCGGCTCGACGGGCGCAAATACGGGTGTTTAAAGCATGGAATCTCGAGCGACGATACACATTGGGAATACCTGTGACTCGAGCTTCTGGTAGCAGTTCATCCACTGTTGGAGGGTCTACAATAAAGGCTGGTACGTTCAGGGTCTGACTCCACTCGAGGGCAAGACTGGCTGCATAATTGGCTGGGTGAACACCATATGGGTGTTGCAAGCTGTGTTGCGCTAAGGCAGGTGTGATGGCGTATGTGCCAGCTGCACAGGCACCAATTAAGCCACCTCGAGCGGCAATAGCATCGGGTTTTGCCCATGTATTGGTGTGCTGCTCGATTTCAATACGGATTTGTTCGAGTGAAGCATTGTCTAAACCAGCATTGCTGTGCAAGCCTCCATCTAAAGAAAGCATCAGGTCTTCTTCGCTATCAAAGCTGGCTGGATGTTGAATTTCGTGTTTTTCAACAAAGGCACTAACCCCCTTGGGGGTTTGCACCACAGTGGCTAAGCCAAGTTTGGTGCTGGTCGAGCCTGGGTTCAGCACGTAAATAATCATGCGCCGCTAATCTATCACACATATTTGCTAACTTGTGGTCATCAGAAACTTAATCATCCCAAGAGTAGAATTGGTTTCATTCTTGTTAGCTTCATATCAGGTTCATACCAACCTGTGATGCTGTTTTTGTAATCGCGGATATCGCGGTGAGTTGTACAATATGACAAACTACCCAGAAATGACACAGGTTTACAGATTTGTAGGAGGTTTTTCCAATGAAAAATAGGTTCTTTGCTTTAACTTTTGTTTTTGTTGCCTTAGTTGCAGCGGGTTTATTGTACCAAAGCCTTAATCCACCAATCAGTTCAGCCCAGCTTTGGTCGCCATCTACCAACACAACACAACAACCCTCTAGTCCAAATAACCCAACCCCAAGTACCACCGCTCCACGTTCAAGTGGCAGTTTTGATTACGGCAGAGCCAAACTCGAGAATGAACGCAACACCATCGAAGTAGTGCAATCTTACGACTCGAGTATTGGCTATATTCAAGTCAGCGAAAAAGCTGTGGCACAAACACAATGCGATCCTAGCGACCCGTTTTTATACTGGCAATGCCAACAACAGCAACAACAGGGCAGTCAAGCGGGTGGTTCGGGAAGTGGTTTTGTGATTGACGAAACTGGTTTGATGCTCACCAATAACCATGTCGTCACACTCGATTCCGATACTGTTGGCGATTTAATGGTCAAGTTTCATAATGATTCAAAAAGCTATAAAGCCAAAGTCATTGGTCGCAGCAGTGCTTATGATGTGGCTTTAATTCAAGTGGATGCACCCAATAAAAAATTTATCCCAATCCCTTTTGGTAATTCTGATACCTTAAAAGTGGGGCAAAAAGCCATTGCGATGGGCAACCCATTCGGACTCGAGTTTAGTGTTACAGAAGGTATTGTTTCGGCAACAGGGCGAACCTTTGAAGGCAAAGAAAACCTAGCGAGTAATGTGATTCAAACCGATGCTGCGGTTAATCCTGGTAATTCTGGCGGACCTTTACTAAATTCGTCAGGCGAAGTGATTGGTATTAACACAGCTATTTTATCACCAGGCACCAGTATGTCAGGCACTGGGCAATTTGCTGGTATTGCTTTTGCTGTACCCAGTAACTTAGTACAAAGCCTCTTACCTGAACTTAAAGCAGGTAAAAACATTGACAGCACCAGTCTTGCCTCGAGCCGTCCACGTTTAGGAGTTGGTACTTTTAGTTACGGTATGGCGCAAGTTCCGAGTGATATTCGCAGCCAGTATGACCTACCTAAAAATGGTGTGATGCTCAGTAAAGTCGAAGCCAATAGCCCAGCGGCAAAAGCAGGTTTACGTGCTGCTACCAGTTCAGAAAGCTTCAATGGTGATGTGATCACCAAAATCAATGGTATCGAAGTGAACAGTGCTGCCGATTTACAACGCACTGTTTTTAACAGCAAAGCAGGCGATGAATTAACACTGACTGTTGTACGTCGTGGTAAAGAACTCGAGATTAGAATCAAACCTGAAATCATTAAATAACTTTCTTCTGCTCGAGTATATCCCTCTCGAGCCTTCTTCCCCTCACTGGTCAATGCGACTCCTACGCATTGACCTTTTTTACTGCTGCATATGATCAAAAATCAGTTTTGAAACTCGACCAAGCATCAGCACTGCTTCGTTATCCAAGTGGTAACGCGGATCGGTACAGCCTTTGCTACACAAGGCAACCACATATGTTTTGTTGGCGTAGACAATGCCAACATCGTTACGAACGCCCATAATCTGTCCGCTTTTGCTGGCAACAACGGTTTGATCTGGTAAGTATCGTGCCAGAATTTCGGTGTACTGTTGACGTTTGAGAATATCGATGGCAAGACTGGTTAAGTCTGGATTTAATAAACGTTCTGTGTGTAATGCCTCGAGCAGATCAATCACTTCGTTTGGTTTAATTTCGGCTAGTTTGCCTGCTAATTGGTCAGGGTTTTTGCGTTCGACTGGCAGCATTAACTTACCAACAACCCGAGTTGTACCCAAATTCCAAGTCTCGAGTTGATTATTAATTTTTTCACGCCCACCAAGCATATCTATGATCATGTTGGTAGCCGTGTTATCAGAAACAATCATCATTAAGGTTAAATAATCACGCAAACTCAGTTCTAAACCAGCAGTGAGATGTTGCAAAATACCACTTCCTGCCACAATTTCTGTTTGAGGCATGGGATACAAAGTACTTAACTCGAGTTTGCCAGTTTCAACTTGTTGCAATGCAGCCATCAGTAGATGCAGTTTAATCACACTGGCAGCGGGGAAAATCTGCTCTGCATTATGAGTTAGGGTTAAACCATCCTCGAGTCGGCGGGCAGCAATACCAATTGTGCCAGAGAAAGTTTGTAGTTGTTGCTCGAGTTGCTTTTGGAATGCCATGACCTATTCTACCGTGCAATTGGGCGGTATAATACAACCATGCTTGCTTTGGTTTGTCGTGCTCAGAACACCCGTTTTGTTGTCTCGGCAGAGGTTGTGAATCGAATTTTTAATGCAGCCACTTGGTTGCCATTAAGTGGTTTACCTCGGGGTGCAATGGGTGTGCTGAATGTGGCTGGCGAAAACCTTGTGGTGGTTGATCCTCGCATTTTTTTTGCTCAACCCGTTGGCACCTTAGCCCTCGAGCATCATTTGATTGAATTAAATTCACCACGGCGTTTTTTACTTTGGGTAGATGCTGTAGAAACTTCACTCGAGATTGATCCTGCTCAGATCGAAGCTGTTGCTACCAGCGCAGATGCTTTTGTCAAGCATTTGGTACGCTTTGCCGACGAAACCTTGCCACTGATTGATGTTGCGGTACTTGATCCGGGCGATCTCATCAGTCAGGCGGCATAAATAAGATGCAACCAGACCTCGAGCAGCGCTTACTAAGCAGCATTGAGCGTGCCACAGGTTTGCGTTTAAAAACCAATCAAATGACTCAGTGTCGGGCTGCTTTGTTACAACTGGCGATGCAACGCAACGAAGAACTTGCTGATACAGTCAGTTGGCTCGAGTCCGATTTGGTGGCATTGCAGCGTTTCTCGGCAATGTTTACCATTCCCGAAACACATTTTCATCGAATTCAACCACAAATTCAGGCATTGCGGGCTAAAGTGCTACCCGATTTACTGGTACAAAAAAAAATGCAACGCCGTTGGCGGTTCTGGTCAGCTGGGTGCAGCAGTGGCGAAGAAGTTTATACCCTGATTATTCTGGCACTTGAGGCTGCTCCTGATTGGCAACTCGAGGTGCTTGGTACAGATTTGAATGCGGTGGTTTTAGAACGTGCCGAACAAGCTGTCTATGGGCAGTGGTCGTTTCGAGATACACCACCCGAATGGCGTAATAAATGGTTTTTACAAGTGGCAAATACATGGCGAGTAGCTGATACTGTACGGCATCGGGCACATTTTGCTTTGCTTAATTTGATAGCAGAATCTTGGGATGTTCCTAAAAATTTAGATCTGATTTTGTGTCGTAATGTGACAATTTATTTTTCAAACCAACGCGCCCAAGAAGTGTATTGCCACTTAGCCATTCATTTAGCTGAAGATGGTTGGCTTATCCTCGGACCTTCTGACCCACCACCAACTGAGCAAACCCTCGAGCGCAGCCAGTTACAAGCTGTCTTTGAAGAAGGCGCAATTTTGTGGCAACGGGTAACCAGAGCAAAAAAACCAATGGTGCCTAAAAACCTTGAGCACAAAACCAATCCAGAATTAACAACTCGCACGCCCACTCTCGAGTTTGTGCCACGTAATGCCACCGTTGAATTTGTGCCACGTAATGCCACCGTTGAATTTGTACCACGTAATGCCACCGTCGAAATGCCTGCACCTATACCAATCATTAGTAGTCAAAATACTCTCACTTTAGAAGGTTTAACGCTGCTCGAGCAAAATGATGCGATTGCAGCACTTGCCATATTACGCCGAGCTGTCTACCTTGACCCAAACGACGCCGTAACACAATTTGCACTGGCAAAAGCCAGTATTGCTGCTAATGATAAAAAACGTGCTCAAACTGCCTTGCGACAAGCCCGACGTTTAATTGCTTCTTTACCCGATGATGCAATGTTATCACTCGAGACAACTGTGCAAGATTTAAACCGAGCCATTCAAGCATTAACAGGGCAATTAAAGTAAACTGTATGGCATGAAATTGATTCGTTTTTCAGTCGGCACCCAAGTCCACTGGGGTATTCTCGAGGGTGCAAATATCCAAGCCATTAGACTGCCGGACCTTGAACCAACAGGGCAGGTTTTCTCGAGTAGCGAAGTACAAATGCTCGTTCCAGCCGCGCCATCAAAAATTATTTGTGTCGGTAAAAACTATGCAGCTCATGCTGCCGAAATGGGCGGCGAAGTTCCTGTTGAACCTGGTTTATTCTTAAAAGGAGCAAATACCTTAACGCATCATGGGGCAACTGTTGCCTACCCTGCTTGGACAGAAAACCTGCATTTTGAAGGTGAACTCGGTTTAGTGATCAAAACCCAAGCACGCAAAATTAGTCCAGAACAAGCTTTATCCCATGTACTTGGCTACACTTGTGCTATAGATTTAACTGCTCGAGATAAACAACGCGCCGATTTACAATGGTTCAGAGCCAAAAGCGCCGATGATTTCCTGCCATTTGGACCGCACTTAGAAACCAATTTAGACCCTAGCACGTCTCGAGTTTCCACCCGAATTAATGGTGAAATTCGCCAAGATAGCAGCACCTCCAACATGATTTACAACGTGCCTTTTGTCATTTCTTATGTTTCACAATTTATGACTCTCGAAGCAGGCGATGTGATTATCACAGGCACACCAGATGGTGTTGGTGCCTTACAACCAAATGACCATATCGAAGTGACGGTGGCAGGTGTTGGCACACTAGAAACCCGAATTGGCGATAAAGCATGAACACCATTCACACCATAGACCTGATGTTAATGGGAGCAACAGGTGTGGTTGCAGCGTACTTTATTCCGTCCAGTGCGGGGCATATTATAGTTGATTGCGGACCCTCGAGTACATTAGCTGCCCTTAAAACTGGTGTTACCAACCTTGGCTATAATATCCGCGATGTCAAGCACTTACTGCTGACCCATATTCACTTAGATCATGCAGGAGCAGCCGGCACATTAGCCAAAGAACTTGGGCTACAAGTTTATGTTCATAGCAATGGCGCACCGCATTTACAACGCCCAGAACGGCTACTCGAGAGTGCTACCAGAATTTATGGTGCAATGATGGATTCGCTCTGGGGGGCTTTTGAAGCTGTACCAGAACAACAAATCGTTGTGCTCGAGGGGTCTGAAACATTGCAAGTTGGTGCTCTCGAGATACAAGCGGTTTACACCCCAGGTCATGCCATTCATCATCTGGCTTATGCCATTGGGCACGATGTTTTTTGTGGTGATGTGGGTGGGGTTCGCTTACAAGGCTCAAGCCATGTGGTTGCTCCGACCCCACCACCCGATATTGATTTTGCTGCTTGGCAACAAAGCCTCGAAAAACTGCGTGCCCTCGAGCCAACGTGTTTATACCCAACGCATTTTGGTGCTCATAACGATGTCACTTTACATTTAACCCAACTCAAGCAAAATTTACAGCACTTAAAAACCTTGTCACAAACTATTATTGCAGCAGGTGGTGGCAAAACAGAAATTGCCGAAGCCATCAAACAAGCTGCTGCTAAGACCATATCAAGTAAAGACCTCGAGCAAAAATACGCACTTTCAACACCGTATGAAATAGCAGCCAATGGTTTAGTGCGTTACTGGCAAAAACAAAAAAACTAAATTCGCAAATACGCATTAACCTTGCTAGGATCAGAAGCGAGTGAAGTAACGGCTTGCAATACGTTTTGAGCAACGCAATTCTTGAATACTTTTTTTATTCTGCACTTTATTGCTTTTGTAAACTTGAAAATTTTCGACTCGAGGCAGCCTCGCCCACGTTATTCTGACAGCTGATAATGGGTTTACTATTGGCTTGTAAAACTCGAGGAGCTTCACAACTTAGAATACGTTCAGTACTAGTCAAAGTGTATTTTAGTACCGCTATCGAAGCTCGAGGCGCTGGAATTTGTGGTGCAATATAACTGTGAGTATCTTTGCCTTCTACCACTCCAACAATAGCAACCACTGGGTTTGCTGCCAATTGAATCGTACCAGACAGACTATACTGCGCCGAATCAAGATAGGTAGCAGTTAACTCGAGCCGAATATCTTCTTGTGCTCCAAACACACCAACAAAACTTTGCCAAGTTCCACGTAAAATTCGTTCATCCGAAGCGAATAAAATTGGTTTTGGCACATCAATACAACTCACCAATAAAAAAAGGGGTATTGCCAACCTATATGAATTCATCAGATTCTCGTTTTGAGATACGCATCCAAGCTTTCTGGACTCGAGATATTAAAGGTTTTGGCTTCGGGTAAAATGCGTTTAATCATACCCGTTAAAACCGTACCAGGACCAAATTCAATAAATTCTTCAGCGCCAAGGCTATGCAGTTTTTGTACACTTTCCACCCAACGCACACTGCCTGTGACTTGTTTTGATAATAAATCAGGTAACACACTTGAGTTGGTATTGGCTTGGGCAGTCACATTAGCTACCACTGGAAAGTAAAAATCGTGGAATTCGGTAATGGCTAAATCCTTTTCAAGACGTTCTCGAGCGGGCTGCATTAAACTGCTATGAAATGGCGCAGAGACCTGAAGTGGGATCAGTCTTGCACCTTTGGCTTTTAAAGCTTCTGAAGCAGCAGCAATACCTGCCACAGAACCAGAAATCACGGTTTGCTCTGGCGTATTGAGATTAGCAATTTCTGCTCCCTCGAGACCAAGCAAAGCCTCTTGAATCACATCCAAACCAACCTTCATCACGGCTGCCATTGCACCCTCACCAACAGGTACAGCTGCTTGCATATAGCGCCCTCGAGCACGAACCAAACGCAAGGCATCATCAAATTCTAGTGCTCTGGCAGCCACCAAAGCACTGAACTCACCAAGGCTATGACCCGCTGCAAAATCAGGCGTTAAACCAGTAGCTGCTCGCCAAGCACGATAACAAGCCATACTCGCAGCCACCAAAGCGGGTTGGGCGTTCTCGGTGAGTTTCAGGGCTTCTTCGGGACCTTCAAAGATTAGTGTCTCGAGACCAGGTAAGACCTGAAAAGCCCGTTCTAATAAGGCTCGAGCGCTATCGTTATGCTCAAAAAAATCCTTGGTCATGCCAACTGTTTGCGAACCTTGACCGGGGAATAAAGCAGCTATTTTCATGTTGATTAGTTTAACAGCTTCTAGCTTCAACATTGCTTAGCTCGAGTTCACAAATATTGACTTCTACTATGTGATTCTTATACTTATAATGGGGTTGACCATATTGTAAAACAATGAGGTGCAATAAACACATAACTAAGCTGTTATAAAAACAGTTATATCGTTTCGGCTTTGTATGCTCTATTTGACCAAAAGCGGGCAAAATTAGACTTAACAAAGTCCGAAACGATGTTTTTCAAGCACTTTAGTATGATATTAGACACTTCAACATCAAAATCATCATTGAGCAACGAACTTTGCTACGGTTTCCTTGACAAAGTCCAAGTTGGTCCGACCCATAAATCCAGTTGTTCACCATTATTCAACGTGGTACTCCCAGCGTTAGCATTACCAAAATGGTAATTGGTTAGCATTTTTAAGATGTGAGTATCATCAAAACCTGCGGGCGTATCGAGGTAATAGCCAACGTCACCAACGTAACTATCTGGTAATTGTGCATTGTTCAAAAACATTTTCAAGTAACCAGTTCCTGAACCGCCTAATTTAAATTCAAATCGTACTGTATACAAAGTATTAGCTGCAATTGCGTTAATAAATGGTTTACGCCACTCAAGTGCCCCCCAGTTACCCCATTGCGTATTTGTGTAAGTGGGTACATTATTACAATTGTTGACCACAGTTGGAAATGGACTTGGTACTCTGCGATATTGAATGGTTGTGCCTTGAAACACCGTACCAATCGGATTAACTCCACAAGCTAATCCTTGATGAAGTTGCCAACCAATAGTGGCTTCATTGGGTAGGTTCACTTTTCCTTGAAAATACCAAGTTGTTTCAAGTCTATATTCAACCCCACGTTGCAAATAAGAAGCATTTTTTACTGTAAGTACATTACCTTCAAAAATCACATCAGTACGCGGATAATTTGTACCATTCCAATTAGAGCCTCCTTGGACTCGAGCACGCAATGCTTTAACACTTGAATTCCAAGGTGCAGTAATAATCTTGGCACTTTCAATGGCATTTGTGCCTTGAATGTACAGTGGACCCCAAGCCCGTCCACCTGAATTCGCTCCAACTGAAGTGGGAACCAACGGTTCATCACTGGGTAAGTTTTGATTAGCGCCAGCATTGACTCGGTACTGACGAGTATTAAAATCAAAGAAAAGCACTTCTTGGCTAAATGTTGCACTCCCAAAAACTCGTACACCGCCAAGTTGGATCGTTTTTCCTGGATTGACTCCTGTAATTGCGAGTTGTACCGTTCCAGTCGCTGTCGAAGTCCAGGCTGGTGGTGCGTATCTTTGTGGTGTACTGGTAATTGTAAAAAGTTGACCATTCAATCCACCGACTCCAGCTCCTGCAAATTCTGTGCCACTGGTATTCTGAATAGCCACTCGTACTGTAATTGAAGGTGAACCAACTGGTACTGCCATATAAACACTCGAGTTAACCACATCGCCAACACCAACTGTGAATTGAGTTCCCGTCCAACCATATGTTGATGCAGTAAGACTATCCAAGAAGCCATCACTATCTTCTGACGTGGGCACACTTCTGGTATTGGCAACTCGAGCACTCCAGTTACCAAATGACCAAGTGGCTGCTAGCAAATTATTTGGATTTGCAATGTTTGATACAAGGCGTTTAGCTGGTGTATCAGTCATAGCGATATCGCCAACCTGTGATGAGTTACAAGCATTCAATATGGTTAACGCAAGTAAACTTAAACCTAATGTATAACGATTGAACAATGCTAATCGCATAAGTGTTCCTTTCACGATACTTTTAATCAATGAATTAAGGTGTGTAAAACCCTATGAAACGAGTCATGTCCGTTTAACAATAAATCATAGGTGCTGCACAGGGTTTATGAATTTAACTGAATTGAAAAGTGAGACGAGAACCGAAGATAATCACTATTTGACGATTTTATTTTGTGTTAACACAGACTCAATACTTTCGTATTGGCAATTAAGATTGGTGAGAAATTGGTGTATGTGAACTCCATATATGTAGCCAATATCATTTACAGTTAACCCATAAAGCGCGCTTTCGGGTATCTAGTCTATAGCAGCCGCTTGGTCAAACCACCATTCGGCATTGATGACTCGAGCAATTGGTAAGTCTTCATTGTTGCCGAGTCGCTCGAAAATAGGGCGTTTGTTTTCGCCTGTGACAAAAATTTGTTTCACTCGAGCTGCGTTGATCACACTGAATCCCAAGCTGATTCGTGGTACTTGTGGTTCAAGATTTGGGGTTGGGAAAGTACTGAGTACACTGTCTGATATCTCGAGTGGGCTGGCTGGGAATAATGATGCGGTGTGTCCGTCTGTGCCAAGCCCAAGATGAATTAAATCAAATTGTTTGATTGGTAATTGTTGTTGATAGGCTTGCACAGCCATTGCAGGCTCGAGTTCGCCTTGCATTCGATGAACATTGGCAGGTGGTATCAGAATTTTCTCGAGCAATGCTTGTTGTACCATCAAGTAATTTGAACGAGCATCGGTTGGTGGTACACAGCGTTCATCTCCCCAAAAAATATGAATTTGTTGCCAAGGCAATTCAAAAGTAGTTAGGGTTTGATAAATAATTTTAGGTGTGCTGCCGCCCGCCAATGCCACATCAAAACGACCACGCGCTGTTATTGCCTCGAGTGCCAATGCTTGAAAGGATTGCGCGGCGGCAAAGGCTAAATCTGTGGGTGTTGCAAAAACTTTTTTCATGGCTCGAGTTTATGCCATCTCTGACCAGCACTGAGTAAATCGTTAGCCGTTTTTGGACCCCAAGTACCAGCAGTGTATGGCTGTACAGCAATTTCTCCCTCGAGTAAAGGTTCAATCCAAGCCCATGATGCTTCCACCTCGTCGCCTCTGGGGAATAAACTGGCATCGCCGTGCATGGCATCAAGAATCAGGCGTTCATAGGCACTAGGACCACTTGTACCAAAATCCGAGTAATCAAAATCCATGTTCACAGGACGTAAATCTGCGGTTAATCCTGGCATTTTAGCATCAAAGGAAAGGGTGACACCTTCGTTGGGTTGAATATTGATTCGCAACATATTGGGTTTGCTTGGTTGCGGAAATAAATCCAGTGGTGGGCGCTTAAAAACAATAGCAATTTCAGTATTTTTAACAGGTAAGCGCTTACCACTGCGTAAATAAAATGGCACACCAGCCCAACGCCAATTATCAATTTCGACTTTGAGTGCGGCATATGTGGCTGTTTTTGAAGTCGCACTGACTTTGGCTTCCTCGAGATAACCAACCACAGCTTCGTTTTTAATGGTGCCTTGTTGATACTGCCCTAAAACAATTGAATGCTCGAGGAATTCAGCACTGATCGGACGTAATGCTCGAATCACTTTGGCTTTTTCGTCACGCAATGCCCCAGCCTCGAGTGGATGAATATTGCCTTGCCAAGGTCCTACGGGTGGCTCAAGCGCAACAAAACAAAGCAGTTGCATAATATGGTTTTGTACCATATCACGCAAAATGCCTGCTTCTTCGTAGAAACCACCCCGACCTTCCATGCCTAAATCTTCGGCAACGGTAATTTGCACATGATCTATATAGTTTCTGTTCCAGAGTGGTTCAAAAATGGTATTTGCAAAACGCAAAGCCAGAATATTTTGCACCGTTTCTTTACCCAGAAAATGATCAATTCGATAAATTTGTTTTTCGGCAAAAACCTTGTGCAACTCGAGATTCAGTGTTTGAGCAGTTGTTAAGTTTGTGCCAAATGGTTTTTCAACAATAATTCTGGTATAACCGTGCTCCTCGGAGTTCATACCAGAATCGCCAAGTTGTTGCGTAATCGTTGGAAAAGCACTTGGCGGCACAGAACAATAAAACAACCAATTGTGTAAACCCGCCGCCTCGAGTTGCTCTCTGAGCGCAATAAAATCTTGGATATTATGAAAATCCAAAGCCTGATAACTCAGCATTGCGGCAAAACGCTGCCACGCATTTTCCTCAAGCGGCGCTTTATAAGCTTTCTCGAGCGCCTCTTTGGCAATTGCTTGATACTCGGCTGAAGTCATGACCGTGCGAGCCACACCAATAATGCTAAATTGCGCGGGAGCATGACCATCTAAAATCAGTTGGTATAAAGCAGGTAGTAATTTGCGTTTGGTTAAATCGCCTGAAGCCCCAAAAATAATAATCGCTGTTGGCTCGAGAGTATTCATCACAGTGTTCCTTTCGGGTTGCTTAGCAATGGTGATCTACAAATTAAATGCTGTATGTGCTTGCACTGGTAGACCCACCACGACCCGTCCAGTTAGTATGAAAAAATTGTCCTCGAGGTTGGTCGGTGCGCTCGTAAGTATGAGCACCAAAGTAATCACGTTGAGCTTGTAAAATATTGGTGCTCAGTCTGGCAGTGCGGTAACCATCAAAGTAGGCTAAAGCACTCGAGAAAGCTGGTATCCAAATGCCGTTCATGGTGGCTGTACAAATAACGCGCCGCCATGCTGCTTGGTGACTGGCAACAATTTTAGTGAAGTACGGGTCGAGCAATAAGTTAGCTAAATTGGCATCGGCTGCATATGCTTGACGGATATTCTCGAGAAAACCAGCCCGAATAATGCAGCCTCCACGCCATACAGCCGCAATACTGCCATACTCTAAAGTCCATTTTTGTTCGGCTGCCACAAGGCGCATTAACTGGAAACCTTGGGCGTAAGAACAAATTTTACTAGCAAAAAGGGCTTGTCTTACATCTTCAATCAGCGCTGCGCGATCTACAATTGGTACCGTCGGTGGGGCACTAATAAGGCTCGAGGCACGAACCCGTTCTTCTTTTAATGCCGATAAGCAACGGGCAAAAACCGCCTCAGCAATGGTGCTGGCAGGGCTACCGACATCTAAAGCCACTGTGGATGTCCATTTACCTGTGCCTTTTTGCCCAGCCGTATCGAGGATTACATCCACCAAATCCTGACCTGTGGCTTCATCTTTTTTCTCGAGGATTTCGGCAGTAATTTCAACCAAGTAACTCTCGAGTTCGCCTTTGTTCCAATCGGTAAAAACAGCAGCCGTTTCTTGATTGCTCAGCCCCGCAAAACGCAACAGGCTGTACGCTTCGGTAATCATTTGCATATCGCCGTATTCAATGCCGTTATGCACCATTTTGACAAAATGCCCAGCACCGTTTTCGCCCATCCAATCGCAGCACGGCGCACCATCAGCTGCTTTAGCTGCAATACCTTGGAAAATCGGTTTGATATCCTGCCAAGCAGCTTTTGCCCCGCCAGGCATGATACTCGGACCAAGCAATGCCCCTTCTTCGCCACCAGACACACCCGAACCAACGAATAAAATGCCATGCACCTCGAGTTCTTTGACACGGCGGTTTGTATCTTCAAAATGGCTATTGCCACCATCAATAATAATGTCACCAGGTTCGAGCAGCGGCAATAATTGAGCAATGGTTGCATCCACAGCATCACCTGCTTTGACCATCAGCATGGCTCGACGCGGACGTTTCAAGGATTGCACAAACTCGGATAACGATAAGGCTCCAACAATTTTCTCACTCGAGCCTCGAGCGGCTTTAAAAGCAGTCACTTTTTCAACAGTACGATTAAAAGCAGCAACAGTAAAACCTTTACTTGCCATATTCAAAACGAGATTCTCGCCCATCACAGCGAGTCCAATAACGCCGATGTCGGCAGTAGCCATAGGTGTGGTCATGATGTCCTTTCGAGTGCTTGCACAATATTTTCAATAATTTGCTCGAGTGGTAACTCGATACTTTGCACAATAGCATTGCTGGGTTCTTCAAGCGCAGCAAATTGACTACACAATAAATCTGGGTGAAAAAAATGTGCTCGAGTGGCTAAGCGCTTTTCAATTAAATCTTGGCTCCCTTGTAAATACACAAAGATCACCTTGGCATGCCGAGTTAAAACTTGTCGGTACTGTTCCTTTAATGCTGAACAAGCCAACACGCACCCCGACATAATAGCCTGCTTGAGCAATCCTGCCAGTGTCTCAAGCCAATCGGCACGATCAGCATCGGTCAGTGCAACGCCAGCAGCCATTTTTGTTTTATTAGCCCTTGAGTGATAATCATCAGCATCAAAAAAAGGAATCTGTAAGCTATTAGCAAGGCAAATGCCAACACTGGTTTTTCCAGAGCCAGCCACACCCATTACCACAATCACTCGAGCTGAAATCACGATGCTATAGCCTAACAAGAAAATTTTAGCAAGGTACAAAACCGCAAAAATCCGATAAACACTATTCATCAGTGTTTATCGGTATCAGAACCATCCTTAAATTGGAGAATTTACTTAATATTACCGTTTAAGCCATTTGGGAAAAAACCGCCTTTATTGGTACTCGAGCCAAGCGTAACAATTTTCAGCACTTCGTCGGTACTGCGGCTAAAAGCAATCGAATTAGCATCGGTTGGTAAAATATTGGCTTTACCACCAACCACTAGCCCTTGGTCTTTGCCGCCACCTGCTGCGCCACGTAAATCCGAGATTTTTTGCACAATCGTTTCAACAGTCACACCATAAGGTGTCACCACATCTTTTTGGGCGTACAACAAAGTGCGGATTTCTCCAGCGTGATAGGCTTCAACACCAAGAATACCAGCGGCTGCCTCGAGAAAATCTTTGTTGGTTATTAACCGCGCTGCGCCTTTATAAGCAGTCACGCCGACATCCTCAAAGATAAACGCGCCATGCAAGAAAAATAATTCATTCGCATATGGGTTAAAAGCTGGGGTTAAAGTGGTTGCAAAAGCAGCATCAGCGGCAGCGGCAAATGCAGGACCAATATCTATTTGTGGACGCGGGACAGCCTTTGCGCCAAGTGCTGCACGCAAAAACTTGACATGGGCTTCTTCATCCAAAGCAATCTCTTCAGCGTAAGCTTGAATTGCAGGTGTTGCAAAGGTGACTTTGCTACCACCAATTGGTGCAGGACCACCGCCACTATCAGCAACGCTCAGAGAACGCCCAAAGGCAGCTTGTAAATAAAATTCAGCTTCGAGATACTCGAGATTAAGCGCAAAATTGAGCACATCTTCATCAATATTTGTTTGTGCCACTACAGGTTGAACACAAGCACTGAGCGCTGCCCCTACTCCCATCATACCGAGGCTGTTGAGTGCTTGACGACGACTTAATTTTCTGGCATTAGTCATAATAACCTCCGATCAAAACCCATGCACAGGTCTTGATGCTTTGCGAAGCACTTCAAAGGGGATGTACGGCAACACCTCGAGGTTTGGATGTGCGTACTACTGAATTAACTTATTCGTCTTCAGTTGCTTCGTCTTCAGGGGCATCTACATTATTTTTCATCATTTCACGCAGTAACACCGTAGCAAAACTACCTTTAGGTAAGCTAAATGAAATCCAGTAGCCATCTTCGGTTGCTTCAAGTTGTGTTTCCTCGAGTTTGATACGGGTAATTCTTCGTGCCCCTTTACGATCGGCAAAATGTGCCCAGCCCAAATCAAATAATGCCAGCACCTCGGTCTCGAGGTCATGAGCGGCAAATTGGGCTGCCATGATTTTGCGTCCATGTAGCGGTGCGGTGCTGCTGATCTCGAGTTGCTGCGCTCGCAGCGAATCTATGGTGGCATCTTCAACGGTAAAAATTCCTCCTGTGGCATGTTTTTTGGCAACATCACCCA
Source organism: Deinococcales bacterium (assembly GCA_013298595.1). Classification (GTDB taxonomy): domain Bacteria; phylum Deinococcota; class Deinococci; order Deinococcales; family JAAFIG01; genus JAAFIG01. Next base: position 90,355 of record JAAFIG010000005.1, on the reverse strand, counting down.
GAAGTACATTTTGAAAAATATGGCGTTCAATCCGTAATCGCAAATTATAATTAAATAGCAAACTCTGTAAACTCGAGATCAGAAAGCGTTTAATTTGAATACTTTCAGGACCTTTCATCCGCCCATTCAAAACCAGTTCTAAACCACGTATGGCATTGCCACCTGTATTACCAAAACGTTGTACTCCAAAGTAATTGGGTATCCCTGTGGTGCGTAAGTGCTCGAGAATAGCAGTGGCTTTTGCAATGGCATTGGTGCTTGCGCCTCGTACTCGTAATTTAAAAGTATTGCCTCTGAGATGCCCCATACCAAGTTTATTGCCATGACGTGAAATCTCAAGAATTTGCACACCTTCAAGGGCAAATTTTTCAACTCGAGTTTCAAATTTACTAGGAATCGAAATCCATTGGGCTGTAATAGCATGGCGATCTTTTAAACCTGCCACGCCAAAATCCTTGTAGGGAATACCAAGTTGCCGATGTAATTCGTCTACTAAAAACTTGGTGGTATGCCCACGTTTCTCGAGTCGTAAATACGTATGATCGCCTGTGCCACTGGGTACATAAGCAGGGTTTTCAAACACCTGAAAATCCTCGAGTTCAGCCCGAATTCGCCCACCTGTTCCTGGCAGCGCACTCGAGACTAACGGAAAATCGTTCCAATCAAATTCCAACTTCATCTGTGCAGTGTATTACGAAAAGTCGTAGAATCTAGGCTATGCCACTTAATGAACATTGGCTTTCGTTTGACGTTTCTGGGCAACGCTTACATGGGATGCTGCATTTGCCCCAACAAGGTAGCGCACCACACCCCTGTGTGATTTTGCTGCATGGCTTTACAGGCAATGCCCTCGAACCACACCGTTTATTTGTTTTAATGGCACGTTTACTCGCCGAGCATGGCATTGCGGCTTTTCGGTTTGATTTTCGTGGCAGTGGTAATTCCGAAGGCTCATTTGCCGAAATGACCCCAAGCCGTGAACTCGAAGATGCCCAAGCTGCTTTGCGTTTACTCGAGACTCGAGGCGATGTACTTGACCGTACTCGGTTTGGCATTCTCGGGATCAGCATGGGTGGTATGATTGCAGCTTTAACAGTTGGTCTCGAGTCGGTAAAAGCCTTGTGTTTATGGGCACCAGCTGCCCCTAAAGTCATGTTACGCGGCTTTCAAAGTCCTGAAATGATCCGAGGTGCTTTTGCTGCTAAATTTGCTGGCGCAGCCTTACAAAATGGCATTATTTATAATTCCGAGTACAATGTGCTGGATTTTTCTGGCAACCCTGTCTCGAGTGCATTTTTTGAAGATACTTGTGGGCATGATTCGGTGGCATCTGTCAAAAAACACCAAGGCTCGAGTTTAGTGGTTCATGGTAATGCCGATCCGACTGTGCCTTGGCAAATTGGGCAAGAATACGCCGATGCTTTACAAACCAAACTGCATCTGATTGATGGTGGTTTGCACACGTTTGACAACCTACAACACCAAGCTGAAGTGCATGCGGTCACACTTGCATTTTTTCAGAAGTCACTTTGACTTTTGTTTTTCTGCAATTCCATGTCAAAATGCCCACTTGATGCGTTGGCTTTTTTCTTTGTGTTTCATTGTTTTAAGTGCTTGCTCGAATGGCGGTCAGACAGTGGTGTTGCAACCAGCACCACCTGTTGCCCAAACTAATTCGAGTACCACTACCACTATTCAAACTGGCTTGAGTAACACTATTCAAACTGGCTCGAGTACCACCAAGACTGCTTCACTCGAGCCAGTAGCTGTTGCTGCCCCTGTCGAAAAACCAGCAGATTTGCCTGTGCAACAGCTATGTAGCCCCTTACCAAATGCCAACCTTGTAACAGCACCACCAATACCCAAAGCCATCACGGGTCGGGTTGGCTTATTTGTTGGACGTTTTGCTCGAGGTACAAAAGATTTTCGGCTTGAAAAAGCCACTTGGATTAACCCAGAAGGGCAATTTCCACTGGCAAGCAATTTCAAAACCAGTGTTTTATTCGAGTTAATGCGCCAAGTAGACGCAGGTAAAGTCAAGTTATCTGAACGCTTCAAAGTCACTCGAGCCAATCAGAGTTACGGACGTTACCCATATGACAATACCGATGTGATGGGTTTAGCCTTGGCTATGATTTCATGGTCGGATAACACTGCCACCGATATGCTGTTTCGTCGTATTGGTTTAGCTGCGTTACAACCCACCGCGCAACGTTTAGGATTTTGCAAAACCCGCTTATTATTACCAACCAAAACATGGTGGACAGCCCAAGCAGGACTTGGTGGAGCAGATTTTCCTAAGTACAGTTTAGTCGCTGCCAGTCAACGATTTGCAACTGCTCCTTACGAATTACAACTCGAGTTAGCCAAACGCCTTGATTTACGCGCCCAAGCTGTCAATGCCGAAACACTACGCCGTTACCTTGACCAAGGCTACTTTGCAGGTCGAAACGGTGGAGTTGAAACCATGAGCCAAATAGATCGTAATTTACAAAATGCCAGCAGTCCACAAGAATGGGCAAGGTACATGTGGAATGCCTTTGTCAGCCTAGACCTCAAAGCAAGTGGACAAAAACGTTTTCGTGACATCATGTACCACGGCAAAGGACGGGCTTATATGCGAGTGCCCTTCAAATACTTTGGTGGTAAAAGCGGCAATACTGCTCGGGTTTTAACATACAGTGGTTTCTTAGAGACCTTATCTGGCGATAAAGTGATTTATGTCTACATGAACGACTCGAGCCAAAACTTAATTACTCGAGATGAAACCGATATTGCCTTTAAATTTATTAATCAAGCACTCAAAAAAGTGATTCGCCCAGAGGATTTAATTCGTCCCAAACCTGTTAAAATCAAAAACGAAACAAGCGTTAAAGCCAAACCTCGGTGAAAGTCAACCAACTCGAGGTTTATAACATCTCGAGGTATCGCACCAATTCCCATTCGTGAACAGTGGCAGCATACAGTTTCCATTCGGCACGTTTGGCATGCAAGAAATGGCTGTAGATATGGTCACCAAGGGCATCGCGGATAATTCGGTCTGACTCGAGTTCATTGAGTGCTTCACGCAGCGTGGTTGGCAAGTTTTTGACTTTGTGTTTGCGTTTGTCACGAACACTCATATCGTAAATATTGCGTTGAATCGGTGGGGGTGGCTCGAGTTTGGTTTGAATGCCATGTAAACCTGCGCCTAAAATCGCAGCAAAAGCGAGGTATGGGTTGGCGGCTGGGTCGGGGATGCGTAACTCGGTGCGCGTGCCTACGCCACGCCGTGCGGGTACGCGAATCATGGCACTGCGGTTCGAGGCGCTCCAAGCGATGGTGGTGGGTGCTTCAAAGCCCGGCACAAGACGCTTATAGCTATTGACCAGTGGGTTGGTAATAGCCACCATACCAGCGGCATGCTCGAGTAAACCACCAATAAAAAATTGAGCTGTTTTGCTGAGTTGAAATTGCCCTTTGGGATCTAAGAAGGTGTTTTGGTCGCCTTTAAATAAGCTCAGGTGCAAGTGCATACCACTGCCTGGCATGGTGGCAACGGGTTTTGGCATAAATGTGGCATGTAGATTATGCTCGAGAGCAACACGTTTCACCACAAACTTAAAGGTGCTGATGGCATCGGCGGTCTCAAGCGCGTTAGCGTATTTAAAATCTATTTCGTGCTGACCTGGAGCAACTTCGTGATGGGCAGCTTCAACTTCAAAACCCAGCTCGAGTAAGTGGTTGACCATGTCGCGGCGGGCTTCTTCGCCTTTATCCAGTGGGGCGAGGTCAAAGTAACCAGCGGCATCGTGGGTAATTGTTGTGGCAGTACCATTATCATTACGCTGGAACAGAAAAAACTCGAGTTCTGGTCCAAAATTGGCACGATCAAAACCAGCTTTATTGGTTTTTTCGATCATCCGTTTTAAGGCAAAACGTGGATCGCCTTCAAATGGTTTACCGTCTGGGAGAGCAATATCGCAGATAATTCTGGCAACACGTCCGCGTTTTGCATCTGATTCGGAAAACATTGGGTAAACCCTAAAGGTCTCGAGGTCCGGGTGCAGTAACATATCGGATTCTTCAACTCGGGTGAATCCTTCGATGCTGCTACCATCGAACATAATTTGTCCGTCAAGGGCTTTTTCAAATTGATTGACAGGAACTTCAACGTTTTTGGCTACGCCAAGAACATCAGTGAATTGTAATCGCAAGAAACGAACTTTCTCGGATTCTAGGGTTTTCAGAACTTCGGCTTTGGTCATTGGCATGGTGTCACCTCTAAATGCGTCGGATGATACCGCATTTTATGACAGTCTGCAAAAAACCCAGAAAAAAACCAAAAATATAAGTTTAAGTCTTGGCTATTATGCAAATTTTATAGATTTTTTAGCTTTGTTTCTCGGCTGTCAAATCTTGATGACTGTACAAAACAGGTTCAGTCATCACTTCAGGGGTCGAAAGTTGGGCTAAAACACTTTCACGATCTCGCAGGGTTTGGGTTAAACGATCAATCTCGAGAATCAATGGTTGCAAACCAGCCAAATCCGTGGCATTGGCATGATAAGCCCGACCCAGACGAGCAAATTGACTTTCACGTTCACGCACTAAACTCATCATCTCGAGCCGTAAACGTCCAATACGGGCACCAAGCTCGCCTTTTTCTTTAGCAATAGACCAGCCATTTTTTAAGCCATTGGTTAAATTGTCAAGTAAGCTCATAATTTTCCTTGTGTGAGATTTTCCACAAACGCATCTATGGTAGCAACTTTACCTTTCAGAAATCTTACAGGCTAATCATTGCAAAAATAATGCAGCAGCCACAACATACAATTTGGCACTCGAAACCAACGCCTCGAGTTGAACAAATTCATTGGCTTGATGCGGAATTTCTCGGTCGCCAGGTCCCACCGTCACAATTGGCACACCTGCTGCATGTAAGAACGTACCATCTGTTGTACCAGGTACACCACCATACTGTGCCTCACGACCCAACACCAGCCTTGTGGCTTGCTCGAGGACTTGCACGATACTGGCATCTGCTTGGGTGCTTGTCCAAGGGCGATCATCAATGATTTGATAACTGGTTTTTGCTTGGTCAATACCAGCCAAAATACCCTGTAATCGGCTATGAATTTCGGCATGATCGATGCCTGGAACAGTGCGAATATCCAGTGCCAACAACGCCTCGCCAGGCATGACATTCAGTTGTGGCAAGCTGCCTGCCTCGAGTACTGTCGGTGTGATATATGGCTTACCTAACATTAGATGAACAGGCACACTGGCTTGGATTTCCGCCTCGAGTTGTTGCACAGCCAACACAGCTTGGGCTAACCACGGAATTGGGTTGATACCCGCATAGGGCATTGCCCCATGCGCTTGTTTACCATGAAAACGCATCGCCACCCGAATACCACCGCGTTGAAATAAACACAACTCGAGTTCTTCGGGTTCACAAATAATTGCTGCATCGGCAGGCAGACCATTTTTTGTATGCCAACCTTGTCGCACCATCTGTTTAATCCCCAGCATCATGCCTTCTTCATCGCAAGGAATCAATAAACGTAACTCGCCAGCGATATCAATTTTACCCTCGAGAAACGCTGTTTTCAGGGTTTTAGCAGCAATAATTGCAGCAGCAAGCCCACCTTTCATATCGGCACTGCCGCGTCCCCATAAGCAACCATCGGCAATATCGCCAGAAAATGGTGCTCGAGTCCAAGCGCTGATATCACCTTCGGTAACAACATCGGTGTGCCCTTCGAGAATCAGTAATTTACCTGATTTGCCTGTATCAAAACGTGCCATTAGGTTAAGGCGTTGGGGTGCAACTTCCTCGAGTGTGACTATAAACCCTGCTTGCTCGAGATATGAGGCTAAGTACGTTGCTACAGTGGCTTCGTGTGGGCGATTAGGTGCAGCTACGGAATCCATTCGCACCAGTGTCTGTGCCAGCACAACAACACTTTCACTATCTAAAGCGGCTGCAAGTTGCTCTAAAATAATCATTACTTACCAGCTTGTTGTAAAACAAAAAGCAGTGCAGCAAATAAAATAATATAGAGCATGACTGCTAAAGGCAGTAACCACGGACGTTGCGCTACAGGTTGTGCTGCACCTTCATAAATAATGGTGCTGGTTGGGTCTTCGGTTAAATCTGGGGCATAACCTTCATCCTTAGGTAATTGTGGCAAAGGATATGGTTTACTGCGTGGAGCTAAACGTCGCACTCGAGCCATGACACAGGTAATATTATCTAAACCACCAGCTTCGTTGGCTGCATCAACTAAGTTTTGTGCCACGACATCCAAAGAATCCAAAGGGTTCTCGGTGATGATTTGCAACATCTCGGCTTCTAAAACAAGGTTCGATAAACCATCCGAACAAACCATCAGAATATCGTTTTCGCGCAAATCCAAACCAAATAAATCCAAACGCAACTGTGGGCGCGAACCCAAAGCATTAGTAATCACATTACGCCACTTATGATCTCGAGCTTCTTCTTCGGTCAGTAAACCCTGCCGCACACGTTCTGCCACCCAAGAATGATCTCGGGTAAGTTGCAGAATTTTGCCACTTCGTACCAAATACGCCCGAGAATCTCCGACATGTCCAATAATGGCAGCATTACCATCAACCATGACAGCCGTCATGGTTGTACCCATACCTCGAGATTCAGCTTTTTTACTGGCATACTGAAAAACCGCTAAATTGCTGCGTTGCAAAGCTCGAGGCAAACTTTGTGGTGGCACATCGGGTAATTCCCGCATGGTTTGCACCAAAGATTCAGCTGCCATACTCGAAGCAACTTCACCAGTGCGATGTCCACCCATACCATCAGCAACTAAAAATAATTCGCCCATAGGCAAAGATTCACTTGCCCATGTATCCTCGTTGAGTTCTCGCACTTGACCGGGGTGAGTGAAACCAGCCACCTCGAGTGCTGCGCTGTTCGGCATCATTATGAAATTCAGTATACGATGCCAGAGCTTAGTCTGTTGTGATAAGTAGCCTCTGCGCTCGAGAACCACTCAGGTACCAAAAGGCACTGTAGCTAAAAAGCGTCTCTGACTTTTAAAAATAAAAGCAAGTTTACCCTTGAGTGAATACGATACAATACCAATATGCAAACAGCCTTAATTACAGGTGGCAGCAAAGGAATCGGTTACGCAACCGCCGTTGCTATGATAGAAAATCATTGGAATGTTGTTATTACTGCTCGCAACGCAGGCGAATTACAACAAGCCGTCCAAAACCTCAATGCTCTCGGTGGCGGCAAAGCTATTGGTGTCATATCCGACACTCGAGATTACGACAGCCTCGAGAGTGCTGTCCTAGCAGCAAATACCGAATTTGGTGGGTTAAACTGTGTCGTTGCTAATGCAGGCGTTGGTATTTTCAAACCCATCCAAGAACTCAGTCTCGAAGACTGGAGCAGCGTTGTGGATACCAATTTAACAGGGGTGTTTTACACTGTCAAAGCCACCATTGCTGCTTTACAAAAAACCCAAGGCTATATTTTTACCATCTCGAGTTTAGCAGGTAAAAATGCGTTTGCTGGTGCCAGTGCCTATAATGCTAGTAAATTTGGGTTAAATGGTTTATCCGAAGCCATGATGCTTGATTTGCGTGCCCTTGGTATTAAAGTCACCCAAATCATGCCTGGAAGCGTGGCAACGTACTTTAATAACCACACACCTTCCGAAGCCGATGCCTGGAAAATCCAACCAGAAGATATTGCCCAAATCATTCTCGATTTACTGGCAATGCCAACCCGAACACTGCCCTCTCGAGTCGAGGTTCGTCCGAGTCAACCAGCTAAAAAATAAGCTTTAAAAAAGAACGAGCGTCAAGGTGCTCGTTCTTTTTTGGTGCAACTTAACGAATAATTTGTAGGGCTTTACCAACATGTTCAAAAGCGTACAAAGCTTTCTCGAGTTGTTCTTGGGTGTGTGCACCATTGTAACTGGTGCGAATAATGCACTGGTCTTTGGTCACAGCGGGGGGCAAACTTGGGGTAGTGAAAATTTTTGCATCCCATAAACCACGCCAGAAACGAATAGCGGCATCTTGATCGCCTGCCATAACAGGAATAATTGGGCTGTTACTGCCCAGTAAATCAAAACCAAGATTGAGCAAATTAGAACGCATAAAATTAACGTTTTTCCACATGTTCTCGCGGTGATGCGATTCCGAACGCATAATTCTTAAAGCCTCGAGTGCCGCTGCGACACTTGGGGCTGGCAAGGCAGCATTGAAAATAAATGGGCGACCTGTGTGTTTAATAAAATCAATAATCCCACGGTCACCAGCAATGAACCCGCCCACTGAAGCAAAGGATTTAGAAAAAGTGCCAACTACCACATCCACTTGATCTTCAATACCAAAATGCACATGAGCACCCTCACCTCGAGGTCCAAGCACCCCTGTGGCATGGGCATCATCGCAAATTACTCGAGCACCATATTTTTTTGCAACAGCCGCGACTTCATCTACTGTGCCAATATGCCCTGACATGCTAAAAACGCCTTCAGTGTAAACTAAGCGCCCACCCGGTTTGCCTTCATCGGCTTTCAGCAGTCGCTCGAGATCAGCGGCATCGTTGTGTTTGAAGCGGCGCAGATTATCCCAAGCCCAACTGAGCCGAGCACCATCGTATAAACTGGCATGGTTTTCACGATCAAAATAGACCAAATCGTGACGTGCCGACAAAGCAACCACACTGGTCGCACAAGCTAAAAAACCAGCCCCAAAAACCAATGTGGCTTCTTTGCCCAGAAATTGGGCTAACTCGTGCTCTAAGGTGGCATGGATTTCCAGTGTACCCGTTAAGAACCTCGAGCCTGTGCAAGTTGTGCCATATAAGTCTATGGCGTTTTTGCTGGCTTCTCGGATACGGGCATCTTGGGTTAAACCAAGGTAATCGTTGCTGCCTGTTAAAACATATTCTTCGTTATCTACGATGACACTGCCGCCACCATGTTTTTGAATTTCTTTAAAGTAGGGGTATAAACCTTGAGCGATGGCATCATCAGCCCGATCATATTTGCGTGCTTTTTCAAAGGCATCCACTACTTTTGTCATTGTTTGTGTCATGTATCCCCCTTTGGGAAACTCGGTTAGGCTTTGGAAACGCTCCCGTTCCGAGAAAATAATATGGAATAAGTTACCACGAGACACCTAATTACATTGCGGGTCATGCTGCAAATGCCCGATGACTAGCCCTTATACAAAATTAAAATGCGTGCCTAACGAGTATTCCAGTATCGTGCAATCAGCCAAGCTGTGACCGAAGCCACAATCAACAAGAGCAATATACCCATAACCAAAAGACTGCCTCGGAAAAATGCGAAACCCCATTCAACCACTCGAGTTTGTAACCACATACCTCGAGCTAAGCTGTTTTCTGACCACATCAACCAAGCAAACATAGCTGCAATGGCTGCCATCATCGCAGCTGCACCAAGCCCAAACGTCAGCCAACCTATAACTGCCCCTAAAACAGCAAACAACAGCGTAACTGAGATACGCCAACGCCGACTAAGCGCATAAGCCCGTTTGGGAATGCCCGTTCGAGTGTCATGTAACCACCAAGCTAATCTCGAGGCAACATTGGGGCGTGGCGTGTTTCTGGAGCGCTGAACGTTTACTTCGGGTTTAGCTCGAGCTTCGTTGCGTTGGGCTTCAGTCCAAACATCAGATACTTCTGGCTCGAGACGTTGAGATAACAATTCTAATTGTTCAAAAGTTAAAGCAGCACTTTTGGTAAAAGCTTCGGCTTGTAAATGCGGTAATTCACGCAATTGCAACACCAAACCAGCAGGAATCTTCTTTTCGATACTGTCAATTCGTTCAAGCCACGTTTTACCGTGCGCCGCAAAACCTTTCTCGAGACGCTGCGTAATTCGTTGCAAAGTAGCATCTCGAGCCTCGGGTGGGTTCATGAAGCTATTCTAACGCAGTGCGTTGCTGCTCGAGATAAAAATTTGCAAGCATTGCTCCATTTCACGGTAGAATCGGTTTTATGATACAACGTAAAATCTTAGTCACTGGTGCTTCACGCGGTCTTGGACGAGCCATTGCCCTCGAGTTAGGTAAATTGGGGCATACCATCGCTGTGCATTATGGTCGCTCGAGTGCCGAAGCCGAAGAAATCGCCACGCTGATTCGTGCCAGTGGTGGACAAGCTGTGCTGGTACAAGGCGATTTATCCAGTCTCGAGGGCGCAAAAGCTGTAGCAGTTGCTGCTAACGAAGCTCTTGGTGGTATCGAAGTGTTGGTCAATAACGCAGGTATTACCAAAGATGGATTGGTTATGCGAATGAAAGATGAAGACTGGGACGCAGTTATAGATACCAATTTATCTGCGCCTTTTGCCCTGATTCGAGCCGCCATTCGTGGAATGTTAAATGCTAAATGGGGGCGGATTGTTAATGTCTCGAGTGTGGTTGGTTTAATGGGCAACCCTGGGCAAGCCAATTATATTGCTGCCAAAGCTGGTTTAATTGGTTTAACCAAAGCCATCGCTAAGGAATACGGTGGTAAAGGCATCACTTGTAATGCTATTGCACCGGGTTTTATTGAATCAGACATGACCGAAAAGCTACCCGAAGCCCTCAAAACCAAGTACCTCGAGGGAATCCCGGCAGGGCGTTTTGGTAAACCAGAAGATGTGGCTGCGGTTATTGCCTTTTTAGTTTCAGATGGTGCGGCTTATGTCAATGGGCAAACCATTGCTGTGGATGGTGGTTTGTACGCGCATTAAATTCATTTAACGCGGTTCATGACTGAAACCGAACCAAGAAATTGTTGATTGACAAATCGTGGGTAGCCGCGTACTTCAACTTTGATTGGGCTACCATCAGCTTGGTTCATGGTGATTTGATAAGTACCACGCTGATTATTGCGCCGCATTGAGAATTGCTGATCAAGAATTGTCTGCTGATTGGACGGAATAAGCTGCGCTTCGTCACGTCCAAGTAATTCGTAAGCATCGGTATAACCAAGCATCTGCACATAACTTGGGTTAACATACTCGAGTAAACCATTGGCATCAAAAACAGCAATGCCTTGTTCGATCAGTTCAGCAATGAGTGTGGTTTTTTGTTGCTGGATTTTTAGCTCATTTTCGGTGGTTAAAATAGCTTGCGAAGCCCGCATGACCTCAAGTTCTCGAGCAATATTATCCGATAAATTGGTAATGACCAGCACCGCACCATCGTATTGGTCGGCATTATGGCGTGGGTAGTAACTGATTTCAACTCGGATTTCGTTGTGGTTTGGTGTTTCTAATCGGCTGTACAAAGAATGAGCACTTTGGTAACCAAGTTGCTCGAGTTGATTACGTTCTTCTGGGTGAACAATGCTCAGGAAATCAGTGCCTAGTAATTGTTCTGCGTCACAATGCAACAACCGAGCAAGTGCAGGGTTGATAAATTCAAATTTCCCTTGGGCATTCAGCACCGCTAAACCTTGAATCACAGTATCGGCAATGTTGGCAGCAATTTCGTGTTGACGTTGTTGCTGTTGTACCGCGCTGATATCGCGCAGCACACAAATAGCCCCTGCATACTGATTTTGTTCCATCCGTGGATAACTGCTACATTCGATCAGCACATACGTGTTATCTTGGCGTTTTGCACGGTAACGATACATTCGGCTTTGCCCTTGGCGCAAAAAACCATCTTCACTTGAGAGTAAAGCAAGATCATCAGGATGGGCTGTTATTTTTGAGGATGTCGCTTTGATTGAATATGTAAAACCAAGCATTTTCAACAAGGCAGGGTTTGCATATTCAATCTCGTGGTTAGCGTTCATAAATAACAAACCATCAGATGTGCTATTAGCAATCAGTAAAGCATTACGACTTTCACGCTCCATCGCTCGGCGAGCTTGGTTAGCAGCTACCTCGAGCGCTTGTTGTTCAGTAATATCGTTAATCAGTAAAACTGCACTCTGAAAACGCTGGTCAGCATCGAGTGTTGGATACACTGTCATTTCAACTTCTCGAACAATTTGTTGATTAAAACTGAGTAAACCATGCCGATACGTACAAATTTGCCCTTTAACAAGTGGTCGCCACTCGATTTTCACAGCTTCTCTTTGCTCAATAGGCACATAATCTATTGGGTTAATACCAATCATATCTTCGATACGGCACCCAAGCATATCGGCAATGGCTTGATTAGCATATTCAACCAAACCCTGAGCGTCGATGGTAATAAAACCCTGAGTGATTGTCGAAGCAACTTTATCAGCAAATTGGCGTTGCTGCTCGAGTTTTGCTTGCACAGCTGCAATTTCCGCTGTGTGTTCAGCCTCAATACTGATATCTCGAACAACTGCAATACTGCCACCAAGTAATTCCCCTCGAGCATTTTTACGAGGATACCCTGTGACTTCGACAGTACCAATACTGCCATCCTGACGAATAATTCGGTGACGATATGTACTCAGCCAACCTTCACTGCGTTCGCGGCGCTGCTGCACCAAAGTATCTCTTTCGTTTTCTGGAATCAGATAAATCGGATCTATACCCATCAAGTCTTGGGGGTTGTACCCAATCATGGCAGCAAAGACCGCACTCACATATTCAAATGTGCCATCAGCAGCCGTGACAGTCACACCTTGTTCGATGGTCTCGAGAATAGATTGTGCAAAGGCTTGTTGTTGGGCTAAAGAGCTTTGGGCATCTACTAATTCTGCAATTGCTTGTTGTTTTTGTTGTTCACTTTGCACTGCATCGGTAATATCTATGGCTATCGCACTTGTACCTACAAACACGCCTTGCTCGAGGATAGGGTTGACAAAAATTCGCACACTGATATCTAAGAATTTGATTTCGCTGCTAAATGCTTCACCTGCTAAAGCCCGTTCAACCACTGCTTGCAATGCCTGATCTTTTGGTAAAACATCGAGCACCGAAACACCAAGTAATTGGTTTGCAACGTCTTCGCCACCAAAATGCACTACGCCTTTACCCTCGAGTAAGGTCAAGCGACCTTGGCTATCCACAGACACTGCCAGCATTGGCACAGCATCAAGTAATTGTTCAACACGTTGAGAAACCGAAAGTAATTGCCTTTGGGTTTTTTCACGTTCGGTGATGTCTAAACCAACAGCGATGGTGCCAGTTCCAACCATATTTGGATCAAGCGGTCGGAAAAACGCATCAAAATACCGTCCTTGCCAATCTATTAAAGCATTAACTTCTTTGCCCTGCAAAGCATCTTCGATGGCAGATAATGCCTCTGGTGCACTCGAGAAATCCGCTAGTGAATCTGGGCTAGATTGACCGTCTGGCATCCAACCTGCTTCTTGCCAAGCATTTAAAGCACCACCACCAATAAAGTCCACTTGCCCTTGCGAATTGGTTCTGAGCATCAAAAGCGGTAATTGATTGATAATTGTCTGTAAATTCTGTTCTGTTTGCAACAATTGATTCTGGGTTTGCATTTTTTCACTGACATCAACCGCTAAAATATTGCAACCAGCAAAACGTCCACGAACCATCACAGGTACAATCCAAGTTTCATATAGATGCTCACGAAATGGTAAAGTCTGATGCACCGATTTACCTTGTAAAGCCTCATTCATAGCCGCTAACGCTTGGGCATCATCGGCAAATAATTCACGAATATTTGTACCCAATAAATCCAATTGGCTGCGCCGAAAATGCTGTAAAACCTGCCCTTCAATAAATGTCAAACCACCACTGGCATCCATCTGCACAAATAACATCGGTAAGTGCTCCACCAGATGTCGGAACCGTTCAATCATCGCAGCTCGAGCAGGGTCTGTTGGCACACCACTCAACTCGAGAATACCTGTTACTTCACCTCGTTCATCACGAATGGCTTGCATACTGGAACGCACTTGAACTCGGAAACCCGATTTGTGCATCCGCATCACTTCTCGAGGTGGTACAACTTTGCGAACCCGAAGTTGCTCAATGGCATCAAGCCAAAAAGTCATTTCACTACTCGGAATTAAGGCTTCGATACTATGCCCAAGAATTTCTTGTTGATTGTACCCATAGGTTTCTTCGGCACCTGCATTCCACGATAAAATCTCGCCATTTGGCGAAAAACAAATAATACTTTCCCGAGCTTGTGCCACAGCCTGTTCGAGCTGCGTTGGCACAGCTTTTTGCAAAGCCACATTCGAGGTTGCAGTTAAACGCGATAATATCCGCGCATTGATACTATCCATAGCTAAATGAGCAATACCCGATAACAAAGAAAAATCCGTACTACCCGCAGCTCGAGTGTCTTGTGCCAGAACCAAAATAGAACCAATCACTTCTTGGTTATAAGAACGTAATGGCAAAGAAATTAAAGTCGCAAAACCCGAAGTGCCTAAAAAAACTTCAACATTGTGTATAACAGCTTGATCTGTTGAAAAACGGGCTTCGGTTGGTACAAACCAAGTTAAATCCTTTGGCATACTGCGTGCTAAAGAATCCACACCCAAACCATGCGTGCATACTAAACGCACCGAATTACTGGCAGCCCAACAAACCGCTGCCGCTTGCCCCTGAAAAGCCAGAGTCAGCAAACGTGCAGCTTCTAATAATGTCTCGGCTGCCATGCTACGCACTGCTTCGTACTGAACCAATACAGAAGCTCGAGGCAGCAATGTTTGCCCTTGAACAGGTTTACTTTGTTGAATACGAACTCGATTTGCCATCATAGATTCCAAAAGAAACGCAGTGTACACAAGAAGAAATAACCAAGAACTGACAAAAAATTTGTCAAGAATTTGTCAGGAATAACATGGTAGGAGCGCTACATGAACAAATAATAGTAAAATTACTCTCATTTGTGACCCGCCTTTGGGTTAGGGCAACAGTTCCTAAGTGGAGATTATCTCGAGATTGGTACTGAGAACATATTTCTTTGCCACACAACAAAAAACTGCCAACCTGAACAGTCAGCAGTTTCTGTAGCACAAGTACCAAAATTATAATTCAACAACATCAAATTCAAGCATCATTGGTTGTAAATCACCCATTGGTTCAAGGGCTGGTAAATTCTCGAGTTTATCTTCGGCAACACCTTTATAGGTGGTAAATTTCAATGTATCCAAATCCAATGTACATAAATGCCCTGTCCATTTAGCACCTAAATCCATGAAAATGTGCTGCCCAACTCGAGTTGGTGCACGAATTGGCGTATGACCATGAACCGATAACAAAACACCTTCTGGAAGCACAAAAGGACCATCCTCTGGACGTGCCCAAACCATGCTATCCTCGAGACTGCGGTAGCCTTTAACCAACGATGGTGCAGCATGTACACAAAGCACATCGCCTTTTTCGCCACCAAGATGACGGTACGTGTACTCGGTGCGACCAGCATAAGCCATTAGTTCTGGTGGTAAACCCCACTCACCAAAAGCATCAGGTTCGCCGCCAGAATCCCAACCGCCATATTCGATAACCACTGTATCACCACCATTTTGAATCCAATTCTGCATGGCAAGCAAAGCATCACCTCGGCGCAACTCGGTGGGTTCACGCTTAAAACGCTCGAAGGATTCGTCCACCTCGAGTACGATGGCTTCGTGATTACCTCGCAATAAAGTCATTCGCCCCTGATCGGCTAATTGTGACAATAACCGCATGGTGTCACGATTACGATGCCCTCGGTCAATGGCATCACCTAAAAAAACAAAAGTCGTGTCGTCTGGCACATGCAGAAGTAAACCCTCAAGCAAATCCGCCCGCCCATGCAAATCGGCAATGGCTAGTCTCAACAGAACACCTCGAAAACAAACATGAGTCATAGTTTAACCTGAAAACCAGTTTTTTCAGGGAAAATCCCCCAACCTAGACTTTTAACACACCGCTGCAAAAAAATAAGTTAGACTAGCAAACGGTACATGAATATTCGCCCTGCAACCAAAAATGATATCCAAGCCATCGCCCAACTGCACTTTGAATGTTGGAGAGCCTTGTTCTCGAGTTTAGTTCCCGATTTTGCCTTTGATTTACTCAGCCCAAAAACCGATCAACGTTGGGCACATTTCCTTGAAGGCGCAGAATGGGGAGACGAAGTTGCCTACGTAGTCGAACTTGAAGGCGCAATTATTGGTTTTGCCGCAGGTGGACCAGAATGGGGTGGGCACCCAACCATCGAAGCCGAAATGTACTCTTTGTACGTACTACCCCGTTACCAAGGGCAAGGAGTTGGTAAGAAACTGGTGCTGGCAGTGGCTCGAGGCTTAATTAAACTCGGGTTAAATTCGATGCTGGTCAGACTCCGCAGTGGCAACCCAACCCCAAGAGTCTACATTGCCATGGGAGCCGAAGACTTAGGTTTACATCCCGTTGCCGTCGGAGCTGCTACTGTTGGCGAAGTCACTTATGGTTGGCAAGATTTACGCGCCTTGAGTGAACTCGAGGATTAAGCACTAACCAAAATGGGCACTCGAGCGACCCTGACCAAAAGGTGCATCTTAGGGTCAATAACCCACCCCTAAATTCTGGGGTGGGTTTTACTTATCTCGAGTATCACATTTTAAGAACCCCGTACTTGACGGACTCGAGCAAAGTCAAAATCCCAGTCACGCTCCAGTCATGCACCAAAAAGTAGTGTAAACACATCACAGAGTCCAAGTTTGTGAAAACACTTTTTGGGGGTTCAAATGAAAAAAATAGTATGGTCAATTGTTACATTCACTCTCGCCGCAATACTCAGTGCTTGTGGAGGACAAACCATTCCAGCACCAACCATCACAGGGATCAGCATCACATCAGACTCGAGTATCAGCAGTGGGGCAAGTCAATTTGTTTTTGCTGAAGTTAGCGGAACAGGAGCCTATGACAAAGGAGTCACTTGGACAGCCAGTAATGGAACACTATCTAAAACCACAGGCAGTTCAGTTCGTTTCAAAGCACCAACCGTGACAACAAACACCAATGTCACCTTAACTGCTAAAAGTACAGCCGATACCAGTAAATCAGAGCAGATTATCATCGAAGTTATTCCCGTTGCAGTCAACTCGAGTGTTACAGCAGTGACTGTCACTTCAGACTTCGCAACTGTTAACGCAGCCAGTCCAGCAGTTCTTACTTCCACAGTGACAGGCACAAATGGGTTCAGTCTCGCAGTTAATTGGAGCATTGTTAGTGGTTCTGGAACACTTTCGACTGTTACAGGTTCACCAGTCACTTTCACCGCTCCAAGTTTAACAACCTCGAGTACAACGATCATTCGTGCGACCAGTGTCCAAGACTCGAGTAAATCAGGTGTTATCACAATCACCAACAACCCAGTAGCAGCAGGTTCGAGTGTCACCAATGTGAGTTTAACTACAACTCCTAGTACGCCTTTGAATGCAACAGCAACAACCAGTATTGCAGCAACCGTTACTGGTACAGGTTCTATTGGTACAGGTGTAATCTGGAGCATTGTTAGTGGTAGTGGAACAATCTCAGCGGCGACGGGTGCAACAACTACCTTTACAGCGCCAAGCCTGACAACCTCGAGTTCAACAATAATTCGAGCTACAAGTATTCAAGACCCAAGCAAATCAGGTGATGTCACCATCAACATTAACGCAGTTGTACCTCCCGCCTCGAGTATCACAGCAGTCAGTGTTTCAGCTTCTCGAGTAGCAATGCGCGAAACCGAAAGTTCCACTTTATTCGCCTCAGTAGCAGGAACAGGTGCATTTAGTAACTCAGTCACTTGGGCAATCGAAAATGGTGGTGTTGGGAAACTCTCGAGTTCAACTGGTAATACCGTGTTCTACCAAGCTCCTCCCTCGAGTTTTGGACGAGTTGTGAGGATTACTGCTACTAGTGTTCAAGACTTGAGTCAGAAAAGTACTATTTTTGTTAGTGTCAACCCGATGAAAGCCAGTATTGCTGGAGGCACTGGTCATTCTCTTGCTATAAAATCTGATGGCACTCTCCTCAGTTGGGGAGAAGATAGCAATGGACAACTTGGAGATGATGAACCACTCGTAAATAAATCCACACCAGTTGCTATCAGTGATACAAAAAACATTGTAGCAATCGCAGCAGGTTACACTCATTCACTGGCTTTGCAATCCGATGGCACTCTCCTCAGTTGGGGAAGGGATAACGATGGGCAACTGGGAGACGATACAGCACCCGCAGATAAACACACACCTGTCAGTGTAAGCACCGCAAACAATATTATCGCAATCGCAGCGGGTGGTAATACTTCTTTTGCGCTAAAATCAAATGGCACACTGCTCAGTTGGGGATCGGATATCATTGGACAACTCGGAGATGACTCTACAATCGCAAACAAACCCACACCAGTTGCTGTCAGTGGAGCGAATAACATTATCGCAATCGCAGCAGGCGGTCTTTTTGCACTCGCGTTAAAATCTGATGGCACATTGCTCAGTTGGGGACAAGATACCAATGGACAACTCGGAGATGACTCTACAATCGCAAACAAACCCACACCAGTTCCTGTTAGTGGTGCAAGCGATGTTATCTCTATCGCAGCAGGTAGCGATTTTTCTCTTGCTATAAAATCTGATGGCACATTGCTCAGTTGGGGAAGTGATACGGAAGGAAAACTTGGTGATGATGCCACAATAGCGAATAAACCCACACCAGTTACTGTAAGAGGGGCAAATAGTATTGTCGCAATTGCAGCAAGTGGCAATTTTTCTCTTGCATTGAAATCAGATGGCACTTTACTTAGTTGGGGCAGTGACTTCTTCGGAGAACTTGGTGATGATACCGCAAGTGCGAGTAAACCCACACCAGTCCCTGTTAGTAACGCAAATAATATCGTTGCAATTGCGGCAGGTTCTATTCATTCACTTGCCCTAAAATCCGATGGAACACTATTGAGTTGGGGTGGAAATAATAGAGGACAAATTGGAAACGGCACGACTGGTTTTAGCACTCCAACACCTGTATCTGTGCTGTTAGGCACTTTCACCATTCGCCTACCCTAAAAGCGTTTTCTCGAGCCGCTCTGTCCAAAACCACTTAATGTCAAGAACCCACCCCGAAAACTGGGGTGGGTTTCACTTCTCTCGAGTTTTTCATCTCTCCTCAAAGCCCTCGCTCATGTACTTTGATTAAACTCTTTGACATGCGTTTCTTTGTGGGTTTCTCTTTGCTGCTGCTTTGCGCGGCTTGTGGCAGTACCGACATCAATAAAAACGATGCGAATGCCATAACGGTGATTAATACCAATTTGACTGTGGCGTATAACAACGAACCTTACTCCGAGGAGTTACGAGTAACTGGTGGACAACGGGCTTATACATTGCGAATCGCTAAGGGGAAACTGCCTGATGGTTTGCAATTGCAAGGCTCGAGATTAACGGGTACTCCAAAATTGACGCTAAAAAATAATGAGGCGAAAAGTTTTGAATTTACGCTTGAGGTTGTGGATGCGCGTAATGCCAATAAATTTCAGGATTTAAAACTCGAGGTGCGGAATTTACCTGCGCCGAGTCTCGAGTGGTCTTTGCCTCCGACGCAGGTGCGCGACGAAGTGCGTTTACCGATTGTGCTGAAAGTGCCGAAGAATGTGCGTTCGATGCGAGTTGCCATTCCGTTAGGCACTGGTGTCACACTAAAACGCCTCGAGCCAAGCGCTGGTAAACCCTTGCTACTCTCGAGAATCGAAGGGGCTGTGCTGCGAGTAGATGCAGCACTTTCCGAAGATATTCCCAGTGTTCGTCCTGCGACGGTGTTTTATGTGGTGCTGGGTTTGGCTAAACCCATTAAGCTCGAGGGCAAAATTGGTTTTGAACTCCGAGCGAAAAATCAATTGTTGTCTAAGGCATTACTCGAGTTACCAAAACCTGCTACACCCACAGGTACACCAACCACACCCTCGACGCCTGCCGCACCGCCCGCACCTGCACCACCCGAGCCAACCCCTCCAGGAGGTGCAAAATGAATCGTCTTATCCTTTGTTTACTTTGTATCTGCTCGGTAGCCTTAGCAACCACGTACCCAAAACTCAGTTTAGAAGTACAACTCGAACGTGCCGAATTAATCGCTCGAGTTTTTATTAAAGAAGTTAAACTCGAGGAACGCAACAAACGCCCTTGGACAAATTACGTGCTAGACATTAAGCAATACTGGCGAGGCGATGCCAGCACATTGCCACAAACCAATCAAACCCCAAGTTTTGCAATTTTTGGTAATCAAAAAACCCGTCTCGAAGGCGCACCCAGTTTTAAAGTCGGCGAAGAATGGATTTTCTTGTTATACGCCAAACCTTATGAAAACCCAATCGTTGGTTTCAAACAAGGAGCCTACCGCCTCGAGGGTAACGCGGTATTTGACACCGATAACAAAGCTGTGCAACTCGAGGAAAATGGGAAAAAAGTACCCGCCACTCGAGGTAGTTTTATCGCCGCACTCGAGAAAATCTTGGGGGGCAAATGAAACAGTTTTTTCACAAGAAAATTCATCCCTTCCTCCTTCGCCCTTCTTCCTTTGTCCTACTCTTTACCTCCCTCGCACTCGCCGCCCCATTCGCTTACACCGTCATCAAAGATGGCGCTCCAGAAAACTTTGAGAAACTGGTCAAAGAAGCCTTTGCCAAATGGCAAGCCGTACCCAGCACCACCTTAAAAATAGATGCCCCTCGAGCTGGCACATCCGTACAATTTCGCTGGGGTGCAGGCGAACTCGAGTTAAACCCCGACCTTGCCACGCGCACCATCATCGAAACCGATGCCAGTGGCAAAGAAAGCACCATTGTTTACGTCAACCCAGAAGCCGAAAATTTAGACAGTGCCTTACTGCTCGAGACAGGTATTCGTCTAGGCTTACCACTCGAACCAAGTTGGGATGGTAAACGCAACATCGGCGAAGCAGACATTTTGTTATTGCGCCAGCAATACGCACCTAATGGCGATTTAACGGCTGATGGCAAAATCAACATAGACGACTTTGAAGTCTTTGCCAAAGAATATGGAAAAAGTGCCACTACAGGCGGTATCAAAGGTGATTTTAACGGCGATGGCAAAGTGGATAACGCCGATTTTGAGATTCTCAAAAACAATTATGATTTTGGTGGACAAGTTGGACTCGAGACAGAACCGAAACCAGCCGCGCCAACCGAACCAAAACCAACTGACCCAGCCGAGCCAAAACCCGCAGAACCAAAACCAGCAGAACCAACTCCGCCTACTCCAACAACACCGCCAAATAAGTAACACTCGAGTATTCGCAAATAACATTGGTGCGAACCACTCTCAATCCAGCTCACAAGTTCGCTACCTTTCTCTCGCTGGCGAGAGAAAGGAAAATATCTCCAGAACCCTCTTTCGCTTGGCGAGAGAGGGTGACGAGCCTAAGCGAGTCGGGTGAGAGTTGCACCACGTTTCCACAACCCCACCCAAGTTCACCTGTTTTCGCTGTGCCTGCCTTTCACCTTATACTGAACGTATGCAATCGCTCGAGACTTTATTTGATGCTGCCCTCGAGCAATTGGGGGTGGCTCGAGGGTCGCGTTTGTTGTTAGCTATATCAGGTGGGCGTGATTCGATGGCGTTATTGTATTTAGCTAAAAGTTTGGATGTGGTTGTGGCGCATCTGGATCATGGTTTACGGGTGGATTCAGGCTTGGACGCAGAGTTTGTGCAGCAGGCAGCTTTTGATCTGGGGAAATCTTTTTTCTCGGAGCGGATTGATGTTCAGGGTATTGCAACGAAGCGTGGTTGGAGCCTCGAGGAAGCGGCTCGCAATGTGCGGTACGAGTTTTTGGCTCGAGTGGCAAAAGCACAGGGTTGCCAGTTTATTTTGACGGCGCATACGCTCGAGGATTGTGCTGAGACAGTATTGATGCAGTTGTTGCGGGGTTCTGGGAAGGCAACAGGTATTCCGCCTCGTTTCGGACGGGTGTTGCGTCCGCTATTGGATGTTTCTAAGGTGTTGCTCGAAGAGTTTTTGCTGGCTCAGCAGCTTAGCTGGCGTGAGGATAGCAGCAATGCGAATACAAAATTCACTCGTAACTGGGTGCGTTTGCAGGTGATGCCGTTGCTGCTCGAGCGTTTCCCTACGGCAAGTATTGCCTTGGCTCGGTATGCCGATATTGCTCGGGATGAGCATTTATTACTCGAGGAATTATCAGCTGTGCCCGCTTGGACAGATTTGCGGCTTGAGCACAGTGTGATTCAGCGGCGGGTGATTCGTAAAATCCTCGAGCAAGCTGGAGTGCAAACCGATTTTGAGCATATCGAAGCGCTACGTCAGGCATTGCAACAACCAAAAGTCTCGAGGGTTTCGTTGCCCGAAAACAAAGCTGGGGTGGTACAAGATGGTATGCTGCAAGTTTATTCTTCGCTGCTCGAGACGGGTTTTGTGGCTGTTTCAGCCGAAAGTGCACAAGCTTTAGAAATTACCAAAAATGCCTTTCCAGATGCTATTCTTCGTACTCGAGCACCAGGCGATACGATCAATTTGGTAGGTGGCAGCAATTCGCTTTCGGATATTTTTATTGATCGTAAAGTCCCTCGAGAAATCCGCGATAACATCATGGTGCTGGCACTTGGGCAGAAAGTTGTTTATGTCGGACTCGAACCGCCTTTACTCGATGCCAGTTTACCTCAACCCAAAGACCCCGAAATTGATGCCATGAAAGTCGCTCTTGAACAAGCCAGACTTGCCTCGAGCCTCAACGAAGTACCAGTGGGTGCAGTGATTTTGCACAATGGCACGATTATTGCCCAAGCCCATAATGTTTCGTATGCCAATCAAGATATGACTCGACATGCCGAACTCGAGGTATTACGCAATGCCAGTCAGGTGCTGGGCACAGGATACTTAACCGATTGCACCTTGGTTGTTACGCTCGAGCCTTGCCTGATGTGCCTTGGAGCTGCCATCGAAGCCCGTATTAGCCGAATTGTCTTTGCAGCTCGTAATCCAAAAAATGGTGCGCTGGGAAGTGTTTTAGATGCTACTCGAGCCAATTGGAACCACAGTTTTACAGTGCGTACAGGAGTACTCGAGAAACAATCGGTGGCGTTACTTAACCAATTTTTTGCTAGTAAACGCAAAGCCACTCCGTAATCGTTTTATAATTTGCTGATGACCACCAAACTTTATCGTCAAGATGCGTATCAAACCAGTTTTAGCGCTTCAGTGCTCGAGGTAGACAAAAACGCAGTGCGTTTAGACCAAACGGCGTTTTATCCAACAGCAGGTGGGCAGCCTTTTGATATTGGTGTGCTTAATGAATTGCCTGTACTGGAAACAAAGGAAGATAATGCAGGCGCAATTTGGCATGTATTAGATGGTGAGATTGCTGTTGGCTCGAGGGTTGATGGTCAAATAAACTGGCAACGCCGCTTTGACCATATGCAGCAGCACACTGGGGAACATATTCTTGGACAAGCCTTTTTTCGCCTCAAGCGCTATGTGATTGCAGTTAATATGGAACACCATATTTGTACTTTAGATTTAGATCAAGAAACCGATTGGACATTGGCACTCGAAGCAGAAACCCTTGCTAATCAAGCAATATGGGCTGGGTATCCAATCAGCACCTACGAAGTACCAGATACAGAAATTGCCAGTGTTCCGTTGCGTAGAACGCCAAAAGTTACGGGTTTGATCCGCGTTGTACAAATTGGTGATTTTGATTACAGTGCCTGTGGTGGTACGCACACCAAAAATTCTGGCGAAGTTGGCATCTTAAAAATCCTTAAACTCGAGCGAATCAAAGGCAGCGCTACTCGAGTACATTTTATTTGTGGTGCTCGAGTGCTGGAGGATTATCGTTTCAAACACGATTTTATCAGTGCTCTGGGTTTGCGTTACTCGAGTGGCATCGATAAAGTACCTGAACGAACATTCGCAGTACTCGAGGAATTAAACCAAACTCGGCTGGAAATCTCGCAATTACGCACGCAGTTAGCCGCACGAATCGCAGCTGGGTTTAGCAAAGGTGTGGTTGTGCATATGCTCGAAGATGCCAAATTGCTAAGCGACCTTGCCAAGGTTTGTGCTCTGCGCGAAAACTTAGTTGCCATTCTTGGTGCAACCGATGGCACTCGAGCTTTTATCACCATTACTTGTGGTAGCAAAACCAATCAACAGGCTGGTGAGTTATTAAAAATTGGTTTACCACTGATCGAAGGTAAAGGTGGTGGAAAATCAGATCTTGCCCAAGGCAGCGGTAGTCGAGTACTTGGTTTAGAAGCTGCTCTCGAGGCAATTGAGCAGAGTATCACGCAAAAGTGACCAGCCAATAAAACTGGTCACTTGAGAGGAGGACATGAAAAAATTGTTATTTAATCCGAGCAAACATCATATCTATGGACTTAAACTCGAGCCGTAACTCATTGGTATGCAAAATCCAATACCCATCGAGTGGCACGGTGCGACTATCGGCATAAATTTGTAATGCTAAGCCACCATCTGTGGAAAAATCGGCTGTGCCATTTAACTGGCTTTGCCCAATTAAAATGCGTATTTTACTATCAGGGCTGATTTCCAAAGCTGTCCATGCCTGTTGTCCAGATAATGCCCGCCATGTGCCCACCAAACCCAAACGAGCATCCTGTGGTGGAAACACAGGGTTATTTCCTCGAGAAACAATATCTGAAAGTCTTGCCATGTGCAGAAGCTTACTTTTTGACTAGGCATTTGTGACCCATCTAAAGAACAGGTGAGTTGTGATTTACATGCTACAATTGTTTTATGCTCTTTGTAATTGCCTTTGCTGTGCTGCTGTGCGCGTTCGCGGCACTGAGTTGGTATGAAAAACGCCAGAAGCTACAACACCAAACCACAGAACAAGATTTATATGCCATCAAAGATGGTGCAGCTTTTGGCAATGCCATCGGGCAAGCACAAATGGCAAAAATGGGTATCGAAGCTGATGAAATTACGCAACGCGAAGATACTGAATTCAAAAAATTCAAATTCGATTAAGCCAAATCTTATGCTAGTACAAATAAAAACAGAAAAACCAACTTGACTCGAGCTAAAAAATAATCAAGCAGCTTTGGTTGCTCTACAAGATTCGGAATCAATAAGGTTGTGATTTGTTTACAGAATTGTCATTTTTCTCCGTATGACGCTAATTTAATTCGCTCATCACGTTTATTCTACTCGAGCGAATTAATTGTCTTATTGACAAAAATACTCTTGTCTAACGCCCGTGTGACGTTTGGTCAGTAGCGTGTTGATCAGACTGTGACGCTGCTGGCTCGAGTCACTCAATCGGAGGTAATACATGACTACTGATACGCAACCAAAAAAACGTCAGGCATACCAAATACCTCATCTTGAATTGCATCAACACTGGTGTTTAGTCACAGGGGAATCCACAGGGTTTAATAATTTCATACCCGATGGATTTCTCGAGCAAGCCACAGATTTTATGGACGGTGAAGCTCAATGAATAAGCATTTTTTGAGTGTTTCTATTTTAGTTTTAGGGCTTTTAGGTGCATGTACTCAAACCCCAACGCCCGTATCTATTTCCGTGCCTTCATCTGGTGAAATAAGTACAGTGACACTTGGTCTCAACGACAACAAAGACAGTGGGCAGTTGCGTCCAGCTACGGTTTTCGCGGTTGGTTCAATCACCTTGACCCCACCAAGCACCTATAGCAATGTTGATAATGGAACAAGTATTGATATTGCTGGAACATTTACTGTTCAAGCCAATCGGGCTTTTAGTAACATCACATTGTATGCCATTGGTCGAAGCACTAATCTTGGTGGCACAGCTTTAAATCGCGTGTTTAACTTTGGTAACACAGAAATTACCAATCCTGCTTTTGCCCAAAAAGTCAAACCCATTCATGGCATGACCAACAGCACCACAGTCAATCCGAACAAAGCCGATATGCAGTTTTTTCAGATTGCCGAAGCTGCCGCCGCACAACAACAAGCTCGAGCTGCTGGAATTATTGGCAGTACCGATGAAATTCTCGAGTACGGGTATGTGGCACGGCGTTGCACTGCTAATTGTGCAACAGCTACACCAACTTGGACAAGGGTTTTTGCCAATGGTGACATCGGTGAAATTACACTGGCTATTCGAGTACCTAAAGGCTCGAGTGCTGCCGAAGACCCTTACCGTTTCTTTATGTCGTTTTTAGTGGCAGACGAACCAACCATGCGTTTTACGCGCAGTATCGAAGAAGGTGTGGCTAACTTTACCAATGTGGCAGCTCGAGCCACAGCGTTTGCTGGTTCTGGCACAAAAGAAATTTTTGTGCGTGGTGGTCCTGGTGGTACGGTTTCAACGGCTTGTACGGGTTGTGTTGCCATTCGAGCCGATAATATCAGAACCTCGAGCGCACCCACTTTTATGGTGACACCGACCACTTCTGCTTCTGTTTCGGGAACAATGTACTTACCATATGTTACCAGCAACACCCCGCAAAGTTTAGGCATTGCCACAGAAGCCCGTTTTGTCATCGGACAAGCCATTGTGAAATTTAAACCCTTGCCATTCGATGGTGTGTTACGTCCATTATCGGTGCTGAATCAACAACCTTTATTTGAGAACACCAGTTTGGTGACTAGCTCGAGTATACCCCCCCGAGCTGGCATCGCTTCAATTCAGGCTTCAACCCCAGATGCTCAATCAACCCTTGATTTTATTGCACAATTACGAACTCGAGCCGATGTTGAATACGCCCAACCCAATTATTTATACAAACACACCCTAACCCCTAACGACCCAAAGTACCCTGTGCAATCTCCTGCTAATACCCCCAATAACTTTTGGCATTACTCAATGGCAAACATTCCAACGGCTTGGGATATAACCACAGGCGACTCGAGTGTAGTCGTTGCTATTTTAGACACAGGCATTTTGTATAACAAAGCCGATTACATTGGTTTAGACGTGAATAACACCAAAGAAGCCAGCACCCACGAAGATTTATACTGTGGTTCTGGTGCAACCAACAGATGGTTACCCGGCTTTGATTTTGTTTCCTATGCCAGCAGTGTCGAAGCCAACACCTTCGATGATGACGACCCTTACGACCTTGGACCATACGCTGATACCAGCTTGCATGGAACCCACGTTGCAGGCACAATCGGGGCTTGTAGCAACAACAATCTTGGTATTGCAGGCATTAACTGGAGCAGCCGCATGATGGCAGTCCGAGTATTAGGACCTAGTGGTGGTTCCACCTCCGACATTACTCGAGCCATGCGTTGGGCAGCTGGTTTACCAGTTACTGTTAATACAGGTTCAGGCAATACAAGCATCACCAATCCAAATCCTGCGGATATTCTCAACATGAGCCTAGGTGGAGCTGGAGTAGATCAGGCATACCAAGACGCAGCCGATGATGTCAACACCGCTGGTAAAGTCCTTGTGGTCGCAGCTGGTAACGACAACGACAATGCTTATGGTTACGCTCCAGCGGGTCAACGCAATGTTTTAACTGTGGCGGCTCTAGGACCTGGCGTAAAACGCGCTTATTATTCCAATTATGGTTCTGCTGTAGAAATTGCTGCTCCTGGTGGCGATTTTAACAGTGCCACAACACCTAATGGCGTTCTTTCTACCCTTGGTTGCAATGCCAATGGACAAACACCACCTGACCCAACTACAGGTTGCGGAGCTGCCCCGTGGGGCTACACCGAATACCAAGGAACAAGCATGGCAACACCACACATTGTTGGCATTATTGGCTTAATGAACGCTGCTCGAGTAGCCAACAGTTTACCTAAACTCAATTTGCAACAAGCCACTTTTTACTTACAAAGCACCGCGACACCCATTCCCGCTGGTTCTGGTTGCGATAGTGGTTGCGGAGCAGGTGCAGTCAACGCCGTTGCTGCCATAGCAGCAGCTATAAGCAACAACCCAATTGGTGCGTTCTTACAACTCGAGTACAATGCTTCGGGAACAACCACCAACCCTGGATTAGATTTTGGAGCAAGCACCACCACAGGTACAATGACTTTACGCAACCTCTCGAGTACCGCTGGAACATACACACTCAGTGGTTCAAATGCCTTTATTAGTGGTGATGTTTCGGGTAGTGCCACAGGCAACATCGCAGGCAATAGCAGTGTGACCATTAACGTCAATCTCAATCGCACAGGATTAGCTGATGGTTCTTACATTGGGAGTATCCAAGCCAGTACAGGCACGCAAAATACCTTTGCTCCTGTATATTACCGACAAGGTGCTGGTACTGTAGACGCAGGACGAGCCTATATTGCATTACTTCAACTCAACAATGCTGCCACAGCATATACAACTGCTGGACGACAAGTCATGAAATGGGTTCCTGAACAAGGCTACAAGTTCAGGTTTAACAGCACAGTACCCACTGGCAATTACGCCATTGAAACCGTCATTGATGCAGACCAAAACGGAACAGGCGAGTACTATGTTTGTCATCCTGTGCCAATTGGTTACAGTTGCCAAACCAACACAACTTTGTATACTTTCCCAGTCACCACAACAGCTATCACTCGAGAAATCACCATTGGTGCAATTCCGATTAATCTGGGCACATTTAGGTACTAAACGATCAAGTCAGCTCGAGGAGCACAAAAGCCCCTCGAGCTTTGATTTACGTTACACCCAACTGGTAAATCTGGTCTCGAGGTAAGCAAAAACAGCACTGAAGTGTACTCGAGCCGAGGCGGTTCTTGATTTCTCGAGTGCGTGGGCTTGGGTCAGCCGCCAAGATTGTATGAAACTAAATTGCTTGTTAAGTCGTAAGTGTTTTTATGTTAAAAAGTTTCCGTTCAAATGTTTCTGTACCCAGAAGATTGGCTGTTTGGTTTGGGGTTAATGTACTGACATACTTTTTTCTTTGTGCTGTTATGCAAAGGTTTGAATTTGTAGTGATTTTGTTTTCTCTTGGAACAGCATTGATTATTCCTCTTTGGATTGTCTCGAGAAGCCTTATTCCCGATTTTTTTACTGCTGGTTTTTACACTAAACCTTTCAGCTTTGCTTATATTGCAATTTTTTTAGTTTCGATTCCCGCTTTTTTGTTTGCATATCAGCAAGGTCGAATAGAGTGCGGTTGCTTTGTTCCAAGACATAGTAGACTATTAGCAGAATTTTCGACTCACCAAAAGAATTTTCAACGATTAGTTGCCCTAGGCAAGCTCACAGAGTCTATCAGTAAAAACTACTCTAATTACTCCCAAAGTGAGCAAGAAATCACCCGAGGCTTTACAAAGGAGCAGTTGTCTGAGTGGAATATGCTAGTGAGTCTTCTACCAAAGCAGTTTGGTGAGCGTCAAATTGAACGAAAGAAATTTGGAGACAGATTTGAATACTGGTTTTGGCGTTTTCGAGCCGGAAGTTTTGGCAATCATTACTGGAAAGTTTTTGTCTACACCGAATATGATTTCTCAAAAGCGAAACATCTTTTTTATAATCCCACCTATAAATTTTTGCCTTTACAGGGCTACTGGTATTTACATACATCGCTCGACGGTTAAATGCTAAATCCCAATTCTCAAGCAAACACATTCACAGTCTAGAAGCGAACCCCCTCGAATGTGCGGTGATTTAGCGGGTAAAAGCAAAACACAATGCGGTTTTTGCTAACTCAGGGCTTAACAAAAACTTTTCCGCATAACTTTATCTTCGCAAGCATTTTGCTGCAAATGGCTCGAGCTAGTCATGCTGTACACCCTTGTCAGCACATCCAAAAGTGCACTAGAAAATCTGAACCCATCTATTTGCTCGAGCTAAAACACTCTAGTTTCTCAACTGCTCGAGTGAATAAATTATTTTAAGTAACGGTCAAAGAAAACCACACTGCGCCGCATGGCAGTATTAAAACTCTGCGAAAGGTTATGGTCTGTGCGCGGATACGCATACATTTCGACGGGACTGCCAACGCTTCTAAGTTGACTCGAGAGCGTTCTCGAGAAAGCCACGGGTACAACCGTGTCCGAAATTCCATGATGCAACTGAATTGGTGCAATTGGCGCAGTAATAAAGGTATTGGCACTTAGAGCATTCCAAAACGCAGGATTCTCTGTGGGACTCCCAAATTTCTTGTAAATCACTTCGCGTTCCTTAGCGTACCGTCTGAATCTCGAGTTTTCGGCTGTACTTCTCGAGTTCCAGAATTTAATAATGTCCAAATGCGAAGCAACCACGCCACCCCAAATCACAGCGGCTTTTGCCCCTGAGCCAAGCACCAAGGCTCGTAAACTCAAATACCCGCCCATTGAATGACCCCAAAGTCCAACTCGAGCCGCATTGGCTTGTGGTAATTTTTTAATACTCGAGACGGCATTCATCACATCTATGGTGTAATCAGGCGCAGAATACGCACTCGAGGGTTTGCCTTGCGAGAAGCCATGACCTCGGTAATCGGGCTTAAAAACAATGTACCCATTCTTGGCAAAACCTGCTTGGTACGCCACGTATTTTTCGGTGGTGCGGTACTGCTCAGGTGGGATGTATCCGTGGTTAAAAACAATCACAGGAAAACCTTTTTTTGGCATTTTGGCTTTGGGAATGGTCAGCAAAGCCAGTATTTTAAGACCATCGGATTGGTACGAAGCCACCCATTGACGGTAATTGATCCCATCTTTTAAGCGGCGCTCGAGGGTGATGGCACTGCCAACGTAAGCCCGTGCTTGCAGTGCAACAATACTGTTTGGGCTGGTGCTGGGATCAGGAAAATCTCTGGCTGCGACAACCACACTCGAGAGTGCCAAAACAAATAGTAACCATTTCATAACTTCTAGTATCTTCTGAAATACACGATTCAGCAAGCCGCCACATTACATTAAGTCTGCAACTTGAATATCAGTTAATTTGAACTCGAGCCTTGTTTTACCGACGAAATGCCGAAGCGGGAATCAGTTCGTAATCCAATTCTGGGGCAGGTGTGATGACTTTTTTCCAGAGCATATTCATGTCGGGAGTGACACTGCCTTGTGTTCTAAAGCTGTACACAATTTGAATCGGATGTAGTCCTTGTTGTAATGCTACCAGTGCAACTTCATGAGCGCCAACCCCAACGTAATTCACACCTTCAACCTCCGAGACTATGCGTTCGCCGCCAATGCGGATATCGGCGCTTCCATCGGCGCTCGAGGCAAGTTGATAAAACCCTGTGGTTGGAATGTTCAAAAAGCCATTAAAAACAACCCCAAGGTTGGTGTCGCGGTTTCGCATATTGAGCTCGAGGTCAGTAACCGTGCCAGATTTGATTGGAGTGCCGCTGAGTTGGATTCGCGGCGCAGCAAAATTGCCTTCAAAATACTGATAATTTAAGCCCTGAACTGTGCTGCTCGAGTTGGCTGAACGCCCCAAGAACGTGCTGGTGAATGGTGCTATAATCTTTAATCGTTGAGCAGTTGCATCGCCAATAATTCCCACATACAAACGCTGACGACTCGCATCGAAAAAATACCCACTGCTCGAGTTTAATTGCACCACGCTCGAGACTGATGGCAAGACCAGATTATTTAGACTGATTTGTGTTGGTGCGCCACTGGCAGCCAAGACCAATTGCACGTTTTTACTGGCAGTGCTTTCAAAAAGTAACTCGAGACTCGAGCCTGGATTATTTTCGTTCCAGTTGACCAAATACCGATTGTTATTGCCCAGCACGGCTCGAGATAATTCTCCTGCAAATGGGTCGCTAAGGGCATTGGCTCGTCCGTTCTCGGTGGCAAAGGCAATTGGTCGAGGGTCGGAACGCCCAACATTTGGGACGGTCACTTGTAAACCATTTTGCAATGGGCAACTGCCCGCATTCAAAGCCGAATGCCAAGTGCAAGCATCATCGAAAAGCAATGCCCTTTGATGCACCCAATACACCGCTTGCCCATTGTTTAAGACCGTTCCATTTGGGTCAGGCAACATGGTTTCATCAAAGTAATACTCAAAAATCGGTGCGGTATACAGTTTCATGGCACGATTGGTATTGACCAGTTTTAATCGCTCGATGATTGCGCCTTGATTGGCTTCATGACGATTGTAATGAATTGCCGTATCGGCTTCGTTGACCACAGTAACATCCTTAACAACTGGCGCTCGAGACATTCCATGCGATGGTGGGGCGACTATCGCGCCTCGGACAAAAGCATCTCCAGCTCGAGGACGATTCCCTGCGGTATTGGCAGTCTGAGAGACAATTAAAACATCATCTAGGACACTGCGTAAAATAAAAACACCTGCACCATTATCGGCTGCGATAGAATCCTTGACTGTAAACGAACGGTCTTCTGCCCAAAAACCACCAAAGCTCTTATAGACGGTACTTCGCACCACACTGCGCAGCGTATCGCCCATGTTTTCACCACCGAACATGATGCCATGCCCAAGGGTGGCTTCGGGATATGTTTCGGCATTGACTCCACCCGTTTCACCACGGTAAATCGAATGGGCTACATTGTCCTCGAAACGCAACGCGCCGTTATCGGCTGGTTCGGTAATGCTATTAAACGAATCAAAGAAAAAACCATTGCCATTTTGCGCTCCAGCCGCATGATTACCAATGAATGTCCCACCAAAATTCCGCCCCCAGAAGACACTCGAGCGAAATTCTCCTTGGGTTGAATTACCAAACAATGTGTTATCCACCCGAAAAGCAAAATCTTTCTCGAGTGGCGATTTACTCAGCACGCCCAGATTCCGAATAAAGCGGCTACCTTCTTCATTACCATCCTCGGAAGGTACGTACATATGATTAAAAACATTGTACGCCACGTTATTTTCAACCAGCACCTGATTGGTGCGATGCACCACCACAGCCCGTTGAAACGAATTGTGGACACTATTATTCTTAAAGTAATCATTGGGTTTATTACCCGCAAAATGCCAATGAAACGAGTACCGCCCAGCAATTCCAGCCTGACCCATATTCCTAAACTCCACGCCTTCGACTCGAGCCACCGCGCCCATCATCATTGCGTGACCACCAAAACTCGAGGCAGCAGAATCACTCGCGCCTTGAATCACAATATCTCGGGTTAATAACCCAACTTCGGCACGTTGATCTACGGTTTTACCTTCAAAAGTTTGTAATGTCCCCCAATGGGCAAATTTCAAGGCAGGCGCAAAAGAAACGGTTTTACCCGCAACCGCCGTAATGGTTAGTCGTTCGGCTTCAGTCGGATCAAAACTCGAGGAAGCCAGCACAATTTCATCACCAACACGCCAAGAACTGGCATCATCCTTTAAGGTCATACTCGTCGCACCAACCGCCGCACTGACCTCGAGTTGCGACCAACTCAGCGCTGCACGCCGCGCACCATGAATCTCGAGCCGACCCGAACCCATGTTCGTACCAATAAATTTCGTCCCCATTTTCATTGGGGCTTCGCCGATCACATTGATGGTTTCATCCGTACCCGTTAAAGTAATAATGGCTTTATGGGAAAACGGAATCTCCTCCGTACCAATTTGCAACAAACCATTGTCTACCAGCACGAATCTCGAGGCGAGTTTAAGGTTTTGTGAATCATCAAAAACCAGTGTTCCCTGAATCCGCAGACCTGCCAGAAAAGCGGTATCCGTGTTTAAGCGCACCACCCGACCCTCAGGAATCAGCACATACGCACCATCCTTGGGAACAATCCCACCCCAAGTGGCAGGATTCGACCAAAGACCATCAGCAACAGGGCTAGACGGTGCAGGCAGAACAGCCGAGAAATTTGGACCAGGTTCGTCGGAAACACCAACAGCAGGCGCAGGCACAACAGGATTCACAGGTGCGGGATTCACAGCAACAGGTTTATCACCACACCCAGCCAGTAACAAAACCAGCACAACCGCCAAAACTCGAGTCATAAAACAAGAATATACAAAATAACCTTGTACAGACGCGAGAAACCTAACATGTAACAGATTACTGGAGGTTGGGCGGGGTTACATACCGTAGGGGTTAGGCGTGCCTAACCCGATAACAGTCAACGCCAATTCATTTCCTATCCAAGAATTTATTTCGTTCCAATTCCTATCAGTGCAGCGATTTCAGCCGCAGCCAAACTTGGCTCGAGAACTGAAGTATCCAAAACCAGTTTTGTACCTGCAATAACCGCACTTAAATCCGTGTCCTCGAGAGCAGCTTTCAAACCGCTCAGACTCGAGATTTTCCAGTTTTTTCG
Source organism: Deinococcales bacterium (assembly GCA_013298595.1). Taxonomy (GTDB): domain Bacteria; phylum Deinococcota; class Deinococci; order Deinococcales; family JAAFIG01; genus JAAFIG01. Next base: position 56,323 of record JAAFIG010000005.1, on the reverse strand, counting down.
TTCAGGATTTAAGACACGTTGCTCGAGAATTTCTGGTAGGCAAAAGAGTTTTATAAACACCACCTCTCCCCCATTTTCTTCGATGATGCGCTGGTAACGTGTCACTGACACTTCAGATTCCTTAGAGTACCAGAACGTAAAAATCAGATTGATATTGCTTTTAGCGGCTCGAGCCAATGCCTCGGCACGCAACGAGCGCACGTACTCGAGGTATTCTGGTGTGCCAAAATCAAACAGCGTTTTGGCTAAATCCACAGTCAAATGATTATGGAACAACCGAAAACCCGTTAAGACTGCGAGTTCTCGAGCCACGGTTAGTTTGCCTGTGCCTGGAGCGCCATACAAGAAAATAAGCTTCATGATTGTGCCTTTACTCGAGCAATTTGAACCCCTGAAATTTTCAAAGCCATTGCGCTTAAATCATCATGATTTGCCATCACAAATTCTTCAACCTGAGCAGGGTATTTTCGACGCATTTCCCGCAACACCCAACCAACCGCTTTAGAAACATATTTATCCCAATGCGAAATATGATTTTCCAAGAGCGGAAAAACCACATCTGGTGGTAAATATACCAAGTTCTTACCCGCATAATGCACCGTAGAGACAATCGAAGTCCGAATTCGCCATATGTTGTCGCTGTTGTTTAATTCTTGTAAGTAAGGCAGTACTTTCTTTGGCTCTAATTCTGTCAGACACGACAAAATATACGAGAATTCATCACAATGACCCCAATTTTCAACTCGAGCAATCCAATTTTTAATCCCAGCAAATATTGTTGGAGTAACCTTTAAGCCTTGGCAACGATAATGAAAAAGCGCCACAGCCATCACCTCGTAATAAGGAGATGTGCGCCAAATAAAATCCCACACCTCGAGCCTCTGAGTTTCATTCAAATGCGCCAATGAAAAATCTTTTGTTGCCACTTGTTTAAGAATCGGAACTCGAATAGCCAGAAACTCAAGATTTGAATTCTTGTCATCCTTTGCAGCCTGACTACGCTTTGGTGAACCTAACGGCTTCAAAAGGTCAGTGACTTGCAACAAATACGTCTCGAGTTCGAGTTCCGTCATTTTTACCAAATTTATGGTTTCATTCGCGTCAGCATTCGCGGGAATGGAATCACTTCGCGTAAATGTGGCACACCACAAATCCATGCCACAGTACGCTCGAGTCCAAGCCCGAAACCACTGTGTGGCACAGAACCGTACTTGCGAAGGTCTAAGTACCAATCAAATGGCTCGAGGGGCAGTTCATGCTCGAGAATTCGGGCTTTAAGTAAGTCGTAATCGTGAATACGCTCTGAACCGCCGATAATTTCGCCGTACCCTTCTGGAGCAATCATGTCGTTGCAAGCTGCTAAACGCGGGTCATGAGCTTGTGGTTGCATGTAAAAGGCTTTGATGTTAGCTGGGTAGCTGTGAATCATCACAGGTCGGTCAAAGTGGCTACCAACAATGGTTTCGTGTGGCGCTCCAAAATCGTCGCCCCAAACCACGGGTTGCGTGTCGGCTGCCACATTTTCTGGCAGGTTGCCAGATGCAATAGCTTTGGCAATCATGTCAATGGCTTCTGTATAACTCACTCGAGGGAAGTTCCCAGCCGCACTCGGCTCGAGCTTTGAGGTATCACGCTCAAGCATTTCCAATTCGGTTTTGCGATCCTCGAGTGCCCGACCCACCAAGTAAGAGACAAAATCTTCTTGGAGGCGCATGTTATCCTCCCAGTCGTTATAGGCAACTTCGGGTTCGATCATCCAAAACTCGAGTAAGTGCCTTCTGGTTTTGCTTTTTTCAGCACGGAAAGTTGGTCCAAAAGTGTAAACCTTGCCGTGTGCCATTGCGCCAGCTTCGGCATATAACTGCCCTGATTGGCTTAAATAAGCTTTTTCTTCGTCAAATAAACTGATTTCAAAAAGGTTAGTTGTGCCTTCGACAGCCGTTGGCATAAAGAACGGACTATCGAATTGGATAAAGCCTCTCGAGTGAAAAAAATCGTTGATGGCAGCTTTAATCGTGTCTCGCACGCGCAGCGCCGCCCAAGGTTTACGGTGCCGCAAATGCAAATGTCGGTTATCGAGTAAAAATTCTGTGCCGTGTTCCTTTGGGGTGATCGGGTATTCCTCGGTGGGCAATGCCACAACTTTAATCTCACGAACAGACAATTCAAACCCACTTGGTGCTCGAGCATCGGCACGAACAATGCCTGTCACCTCGAGACTGCATTCTTGTGGGATACGTTTTGCTAGTTCAAAGGTTTCTTCAGAAACATCACCAATAAACACGGTACCTTGAATAAAACCTGTGCCATCCCGAAGTTTCAGGAATTGCAATTTGCCTTTGCCGCTTTTGTCGCCAAGCCAACCTTTAATCGTCACTTCTTGATCGGCAAAACGCCCAATATCATTTATGAAAACACGCATGAAGCCTAGTTTACTGTGACAACTTGCAATCAGCAAATGTAAAAGTTCTACAATGCCGCCATGACCTACTCCGAAATCCGTCAAACCCACCCAGAAACATGGTTGTTACTTGAGGCAATCAAAGCGTATAGCGATAATGAGTACCGCATTCTCGAGGATATTGCTGTGTTAAATGCTTATCAAACTTCAACAGAGGCTCTTGAGGCATACCGTGCTTTACATTTAAGTGCACCAACTCGAGAATTGTATGTGGTGCATAGTAGCAAAACCGAATTGATAATCAAAGAACGAATTTGGCATGGTATTCGGAGCGCAGCGTGAAATTAAGCCTGGAACGTGGTTTGTTGTTCACATCAGTCACTATTGTTCATAAAAACCAAACTTTATTACTCGAACGAGTGCTTGTGGACACTGGTTCGGCTGGAACTATCTTCCAAACTGAGCAATTGCATAAAATTGGCATTGTTTATGAACTCGAGGACGAAATGCACCGCATCAGAGGCGTTGGTGGCACAGAGTTTGTTTTTGCTAAACAGCTTGGTCAAGTTGACGTTGGAAATCTTATTATTCAAAACTTTGATGTTGAAGTAGGGTTTATGGATTATGGTTTTGAATTGCACGGAATTTTAGGACTTAATTTTTTGCGTTCTACAAAAGCAGTTATTGATTTGAATACCCTAGAATTGAAATCATAAGAGGTCTAGCTGAAGATTGCTTATACTATACAATATGCAGAAACTTTCTCCGCCACAATTTATGTCTACTTACGGTCTGCTGAATTTGATTGCTGGTTTGTATGGTTTAGTCATTCATAAGGACTTTTTATTGCTGGCTATTGGTTTGCTAATTACTGTTGTGGCAACTTTGACAGCTTTTGGCTTACGCCGAAATACTTCTTCGGCACGTTTGTTGGGGTTTATCGTTTGTGCATTCTCTGGTTTGTTCTTTATGACTCGAGTGGTACAGGGCAGTGCTTTTCCTGCTTTGGCTTTGGCTGGTTTGAACTTGGTGGCGATTGCTGTACTGATTCAAGCTGGGGCTAAACAGGTTGCCGAGAAACCAGAAAATTCGTAACCGCGCATTTTTTGTGACAATTTGGTATCGTTTCGCATGATGCTCGAGTTTCATATTTTACGTTCCGCTCGTGACCGCCACCAATTCGATGGGGCTTTGTTTACCACGTCTGGTCGAGTGATTTTTGCTGATTTCGCTGCGGCTAGGCGTTTTGCTGCGGCACTCAATGCTGTCTCGCCTGGGCGTAATGCAAGGGCAGGCGATGTTAATGCGATGGGTTTGATTGATGAGGTGCTACATGCCTTGTTGCTCGAGTACCGTGAAAACCATGCGCCAAAACTATGGCAGGATGCGCTGATGGCTTTGCGCACGCAATATGGTGAGCGTTTAGATAGCACACTCGAGCGCTTTGCTCGGGAGTTCCCACCAACAGCGGTGTATCAAAATAAAATTAAGCTCAAGGATTACTTGGCTGTTCCTGCCAATAAAGAGGTTTTAATCGAGGAAATGTTGTTGCTGTGGCTGGAGAATAACAATCCTGCGTTTAATCCGTACAAAGATTTATTTGAGGATGAAGTTGTAGCAACGGGTAGTGCGTATCGCAGTGTGATTTCCAGTTTGGAATCTTGGCTCGAGACACAACCTGGTTTTGCAGCGGCTGGTGGCATGAGTTTATGGAAAGCCTTACGAACACCTGCATTGCTGCATCCAGATTCGCTTGAGGCGCAACTTCGGGCATTAATGGCGCGTTTTGGTGGGGTTTTTCAACGCCGTGGTATGGCTGGGCGTTTTGCTACCCTCGAATTAAAACTGCGTGGTGGTCTGGATTTATTTGCTGAAGAAGCACGGTTTTTTGTGGCGCAGAATGCTCGAGTTTTTGGTGGTGCTGGCGGTTTTGAAGCCGAAGCACAAATTCGTCAGGTTTCACGGCAAATGCTCGAAGAAGAACCCGAAGCCTTTACCTTAGATCAAAATTGGATGCCTCGCGTTGTGCTGATGGCAAAAAATGCGTTTGTTTGGTTAGATCAACTTTCTAAGCGTTATGGGCAACAAATTCGCACACTAGATCAAATCCCAGATAACGAACTCGAGACACTGGCACGTTGGGGTATTACTGGTTTATGGCTGATTGGTTTATGGGAACGCTCGAGTGCTTCCAAAGAAATTAAGCATCGTATGGGTAACCCCGATGCTGTTGCCAGTGCGTACAGCCTTTGGGATTACAGTATTGCTCATGCCCTTGGTGGTGATGCAGCACTGGAAAACTTAAAAACCCGAGCTTGGCGTTTTGGTATTCGTATGGCATCAGATATGGTGCCAAATCACACAGGTATTGATAGCCGTTGGATGGCAGAACACCCAGATTGGTTCTTGCAACGCGGTGAATCGCCGTACCCAAGCTACACGTATCATTCGCAGAATCTCAGCACTGATAACCGAATGCAGGTCTTTCTCGAGGATCACTACTACGATAAATCTGATGCGGCTGTGACGTTTAAGCACATCGATAACCGCACTGGGCAAACTCGGATTATTTATCATGGCAACGATGGGACAAGCCTGCCGTGGAACGACACTGCCCAACTTGATTATATGAACCCAGCAGCTCGAGAAGCAGTCATTCAAACAATTTTCCGAGTCGCAAGACAATTTCCGATCATTCGTTTTGATGCTGCCATGACCCTAGCCAAACGCCACATTAAACGCCTTTGGTTTCCAGAGCCTGGCAGTGGTGAAGGGATTGCCTCACGCAACGAGTACGGCATGACTCGAGAAGAATTTGATCGGATCATGCCCAATGAATTCTGGCGTGAAGTGGTGGACAGAGCCGCTTTTGAAGTACCAGATACATTACTGCTTGCCGAGGCATTCTGGATGATGGAAGGGTACTTTGTGCGTACTTTGGGAATGCACCGCGTTTACAACAGCGCTTTTATGGTCATGTTACGCGATGAACGCAACGCCGAGTACAAAGATGTGATTAAAAACACGCTCGAGTTTGAACCTGAAATTTTAAAGCGTTATGTCAATTTTTTAAGTAACCCTGATGAAAAAACAGCTGTTGAACAGTTTGGTAAAACCGATAAGTACTTTGGCATCATGACACTTTGTGCTACTTTGCCTGGTTTACCAATGCTAGGACACGGACAAGTTGAAGGGTTTACCGAGAAATATGGCATGGAATACCAACGAGCCTATTACGACGAAATTCCTGATGGGGGTTTTATGGCACACCATGAAACCCAGATTTTCCCGCTGCTCAAAAAGCGGTACTTGTTTGCCGAAGTCCAGCAATTCGCGCTTTACGATGTCAATCACGAACATGTTTTTGCTTTTTCAAATCGGGCAGGTTCAGAACGCGCTTTAATTTTCTATAACAACTCTGTGCATCATGCCAATGTCAGCATCAATGGTTGCTTATATGCCGAACGACGCTCAGGTATCGGCGAGGCATTACAACTCTCGAGTAACCAGCAGCATTATCTGATTTACCGCGATAATGTCAGCGGACTCGAGTATATTCGCAACAGTGCCAAAGTGGTTAATAGTAGCTTCCAAATCGAATTGGGAGCCTATGGTCGGGCAGTGCTACTCGATTGGCACGAGGTTATTGATACAGATGGTCGTTATGCTCGTCTCGAGCAAATGCTTGGTGGACGTGGTGTCGAACATGTCGAAACCACAGTACAAGAATTATACCTCGAGAAAATCCTGACTCCTTGGAACGATTTAGTCAATGCCAGTCATGCTCGAGCATTACTCGAACCAACCCCAAAGTTTTTGGGTGAACTTGAAGCTCGAGCCAAAGCCCTTGCCGATGGTGTTGAAACTCACACCAAACGCAATCTTGAAAGTGTTGAATTTGCCAAAAATGTTCGTGCAGAATTACAGAATATCAAAGTTAAAACCACAGAATCTGCTCTCGAGCAGTTGGCTTTAAGCGCCATTAAACATCTTGAAATACTAACAAATGCCACAGCAACTTCTATCAGCAGTGAATGGTTGTTGTCGCGTCAACTCGAACGAGCTTTCCGTGATAATGGCAGTCATCACGCGCACCGCGACGCTGCTCGAGTTTTAATGTTGGCATGTCACCGCTCTGAATTTAAGAAATCTGCTTCAGTCAATGCACTGATTGAACTGATGGGTTTGGCAACTCATGCCCAAGCCGCAATTGGTTTGAATACCTATCAAGGTAAGCGCTATGTTCATGCTGAAGCCTTCACAACTTTTATCAGCACTGCAAAAACCATCTCGAGCAAAACAAAAGTTTTTACCGATACCGAGAAAGTTGTACAAGACAATGGTTACAGCTTAGATTTTGAAGCAAAAAAATCTAAAACTGCCAGCAAAGCAAAAGTACCTACACCTAAAGCCAAGAAAATCAGTGCATCGGAACCCAAAGTTGCCAAAGCCGAGCCAAAAACCTCGAGTGCCAAAACTGCTAAATCCACAACCGTAAAACCAAAAAAAGCGACTAAGCCTGTTGAAACAAAGACAGCCAAGGCTTTTAAATCCGAAGGAGCAAAACCAGCTACCACGACCAAAGCTCCTGCAAAACCAGAAAAAGCCGTGAAACCAATCGCAGCAAAACCAAAAACTGTGACCAAACCCATAACGACATCCAAAACCAAAAAATCTGCTGTCACACTCGAGCCGACAGAATCCAAACCCAAAACCGTCGCGGCGAGGCATACCTCACCTGCCACAGCTAAAACCACAAAAGCCCCCGCAAAAGCCACAACCACAAAAGCCGTTGCAAAACCAGCAGTCATAAAGCCAAAAAAGATTGCTGCAAAACCAGAAAAAACCTCGAGTCTTCCCGATGATTTAACTCGAGTTGAAGGAATTGGTCCTAAAATAGCAACAGCTTTAAATGCTGCTGGGATAACAACTTTTGCCAGTCTCGCCTCGAGTACACCTGAAACCTTAAAATCGGCTATTGAAGCGGCGAGTATTCGTCTTGCACCAAGTCTCGAGTCTTGGGCTACACAGGCGAGTTTATTGGCTCAGGGTGATGAGGTTGGTTTTAAGGCATTGACCAATACTTTAGTGGCTGGGAAAAAACCTGCTCAAAAAGTGGTGGCAAAAAAAGCTGTTACTGCAAAACCTAAATCCAAAAAATGACACAACATCTTGTTATTTCTGCATTCCAACCTGAACCAGCATTAATTCTCGAAGCAGCTCGAGTGATTAGTGCTGGTGGTTTGGTGGCGTTCCCTACAGAAACAGTGTATGGTTTGGGTGCCAATGGTTTAGATGCTGTTGCTGTGCAAAAAATTTTTATTGCTAAAAAACGCCCAAGTTCCGATCCTCTCATTTTGCATCTTGAGGATGTTACTCAATTCTCGAGTGTGGCGGCGCTAGCCGGTGTTGAACATTTGATTGAACGTTTAGCAAAAGCCTTTATGCCTGGAGCTTTAACACTGGTTTTGCCAAAACAAAAAATTGTACCGCTCGAGGTGACAGCTGGTGGAAGTTCGGTAGCCGCTCGAGTGCCAGCTCATCCTGTGGCAGCAGCACTGATTAAAGCTTCTGGTGTGCCAATTGCTGCGCCAAGCGCCAATTTGTTTTCGCGTCCTTCACCAACCACTGCCGATATGGTGCTCGAAGATTTAACTGGTCGGATTGATCTGGTACTCGATGGTGGGTCTGCCCATATTGGTGTGGAAAGTACGGTGCTGAGTTTACTTGGTGCACCAACGTTGTTGCGACCTGGTGGTGTGGCACTTGAGGATATCGAAGCACTGATTGGCGAGGTGTTATTACCTCACGAAGCCATTCTTGAGGCAAATACAGCACAACCTTCCCCTGGAATGTTACTCAAGCATTATAGTCCCAAAGCAAAGTTACTTTTACTCGAGAATTCAGAGCATTTACTCGAAGTTGCTAAAATCTATCAGCACGAAAAACTCGGATTGTTACTGCCTAACTCGAGTCTCGAGTTAGTACCAGATATGAAAGTTGAGCGTTTTGATCTTGGCTCGGATTTCCCTAGTATCGCAACTCGTTTATTTGCAGGTATGCGAAGTTTAGACAAAGCTGGTTGCACCCATATTTTGGCACATCAATTTACCTCGAGCGGCTTAGGTAGGGCACTTAATGACCGACTTTTCCGAGCTGCTGAAGGACAAATTTTAAAATACTAATACCGTTTTGGACTATGTACGCTCCATTTCGCAAAAAACAGCGAAAATTACACGTACTCCGTCCAAAACGGGGGTTCTCACGCGCTTGTCGCGCCCATGGCTGGACTGGTAGTACACAGGAGCGAAGTGCGGTTTTAATGTGAGGCTTACGCCTCACATTAAAACCGCATTGGTATAAAACCCCGTTTGTACGGGGTTTTAGCTTTAAAGTCATAGTTTTACAGATTTGCATTCCAAATTGCTACAGCAGCATCAAGGGCTGCTCTAGCCGTTTTTTGTCCAAAAATAGCAGCTTCAACATTATCTTTGATAGCTTTGTTGAGGGTGCTGGCATTTGGTACAACTGGGGTGAGTTCTTTGGCGCTCTTCATGGTTTGTGAACCTGCGAAACGTCCGAGGTCTACAAGGTTTTCACTGTTTTTACCACTGGTAAAGTATGGGTCTCGAGCGGCTCTAACAGTAGTTGGGAAAACTGTTCCTGCGCGTTTTGCAAATGCCAATTGATTTTCGTCGTTGGTTAACCATGCAGCTAGTGCAGCGCTGGCTTTTGGATTTTTTGTACCTGTTGGTACTGCATAAGCAAAGGTGCTGGCTTGAGTGATTTGCCCAGCAGCAATTGGGTTTGGGGCAACCGCTGTAACTTTAAAAATCGCTGCAGCATCGTTTGCTAACCGTGGAATGAAAGTAATTCCAACGATGCACATGCCAAGTTTACCTGCGGTGTAAAGGTTATAGCTTGCACCAATACCTTTCATGCTTTCTTCACTAAACACATTGGCTTTCCGTAAGTCCATGTATTTTTGTAGTAACGCAACATGGGCAGGGCTGTTGAAAACGGCTTTTTTGCGGTCGCTACTGAAAATTGGTAAGCCTTCTTCTTGGAAAACTTTTAACAAATCAGCATTGGCAATCAGTGGTGAGAAACCAAAGACACCTGCCTTTTCAGCAATAATTTTTGCCCAAGCGATAATGCCACCTTGGGTTCGTGGCAGGTCTTGTCCATCTAAACCAGCTTTTTTAAGAATATCTTTGTTGAACAAAATAATCCGTGGGCTGGCATAATCTGGCACACCATAAACTTTACCTTCAAAAGTAAAAGCCGACAGCGCTTGTTTTTGGTAAACAGCTAAGGTTTTAGCATCCAACAAATTATTCAGTGGTTGCAAAGCACCTTGTTGGGCTAACTCGAGAATTTGTGTGCTGTTCATTTGTACTGCATCTGGTGGGCTACCTGCTGCTACGCCTGATAAAACTTTTTGTTGAATGGCAGCTTGTGGCAAATCTGTCCATTTTAAGTTTTGGTTCAGATTAGCAGCATTGTACTTTGTAACCAGTGGGTTAAAGAAATCTGCAAATGGTTGCAGGCTAGTAGTGACAAACTCGAGTTGCAGTTTTTCTTGCGCGCCAACTTGTGAAAAACTCAAACCCGCGACTCCTGCCGCAAGTGCCAATGAAATACCGAACGCCTTTTTGATGTTCATACTCTCTCCTCTTTAATTGTGCCTGATGGCAGGTGCAGTTTAACGCACCCAGAGCGGCAATGCCAACCACTCGAGCTAATGGCTCAACGCACCCGCCCTAACATATACGTTTTTCCGTCTAAAACAAATTTTAATCGGTCATTCTCGAGTTTAGCAGTAAAAGTTTTATTTTTGCCACTCAACTTGAAGCTTCCTTTGAGGCTCGAGGCTTTACCTGTGGCTGCAAAAGTGGTTTTGACTTTGTTGATGGTAATATTACCAACGTATTTGTTGGTTCCGTTAGCTTTAATACTGATTAAAATGCTCGAGTTTTGCCAACTCGCAATTAATGGGTCTTCGGGTGGTGGCGCAAAACCTGGGACGCTAAATCCTGCTTGGACTTTTGGTCCAAAGTCTCGCTCGAGGCTAACGGTGACAGCTGTTTGGTTGTCTGGTTTACCGTTTGTATCAAAGTTCATGAGGGTTAAATTGAGGTTATCTCCTGTTACAATGAACGAAAAAAAAGCATCTCCACTGGCGCTGCTGGCTGTACCTTCGGCTTTTACGCCATTTACTTTGCCTGTTAAAGTGAATGGTTCACCCATGCCCTCGAGATTGCCAGCAATAGTGTTGTTTTCTTCGGTTATTTTCAGTGTGATGGTGCGGTTAACCGCTTTAGCAACCCAAGTGCCAACCACTGGGTTATTCTGGGCAATCGTTAAACTCGAGAGTGTTGCAAATAGCAGTGCAAACAGCCAGAATTTTTTCATTGTTTTATTCTAGTGCGTCAATCATTGAACAATCAATGATGCTTTATTTTTATTGACATTTATTGCTGACTCCAAAGGCACCAAGTTCTTTGCCGTCCATAAACGGTAATTTTCCACCTGCTGCTTGGATGTTACTGAGTGTGTGCATACTCAATTCGCCTTTGTTGGATATGGTCATCAGGTTGTAAAAATCATTGATGGCAAAAACCCGCCACGCCCCAATTTCATTTGCCCCATTGGTACTAAAAAAACTGGTATTTGTTCCTGCCCAGTAATTATTACTGCTATAACTGGTTTCGGTTCGTCCAAAATAAGCGTATTGTCCGTTGCTACATAAATCCCAACGGCGTTGGTTTTCGGTGCCACCAGTACCACTACTTGCACCACTAAATGAGTATTTAAGCAAGTAACGACCACTTAAACCTTGACGTAACTTGGTAACGGTATTCTCGAGTGGGCTTGGGGCAAATTTACTGCTTTGTACTAGGTTTTTGCTGATACTCTCGAGTTGATTTTGAGCAGCTTTGGTGGTCATGACAGTAAAACCAATGGCGTTGTTTTTACTAAAAATAATACTGGTCAAAGACTCGAGTTGGGCATGGGTATGACGTGCAACTAATGCACCTTGCTGAATTTTAATGCCACCAATCGGTTCAAGTTTGAGGTTGGCATCAAGTTCGATAGGGTACTCGAGCCAAGCTGTGGCATCGCGTGGTTCTAAACCTGTGAATGCCCAAATAAAAACATTGGCAATTTGTCCTTGGCTAAAAAAAGTGAAATTACCAGCAGGAGTAGCAAGTGTTTGCCCTTGAAAATTATTTGGCACAACAAATGAAACATTATGATTTGCAATATTGACTCGAGCACCTGCTTTGTATTGCAGGTTAGCAGTAGCGGTTGTACCCGCAGGTAATTGTGGATTGGGTCGCACCCGAGTTACTTGTGTATAAATAGGTTTATTGGTACTAGAATTGCCTGTTTGGATTGTGGAACTGGCTCGAGTGAACGTTGCTTGTAAGGCGGTGTTGTAATCGGGTTGTCCAGCGCTGTCATAATCGCCAAAAGTGAACTGCATTTGGTTATTTTGGACAGTTAGGGCAAAAAAACCTTGGTTCCCTGCATTATCTGTCAGGGTTCCTTGAGCCTGTAAACCACTGACTCGTCCACTGAGGCTAAAACGTTGCCCATTGCCTTCTAATGTACCGATGAGTTGTCCTACGTTATCTTGCAGAATCAGTGTCAAAACACTGCCATTTTGTAGGTTGGTGTATGTCCATTGCCCAGTGATGCTTTGCGCTAATACAAAACTCGAGATCAAAAGCACCGTAAAAGTTGCTAATAAACTTGATTTCATAGCTTCAAGTGTAGTACGGAATTCTATTTTTAATGCGATTTGAGGGTTCGATGCTGCTGTTGATTAGACCGATGCCCTTGGAAAAGATACCAATGTGGGTTACAATACCAATCAATTTTATGCTCAAACGCATTTTAGCGGTAGCGGATACTGTGCATCCGTTCATTTACCGCGATACTTTTCCTAGTGGTCTCGAGCCACTTGATTTGGTGTTGATCGCAGGAGATTTACCCGGATATTACATCGAATTTATTGCTACGCGTTGTACTTGCCCTGTGGTGTATGTGCATGGCAATCATGGCGAAGAAAAAGTCAAAGATTACCTTGGACAAATGGTAGACCCCGGCGGAGCAATCAATGCCCATGGTCGTTTTATTCGGGCTGGAGATTTTCGTATAGTTGGTTGGGGTGGTGCCCCTAAGTACAATGAACGCGACGACGGTGGGCAATACACAGGTAATCAAGTCAAATGGGGTTTAGGTAAACTCGAGTGGGGTTTGTGGCTCGAAAAACGCCGTAAAACCAATGCTTTTGATATTTTTTTAACCCACGCACCGCCACCAGGTCCGCATGCTGGCACCGATTATGCCCACCGTGGTTGCAAAGAAATCGGTTTATTTCTCGAGCGACACACACCTGCATTGATGGTGCATGGTCATGTTCATGCTTACGAGGGGCGTAAACTCGAATATCACACCGATTCTGGTGTAAGAGTGGTCAATGCGTATGGGTATACAGTGCTTGAAATTGAAGTACCAAGTGCAGTAAATCAGATAAACTCGAGTTTATCTGAGCCAATTTCATCTGGTATTTTTGCGTCTAAGACAAATGCTTCAACAGATTGAACCTTTTGTGAAGTTGGTTCACAACCCTAGCTGATATGGCTTTCATTTGGGTTTTGTACACTATCTCGACTTTTGGTGGGTGTAAAAAGCACTGCCATCTGAGAGAATCAACCAGAGTAGGTGTATTTGATGGGATGGTTTGAACAACAAGCAGAACACGACTTAAAATCCGCGATGCGTAAATCTTGGTTATCAGACCTTGTTGCTTGGTTACGCGGCGAAGATAACGATTTACTTTCATTTGAAGCAGTTAAGCATTTACATCCAAAAGGCGAACATTATCGCGGTATTCGTACCATTGCTGTGGATCAGATTATTGGTAGTGTAGATCGATACCGCGATTTCGATGAAGCTTTTTTTCCGCGCTCAGATCACTTAAAGGAACGTTGGACCAATATTCGTCGCTTAAAACTCGAGGGCAAAGAACTGCCTGCGATTCAAGTCTACAAAGTTGGTGAAACCTACTTTGTTAAAGATGGCAATCATCGTGTCTCGGTGGGGCATATGGAAGGGCAGAAATTTATTGATGCCGAAGTGATTGAACTTGATGTGCCAATTGCACCAGAAAAAGGCGATGCAATCAAAGATTTTATTATCAAAGGCGAGTATGGGCAGTTTCTCGAGCAAACAAAACTGGCTGATATTGTGCCAGATCATTATGAAATTCGCTTTACCACGCCTGGGCGTTACGATATCTTGCTTGACCATATCGAAAAAAGAAAATACTTTCTGGGTTTAAATTTGCAACGCGATATTTCGTATGCCGAAGCCGTTGAAAGTTGGTATCAGCGCTTGTATAAACGCATGGTGGACGAAATGCGTGAAGTTCGTGCGCTCGAGAATTTTCCAACCCGTACCGAAGCTGATTTATATTTATTTACCATGGATCATCGCTTTAATTTAAGTCAGCATTATGGGCAGGATGTTGGTTCTAAAGTGGCAACTGAAAGTTTTGTACAACATCACCGCCCACCGTGGCATAGACGATTTTTACAACGCATCGTTGGACGCAGACACAAAAGTGTATAACCACTTTGTAAGCAATCGTGTTTTTATTTTTCACCTAACACGTCAGACTGCGCTTTATGAGTCAGGGTTTAAAAATTACAGTCACAGGTGCAACAGGCTACGTCGGACATCATGTTGTCAAAGAACTCCTCGAGCGTGGGCATCGTGTCACTGCCCTCTCGAGAAGTGGGAATAAAGCCAGTACTGCCAGTGGTGTAGCACTCCCTATTTTTGAAGATGTCAATTACATCGGTGGCGATGTTGCCACAGGTCGTAATCTCGAGATGGCTTTTACAGGTGCAGATGTGGTCATTCATTTGGTGGGTATTGTTGCTGAACGTGGACAACAAACCTTTAGCAATGTTCATATCACTGGTACCAAAAATGTGCTCGAGGCAGCTAAAAAAGCAGGTGTTAAACGCTATTTACACATGAGTGCTTTGGGTGCATCCGCCAATGCTGTGAGCGGTTACTCGAGTAGCAAATTTGCGGCTGAGGAATTGGTGCGAGCCAGTGGTTTGGAGTACACGATTTTTCGCCCGAGCCTGATTTTTGGTCAGGGCGATGATTTCTTCGGTAAAATTTTGAAGAATTTGGTTTCTACAGGTCCAATTGTGCCACAAATCGGGGATGGCAGTTTCCCTTTTCGTCCAATTTGGGCAGGTGATGTTGCCAAATGTTTTGCACAAAGCCTTGATATTCCAAATACCATTGGGCAAATATACGATCTGGTTGGCAGTAAAGAATTTAGTTTTAAAGAATTATTACAACTCGAGTTGAATGCCTTGGGTATGAAAAAACCATTGGTTCCAGTACCGATTTTTCTGATGGATATGGCTGTCCCAATGATGCAAATTCTTGGTTCATTAGCACCAATCACCACGCATCAATACGCGATGTTAAAAGCAGGTAACACTGCCGACCCAAGTAAATTTAACTCAGTTTTTAAACTCGAGAATCGTAGTTTAGAAACTGAGTTGCCTAAATTACTGAAAAAATAACGTTAAGCCAATGCCGCTTTAGCCAATCGTTTACGCTGATACATTTGGCTATCGGCACGTTCGAGAATTGCGTCCACTTCGTCATTGCGGGTAATGGCAATACTACCAACATCGCCCTTGACTGCAAATTCGCCTCGAGTTGTATGGATTGGTGTGCTAAAAATCTGTTCAAGCCGTTGTTGTACATTGGGTTGAACAGAAGCAACTAAGAATTCATCTCCACCCATTCGTACCACCAAATCCGAACTTCGCACAGCACCAATTAAGCGCTTAGCCACTTCAAGCAGAATTTCGTCACCAATTTTATGTCCAAATTGATCGTTGTATTTTTTAAAATCGGTTAAATCAATATACGCCACCGATACCGCTTCGCCTGTTTTAATAATCTCCTCGAGTCGTTCCAGACCAGCCGCTCGGTTGTATAGTATTGTCAAAAAAGGGTCTCGGCGTGCTGCTCGTCGCTCGAGTGAAAGGGTTGCTGCTCCTGCCCCCAGTGCGGCTAAGGCAGTAAAAACAATAGCGGCAGTTAGGATACTAAAATTGTTCCACGAACCACCAATGGCTGCCATAGCTCCCATCAGTAACATCCACGGAATGGGTTTGGTCTGTCCGTCCACTAAATTGGCTAATGCCACACCAAAGAACCAAACTGGAATCATCATCATAAAAGGACTAGACGAACCACCTGTGATTTGCAGTAAAAATGTCAGGGTGACCATGTCGCTAAATGCCAAAGTCCAACGCACCCAAGATGGACTACTCGAGAACACTGCAAGGAAATAGAGTATAAATGAACCAATTTGGAAAGTTAAAGCTAAACCATGAAGCGGTAATAAACCCGTGAAATGCAATAATAAATAAAAAAAGAACGAACCTAACCCACCATACACCCGTTGTCGCCAAATAGCGCTCGAGGATGTACCGACAAAGTTCATACTCTATATTCTACTGAAAATTTTCTTGTCAGAGCGTGCAAAAATCACACTTCAATCGTCGCTATAACGTTCTTCACGCCATGGGTCGCCACGCTTATGGTAACCATTCTTTTCCCAGAAACCTAATCTATCACCATTCATAAATTCCAAACCAGAAATCCATTTTGGACTTTTCCAAAAAAACAAATGAGGCACAACAATCCGCATTGGTCCACCATGTTCGGTCTCAAGTGGTTGACCATCATAAATATGTGAGAACAGATTTTCTGGTCGAATAAAATCCTCGAGTGACAAATTTGTGGTGTAACCGCCATAGCAGTGCATCATCACATGGGTTGCCTCGGATTTCAGTTGCACTCGTTTCATGATTTCAGGCACAGGAATACCTGTCCATCGCATATCGAGTTTTGTCCAATGGGTCACACAATGAATATCGTAAGTTTGGGTGGACATTGGCATTTGCATCAGTTCTGCCCACGGAATCTCGAGTTCCGTTTGAACCTCACCAAAAATACGAATGGACACGCTACTGGCTTCTATTTTCGGCACAGGACCGTATGTTAAAACAGGAAAACGCTCTGTTAGACTTTGTCCAGGGGGAACGCGTTTTGCCAGTTCTGAATTTGGTAATGGTTTCTGAAATAATTTAGAGAACATATATTATTCTAGTACAAATCTTGTCGGGCATTGGTTCATACCAAATTGTGTTAATCAGTCACGTATTTTGACTGATTAACCGACTAAAAGGAGTAGCAACAAAACCAAATTAACGCTTGAACGACAGTTTGACCGCTTTTTGGTCAAACGAGAGTGATTAAGTTAATTTGGTATCAGTACGTAACAATTGAATAATAAAAAGAGGAAAGCAAACCATGGCTTTCCTCTTTACTATTTTTTGTTTTTACGCGTTCAATGGTGGCACATCTATGGTACGACGCACCCGATCAACCGCATCACGCACAGTTTCACCCGTGATGATTTCATTCTCGAGCAAAGCGTTAGCAACATCGTGCATTGCTTGAGCGTATTGTTTCATCACTACTTTGGTATTGGCATAGGCTCGGTCTAAAATATCTTTAATATCAGCATCAATCATCCGAGCCGTTTCATCAGAAACCTCTGAACGATTGACAATTTGCTCACCAAGGAACACAGGACCACTGCTTGCTCCACCCCAAGCAATATTACGTAAACGATCACCCATACCCCACTCGAGCACCATACGACGTGCTAACTGAATGGTGCGTTGGAAATCGTTGGAAGCACCTGCACCAACATACCCAATAAATTCTTCTTCGGCAGCCCGTCCTGCTAAGGTTGCTGCCAGTGTTGCTTCGGCGCGTTGCTGAGTCATCTCGAGCATCTCAGATTCGTTCTCTGGTGCATACATCGCAACACCGAGTGTACGACCACGAGGCACAATACTGACCTTCACTGGTTTCATGGCATACGGTAGCACTTGGGCAATCACAGCATGACCAGCTTCGTGATAAGCAGTTGAACGTTTCATTTCATTCGAGATCATCATACTGCCATGCTCGAGTCCAAGAGTAATTTTATCAAATGCTCTCGAGAAATCCTGCATAGCCAAACTGGTTTTGCCCCGACGAGCTGCCTCAAGGGCTGCTTCGTTAGCAAGGTTTTTCAGATCTGCACCACTCATACCAGGAGTCATTTTTGAAAGAATTTCAACGTTGACATCAGCATCAATGGGCTTATTTCGCATGTGCACTTGAATGATTTGTTCGCGTTCTTTCATAGTTGGTAAATCCACTGTTACTTGGCGATCAAACCGACCTGGACGCAACAAAGCACTATCAAGCACATCTGGGCGGTTGGTGGCTGCCATAACAATCACTGAGGTTTGCTTATCAAAACCATCCATTTCGGTCAGGATTTGATTCAGTGTTTGTTCACGCTCATCGTGCCCACCACCAATACCAGCTCCACGCTTACGACCAATGCTATCCAACTCATCAATAAAAATAATCGCAGGGGCAGCTTTACGAGCATCATCAAATAAACTTCGCACTCGAGAAGCACCAACACCAACAAACATCTCCATAAATTCAGAAGCAGACACAGTGAAAAATGGCACACCCGCTTCACCAGCCACTGCTCTGGCTAACAAAGTTTTACCCGTACCAGGAGGTCCAACCAGCAACACACCTTTAGGGATTTCTGCTCCCACAGCATGGTATTTGCCTGGGCTTTTAAGAAAATCCACAACTTCGATTAATTCACGCTTGACTTCTTCGTGACCAGCGACATCGGCAAAAGCAGTGCTGACTTTTTTCTCTTTGCCATATTGCTTAGCTCGAGATTGCCCGAATTGCATGACTTGCCCTTGAGCACCTTGTCCACGCATAAAAATAAACCAGAAAATACCTAACATTAAAAGCACAGGTAAAAAGGCAGTGATAATGCTAAACCAAGGTGAAGGATTTTGGGCTTGAATTGCCACACCATTCTTTTTTAAGGTCGGAATTAAATCGGGGTCTCGAGCTTCCACCGATGGCAACAATGTATTAAATGTGCTTGATTCAACACTCCGCCCCTTAGCTAACTCGATACGTTCTACTTGCTTCAAGGTGATCTCGAGATAATTCTCGGTGATAGCAACTTCTTTGACTTTGCCTGTTTCAACCAAAGCAAGAAAATCGCTGTAGCCAATTTGCCGCCCGCTAGAACCAGTTGGGTTCATTGCTTGGAAAGCAAAAAAAACTGCGATAATAACAACAAAAATAACAAAAGGATTAATTCTCAACGCGGGTCCCTCCTACGGGAAAAAGTGAAAAACGAAAATCTACATTATTAATATACAAACAATTAGTGAGGAACAATGTACTCAAGCCTAAGATAGCTACCCTATGCCACCAGTGCCACAATTTTTTCATGACACTCGCTGCCACAAATGTAATCACAGCGGAAATGCTCGAGGTAATGCCCACTGGCAATCGGCTCGAGTTGGTGAAGGGAGAATTGCAAGAACTTATGCTTACTGGGTATGAACACGGGGTTTGCACGCATCGTTTGAGTTCACGACTTGGTGTTTTTGTGGAAGACAATGATCTTGGCGAAGTTTGCGCTGCCGAAACAGGTTTTATTATTGATCGCAACCCCGATACAGTACGCGCTCCAGACATTGCTTTCGTTTCTAAAGCACAACGAGAAGTATTAGGTATTACCCTCAAAGGATATATGCCAATAGCACCTGATATTGCGGTTGAAACCATTTCGCCCAATGACTCATACACAGAAAGCCATGAAAAAGCCTTGATGTGGTTAGCGTTTGGCTCGAGAGTAGTGTTGTTACTGGATCCGCGTAAAGCCAACATTACAGTGTATCGTTCTAAAAAAGATATCAGTGTGCTTGAAGCTAACGACACTCTCGAGTTTACGGATGTTGTACCGGGTTTTTCGATTGCATTACATAAAATTTTTGCAACATAAAAAGACAAAGGTAAACTTTGCAGCATTGCACTTGCACCTTTGTCTTTTTTCATACTTAATTCGCTAATCTTGAGCCAAAGGTAAACCCGTTATTGGCATAATCCACGACTAAACTCGAGTTATCAGGTACTTCTCCACCCAGAATACGTTTAGCAATTGGGGTCTCGAGTTCGCGTCCAATGGCTCGTTTTAGTGGTCGAGCACCGTAAGCTGGGTCGTAACCCATCCCTGCGAGGTGATCTTTGGCAAGATCAGATAACTCGAGGCGCACACCGCGTTCAAGTAATCTGTTTCGCAAACCCGAAAGTTGAATATCCACGATTTCCCGCATTTGATGCACGGTTAAAGCATCAAAAATCACAATTTCATCCACGCGATTGAGGAATTCAGGACGGAAATGCTGGGCTAATAAATGCTGCACTTCTTCTTTGGTACCTCGAGTCACACCACCATTGCGAGCTGCCTCGAGAATGATTGGGCTACCAATATTGCTGGTCATGATAATTACAGCATTGCGGAAATCTACAGTACGCCCTTGACCATCGGTTAAACGACCATCATCAAGCACTTGTAAAAGGGTATTAAAGACATCTGGGTGGGCTTTTTCGATTTCATCAAGCAAAATAACTGCATACGGACGACGACGAATTGCCTCGGTGAGTTGTCCGCCTTCTTCGTAACCAACATAGCCAGGAGGTGCGCCAATCAAACGGCTGACACTGTGTTTTTCCATGTACTCAGACATATCTAAACGCACCATTGCATCTTCGGTATCAAATAAAAACCCTGCTAATGCCTTGGCAAGTTCAGTTTTACCGACACCTGTTGGACCTAGGAACATAAAACTACCAATTGGACGGCGCGGGTCGGATAAACCAGCTCTCGAGCGGCGAATGGCATCTGCAACTGCACGAACCGCATCTTGTTGACCAATCACGCGCAAGTGTAATTCGGTTTCTAAACGCAATAATTTTTCGCGCTCACCTTCAAGTAAACGCGTCACTGGAATGCCTGTCCAACGTCCAACAATTTCGGCAATATCGTTCTCGGTAACTTGGCTAGAAGCAAATTTTGCCCCTTTAAGTTTTTGTTCCAAAGCCCGTACTTCAGCTTCGAGGGCTGGCAAAGACCCATATTTTAACTCAGCCGCTTTTGATAAATCGTAATCGCGTTCAGCTCGTTCAATTTGCACACGAACCGAATCAAGGTTTTCTCGAGCTTCTTTGAGTTTCATTAACTCAGCCCGTTCAACTTCCCATTCGGAACGCAAACCCTTGGTTTTGGCTGTCACATCTTGGAGTTCTCGGCTGATATCCTCGAGTCGCCGCGCTGAATCCTCGTCCTTTTCCTTAGAGAGGGCTTGTTGCTCAATCTCGAGTTGCAATTTGCGCCGCTCAAGCGTATCAATTTCTTCTGGGCTAGACTCGAGTTGCATCCGCAAACGCGCAGCCGCTTCATCTATTAAATCAATGGCTTTGTCTGGCAATTGCCGATCTGCAATATACCGATGCGAAAGTGTAGCGGCTGCCACCACAGCAGGGTCGGTAATTTCGACATTATGATGCACTTGGTAACGTTCCTTGATACCACGCAGAATACTGATCGTATCTTCAACACTGGGTTCGTTCACATAAACAGGTTGAAAACGTCGCTCGAGGGCAGCATCTTTTTCGATTTCACGGTATTCCTTGAGGGTGGTTGCACCAATTAAATGCAGTTCACCTCGAGCCAAAGCGGGTTTGAGCATATTGCCAGCATCGGGGCTACCTTCGGTTTTACCTGCGCCAACAATGGTGTGTAACTCGTCTATAAATAGGATAATCTCGCCAGCCGCATCAGCAACTTCTTGCATCACAGCTTTTAAGCGTTCCTCGAATTCACCACGGAATTTTGCACCCGCTAACAAATTACCAATCGCTAAACTAACAATGCGTTTATGCTTTAAGCCTTCTGGCACATCGCCTTTAACAATACGTTGAGCTAAGCCCTCGGCGATTGCAGTTTTACCCACACCAGGTTCGCCAATCACCACAGGATTATTCTTAGTCCGACGCAACAAAATCTGCATCACCCGACGAATTTCTTCATCGCGTCCAATCACAGGGTCTAACTTACCCTCACGCGCATTGGCAGTTAAATCCACACCATATTTTTCAAGCGCCTCAAACGTTGTTTCAGCTGTTTTAGAATCCACTTTACGACCTCCTCGCATAGACTCGAGCGCTGTTCGCAAAGCTCGAGTATCTGGTAGTTCATTACTGGCAAATTGTTCACGCATGGCAAAAAATAAAGCATCAGCGCCAATAAAAGCGTCGCCAAGTTCCTTAGCAATACTTTCGGCACGTTCTAAACCACGAGCAAATTCCTGACCAGCAAAAGCGCCAGGGTTACTCGAGGTTTTTGGTTGCGATTGCAAATGCCGCTCGAGAAACACCCGTACATTTTTAACATTCCCACCAGCCACCTCGAGCATTCGCGCACTCGGATTATCTGATTCAAGACTGACCAGCAACACATGCGCTGGCATTAAGTGCGAATTACCAATAGCCGCCGCTTTACTCTGGGCATTTTGCAGTGTCTGTAAGGCAAGTTCTGTATACCGTTCTGGGTTCATTGCTGCGTCTCCTCGAGTGCCGACAAGAATGTATCGGCTTGAAGTACATACACAATAAAACTTGAGTGTGGTCTTGTCAAGTTTATTGAGATACAATTCAGGCAAAAAATAATTTCTGCTACAATTACAACATGTTCACTCAAGATCAAATACACCAAAATACACATCGGAATCACCAATGAAAATGTACATTCTTGTCCACGAAGACATTCCACTTGGAATTGCCATGACCGCTGTAGCGCACGCATCCTTAGCAGCATATCTCGAGTTCAAAGACACACCAGAAGTACAAGAATGGCTTATGGGACGCTTTAGTCATCTGCAAAGCCAACAACAAAGAATTTGAACAAGCCAAACAAGTTGCAGATCGCGTGGTACTTACCGAGTCAGCACTCGATAATCAGGAAGTGGTCATTGCTTTCAAACCTCGGGAAGAGTACCCAAAGATGTTTAAATTTTTGCGCCTTTACAAAGATTACGTACCGAACTAGCATGACATACATCGTTTGCGAGTATTCAAGCTAATTCCATGAATATCAATTGGCACCACAACTTGATTTCCTCCGATGCAGGCAATGTCTCGAGATCAGCCATTGTTGCCCAGAAAAATGGCTCGAGTGCCCTGCCATCAAATGGCTCGAGTGGCTTAGCAAAATACACAAGGTCTATGTGTTCATGTCCAACACTAATCTGCTCGAGTTGCACACCTCTGGGTCGAATAAGCGGTTTTGGTGCATTAGGTTGTGTGCTTTTTGGTGCAAGTTCGCCAATCAATTGTACTGAAATACCTGTTTCTTCAAGAGTTTCTCGAGTTGCAGCGTTATCGGGCAATTCGTTTGGTTCGATATGCCCGCCAGGTGGTAAGAACAAACCGAGTTTTGCATGCTGATGCAGCAATACTCGCTTTTGCCAAGCCACAAACACTGCCACTGTAAAATCTCGGGTGATGTTCATTGCTGTGCATTGTACGGCTTGGCACGGTACACTGATGCTCATGACAGATTTGCGTGGACGCGATTTCCTTCGTAATGCAGACCTCAGCCCACTCGAGTACCGAGGCATAATGGACACCGCTCATGCCTTAAAACGCGGTGAGTTCAAAGGACAAAAACCACTCGAGGGTAAAACCCTCGCCATGATTTTTGAAAAACCCAGTTTACGAACCCGCACAACCTTTGATGTTGCCATGTTTCAACTCGGTGGACACAGTGTCAATTTAACCAATGCCGAAATTGGGCTAGGTACTCGAGAACCTATTCGAGATGTGGCACTCAACCTCGAGCGCTGGGTGGATGGCATTATGGCACGGGTTTTTTTGCATAGTACCCTTGAGGAATTAGCGAAGCACAGCTCTAAACCCGTGATTAATGGTTTATCAGATTACTTACACCCTGTACAGTTACTCGCAGATTTTCAGACCATCGAGGAGCATTTCTCGAGTATGAAAGGGTTACCTGTTACATACATTGGTGATGGCAATAACATGGCAAATAGTTTTATCGAAATGGCACTGCTAACAGGCATCAATTTCACCATTGCCACTCCTCGTGGTTATGAACCCAATGCAGCTGTGCTGCTCGAGGCTTTGCATCAGGGAGCAACCATTAAAATTACCAATGATCCAATTGCAGCGGCTCGAGGTGCAAAGGTGCTTTACACCGATGTATGGGTCAGTATGGGTCAAGAGCAAGAAGCCTCAGAACGGCGCAAAATTCGGGATTTTGCAGGTTTTCAAGTCAACCCTGAAATGCTCGAGTTAATAGACTCTGATGGAATTTTTCTGCACTGCTTACCCGCCCATTATGGTGAAGAAGTTGTCGAAGCTGCAACACTGCACCCAAAATCCAAGGTTTTTGACCAAGCCGAGAATCGGCTTCATGCCCAAAAAGCCTTACTTTACCATGTGTTACGCGATTAATCGCCTGGGTTGACTCGAGGTGATTCTGTATTCCCTCGAGTTAGTTCGTTACGCGATGGGTTAATTTTATTTTGTGCTGTTTCTGGTCGTAATGCCTCGAGTATAAAAGCGCCAACCAAGCCAAGCAACAACCCTGCAACTGCTGCTAGTGCTGTAATAATGCCAGCTCGCGGTGAATCATGCGTCAGTGGAAGGCTAGGCACAGCTAACGTTTGGATTTGGAAACCTTGTCCAAGTAAACCTTTGAAAGCAGTGGCATTTTTAAGAATACCCTCGAGTGAAATAATCCTAGATTGAATAGCAACAACACCCGCTTTTAATTGTGTGACTTGCAGTGCTAAATTAACAAAAGCGGCATTACTGGTTCTGGCAAGTTGTGGATCCACACCATTTGATTCGAGCGCAGCGGCACTCACACCATCGATTTGACTACGCGGAGTGGTTTTTAAAAGCGGCTCGAGACGTTTAAGATTTTCTGAGCTGCTGGCTAAATCAATTTTTGATTGCGCCAAACTACCTTCAAGATTCGTTCGGACTGCCCCACTGACTTGTTTTTCGGCATAATCACGAAAACTTGTTTCGATACGCCCAGCTCGAGTTAAGGCTTGTTCTGGGCTTTCACCAACTGCTGTTAAATTTAGTAAAGCTTTTTTATCATCGTATTTGGCTTTGAAAATATTCTCGAGCCGTTCTTCTTTTAATTCGTTGGTTAAAGATTCTTTTTCGACTTGTTGAATAAAACCTTGGGCTAATCCAACAGCACTTGGCGCACCTTTAAACTCAGCTCGGTCTGCACCGATGGCAATATTAAGCGTTGCTTGACTCGAGAAAGATTTTGGTAAGACAAAAGAGGCAATTAAAGCAATACCTGCTGCACCAATGGTACAACCCAGAATAAATCGTGAATATTTTTTAAGAATCAGGTAAACATCCCTGAGGCTAATTTCGTCGGTAACATCGGTTTGCATAAGCTAATCCTTAATCTAACAAATTATTGATGAGCAGTGTTACAAAACATCACATTTAAGACACACCTACTTGTAAGCGCCGCTCGAGGTCCTGTTTAACCTCTAAAGCATGGGTCATTGGATTAACCATTTTCCAGTGCTGCACAAGAATACCATCTGGGTTAATCAAAAAACTTTGTCGCGCAGCAATACCAAGCATACCCATCAAACCACCCAAAACGCCATAGGTTTTACCAATACTTTTATCCGTATCCGCCAGCAATGAAAAACTAAGCTCGCATTTCTCACGGAATTTAGCGTGTGAAGCACTCGAGTCGGTTGAAACCCCGATCACTTCTGCGCCAAGTGTATGTAATTCAGGCAGCATTTGTTCAAATCGGGCTGCTTCGATACTACAACCAGGTGTGTTGTCCTTAGGATAAAAATAAAGCACCACCCATTTTCCTCGCAACGCTGCTAAGGAAATAGGTTTGCCAGTGTCGTCCGTGCCATTAAAATCTGGGGCAGGTTGCCCAACGGTGATACTCATACCCAAAAAGATACCAAGTTCTTCGTCAGTCATTTGCAGGATAACGCCCATTTTGCACTTATTTTTTCTGTGTGACGCTCGTGTGACGCTCCTTGAGTACACTCAAGCTCGAGAAAAACGGAGGACGTATGTATAAACGATCAATTGCAGCCCTGCTCTTGGTTTCAACTCTGATTGCTTGCCCAGCCCCAGTACCTAGCTCGACTGCCATTTCACTCACACCCTCAGGTAGCGCCAGCGTCAATACCAGTGCAACACTAAACGTCAGTGCGTTGGTCACTGGCACAGGTTCGTTTAATAATGCTGTCACTTGGAGCAAAATCAGTGGTGGTGGTTCAATATCACCAACTACTGGCTCAAGTACAACCTTTACAGCACCCGCCACGGCTGATAGTACGGTTGTTCGTGCCACCAGTGTTCAAGACACCACGAAATCTGCCAGCATTACTATTACCACTACTGCTGCTGGCTCGAGTATCACGGCAGTGACAATCACACCACCAGCCAATACAACCCTAAATGCCGGGGCAACCCTGAACCTTGCTGTGACTGTGACTGGCTCAGGTTCATTTAATAATGCTGTTACTTGGAGTAAAGTCAGTGGGACTGGAACACTCAGTAATCCAACCAACACTGGTGCAACATTTACAGCCGTGTCACAAGCCACCAGCAGTAGCACGGTTATTCGAGCCACCAGTGTGCAAGACTCGAGTAAATTTAACGAAATCACATTGAATACAAACGCACAAGCATCTGGTGATACGACCCCACCAAAAATCAGTGTCACCACCGCGATTAGTAGCACAACAGTTCATGTGACCTTTGATGAACCACTCGCGCCAGCTTCGATTGTGACCGAGCAATTTAAAATTGGTTTGCCTTCGGATTTGGCAGTGACTAACGCCGTTTTGTCCTCGACAGATAATAAAACTGTGATTTTAACTACGGCGGTACAGGTCAAAAATCAACCGTATGCTGTCGTTGTCAATAATGTTGCTGCTGCAACCAAAGTCACTGACTTGGCAGGAAATCAATACCAAACGGGAGTCGACGTGAATTCTTTTTCAGCCTCGTTTGATGGGTTTTAACCGCAGCCAAAGATGCAACCGCCTCAAATCTCGAGGCGGTTTTTTCTTGCCAAATCGCAAAGTGCGGTAGACTCGAGCCAATGAACAATTCTTTTATTGAACAAGCTTACAAAGACCTGTCTGACCTTGTTGCGATTGATACGGTCAGTGCCCAAGGGCGAAATCTTGAGCGTGGCGCAGATTTTGTGCAGGCTTTACTCGAAGCTGAAGGCTTTGTGGTGCAACGTTTTGCGGGTAAAGTTGCGCCAATTTTACTTGCCGAGGCTGGAGCTGGTGCTCGAACCATGCTGATTTATAACCATTACGATGTGCAACCAGAATCGCCACTCGAGTTATGGGAATCCGATCCGTTTATAGTGACCGAACGTACCGATGCAGCTGGTGTGGTGCGGCTTCATGCTCGGGGTGTTTCGGATGACAAAGGCGAGTTTATTGTGCGCTTAGCTGCTTTGCGTGCCTTAAAAGCGCAAAATGGTGGGGTTTTGCCCTTGAAAATCAAGTGGTTACTCGAGGGTGAAGAAGAAATTGGTAGCCCAAGTATTGAAAATTTTGTCAAAACCCATGCAATAGCATTAAAAGCTGATGGCTGCTGGTGGGAATTTGGTGCCATAGACCCAAGTGGCAGACCAATTTTGATTGGTGGCTTAAAAGGCATCATTTGTTTAGAACTGCGTGCCAAAGTAGCTGAATCTGATTTGCACTCGAGTTATGGCGCTGTAGTGGATAATCCTTTGTGGCGTTTAGCCAAAGCTGTCTCGAGTTTACGAGATGACACTGGGCATATTTTAATTGATGGTTTTTACGATGATGTGATTGCGCCCTCTAAAGCCGATTTAGAGGCAGTTGCCAATGTGCCAGACGAATCTGATGCACTGGCTAAAGCTTACGGTATTAAAGGTTTTCTCGAGAATGCTAGTGGTGCACGGTTTTTCGAGCGTTTGTGTCTCGAGCCAGTGATCAATGTCAATGGTTTTCATGGTGGTTATGGCGATGCTGGCAGCAAAACTGTGCTGCCAAAAGAAGGTTTTGTTAAACTCGATTTTCGCCTTGTTCCTGGGCAACACCCAAACAAAATCCTTGAATTACTAAAAAACCACTTGATCAAAATTGGTTTGCCAGATATCGAAGTGATTGAACTCGAGAGCAGTGGTTTAGCAGCGCGTAGCGATTTAACTCATCCATTTATGCAAACTGCTATTGCCACAGCTCGAGATGTGTTTGGGATTGAACCTGTGGTTGAACCAAGCGCGGGTGGCAGTGGTCCGATGCAACCATTTGTGGATTTTATTGGTTTACCCGTGGTTTGTGCTGGTATCAGCAACCATAAATCCTTTGTTCATGCACCAAACGAAAACATTGTCAAAGCGCATTTTGAAAAAGGTTTGGCATTTGCCCTCGAGTTTTTTGCGCGGGTCAGTAAAATGTAGCACTTTTTGTAGGTTTTTGTTTGCTGTACTATACTAATCTCAAGCAACAGATGAGCTTTTATTCAACGGAGGCACAATGGAAAAATTGTTAATTGGTTTGGTTCTGACATTGGTGTTAGCAGCTTGTAATGGCTCGGGTAACCCAAGCGGAAGCGGGAGCACCAATCTTGTTTTCTCGAACCCCACTGGTAGCTACAATGGCAGCACAACCACTTTGACAGGTAATACAACACTGGTTGGCATTTTAATGATCTCGGATCAAGGCAGTGGTGCCAATAAACGAAACTTAGTCACATTTCTACCCCTAAATTCTCGAGTTGCTGGTACAACCTACCCGATCACGACAACAACAGGGGCTGGCGTAACCTACAATGAAGGCGATCCAAGCACAGGTAAGGCTTGGTCTGCTAGTGGTGGAAGTATTCGCGTGGCTGTGAAAAGCGGTAGAACCCTCACTTTTGAATTGATTGATGTGGTTCTAAGCAAACGAAGCGCTGATACCTCACCTTCCGCAGGTACTATTACCGTCAATGGTACAATCAGTGGCGAATCTGTCACACCACTCTAAAATGCTCTGATCTTTTATTCACCCCGCTTGCTCGAGCGAGGTTTTTCTATCCATAGCCAGAAATAACATAACTACGCTAAAATGCGCCATGCGAACTGAGATTAGTTACGGTAAATTCAATATTTCCTTGCACCGTCATGCTGCTACGCCGCTTGAGGTGACTGGAATTGCTGAATCCGAATTTACTGGGCGTAGCAATACTTTATTCGCTGTGGATGTCGATGTTGAAGTCTTTGGTGATAATTTTTTACCAGCCTATACCGAAGGCGATAACAGCATGGTCGTTGCCACTGATAGTATGAAGAATTTTGTACTCACCGAAGCTGCCAATTTTTCGGGTAGTACATTGCCACAATTGCTGTTTTTTATTGGTCAGCGTTTCCTCGAGTTATACCCGCAAATGGAATCGCTTCGTATGAGTGGACGTGAATTGCCTTTCCGCGCAACTCGAGTTCCTGATGCCAATGGTTTTACCAATAGCGATCTAGTTTTTGCTGCTTCGCATTCCGATGCGGCGCTGGCAATGCTGCATCTCGAGCGTGATGCAAATGGTGGGATACAAATTTCCGATCATCAGTGTGGACGAATTGGTTTTGAACTCTTAAAAACCACTGGCTCGAGTTTTACCACTTTCGTGCGTGATGGATACACAACTTTGCCCGAAATTAAGGACAGACCATTATTTATTTATATGGATGTGTTTTGGCGCTACACCAATTCCTTAGAAAGTGTACAACTCGGTAAAACCTTTGTGCCTTCCGAACAAGTTGCTGATATTTGCAAAGTGGTTTTCCATGAATTTAATTCTAAAAGCATTCAAGAATTGGTCTACAAAATGGGGCAACGAATTCTCGAGCGCTTCCCAAGTCTTGCCGAAGTCAGTTTTACGGCACAGAATCGGACTTGGGATGTGGCTGCTATCAATCCAGATAATGCGGCGCATAAAGTCTTCTGGGAACCTCGAGCACCCTATGGAAATATCACATTGACATTATCGCGCTGATGAAAAAGTTTTGGGCTGTTCCAACACTCATTTTTTTGGTGCTGGTACTGGTCTATCCAATTATTGTGTTACTAACTCGAGGCGTACAATTTTCAGTTATTGCCAATTCATTTATTCTTGAGCGTTTAATGGTCACGTTTGGGCAAGCTTTGCTTTCTGGTGGTTTGGTCTTGCTACTCGCATTGGTTTTTGGCAGTTTGTTTGCTCGTTACGATTTTTGGGGTAAACACTGGCTTGAGGCTTGGCTTGGTGTGCCTTTTGTTGTGCCTATCATTGTGGCTGGGCTGGGGTTTTTGGCTTTATTTGGCTCGAGGGGTTGGATTGGTCATCTCGAAGGAACACTGTGGTTGGTGATACTGGCAAATCTTTTTTACAACCTTGGCATGGCAACTCGTTTGGTCATGACCAGCCTTGCAGTGCAAAGCCTTGATTTAGAAGCAGTGGCAAAACTCGAGGGAGCCAATTCATGGCAGGTGTGGCGTTTTGTGACAGTACCAGCGGCTTTACCATCTGCACTGAGTGGCGCAGGTTTCACGTTCTTGTATACTTTTGCAAGTTTTGGTGTGCCACTTTTACTTGGTGGTAGTGCCTTTGCTACCTTAGAAGTCGAGATGTATCGCAGTGTTGAACGTCTTGAACTCGAGACAGCCGCTGCCCTTGGCATTATGCAACTCTTGGTGACAAGCAGCGCAGCTTGGTTTGTTACCAGCCTTGAACGCCAACTCAGCACAGCCCAAGAGAACAACCCATCACGCCCTCGAGCGACTGGTTGGACTCGAGGTTTACTTGGACTGGCAGTCCTGATAGTTTTAGCCCTCACAACAATGCCATTGTTGGCAGTAGCATTCAAAAGTTTTATCAATGGTTTAGGTTTTACCCTCGAGCACTATGCTGCCTTATTCACAGCCTCAAACAGTATTTTCTCGAGCAATCTAAGCATGGCAGTGTGGAATAATTTGCGTTTTGCTGGTTTGGCACTACTGATTGCCATACCGCTTGGCATCAGTTTTGCCATTGCTATTTGGCAACAACGCAGCGCTTTTCTTGATGCCATTTCTTTATTACCCATGATGATTTCTGCTGTGCTGTTAGGTGTTGCCCTGATTATCACCTACCCAACTTTAACCGCCAGTTTGCCCTTACTAATTGCCATGTACACTCTGACAGCCTATCCATTTATTACTCGAGCCACCCTGATTGGTTTACGCCAAATCGAACCGAGTATTCTTGAAGCCGCTGCACTTGATGGCGCAAATTTTCCTCAACAAAGTTATTACATGGTGTTGCCCTTACTCGAGCCACAACTTCGCAATGGCATTGGATTGGCTTTCGCCGTTATTGTTGGTGAATTCGCTGCTACTTTAACCCTCTCGAGACCAGAATGGGCAACACTTTCCACACTGATTTATCAGCATTTAGCCCGTCCTAATCGAATTGGTGAAGCCAGCGCCTTAGCTGTGCTGTTATTACTTTTTACCATGAGCGGTTACGCTGTCATCAATTGGCGCAAAAAATCATAAAAATGCTGGAACTAACCAACGTTTTCACTTCCCCTACACTAGTATGTAACGCAGACTTCTTTATGAAGTCAATCAAATCACAATATTGAAATGAACCTATGTTAAAAAACTTTTTTCATAATCTACAATTTTCATACCAAGTCCTTTGGGTGATGATGGTATTGGTATTTTCTGCTTGTACCATCGCACCAAGCCCAACAGCGCCAAAAGCCGTTCAAGGCATTCTAGATTTACGCAATTGGGATTTACAGCAAACTGGTCCAATTCAGCTTGATGGCACTTGGGAATTTTACTGGGATCAATCGTTTAGCTCACTGCCTATACAACCAAAACCACAAGCATTTATGCCTGTACCAGGCAGTTGGGCAAGCAAATATGCAGCTCGAGGGAAAGCTGTTTACCGTTTACAGATACGCACCAAACTCGAACAAACCGTTTATGGTATGAAATTATATGAATTACCTCAAAGTTACAGGGTCTATGTCAATAACAAACAAATTCTCGAGAACGGGAAGTATGCAGACAATCCTGAAAACAATCAACGTTCTTTGGTACGCCCAGTGGCTGTTTTTGCACACGATGGCAATACCATTGATCTCCGCATCGAAGTGAGTAACTTAGACGAATCCGACCCAGGTCCTCGGCGTTCAATTCTTCTTGGTTTTCATCAAGATGTGCAACGAATTCAAGAAAATCAATTAATAACCGATATGTTAGTTGCTGGTGTACTACTGATTATGGCAGCCTACCACTTGGGTTTATACGTACAACGCCGCCATGAAATGAGTAGCTTATTATTTGGCATTCTTTGTATTGTTATGGTTTTTCGGATTGCTGTCACCGAAGAACATTACTTACATAAATTTTTTCCTGCATTCTCTGGAAAACTCGAGCATATCCTTGATGTTTTTTCTTTCTTCGTTCTTGTGCCAACCTTTACTTGGCTTTTTCGCTACTTCTTTGAAAACGAATTTCGCCCCTGGGTATTACGCCCTGTGACCACAATCTTCTGTGTTTTTTGTTTACTTTATCTGATTGCACCTGAGTTACCCTTGGTGACTTTTTACCTTATTTTTACATTACTGGTTTGTCTTTACTTAGCTTCAGTGTTGGTTGTCAGTGTGAAGAAAAAGCGCTCAGGGGCAAGTGTTTTCTTAGCAGGATTTTTACTATTTTTGTTCACTGTTGTTTGGGACATGCTGTCTTACAGCAACATTATCCGCAGCATTTACATCAGTCAAATTGGTTTTGTTGGCTTTATTTTCTCTCAAGCTTATGTTTTATCAATTCGTTTTAATCAAGCACTTGCTATTTCTGAACAATTAACTGTTAATCTCGAGGCTTTAGTCACCGAACGCACTCAGGCTTTAGAAGCATCAAACCAAAAACTGGCTTTGTTAAACATCACAGATGGACTCACAGGCATTGCTAACCGCCGTCATTTTGATCAGATGCTCGAGCAGCAATGGGCACAAGCCTTGGCAAAACAACAACCTTTGGCTTTACTGATTCTCGACATTGACCATTTCAAAGCCTACAACGATCATTACGGTCATCAACAAGGCGATGAGTGCTTAAAAACAGTTGCTCAAATACTACTCAAAAACACACCTCGAGAAGAAAGTACGGTAGCACGATACGGTGGGGAAGAGTTTGTTGTTTTACTTGCGAATTGTACTGCCGTTATAGCTATCCAAATTGCCGAAAAAATCCGAACTAACCTCGAGTTGACTGCTTTGCCACATGCAAAATCAGATTTGGGTCTTGTTTCGGTCAGCATTGGTGTAAATAGTATTGTACCAATTGTCACAACCTCTGCCCATCAATGGGTTCGATTGACTGACAAAGCTCTTTACAGTGCTAAACACCAAGGTCGCAACAAATCAATTCTTGCCGCCGAAACCTCGGATCAACCTTTGATATCTACTAATCGTTCTTCAAATTAAGCAATATGGGCAAGACACTACTTTCTGTTTTGCCATTTCCCCCCATTTCCTTGTTATGATGTCTGCCGCATGGATGATGGTTTTCGTTTTGATAGTCTCGCTGTCCGCGCTGAACAACAAATCCCGAATCCTTTGGCGCAGCTTGAAGCTCGTCTGGGGGCACTCGAGGCGAGTGGTTTAGCGGGTCGTGGCGCGTGGGGTGTGGCGTTTGGTTCTGGTCGAGCAGCTTTGGATGCTGTGGCTCGGTTGTTGCGTCCGCAAGATAAATTGGTGTTGCATTTTGAAAGCTCGAGTTTAGCTGTACGGGCTTTTTCGGCACTTGCTGAATGGGATATCGAAATTGAGTTCAATGACTTAACCGATCCTGAAGTCAGTTTTGATGGGGTCAGTGCGGTCTATGTGGAAAATCCGAGTTTGGCAACTTTAACCAGTTTGCAACTCTCGAATTTAGCTTCTAAAGCGCATCAGGCTGGAGCTATTTTGCTAGTCGAAAATAGTTTATTAACTGCTTTTGCTTGTCGTCCGCTCGAGTTTGCTGCTGATGCTGTGATTTACTCGAGTGCAGCAGCTTTAACTGGTGATTATACCTTGGCATTTGGCGCAGTGCTAGGTCGCTCGGAAGAATTACTTGAGCGTATTCGTGGTCACCGCGATACTGTGGGTTCACGCCCCAATGCGCAAGTTTGTGGTAGTGCTTTGCGTGGTTTAAAAACCTTATCGGTGCGCCAAGAAAAACAGAGCAACACCACACAACTGCTCTTAACAAAACTCGAGGGACATGCTGCTTTGACTGGTATTGCTTACCCGAGTAGCGAAGCCCATCAAACCCGTGATGGCAGAGAGTTTAATGGGGCTTGTATTGCCTTAGAATTTGCTGTGCCTGAAGCCGCAAAAACGTTTATTGATAAATTACGCTATTTTGAAACCTCAGATTGGTATGGCAGCACCGATAGTGCCGCTTGCCAAGTTGGACGCACCAGTCATCGGGCACTCGAGAATCTGAATTTGGGTATTCCCGAAACCGTTGTTCGCATTTCAATTGGTTTAGAAGACCCTCAAGATTTGTGGCGGTCGCTCGAGAATGCTTTAGAAGCTGCGCTGGAAGTCACTCCAGAACCAGAGCCACTCGAGCCTGACGAACCGGATGGCGAACCGAATGCACCACTGGCAGCACTTGAAGATCCAACTCGAGCGTTGGATAATGCTGCCTTGAAACGCTTTGTGACTTTACGAATTTGGCGTGACCAACAGGCTATAGAACAAAATACAAGTCGTTTTTTAATTGCTTCAAACGCTATCTTGGCAGAAATTGCTAAACAGCAACCTAACAATGTTGAAACCCTTGCCACCATCAAAGGTATTGGGCAAAAGAAACTCGAGCGCTATGGTCATGCCATTCTCGAATTACTGAAAAAACCTGAAATTAATTGGCTCGAACAATTGCCTGCTTTGGAAGTCAGTATGCCTAAGGAAAAACCCAATGCAATTCCGGTGAATCCGAATTTTGATCCAAAACGCAAGCGTCGCCGTAAGAAAAAACCAAATGTAAAATAGTGCTTTGGCAAAGCAAACCATGCTTTGCTGAATCAACCAAAGGCGTGTCATGAAAATACTTCTCTGCGGTTATTATGGTTTTGAAAACACAGGCGATGAAGCCATTTGTCTGGCAATCACTCGAGAATTAACTCGGTTAGGGCATTCGGTTTCGGTGCTCAGTGCAAACCCAACCCAAACAGCCAATTTATATGGTGTCAAAGCTGTCAAACGTATGAGTCCACTCGAGACTCCGTTGGCTATTCTTGGCACAGACGTGGTGCTTTCTGGTGGTGGTGGATTACTACAAGATAAAACCTCGAGTCGCACCTTAACGTATTACCTTGGTATTATTGGGCTTGCCAAATTCCTTGGTAAACGCGTAGCTGTTTTTAACCAAAGTATTGGTCCTCTCTCCGATACTGGTTGCACTCGGGTTGCCAAAGCTTTAGGTAATGTGATTAACATTGTCCGAGATACTGGTAGCCAAGGTTTACTTGAGCGTTTAGGGGTCAAAGTCCAACTTGGTGGCGATCCTGCCTTGTTACTTGAAGCACCAACAAACATTATCCAAGATCCAAACCAAGTGCTGATTGCACCTCGAGAAGGTCAGGCTGCTGCCACCGATTGTTTAGTTGAATTAACCAAACGGCTTGTACAAAAAGGCAAACATGTGGTTGTGCTTGGTTTTCAACCAGGTTGGGATGATGACGAATTAAAAGCCTTTGATGGTATTGCTAATACCCGCATCGAAAGCACTGCCAACCCAGCTCGAGCACTTGAGTTAATCGCCCAAAGTGGGGCTGTTATTGGTGTTCGACTGCACGCCGTGATTCTAGCAGCAGCGGCTCGAGTGCCGTTTTATGGCATATCTTACGACCCAAAAGTTCAAGGCTTCTGCCGCGATGCTAACGCTCTCGAGTTACCAACCACATTTGATATCAATATTTTAGAAACCGCTATCCTTGAGCAACACCAACCCAATTGGCAAGCTGTCCAAGCCATGAAAGATCGTGCTCGAGCCAGTTTTGCTTGGGCGCTCGAGCAAAAAGCCTAAAACAAGCAAAAAGTCAAAGGTCAGTTTTGACCTTTGACTCATAGCATTAGAGAATGGGTATTACCCACCAACGTGAATCATTGGGCGAAGCTTAGGGTTTGGTTCGTTACGACGCAAAATTTCTCGAGTAATTGGGGCTGTATCACCTTCGCCAAACAGCACATACCTCATTAAATGACGGATTGGATTACCGTCTGACCATGTGAAATAACAATGTGGTTGTAAATGCGTTTCATCTCGGATGTACAACAAGAAAGCAGCGATGGCATTTGGTACAGCAGGTGCTTTAACCCGCATAATTCGGTACTTGCCACATTCACCAGTCAATTCAACACCACGAATTCGCAGTACATCCTCAAAATCGGAAGCATCAGAAATTTCAATCTCGAGAAAGACCACTGGTTCGCGTTCTTCGATATGATGATCTTCGCGTTGACGCAATTCTTTATCGTAGTATTCGGCTTCATCACCACGTTGCTGACGATTGGCAATGATGCGTAACTCACCATGAGCTAAGTCATCAATGAATTTTTGGGCAGTGGTATCCAATTCGATTTTTGTCGCCCGAAGTTCCAAACTACGAAACGTTCTGGAGAGTAAACTGACAGTAACAATACCTGCAATGAACACACCTGCGATTCGTAAACCATCGGGACGATCAAGAATGTTGTGAATTGTGGCAAACAACATAATGGCAGTGATGATACCAAACATAATCGTTGAACCAATTTGTCCTTTTTTACGAGCCGAAAGTGTTACAGCAATAGCAGCACTCGAGAACAATGCCAGTACACCTGTTGCATATGCACCCGCTTGGGCTTCGACATCGGCGTTAAATGCAACTGTAACAGCTACACTAATGGCTGTAAACAAAATGACTAATGGACGGTTGGCTCGTGCCCAATCAGGTGCCATACCGTAACGTGGTAAGTAGCGTGGTACTAAATTTAACAGCGCAGCAACAGCACTTGCGCCTGCAAACCAAAGAATCAGGATGGTACTGACATCATAAAGCGTACCGAAACCGTCTCCTAAGAATTTATGGGCTAGGTAAGCAAGGGCACGCCCGTTGGCTTCTCCACCTTTTTGGAATTCCTCGGCTGGAATGACCAATGTGGTCACAAAGCTTGAAGTCAGTAAGTAGACACTCATAATAATAGCTGCTACCGTTAAAAGGCGTTTGGCATTGCGAATACGCCCTAATGGTTTTTTAGGGTTATCGTTGGCATTACCACGCACCAATGGAATAACAGCAACGCCTGTTTCAAAACCTGATAAGCCAAGTGCCAGTTGTGGAAATAATAAAAATGAGGCAACAAATAATCCCACTGGATTATCGACACGTAAACTCACTAAACTCTGCCAATCTGGAAGATAATTTGGATGGGTAAAAATCTCGTAAAAAGAACGGGCTAAAACCACAGCATTTAAGCCAAGGAAAGCAATAACTAAAACCACAGCAATACCAATAGCTTCCGAGAAACCTTTTAAGAATACAGCACCCAGCAACAAAATCAGTACTAATGTAATCAGTACGGCTTTACCTTCAACAAATTGATGCACCAACGGGTTTTCGATAATGTGAGCTGCTGCGTCCGAAGCTGACAATGTAATGGTAATAATAAAACCTGTCATAGCAAACCCAAGCAACACAAGTACAGTTAATTTACCTGCCCACCATGTCAGTAAAGACTCAAGCATGGATAAACTACCTTGTCCGTGCGGGCTTTCGGCTGCCACTCGGCGGTACATTGGCAAGGCTCCAAAAAGCGTTACCAACACCAGAATCAGTGTGGCAAATGGTGATAATGCCCCAGCTGCCAGTGCAGCCAAAGCAGGTTGATAGCCCAGTGAGGAAAAGTAATCCACACCTGTTAAACACATGACCTTCCACCAAGGTTGCGTATGATGCTGGGCTGCAACTTCGGATTCGGATTCAAATGCCCCTTCGGGTTCTTTTGCGCCCTCGAGTAACCAGTCCTTTAAGGTGTGTGGTTGTTCGTGTGCTGCTGCCGTAGAATCATTTTTGAGTTCGCTCATTTTACTCCCGTTGCCGCAAAGACAACGTCCCGCATTCTACTCCAAAAAATCAATTCAAGTAGGCAATTGAGCGCACGATGTATTGTCCCTAATGCAGTTATGCGTTTTCATGACCCAACGACTGCTTCTTGTTGGCTTTCGATGATAAAAGCCTCGAGCAATAAAAGCAATGCCTGAGCAGGTTTTTCGCCACCCAATTGACTGAGTACTCGAGCTAATGCAGCGCGGCGTTCAAGGCTGAGGCGTGCAACAAGTTCGTAGCCTCGAGTGGTTAAGCGCACTCGAATACTACGGGCATCACCTGCATCACGGTGACGTTCTGCTAATAAACGCTCGGTTAATCTGTCTACGGCTTTGCTGGCTGCTGGGTAGGATATGCGTAACCCTTCTGCGATACTACCAACCAAAAAGCCTGTTTCAGACAATGGTAAGCTCGAAAGGAAACGTAACGTGCGAAGTTGTGCCGTTGATACTTCGTCGGCATCTCCCAAAATTTGCTCGAGTAAACGGCGTTCAAAAACCTCTTCAAACACTTCGGATAACTGCGTTAAAGCAGACTCGAGTCGCGCCACAGTGCGCGAGTCAGGGCTGTTTAATATGGATTCAAAAGATTCTGTCATGAGAGAAAGGAAAAAACCACAAAAGCAAATTTCAACAACCCACTTTACTCTTTTACCTTTGACCTTTTATCTTATTTTTAGAGTATCTCGAGCCAACGCGGTAAAAAATGTTCTGTGACCAAAGCAGCTCGTTCAGCGGCTCGAGGTAAGAAATCCATGTAGGTTAGGCTGGCTTCATCACCTGCTCCATCCGAGATAACCCGTAGCAAAACCATTGGTACCTGAAAATCGGCAGCCACCTGTAATGCTGCCGCACCTTCCATTTCGACAGCATCAGCAGCAAAAGTTTGTTGTAACCAAGCACTTTTATCAGCACTTGCTAAAAACATATCCCCTGTGACAATCCGACCAAGTCTCGAGTGGTACCCCAAACCTCGAGCCGCTTCGAGTGCCAATGCCGAACCTCTTGGGTCGAGGGCAATTGCGCCTCGTCCATCGTTAAGTACACCAAGTTCGCCGCCATTAATAGGTGTTAAATCCACATCCCACTGCATTGCATCTTGGGCAATAATCACGGATAACTGCGCTAAATCTGGAGCAAGCCCACCTGCCACACCCACAAAAATAATGCCATCTGGTTTATGCTCCACAATGGCTTTGGTGGTTGCACTGGCAGCTGCAACTTTACCAACACCTGTAGCAATGATTGGAATATCCGGTAAAACTCGAGTCAGTGGTTCTGTTTCTGAACCCATCGCGGCTAGAATAATAATTTTTGACATGCGTTCCTTTATTTCACTGTAAACAAAGACCTACAGTTTTTGGCGAATTATATGAGTAAGTGTATTGTTGAGAAGTGCAGAGACTTTTAGAGCAATGGAAGCATTTAATTTACTGACTCGAGCTACCCACTGGAATTTGTACTGTTTCTTGGACAATAAAACCAGCCTCCAAGGCTGTTTTAGCCCAGTGTTTAGCTTGCTCGAGATCATGATCTTGATAATTGCCACACTCGAGTGCCGAAACACCTGGAATATAGGTAGTTTCAAGAACCTTAGCTAAAGTTTGCTCGAGCGCTTTTTGAATCATATTCTCGGCAATTTCGCCATCATGAACTAAGTAAAAACCTGTTCGGCAACCCATTGGCGACAAATCTATAACACCATCAAGGTGATCGCGTAAACCACTGGCTAATAAATGCTCTAAGGTATGCACTGCTCCTGTCTCGAGTGAGCCGTGATTGGGTTGTGCAAGTCGTAAATCGAATTTGGCAATCACATCACCTTTAGGCGTGATATGCGTACCTGCGCGGCGCACATAAGGCGCACGAACTTTGGTGTGATCTAAATTAAAGGATTCAACTTCTGCCATAAGCCATTACTCTACCTTAATTACGCTGTACTAATTTTAGTTAATTATTGTGGTGTAAAACCAGCAGGGTCACCTTTACCACCAGCAGGTAATGGCGAAACAATGTCCCAAGCGTTTTCTTGTTTTAAACGAATTTCATAACCATTACTGGCAAATTCTCCTTCGAGAATATTCCAACCTGCTTGTAAATCAAGGTTATACCGATAAAATTCTTTGGCTCCTGTGGCACTATCTTGATTTTCGATCAATTTAGTGGGAGTACCTAATAACAAAATTTTGTACTTAAAAAATGCTTGTAATGCCAATTCACTTTTAGGGGTAAATAATGTTCCTTCAACCTGCATTTCACCACTATCAAGTTTGGCATTTTTATTTTGATCCATGTACATCACTATTTTTGCCTCGAGACCTTGTACCGAATCAGGCAAACGCGCATCACCGTGCATTAATTGCACTTGTTTGAGATTATCCAGTGGCACACTGATCTGACTTGGTAACTCGAGTTTATATGTTTTATTTTCAACGACACTATCTGCTACACTCACGCCTGCCAACAGCACAGCCACACGCAAATTCTCCGAAGCTGTTGGTGGTATGGCTTGCCCTTCTAATACTCGAGCTGTAAACACTGGATTGCCTGTACTCGAGTTTGTCGCAGGTGTGCCTCGGCTAAACCAAAAAGCTGCTGCAAGGGCAGCAATGATTAGAAGAATTGGTAAGGTTTGTTTCATGGGTTTGTATTATTGGCAGGTTTCTCATGAGATACAAAAGACAACCTGCCACAATTGTGTGACAGGTTGTTGAAAACAAGTTTAATAACCAGGGGCTGCGAAAATCTCGAGTTGTACATTATCCATACGGTCAACTCGTTTGGCTTCAATTGCTTTACCAAGTTCAATTGCCACTAAATTCCAACCAGCTTCGAGGGTAACATCAAAACCACGATCACCTTGGACACGAAACTTCGATTCTGCATAAACCAAAATCATGTTGCCACGACCTCGAGTTAAAGTGGTTTCTAATAAACGATCACTTGATGTATAAGAACCACTTTTATCTGCATCGCTGTACCCATGAAGCATGGCTCGAGCCATTCGCGCTTGCCCTGTCACTTTGACATTACCCAGTAAACCAGGAAAATCGATGGTTTCGCTGGTAACAGCTTGAATACTACTGGCTGGCGGGGCGGTATCTGGGAAATTAAGATTAAAACTGCTGGTACCTGCCACCGAAATCAATTCTTTGATAACAGCGCCATTACGATCTACAGCAAAAATGCCAACTCGTAAATTTGCGATGGTTGTATTGGTTTTAATTGTGCCACTGATTGCAAAATTGGCAGCCATAACAAGACTGATAAAAAAGCTACTGATGGCAATAAGTTGTAAAAAACGTGATTTCATGGTTTTTCCCCTGGTGCAGCGGCGGAATCTACACTCGCTGCCATGTGGGTCTCCGTAGATAGGTTAGCACGAGAAACGCGTTACAGATGAGAAATTAAGGTTTTGTTAAAGAAAAATAGGCAATTTATAAAGACAACCTTACTGCCTCGAGAATGACTCGCACACTTTCTATTTGATACTCGAGTGGTAAAAAAGGTTCCGCACCTTTATGCACAAGGTGTTCATCGCTTGGCAAGTGCACAAAACCACTTGGAATGTCTGGGAATAAAACCCGAGCCAAAAAAGCCACTTGATTACACAAGAATGTACCAGCACTCATCGAAGTTTCAAAAGGAATGCCAGCGCCTTGCAACGCCAATTGCAGATTTTCCATAGGTAAACTCGAGAATAACGCATCACTGGCTGCATCTATAATGCGTTGCCCTGATTTTTGCACACCTGTATTATCAGCAATACGATACTCGAGCCAATTCACTGCTACTTGTTCTAACGCAATTCTGGTTTTACCTCGAGCTAAACCAAGCATCACAATGGCTTGGGGTTGAGTTTCCTCAACTGCTTTTTCAAGCGCAGCCTGAATATCAGCACCACTGACAGGCAGTATCCGACTTATAACTTGGGTGTTGCCGAGCATCTGCCCTGCAAAATACTCAGCAATATGCTGGCTAGGGTTGTGTGCATCGCCACCAAATGCCTCAAAACCTGTCAGAAGAATCATAAATCTACAGTATACTACCTTGACATTCATGGCATTCCTTGCATCTGACATCAGCCCTAACAGCAGCACTCGCCAACGCCTTGTGCGCGTTGCCCGTGGACTCGAGCCAGCCGATGTTTGCATTACCAATGCTCGTATCGTGGATGTGCATACCTTAACGATTTTTCGTGGCACAGTCGCCATTGCTGATGGCTTTATTGCTTGTGTTGGACAAACTGTTAGTGCGCTCAAGACCATAGATGCAGCTGGTGGTTTTTTAACCCCCGGTTTACTCGATGCCCATATTCATATCGAAAGCTCGTTTTTAACACCACGTCGTTTTGCCGAAGTGGTCGTACCCACAGGTACGGTTGGTGTGGTTTGCGAACCCCACGAAATCAGCAATGTGATTGGTATCGCAGGCATTCGTGCCATGCTCGAGGCAGGCAGTAAAACACCATTATCAGTCTGGGCGAGTGTGCCATCTTGTGTACCAGCCAGCGCCTTTGAAGCCAGTGGTGCCAGTATCAGCCCAGCCGATGCCAAACTGGCATTAACCCTGCCAGGTGCACTAGGACTTGCTGAAATGATGAATTACCCAGGTGTACTAAACCTCGAGCCAAGTGTCTGGCAGATGCTCGAGGTAACCACAAACCAACGCCGTGATGGTCATGCACCAGGCGTACATGGCAAAGATTTTCAAGCCTATATTGCAGCCGGACTTGAATCTGACCACGAAGCAGTCACAGAAGCCGAAGCTTTTGAGCGTTTACGGGCAGGCGCTTGGTTAATGGTTCGTGATGGCAGCGCCGCCCGTAATCTTGAAGCCCTTGCACCCTTAATAAGCCGTTTAAAACCAACGCGAGCCATGTTAGTGACCGATGATGCCGATGCCAACGAATTACTCGAGCATGGGCATTGCAACCGTTTATTACGCCAAGCTATTCAATATGGCATCCCACCCGCTTTAGCCGTGCGACTCCTGACCCTCTCCCCTGCCGAGTACTGGCGCATCCCGCACCGAGGCGCAATTGCCGCTGGACAAATCGCAGACGTGGTCCTTTTTGATTCACTCGAGGCAGCCAATGCCCAATGGGTGATGCGAAACGGCAAAATTATTGCAGAAAACGGCAAACTGCTCGAGCCAAGTCAAGCATTTACTTTCCCAAATTCTGCCATGCAAAGCGTACATTTACCCAGCACATGGAATGCTTTGCAACTCGAGCGACTAGCTAAAAAACAACCCATCATTGGTGTTCATGCTAATCAAATTCGCACCACTGCCTTACCTAGCCTCGAGATTGGTGCTGCCGACCCAAGTCAAGACATCGTTAAATTAGCTGTAGTCGAACGTCATAGTGGTTCTGGGCGAACAGGGATAGCCTATGCCCAAGGTATCGGTTTACAACGCGGTGCAATTGCCCAAACAATCGCCCATGATGCCCACAACATCATTTGTGCTGGCGTTGTAGACTCGGACATGGCACTTGCCATAAGCACATTACAAACCATGCAAGGCGGTGTTGTGATTGCCCAAGCGGGCAAAATCAGAGCCAAACTCGAGTTACCTGTAGCTGGTTTAATGTCAGATGCACAAGCTTCTGAAGTGGTTGCAGCCCAAAAGCAACTCGAGCAGGTCGCCACTGAACTGGGGTGTACTTTGCCGCACCCAATTATTACGCTGGCATTTTTAGGATTAACGGTTATACCAAGTCTGAAATTAACCGACCAAGGCTTATTTGATGTTGAAAAATTTTCTCTACTCGAGGTTTAATTGACCTGTCTCGAGCGAAATTATGGATTTTATTATCAGAGCACTATCCCCAAACCCTCAAACTATGCTTACATACCCTATGGAGGAAATATTTATGAATAAAATCTGGAAAATATTGTTCACATTACTGACAATAGCAGCCTTTTCAAATCCAGCCGCAGCCCAACTCAGTGGCGAGGTTTCCTTTAGTGCCACAAATTTCTCGTCATTTAGTGCCAAAATTGCTTTAGAGTACGGATTTCAGTTATCAGCAACAAGCAATGCTTCTGTAGGTGCAACCTATGTCAATAATCCGTTAGGAGCCGTGGGCAGTAGTAGTTTTGCTTTAACTGGTACAGCCAATTTTCTACTAAGTAACGACTTAGCTGCTGGCGCAGACCTTGTATTTTCCATCAGCAGTCTTGGTGTAGCAAATACGGTTTCGTTGTCATTAACTCCTTATATTACCTACTTAGTTATTAATACTGAACAATTAGCACTTGCAGTTACGGGTAAATTACCTATTTCAATTCTGACTGGATTTGGCTTTGGACTCGTTGGGTTTGTTGATGGTTTTTACATTGCTGCAGATAATCTTGGCATTGCATTTGGTATTTCGGCTGGCTTTAGCATTGTTCCATTTGCTTTTAGTGGTGTTGGTTTTTATGTCCGAGCCGACTATACACTCAGCGAAACCATCATGCTTTTTGCTGGTTTTAATGGATTAATTACGTCAAACTTTGGCTACAACATCTATGGTGGAATTCATTATGACATCACCGATTCGTTTGCTTTGAAATTGACCGCTGGTTACAGTGGTGCATTTCGACTAACGCTCTCTGGTCTATTTAATCGTTAATAGTTTAAGCACCTTAGCTAAAACTTAAAAATTTGTGCTCGAGAATCTTAGCCATTCTCGAGCACTGTTCTTTGTTGTCTGGAATAGCAAGATTCAAACGAATTTAGACTTAGGTATGATTTATCAAGAAAACCAGAAAAAAGCGTTCCTACCACCTAAAATCTAAGAAAGCAAATTTATCTGTTTCTCAAAAATGCGTTTTTTAATAACGCTTCACAGCGTAAATATGCTTACATAGAGGACGGAGGTACATTATGAAAACATTTTTTGTCAAAGCACTCACCGTCCTAGCCGCATTCATGGCTTTTTCCAATCCTGCCGCTGCACAACTTAACGGTGAACTCGAGTTTATCAGCTCACCCGTTGGCGCATTTAGTACAAAATTAGCTCTTGGTTATGGTTTAAAACTTGGAGGAAGCACAAATCTCAGTTTCGAGTTTCGTTATACCAACCAATTTGCACCTTTTTTAGATGGTTCTGGAGCAATTCGTTTTGGTGCAACACTGACCACTGCTTTTAGTGACAAAGTGGGTTTTGGCTTTAGAGCACGTTACACCTTAGCAAGTTTAGGCTTAGATAACACCAGTAGGGTTAATCTGACAACATGGTTAACACTCAATTTAGTCAGCCGTGACGATTTATCCCTAGATGCAAAACTCGAGTTCACCTCTGATGTTGTGCCTGGGTTTAATCTTGGCTCGAGTC
Organism: Deinococcales bacterium; assembly: GCA_013298595.1. Classification (GTDB taxonomy): domain Bacteria; phylum Deinococcota; class Deinococci; order Deinococcales; family JAAFIG01; genus JAAFIG01. The sequence continues at coordinate 11,352 of JAAFIG010000005.1, read as the reverse complement.
TTTATATTGATGCAACCTATGTGATTAACGAGAATGCGATTGCTTTTTTTGGGCTTGAAGCAGATTTCACTTTGATTAGCAGCTCAGGTTTTAGTTTTGATGCGTTTAGTTATTACTTTGAACTTGATTACGCATTTAATAATCAATTAGTGGTTTTCGGTGGTTCAACAATTATCTTAGACACGACTGGTTTTAGTGGTTTTGATCTCAATGCGGGTTTACGTTATAACCTCAGTGATAGTTTTGCTGTTCGCTTAATTGGTGGTTATGACACTGCGTTCTATGTCAGACTCGCACTTTTATTCAATCGCTAAATCTTCTACTCGAGAAATTCTACCCGCCCACCACTGGGCGGGTTTTTGATTTGGCTGGCTCGAGTTACACTGTCATCATGACCAAAAAAGATGCCATCAAAGCCCTTGGTTTTACCGCCAGTCTACTCGAGTTACTTGGCGAGAACGAATTTCGTGCAAAAGCGTATCAAACTGCTGAACGTGCCTTGGATAATTTAGCTGGTGATTGGGATGCACTTGTTGCTAAAGGATTTGTTGGTGTGCGAGGCATTGGTACACAATTAGCAGCGAACTTGAGTGAATTTCATGCGACTGGTAAATTTGTGCCACTCGAGGAATTAAAAGCCCTTGTGCCCAATGGTGTGGTCGGTTTGTTTCGGGTGCGTGGGCTTGGTGCCAAGAAAATTCGGGTGCTTTGGGATGCGGGTATTGATTCACTGCCCGCGCTGATAATGGCAGCTCGAGAGAACAAATTAGCGCCACTGAAAGGTTTTGGTGCTGGTTCCCAAGCCAAGATTCTTGAAGCTGCTGAATTTACAGCCACAGCTTCTGAGCGGCGTTTATTACCCGAAGCTGAGTTTGCCTTGGAAAAATTAGTTGTCTTACTCGAGGGTATAGCAATACTCGAGGCTGGTGGTAGTACAGCACGGCATCTTGAAACCATTGGTGATTTAGATGTGATTGCATTGGGTGATAAAACCAAGATCCTCGAGCGTTTACAGATTTTTTCACCTTTACCAGATAGCCAATATCCGCATTTATTAGCCTTTCATTTTGATGGTTTTGATGTGCAGCTTTGTTGTGCTACACCCGAGTCTATTGGTGCTGCTCGATTTATCATGACGGGTTCAAAACCATTTCTCGAGTCTGCCTTAGCAAAAGCAACCGAACTTGGCTTAACTATCTCAAGTGAAAACTTGACTCGAAGTTCGGATGTCATAGCAACACCTACCGAGCAGGTTGTTTTTGCTGCTCTCGAGATGCCTTTTGTACCCACTTTTTGGCGTGAAGCCGAACATCTTGGTCGGGCTATACCAACCGATTTGGTGCAATTCGAGCAAATCCAAGGCATGTTGCACTGCCATAGCACCTACTCAGATGGATCGCATTCGATTCGGGAAATGTCACTGGCTGCTAAAGCTTTAGGTATGACGTATTTTGGAATTTGTGATCACTCGAGAAGCGCTTTTTATGCCAATGGTTTGAGCATTGCCAAAGTACGTGAACAATGGCAGGAAATAGATACTTTGAACGCTGAACTCGAGGGAATTACCATTCTTAAAGGAATTGAATCCGATATTCTGACCGATGGTAGCCTCGATTATCCAGATGAAATTCTGGCTGGTTTTGACTTTATCGTTGCCAGTATTCATTCGCAATTTACGCTCTCAAGTGCAGCTCAGACGCAGCGGCTAATCAAGGCTGTACAAAACCCTTTCACAACAATCCTTGGGCATCCTAGTGGGCGTTTACTGCTGCGTAGACCACCTTATGAATTTGATGTACAAGCTGTACTCGAGGCAGCTCGAATGGCTGGAACCATTATTGAAATCAATGCCAATCCAAATCGCTTGGATATTGATTGGCGTTTTATGCTCGAGGCAAAAGATAACTTATTTGCCATTAACACCGATGCTCATAGCACCGCTGGTTTTGCAGATTTACGATATGGAGTCCATGCAGCACAAAAAGGTGGCTTACCGACAAATCGCTGCGTTAATACATGGAGCAAGGAAGCATTTCTCGAATTTGCCCAGCAAAAAAGGCAAGGCTGATTGCTGTTTTAAGGCAATATTTCGAGCGTTGTTTTTAACGCATTAAAACCTGTTGTGGCTTCCCAGATATTCTGATTTGCCAAGCGAATACTGTATTCAGCTCGGGACTCGAGACTTGGTTTTGGATCGGGTAAGTTCAGTAATACTTCGTACATACCAGTTGCTAAGGTTTTTGGTAAAACGACTGTGGCTTTAAGTGATATTTCGCCACGTTCAGGTAACCAAAAACGCGGGTCGAGATTGGCATCTTTGGCTTTTAAAAAACTCAGACGTGTCACCTGACCATTGGTTTTTGCACGCAACACCAACTCGAGTCCCCTTGGGTTATATGGGCTGGCATAACCAACATTACGAATGTCTATGCTCATTGGTAGTTGCTGCCCGATTCTAGCGATGCTTGGAATGATTGAGCGTTGTAACACTAAGCGGTAACCTAAGCGTTTTGCAATCTCGAGATAACAACCATCTCGCTTCCAACGCTGAATACCTTGACTACTGGCAATACCAATATTTTTTGCTTGCTCTAAACCAATCGGATTATCACTATCTATGCCACTAAAATGCTGACGTACCAACAAGCCTGGTTGTGCTTTTGTACCAATCATTCGGAAACAAGAATCGTGTTCGGGGCGAGTAAATCCATCACCATCAGCATCGGTAGCCACTGCATAGGCATCCAGCAATGTGTCCGATTCGGCAAATTGAGGCACAAACCGACTTTCTGCCTCGAGATAACTTCGCAGTTGCGATGGTGTTCCACCAATACTCCATGTGCCTCCGTTAAATTCACCACAATCAATACAATCTTCCTGATGCCCTAAACGCGATTTTGCGCTTGCATTAAAGGCTTCCTGACTCGAGACAGGGGCTATAGGTTGGGTTTGTTGCTGACTCAGAAAAGCAAATTTAATAAACGGATAACGTACCATGATAAATCGTTCGGCTGGCACTGCATCAAGCATAGCAGTCATAATTTGACGGGTTTTATCGTTAAAACGCCCATCATCTATGAGTTTGTTACTCGAGGTGTGCATTTCACCCCAACAACCAATCCAACTAAGATGCACTTGAGCAATAACATCAGCGTTTTTTTGTAAAATTGGTTTAATGGCTTGAATGTGCTGCAAAACTCGAGTCAGCGGCGCATCTGGTCCACCTTTAGAAAAATTATACGTAAAAGCAGGTGATAATTTAATACCACCTGCTCGAGCTGTCGCAAAATCTTGTTGCATTAATTGCAAAGCTGCTGCGTCCAGTTCAGCATTACGATACTTAGATAAATGATAAATTACTCGAGCTAGGGATTGCCCACTGTTTCGCATGGCTTGCATTTCTTCTTGTCGCAATGGCACATTTAAGCGATCATCATTGTATGCCGTAAAGTTATTACCTGAACCACAAAAATCCCAAGTGGCTAAATCTTCACCTGTTTGTGAAAGTTTCCAGCCGACCACAAATGACGGCATAAAACCACGTTCTGGATTTGCGAAGTTTTCTTCACTAGCAATATAGGTTGTGGTGACTAGCTTTAATTGCTGTTGCAGTAAAGCAACACTCGAGACTGATAAAAGCCCACTGCTTAACAACACAGTCGCAGTGATTTTTTTCATACCGAGCCTCCTAAAAATCATACTCGAGCCAGCGGCTAAAGTAGTTTAGAACTTTAGCTCGAGTTTGTAGCGGTTACTTTTACCTTCAGCATCGAGTTTGATGCGTAATTCACGATTGCTCAAACGGTATTTTGCCTCGAGTTTTGTGGCTTTATCTTTGTAATCTAATTCGGTACGTTGCCAACCTTTATAGTTCAATTGATTATGGATGTGTGCATAAATGGTGCTTAAATTTGCCGAACTGGTGAATACCACTTTGCTTGAGCCATTTTTATCCGAATCCATCTCGAGTAATTGGCTATTCGGGTACGCAGTGATACCCAATTGCGTGTTCCACATTGGAATGGTATTGGTTGGTGTCACAACCACGATAGGTCTTGGCGCAGGGGCGGTTGTACTGACAACACAACTCGAACACAGCACAGCTCCGATTAAGCTCAGCAATAATTTTTTCATATTTGAAAAGCTTAATCGGTTTTATCTGATTTAGATTTGAATGAATTAACTTATTTTAAGTTTTCAGGATTTAACCCATGTAAATCGGTGGGAATAAAAATGCCGTCCTTACGAATCAATTCGTTATCAAAGTATATTTCGCCACCACCGTACTCTGGTGTTTGAATAAAAACCATATCCCAATGGACAGCACTGCGGTTACCATTGTCAGCATCTTCGTAGGCTTGTCCTGGCGTAAAATGAAAACTGCCTGCGATTTTTTCGTCAAATAAAATATCGAGCATTGGCTTTGTAATGTACGGATTAAAGCCAATAGCAAATTCACCAATAAACCGTGCGCCTTCATCGGTATCAAGAATCTCGTTGAGTTTTTGGGTATTATTGGCTGTGGCATTGACAACTTTGCCATTCTTAAACTCGAGTCGTATATCTTCAAAGCGAGTTCCAAGGTAAAGCGTTGGGGTATTAAAATGAATCACACCATTAACACTGTCACGCACAGGACAAGAGTACAATTCTCCATCAGGAATGTTTTTCTCGCCACTACAAATAACAGCGCCAATATTTTTAATACTAAATTCAAGGTCTGTGCCTTTACCAGTTAAACGCACTTTATCTGCCTCGAGCATGCGTTTTTGCAATGGTAATTGAGCAGTGTACATTTTGGCATAATCTAAACCGCAAACATCGAAATAAAATTCTTCAAAAGCTGCGCTGCTCATGCCTGCGCTTTGGGCAAATGATGAACTTGGGTAACGCAAGACCACCCATTTGGTCTTGGCAACTCGGTGACGGTGCACATTACCCCAAATGTGCATTTGGTAGTGTTTCATCCGATCTGATGGCACATCCGAAAACTCGAGTGCATTGTTACTGCCTCGAATACCAATGTAAGCATCCATTTGTTTCATGCGGTCAAGTTCCCAACTTGCCCAACGTTGCATCATTTCCTCGGAGGCATTCATATAAAGTTTTCGGAGCACACGATTATGCTTGGTATCCACAAAAGGTATTGCACCAGCTGCCACAACCCGATCTATTAAAACCTCGAGTAGGCTTTCAGGGACATCAAACGCTTCGATAAGCACACGTTCGCCAGGTTGTAATTGTGTTGAATGCGCCACCAGCACATTCGCCAATTTTTCATGTTTTGTTTCCACGCTGTATTGTCTGGTTTTATAAATTTCAATACAAGTCCATACTGCATGTGGACAAAAACTCGAGAGGCTTTTTATAAAAGTCTCTCGAGTGAACTGTATTGCTAGGTGTTGTATTACTAGGATTCCAAGGATTTACGTTCACGCCGAGCTTCGCGGCGCACTTTTGGATCTAAACCAATCATCAAAAAGAAATTCTCGAGCGCATTTTCTTTGCCTTTGATATCCGAGTAGGCATCTTCGGCAGTACCACTGACAAAAGGTAAAGCTTTATATAGCTCGAGGGCTTTCACAACAACATCTTCGGCGGCTCCTGTTTCGGCGAGTTCAGCTAACGCGCCATAAATTTCGCGCCGACTTTCGGCATGTTGCGTAAACGCATCTGGATTCGGAGTTTCTGGCGCTCGCAACAAATCTTGCTTGGCGATACGGCGATAATGCTTTAAGCCACGTAAAATTTCTTCACTCGAGTACGTCACTGTCATGCCAGACCTCCTTGGATTGGGGACACAAACGCCGCCTTGTGGCGGCGACTGGTTGTTGGTAATTGCTCGATGGTTTGCACGATAACTGTAGTATAGGTTTCTAAGCCCAAGTGTGTCAAACAATTGATCTAAAAATTGTTATTGACTCTGCTGATGATGGATTGCTGTTGTTTTTGTGTGTTAGCGTAAAGTATGAGTTCTGTGCAAAAAGGTTTTCTGGCAGCATTAGCAGCCAGTGCTATTTGGGGTGGGATGTATGTTATTTCTCGAGTTGTACTTGAGGTCATACCACCTATTCCTCTGGTGGCATTACGGATGCTGATTTCAGCATTAACAATTTTTATAGTGTACGCTTTGATGCGTCGTGAATGGCGTATCCCCCGAGCTGCTTGGGGGCAGGTTGCCATTATGGGCGTAGTTGGTTATGTTGTCAGTATTTGTGCTCAATTTATTGGTACAAAATTAGCAGGCGCAGCCCTAGGTAGTCTGATTACCACCGCTTCACCACTTTTTACGGTGGCAATTGCGGCAACCTTTGGTCTCGAGAAAGTACCTATCCGAGCTTGGCTGGGTTTAGGATTTGGCTTGCTGGCAGTCTATTTACTCTCAGGCGTTAATGAAGGTGGTAACGTGGCTGGTGCACTGTGGTTACTCTTGGCTGCTTTCACATGGGGTGTCCTTGGTGTAGTGGGTGGGCAAACTGTTGCTAAACTCGATGCTTTTGCAGTCACAGCTTGGGCAAGTCTGATTGGTTGCCTTGGCACAACAGCACTGATTCCACTCGAGACAAGTCCAATTCAGTGGCAAGCCATCACACCTCTGGTTTTACTTGGTGTTTTTTACGTGGGTATTATTTCCACAGCCGTTGCTTTTGCACTTTGGGTATACGGAGTCTCGAGGGCAGGCAGTGTTTTATCTGGCATTGCATTTTTTGCCCAGCCCATTGTGGGTTCGTTGCTTGGGGCATTGCTACTCAAAGAGCAACTTAGCTCGAGTTTTGCGCTTGCGGCTGGGTTGCTGTTTTTAGGTGGTTGGTTAGCCCGACCTTCACCTCGAGACAGTTGACTTCTTGAATCGCGCTATGCTCGGCGCATGGTAGAGACCGTCATTTTAGCTCGTCCTCGTGGATACTGTGCTGGTGTCGTCATGGCGATTGAAGCACTCGAGGAAGCGGCTGCTGAAAATGCAGTTCGTCAAGAAGGAAATATCGTTGCTTATCACGCTATAGTTCATAATCACACAGTTGTCGAACGCCTTGAGCAGCAACACAATGTGCGCTTTGTTGAGAATCTTGCTGAACTCGAGCAGATGAGTGGTCAGGGCAACACTGTGGTTTTTAGTGCTCATGGTATTTCGCCTGTGGTACGCCAAGAAGCCAATAAACGTGGTTTAACTACTCTGGACGCGACCTGCCCCTTAGTCACAAAAGTGCATTCCGAGGCAAAACGCTATGCCGCCATGGGTTTTAGCATTTTACTGATTGGCGACTCGAGTTCACATCAGGAAGTGATTGGTACATTTGGTGAAGCCCCCGAAAATACTATTCTGGTCAGTGTTTTAGGTAATCGTAAAGCAGATGTTAAATTACAAGACCCACACACTGTGCAAGTACCAAATCCTGATAAGTGCATTGTTTTAACCCAAACCACATTATCCGTAGACGATACCGATAAAACTGTGGATGTTCTAAAAAGGCGCTTTCCCAATTTAACCATCCCCTCGAGAAGTGACTTGTGTTACGCCACCAAAAATCGTCAAGCAGCGGTCAAAGTGATTGCGCCACAAGTGGATATGTTTTTGGTTGTCTCGAGTTTAACTTCTTCAAATGGCATGCGTTTGGTCGAACTTGCCGAAGAAATAACCAAAGAAGCATACCGAGTGGACAGCGTAACGGATATCAAACCTGATTGGCTGGATGGTGTCAAAACTGTTGGTATTACCAGCGCCGCCAGTACACCAGATGATTTGGTGATGAGTATTGTAGAATTTTTTCGCTCGAGTAACCCTCATTTGGTAGTGCGAGAAGATGGTGGCGAACCTGAGGATATTGAATTTAGAAAACCTGTTCGTGTTCCTGCATTTGCAAGTTAAATACCTCCACGAAATGTTTTAGGAAAAACGCCTAAAACATTTCGTGACTAGCAGGAGTAAGGACAGCGTATCTGTGAACAAGAACAGATTTGCCGCTTTTTGAAAAATCCAAAATGTAGGCGGTAGATACTTAAAGCCCTAATTCTTGTTCGATGAGCTGCATTAAACCAGCCACATGATTCGAGTCAAAAGCCAGTTGAATACCAGCAGTCGCAAATAATTCCTTTAAACCTCGAGTTCCGCCAAGTCTGAGTGCTTGGCGGTATTGTTGCACAGCTTGTTTTTCGTCTTTTTTGGCGTTGCGCCAGACTTGCACCGCTCCAAGTTGGGCAATACCATATTCGATATAGTAAAAAGGCGCAGTATAAATATGACTTTGGCGTTGCCAACGAAATAACATTTGTTCTTCAATACCTGTAAAGTCAATGTGTGGTACAAAACTCGAGTACAGTTCAACCCATTTTGCATGAATACTGGCAATGCTGACATCTTCGGGTGCATCCACGTACAACCAGTGTTGAAAAGCATCCACGCATGCCATGTATGGCAAAAACGTAATCACTGATTCAAACAAATGATCGGCTCGAGCACGTTTGGCTTCGGCTGGGGTGTACATACCGCCTTTGCTTTTTTCTAAGTACGGCATTGCCAGCATTTCCATACCCATGCTGGCAACTTCGCAAAATTCCATTGGTCCGTGGTGATTCCACATCAGTGGTTGGCTGGCGTAACTTTCTAAAGCATGGAAAGCATGTCCCCCTTCATGCAGCATAGTTTGCAAATCGTCATGCGTACCAACAGCATTCATAAAAATATAGGCTTTACCACTGGCTTCAAAAAAATCGCAGTACCCACCCGGTCCTTTGCCTTTACGACTATCTAAGTCAAGTTCGCCATGCCGCATGGTGTTAAACATTGCACCAAGGTCTGTATCTAAACTCGAGAAAACTTGTTCAATTTGCTCTTCAAGTTCAGCCACCGTGGTAAATGGTCTGAGTGGCTCGAGTCCGCTTGGGTTTACACTGGTATCATATGGGCGAATCGTGTCTATACCCATCATTTCACGGCGTTTCGCGTAGGCACGGCTGGCGATTGGCACAACATGCTCGAGAATACTTTGATGAAACTCGAGACAATCGGCTGGGGTGTAATCAAATCGTGCTTTGGCATGCCAGATGAACTCGCGGTAATTTGCATAACCCGCATTTTTGGCTTTTTGTCGCCGAATTTTCAGGGCTGCTAAAAACAAAGCATCAAGTTCTGGTCGGATTTTTTGCCACTGAGCAATCAATGCTTCATAGACTGTTTGGCGTAACGTTCGGTCAGGCTCGAGGAATTTTGCCATTGCACCATACAACGTTAATTCTTCGCCACCAATCACAACATTTATGCCACCCATGAGTTTGTCATACTCCACTTCAAGTTTACTTTCTTCAGTTGATAATGGAATATTGGCTTCAGTAAAAATCGCTAAACTGGCTCGAGTGCGCTTCAAAAATTCGTTGGTTTCAGGATGATCAAATCCTTGCAGTGCTGCAAAGCGTTTCTCGAGTGTATTTTGTACCACTTTGGCTTTTGGAATGACATTCTCAACCAGTTGCAAAAAGGTTTGTTCAGCCATTTCGCTGGTGGTATCTTCCATACGAGCACGGTAAGCTCGAGAGTACGCTTCGGCTAAATTAGCGTCTATAGCAGACCAGCGCCCAAGCCAATCTCGAGCATTAGTGGCATCTAAAGGAGCAGTTTCAAGGGCTGTATATAAAGGCTCAAGCGAATTCCAATCGTGTGGGTTCATAACCTCATTGTAAAGGCTGTCAACTTTCAACAATTGGTTTGTGCGTTAGATTTCTTCAAGCAAAGTTTTCACTGCCACAAAATACTCATCTTCTCGCAGAATCACCACTCGAGCAGGTGGTTGCCGCGCCGCATACAAAGTTTCCTGCAACGACAACCCAACCGTTGCATTCGAGAACTGCAAACGCGCAGGCGGCGTACTTGGTGGTTTAGGCACAATAAATCTCGAGCAGCGTTCAATCAAAAAAGCAATATTCACAGCCAAAGCAGTCTTGTGCATAGCTTCCATTCTACAATGTTGCTTCTCGAGCAGTGTAGAATGCAGCCATGACTCGTGTTTTATTAGGTGTTCGGGGATTAGCCACCCAAGAAGCAGTTGAGCGTGTAATTAACGCATTAAAAACCATTAAAGGAGTTGCCGATATTGTCAACCCTCACCCTGGGCAATTAGAAGTCAACTTCGACCCAACCCAAGCCACTGTTATGGATTTACTGCGTGCAGTGAGAAGCCAAGGATTCCTTGCTGGAATGCTCTAATGCTTGGTTATATTGGTGTTTATACTGCCCGCCTCGAGATGCCGTGGGTGCATAACTTAAAAGAAAAACGAGCACTTATTCGCCCTGTTACCGAACGTTTAAAAGCCCGTTTTCCTGTTTCTGTAGCCCGTTTAGATGGCTTAGATACCCACGATTGGGAAGTGATTGGTGTGGTCAGCATCTCCCACGATGCCCAATGGCTCGAGACTTTACTGCAAAATGTTTCGGGCTTTGTGGCAGGAAACGGCGAATATACTGTCCGAGACGAAACCTTTGAAATTCTTGATCTCGAGTAAGTTAAAATCCTTAATCTTAGGTAAGTTAAACCCCGCCTCAAGGCAAAGTAAAGACTCTTTTAAGTTTCATCTCATGCCAGTTTGTGTTTCTCGAGTAGACTATGGGAGTGAAAAAGATACTTATAGCTGGTGCCGCTCTAGCTGCCTTACTCTCGAGTTGCGTTTCGACTGGGTTAATAACGGTTTTCTCAGATGACATTGTTTTTACTTCCAACTATGTCGAGTCGAGAAGCGGTTCTCAAGTACCCGCAATTTGTGATAACAAAGGCGATACTTTAGTGACATTGGAATTCCGTTTTTCAGGTGATATCAGTAATTTTGAATCATTCCAAGCCAATTTATTCGGAAGAACCGCAGCCCGAGATACCTATCGTTCCCCAACGTTTCAACTTAATCCACCATCAGCTGGTGTGACTGTCACAGGTCAACGCATCAAAGTGGTTTTTGGATTTGCCACCCGAACAGTGCCTTACCAAAACCCGAACATGACACTGCAAGGCATCATGCCTCAAGCTGTGGTTGTCAATCCTGTGCCTGGTCCAAATCCATTACCAAACCCACCAATTAAAATTGGCGCCCTGGATTTACGTCTGAAAATCACCGATGCCAGAGGCGATAGTTCCTCGAGTAACGCTTTGGTTGAAGCCATCCCCGTTTGGGATAACTGCCAATAAAAATTTCTTCTCGAGCTTCCAATAACCCCACTTAAATTTAAGTGGGGTTTTCTTTTGAACTCAGGTTCACGTTCCTCGAGTATAGTTTCTAAACCTAGTAACCAAGTTGTATTTCACGCATTCCACCCGACCCCACCTTACAGCTTGACAGTTAATCAAATGGGTGATACATTCTTCGTCGCCC
>JAAFIG010000049.1 GCA_013298595.1 Deinococcales bacterium | reverse complement strand
CTAGAAACAATATCCTAAGCAGTAATGATGAAACCGCTAATAGCATTGGTGGTGGTCAATGGCAATTAAAATCTAGGCTACGCTTAAATGGTTTCACCAAGAACTGGGGTAATGAACTCAGTACCAATAAGATAACTGAGCAGAATGCAGCCTCGAGTTACTGGAGTAATTACCAGACGAAACCAGCTGTACTTCCAATAAATCGATTTGCAAGTACCGACAATGGGTGTGCGAGTCCAAATCAGAATATCAGTGGTGTTATCCGAGATGGACTCACAAATATCACGGCTGGAACATACCGAGTCACTTTTGATGGACGCGCCGATGCGAACCTTGCTGTGAGTTATGGAGTCAATGATTACTTCACTGCTAATGCAAATTTGAATACGCAATGGCAATCATTTACATCAGATTTTATAATACCCGCAGGACACGTTTTACTAAGTAACCCTGGTTATCAAAAACGATTAATGCAATTACGCGAAAACACAGCGAGTAATCCAAGTTGGGAAGTAACTAACTTAATAGTACAAAAAATTGAAAATGGAGTTCCTGGAACAAATTTAATCACAGATCAGAACACACTCAATTGGGGTATGTACTGTATTAGACCAAGCACAGAAACCTTCTCGAGATTACTAAGTGCTGATAATCCTGCACTTGCACCTTACGGAGCACAAAATCACAGTGGAATTATGCGAGTTGAAAACTTAGCACCAGGAAAATACCGAGCCTCCATTAACGCTCGAACTCGAAATGGCACACTCCCAGTCACTTTTGGATTAAGTGATTACAATGTTGGTTATCGAACACTCACTACAACATGGCAGAACTTAACTCAGGATTTCACAGTTCCAGCAGGTAGTACACACGGACGAGTCTTTGAAATCTTTGAACTTACTGCAAACAACCCATCTTGGGAAATCAAAGATATCTCTGTAAAACAAATCTTTGAACCAGCTCCAACTATCACACTCTCAAGCGGAGATGGTAGCACCACCACTTTCAACAAAGTCACAACTGCTAATGCAGCGTGGTTCACTGATAAACCAAGTTGGATAACGCGATACAAAGATACAACAACAGGTAATGCACTGGCTGACACCACCATTTACACCCTCGCACCAAAAGGCGGAACTCAGTACAGCAGTGAATACGTTGTACTACGCACTCGAGCTGGGAATAACAGCATTGCTCATTACTACACAAGTGATGGCACTCGAGTGACATTTTTTGGTACTAGTGGTGAAGATAGTGAATTCGCTGATTACACGCAAACACTGCATCAGCAATACCGAGGAGCTGTGAACAGCGATCCTGAAGGGGAACTGGCTAGTTCACCTAAAACAGAATTGACGTATACCAGTGTGACACCAACGGGTTCGAGCCAACCAATTACTGGTTTACTGAGTAAAGTTAAAGATGAGTGGGGTCGGGTTCATCGGTATTATTGGAGTACAGATGGAACTTTAAATGGTGTGTACCAATTTGTGCAAAATGAAAACGATGTTAATAATACATGGTCAATAGCAACGACTTACACATATGGTCTGTTTGGCAATCAACAAGTTATAACAAAGATAACGTATCTCACATACGATGGACGTGGTGGTCAATCTACCCGTACTACCGAATTTGATTATGGACAAAAAGCAAATAGACTTTTAGTCACCCGAATTAAACGCCTAATGCTCGGTACACAAGGCTGGAAAGTCACACATTATGGGTATGACCCAACAGGTAGACTAACCAATGTTATTACGAATAACAATGATTCACCAGGTGCAGGTACGAAAATAGAACCAGACATAACGTACGCTTACAACGATGGTGGTAATAGTGTTATGCCAGGCACACGTGAAGTCACCATGACCCAAGATATATCTGGTAATGATCATAAGCAAGAATTTTATTATTACGATTTTAACACTGGTGCATTACTGCATAAACGAGTGCGTAACTACAATCCGTGGACAGCTAGTAGTTGGTTAATCCGAGCAAGTAAACAAGTCAATAATATGGATATGTGGAACTACGAATACTACCCGAACGGCAGTACAAAACGCATCGTAGACCCAGCAGGTAAAATCACAGACTACCAATACAGTGCTGCTGGTATGGTCTCGAGAATTGAAACTAACTTAGCAACTCGACCTATGGGTGCTGATGGTTCGGTCCTGAATTCAACATACACACCAACTGCTGGATTTGAACGTGCTCAAACCATGACATACGATTTAGATAACCGAGTTACCGAAGAAAAACAATTGGGTACAAATGGTACGCAGACTCGAGGTGAAGTTGCTTACACATACTCCGATGTTAAATGGCTGCGATCATATACGAATCATACAATCACCACGGCAGGTCAAAGTTTTACAGCAATCAATACAATTTCATCGCAACGGCATATGGGATCCTTGCTGCGGTACACACTGGATACAACAATAGATACTCAAGGAAGATTAAAAGAATCTACGCGCAGTGGAAGCAACTTACCAACCACAAAAACAACATATACATACGCAACAGGAAGCGCGGCAGCTTTACCTGCTCCTGCATTATCGCCCACTGGCATAAGCGTCAATATCCGTACCCCAAACACAGCAATTCAATACCAAGATTATGTGCAAAAAGCAGTGGTTAGTGTTGGTAATGTAACAGAAAAAACCACAGAATTCACCTACGACTGGTTAGGGAAAGTGAGTTTGCAAAACGAAAAAGGTGCATTAGCTACCGAATTACGAGATGCCAATGCAACAGCTGTAGGTAATGAATACCGCAAAGACCGAATTACCGAAAGTGTTTATAATGGCTTTGGACAAAAAACCTTTGAACGTGTTTACGAACATCCTCGAGAAGCAAGTAAACAAGAATGGGATTATTACGCTACAGGCGAGCTAAAAAGCACAAAAATAGGAAGCATCAATAACTTGGTGCTATATGATTACGATACCAGTACAGGACGAGTTAATAAAATTACTAAAGGTATCAATACAAATAATTCTTGGACAATAGATACAATCCGAGAAAAAACCGATATTCTGTACGATGCTGCTGGACGTGTCATACAAACTAAAATTGATGATGAAAATACTACGACGTATAGATATGATACGTTGAATCGTGTTATTCAACGAACCAAGCAAGACGGAAATTACGATGTCATAAACTACCACCCAAGTGGAACAAAAGATGCCGAATGCAACGCAGGTGGCACAAGTTATTTAGGAACAACAGATTGTCATTACCGAGAAGTAGATTCATTAGGCAGAGTCACCAAAGATACTCGAGATTCTAATGCCAACGGATTTTTAAATAACGTTGCATTAGGCTATGCCACCATCATGACATATGATAATTTTGACCGACCAATCAGAATTCAAAATGGGGCACTTAACAGCATTACATCAGGAGATAAAGATCAAAGCACGTACCTTGTCTACGATTCTAATGGTAATTTAACCAAGAAACTCGAGCCAGTGTTGCGTTCCGTTGGTACATCAGGATATGCAGATACTCGTAGACCATACTCCGAGTACGTTTACGATGGTTTAGATCGTCGCACAACTGAACGAAAATTATTACAATCGACAACAGCTATGACACCAGCAGCCATACAAACAGGCGCTGCTGACATAACGAGTATGCCAAGTGGTGCTCAAATCGCAACAAATATTAGTACTTACGATGGATTCGACCGAATCATTTCTACTTACGATCCAGATTCTAATTACACTCAATTTACATATGATGGCGTGGATAATCTGACAAGCAAAAAACAACAAGTTTGCTATTGGTACGAAGCTGACTGTTTAGCAAATTTTGAAGGAGCAGATGTTAACAGAAACGTCACCTCTCGCTACGAATACGATGCAATGGGCAGACAAACCAGTTTCACAGATGCTCGAGGTAACACATCTTATAAACGCTACGATATTCTTGGGAATGTTGCTGCTGAAAAAGACGCTCGAGGTATCACAACCAAGGTCAACAGTTACTATCCTGATGGAACACTAGGTAGTGTATGGGAACCTGATAATAACCCCAGTACCCCAGCAGATGGAAACCTAGCGAATTATGTTGCGGTGAGATCCTTTGGGTATAGCAACAATAAAAAATACCCAACTGGGATGAGCCAAGCCGTGAATGACAATGTTGCTGCTCAAATAGGATCTGGGCATACCATTCTCGAGTACGACTGGGCTGGGCGTTTAACAAAACAAACACTGCCAGATGGTAATACTATTACGCAAACATATGATGCTCGAGGTAATGTCAAAGACTTAAAAGATGCTGATGGGTTCATTACAAATTACACGTACGATGCGTTTAACCGACTTGTACGTGAAATCAAACCTAAACGTGCTGGAACAGTTGATGATGTTGCTTTTCCAACAGTAGCAGCTATTCAAAATACATACGAGTACGATATTGCAGGCAACTTAACAAAGAAAACAGAACGTGGCTTGGTAACAGATTACAGTTATAGCAGCATGGGTAAAGTACAAAAAGAAAGTCGCCCGTACAAAACCAGTGTCGACAATTACAAGTGGTACGCGTACCGATTAGATGGTGAAAAAGTTCGTGAAAGTAATTATGGGTACGAAGATGGTGCGGTAAGTGGTAACTTTACCAATACACTTGTACATGGAGATACCCAAGAAGCTTCAAGTACTGTAACAAAAGGAAATTTACAAGAATACATCCTCAGTGCAGCGGGCAAACGCACAAAAATTGTCAGTAGTGGACGTAACAGTGCAAATGTTTTAGTAAAAGAAAAAACTCAGTACCAGAACTTTAACGGACTTGGTTTAATGTACTCGAGATTCCATAAGGGTGACCCGAGCATTTACGCTAAATTCATTCGAGCAGATAGCTCTACGAATGGTAGTCCAAATTATGCTCAATTCTGGAAATACGATGCAAATGGCAACTTACTCGAGAGTTACAAGCAAAGCACTGATGTTACACTTGGTTTATCCATTGATCCGAATACACCAAAAACAGATATATTCACGTATACTTATTCAAAAACCAATAAGCAAATCTCTCGAGAAACAAACTTAAAAACCTATGTGGAAAGTTTCCGTAACCCAGGTACACAATTTACAGTCGCTTCAAGTTTACCAAAAGGAACTGGAGCCGAAAAACTGAGACCACCTGCAACATCAATGATAACTCCGCAATCATATACTGGATTCGAGTATAACGATGCCGACCGTCTTGATTTTGTTACAACCAAGGAAAGTACTTCGACAACAACATACAATGCAGGCACAGTTAATCTTAACACCAGTTCAACTCGTACCTCGAAGTATAACTATTACAAGAGCGGACAAAAGAAAAGTGTTCATGTGTACAACACAAACACAGACACTGCCGCTAATTTGATTAGTTCACAAACATATTCTTATGATTCTCGAGGCAGACTGGTTTCGCAAGTAGACGGTAATGGCGATGGTACAGGAGTTGCAGTGACTACCAGTATTTTCTTTCCAGGTCTTGGTGTAACCACCACAACTCTTAGCAATGGTAAATATAATTCCACTCGTAAAGTAACAATTGGTGGACTACTAGGAGAAAGTAGTAAAAAAGAAATAACTACCAATGCGGTCAACAAAGTTGTCAATATATTTAATGGTAATGGCGAAGTTACAAGTGCCATAACTTATAAAGACTCTACTGGAAGTGGTGCATTTACACAGTTATTCACGGAAACATTTACATATGATGATGCTGGTAATCGAATTGGTGCAACACTTCCATACAATGGTACTACAGATAGAACTTGGCAATACAATAATAACAACGTTCTTAAAGCAGAAAGTAATATATATACGGCTTCAAATGGTGTGACTGAAGGTCGTTTCGGCTCCAATATTGGATGGTATACATATAGTCTTTCTAGTAACGGTTTACGAACCAACCATGATTTCAACGGAGCACAGCGTTTTAATGCCGACGAACAAGCTGTTGAAATTAGAAAAAGCTGGTATCAAAACGCTTCAGGTTTCGCGCAACCAAATCCATACCCAGCTGGCTATATGACAAATTCACAAAACTTTGTATACGATCCAGAAGGTAATCTCTCGTTAAGTAGCAATACCCGATTGTACGAGGCATGGGATTCCAAACCTTCGCTTGGGAATAGTAGTGTGGGTATTTTTACCAAGCAACAATCCACAATTTTTGTAGATGGGCAACCACAATTAATTCACGCAGTCAACAGAAGTTATGGAGATCAAGTTAAGAATCACCTGACTGCCTGGTGGTATGACAGTACCCCAGGTATGGTGTTTCGAGATCAAGACGAAACCTTTAGTCTGGCAGATAGTGTTCGTGAAGAAGAATTAAATAACCCGCAATGGGATATTTTCACACCGCTCGAGGCTCCTAAAGCTCCTGCTGGTGGTGCTCCGCTCGAGGCTCCTACGGCTTCTGTGGCTTCTCAAACGGGAATTACGAGTGCCTCGAGTGTGACGAGTCCTAGTGCTTCTGGTCAAGCGCCTAGTGGCACAGCGAGTTCTGTGACAACCCCAACCTCGAGTGCATCAACTACCTCGAGTGGAACTGCTCAACCTGCAAGCTCGAGTCAGGCGCAAACTCAAGGCATTACCAGCCCAGCCACAGGTACAACCACTAGCTCGAGTCAACCGCAAAGTCAAGCTGTCTCGAGTCCAAGCGTCGGAACAACAACCACTACTACCTCGAGTCAACCAAGTAATGCACCAACCACTTCGAGTACTTCAACACTGCAAGCACCAAGTCAAGCCGCACCAGTTGGAGTGACAACCACAGCCAGTAGTGTGACCAGTCCGAACAGTGCACCAAATGTTCCAAGTACCGCAGCCTCGAGTGTAACCAGTCCAAATGCAAGTGCGAGTACACCCTCGAGTAGTACACCAAGTGCCAGTAGTGTGACCAGTCCATCCTCGAGTAATGTGCCGAGTACAAGTGCAAGTAGTGTTAAGCCGCCAGTCTCGAGTGCTAAACCTAACACTAGTGGTAATGATGTAAAACCGTTTAGTACTGGTACAAATGCGGCAGGCACACAATGCTTTAAAGCAGTTGCCAAATCATTAAAGGCAAAAGATGCTATATCAAGAGAAGAAGCTGATGCTCTGATGGGAGTACTTGAACAGTGCGCTAGAGATGAAGCTAAATCTGAATTGGAAGATCGCTATAAACAACAAGGGTTGTCTGATGCTGAAGCAAGAATCCAAGCTAAAGCTGATTTAAATGCACTTGATGGATACTTTCAAGCTGCTGAATTTACTCCAAGAGATAGGATTCAGGCTTATACTGGGTTAGCTATGGGTCTTGCAAAAAATGAAATTACAATTCCTGAATGGCGAAAAGAACTAGCTGATTTATGTGGAATTCGAGCTAGAGCAAGTGGTGGTGCATTAAAGACTTGTGATGATGCCTTCAAAAATCACGGCTTTGGTGGACGAGCAGCATATATGGGTCCTGGTTGTCCTATCGGTGCTGGAACTGCTTTTTCGTCTAATCCATGTGCGAATGTGCCGATGGCGACAAGAAATGTTAAATTATCCAACAACGGAGACAGGAATCAGTTCATGAATTGGATGTTTGGCAAAAATGGGTATATCAATCATAAAATTACAGGTGATGGTATTGGAGGTCAGTTAAGTCAGGGTACAATGGCGACCATTAATGCAAATTCAACACAAGCCTTTTATGACATTCATCAAGCTTGTATCCGTGGACGAGACGCTGCAACACGAGGAGCGGATGGAAGTACATTTTCAGTTTCACTAAATGGACCATCAGCGGAGGGTGGTCGCTTGCTTGGGGGAAAAGTACTTACATCTATTGCGACAGTTAACGTAACTGAAACCACTGGGAAGTTTGGAATTAATTTTGCTCCGCCACAAGTTACTCCTGGTATAGGCGGTGCGCTTGGACTTTCTGGTTCTCTTAGTGGTGCGTCAGTACTTAGTTCAAATCGTTCTGGTTATTCTGGTGATAAAATAGCGCTGAGTGTTCCGATACCAGCGATTGGAAGTTTTAATGCTGAAATTGGAGATGAAGGCTATTGGGGAATCGGGCTTACATTAGAAAAAGCGGCAGGGGTATCTGGCTCTTTAACCTTTGTTCCAGGTGCTTCAGGGTGTAGGTAATGTCAGTAATTATTGGTTTAATAGTCGATAGTTTTTGCTTCTATTTGTATGGAGGTTTGTCTTTCTTTCTTATTTACTTGTTATATAATTGGGGTTTACACGCTATATTTTCGTTTTTATTGGGAATGATAGTATTTTTTATTGCCAATGGATTGTTTCAGAAGTACGCTTATTCTTATTCAATCTTTGATGATAAAATTGTACTTTTTGTTGTTTCATTTAGAATAATTTCAATTCCAATAGATCAAGTGGAAAATATTTTCATAACCACCAATTTTAGTTTTGGTACACAATATGTTACTCGAGTTGGAATAGGTTTCACTAAACTTTTTGTCAAAATGAAAAAAGGTAATATGTACAGTCTACCTGTTGCTAACATACGGAAATTTGACCTATTAAATCATAATAATTCTTGAATTACGTAATTCTATTAGGTTAGATTTATCGTCATAACTCAGTCATCTTTGTACAAGTTTACGCAAGAAGAAAAAGTAAAAGTCGAAGGGAAAAAGCAAAAATCTAAAAGAACCAGAACTCGAGTGTAATTCTCGGTTTTCCTCGAGCTTTTGCAAAGGATTTCCCCTCGAGTTCTTCTTTTCTCAGCTCAGCTTTCCCTTCCTCGAGTTTTTGTTTTTTCGCATAGTATAAAAACCCCACTTTTGCAAGTGGGGTGCAGCTTCTCCTTCGCCAGATTTTGATTATTCAAGGAAACTCATGAAAAACGCAAAGAATGCACTTAACAAGGTCACAATGGCTGCCCAGCATTGCGCGTCTCGAGTTGTGCTTGGTGGGTTCTCGAGTTTTACTACTTGGTTTTATAATTTTGTTTCTAAAACAGTGCCGTTGCGCCTTGGTTCTAATCTTATGGTCACATCAAACTCGAGTTCGTGTGCAACTCGTACTAGGCTAGTCACTTCTAGATTTGTGTCACTTTCCTCGAGTTTTCTTAGTTGAGCATGATTCATGTTTAAGCGTTGCGCTGTTTTTCTGCCACTTTGTTGTACTTGTTGTCTGGCTTGTTTTAAGAGTGTACCAATGCGTTTTTGGGTTACGCCTTTTTCGATGGCTTGTTGTAAGGTTTCGATACTTGTTTCAATGGTGTCTGGTGGTGTTTTTGTTTGAGAGCGACGACTTGGTTTATTGAGGGCTGCTTCGAGTTTGGCTTGTTGTTCTGCGCTGAGTTGCTCGAGGTTGCGTAGTGGGATTCCTGCAAGAGTATTTTTTTTCATTGTTCACCTCGGTTTGGGAATAAGGGTTGTTTGTTTTGGAACGCTTCTAGGATTTCAAGGGTGCTGTATAGGAGGAGGGCATCGGCTTCGTTTCCACTTTTGCATTCGGCTCGGCAAAGGTAAAAAGTTTCTTTGGCTGCTTTGAATAAGTAGACTCTTGCACCACCTTTGTCTCCGCCTCGGGAGGCAGTTTTGAGTTCGAGGAATGCGCCGCGCATTTTTTTGAGGTATCGGCTATTTGTTCCGTTGTTTTTTAGGTCAGCGATCATGTTAATGATTTGACTTACGCATAGTTGGTGTTGAGTGGCTTCGAGTTCGATTAGGTCTTCTATAAGAGGTGGGTTATGAGCATGTATTTTATTTGGGTAGAACGGGTATGCAATGATTGCCATTTGGATACTTTGAAGCATCCATTTATACTTGTCAAGTCTCGAGTATTTTCAGTTGTTTTTCTAACTCAGTGTTATACTTCAATGTTGGATTTTTAGTTTTTTTGTCGCTTAAAAAATGAAATTGTTTTTCTTGTTCTAAAGGGGTTGTATGCTAAAAAATGTTCAGATTGTCGCAGTGGCTCTAGGTCTGAGTGGTGTACTGGTGGCGTGTCCTAAACCACCTGATGCCAATCCACCAACTGCCAATATTACTAATCCAGCTCAGGATTCGGTTTTAACCGGTACTGCACCAATTCAAATTGATGCTAAGGACGAAGAAACCAGTATTACCAAAGTCAATGTTTATGCTCGAGGTGTGGGCAGTACCAAAAAAGGTGTGCTGATTGGCTCGAGTATTACCAAGCCGTTCGTGGTTTCTTGGAATACTGCTAGTGCTTCTGGTGTGCCGAATCAATTGCCGCTCGAGATTATTGCCGAGGCTGTGGATCGTGGTGGTAATGTTGGTACTTCGGATCCTGTGCGGGTACGAACGCAGAATTCTGGTGTGCCGAATTTGTCTTTGTTAGCAGCGTTTACCTATCCGCCTGCGGCGAAACCAGCTTCGGGTGCTTTGCGTTTGCAATCGGGGCAAAGTTTGTTACCTGCTGCAATGAGTTCGGTTACACCACCGACCGATGGGGTTGCGGCTCGAGCATCTGGGGTTAAACCTTTGGCGGCTATTGGAGATCGGGTTTTTGCTCAGCAATGGGAGTGGTCGCCTGTGCTTGGTGCAGATGGGTACGGTGTGTACTCGGCGGATGAATTGGTTGGTCCTTATACGCGGATTCGTAATCAAGCTTCGGATACCAATTCGGCTTTGCAGGTTTTTCAACGTTTTGTGGATACAGCTCGAGTTGGCGATTCGGTTTTTGGGGCTGTGACAAGTTTAACCAGTGGTGGCGCGGTGGAAACGGGTAAATCAAATGCTGACGGTGCTAAGTTTTTGCCCGCTCAGGATTCTGGTGCGCCTTTTGATGGTGCAGTGATTGCCGATGGTCAACCGAATTTGTCTTGGACAGCTACCACAGGTGTGATTGGATATCAGTATTTTATTTATGATGGCGATCCGTTTGGGGTGACTAAACCAAAAATCATGTGTACGAATTTTCCAAAAACCACTTCGGCTTTATCGGCAGTCTATCCAATTCCTGCATTAAATGGTGCGGTCAAGTGTAATCCTTTACCAACGGGTAATTATTATTGGTTGATTGTTGGTGTCAGTTTCGATCAACAAGACAAAGCCGATGGTTTTACGTACAGCGCTGCTCAGCGCATTTCAGTTCCATAAGGATAAAAGCATGTCTCGAGTTTTGATGGTTGTTTTATTGCTGACTTTGGTGGCTTGCCCTAAACCATCCAAAGTTGTTATTGAGTATGGCATCAGTGCTGTTATTCCTAATGAAGCTGTTCCTGGCGATACCATCTCGGTTTTTGGGGTACTGCCAGCAGGTGCTACGATCACATTAGATGGTGTTGCAGTTAGTGCGACTCCAATTACCGATGGGGTTTCGATTCGTCTGCCTCTCGAGGTCAGTGCTGGTCAGCGCACTTTGCAATTCAAAGCAGCGGTTTTAACTGAACCACTCGAGACAGTGGTGAATTTGGTACCTCGAGTGAATACAGCTTTGTTGAATGGGTCAGCTTTGTTGGTTTCTGGTGTTGGTTGGGCGACCACTGGTGGATTAGATGCCACCTTAACTTTGAATGGGCGAGCACTCAATACAACTCGGCAAGGGCAGGATTTACTGGCTTCACTGCCAAATGGTTTGCCTTTTGGTGCTCTGGATGTGCAAGTGGTTGTGGGTGGTGCAGTCTCAAACACAGTGCGGTTGGCTCGAGAAGCTGGGGCTGTTCGTGGCACAGTACAAATGCCAGCGAGTACCTCGAGTGTGACACCACCTGTGCGCTTGCAAGCATTGGCGGCTGAGAGCAAAAGTATGACGGTGTTTAATACGACTTGGGTTGATTTGCAAACTTTGGCTTTATCAGATTTACAAAGTCATCTCGAGGTAAGGACTTTAAAAGCAGTACAATTACAATTCACTTCAATTGCGGCAGCTAAAGCAGCTTGGATACGGCTTGGACAAAAACGTTTCAAGACCGAGTGGGCTTCTTGGTTTGCTCCTGCCGATGGTATTACTGCTACTTCTGGGGTGGCTGCTCCAAGCTCGCCTGGAGCGGGGCAATGGCATTTGAATTTAATGGGTTTAACTGCTGTTTGGAACGCGACTAAAGGCGCTGGAGTAACAGTTGCTGTGGTGGATACAGGTGTGGATTTAACGCATCCAGATTTGATCAACACAATTTTATCTGGGTACGATTTTGTGGATTTAGATTCCGAAGCAATGGATATTGCAGGTCATGGTTCGCACGTAGCAGGGTTAATTGCCGCTAATGGTTTGGCGCTCGGTGTGGCACCAGCTGCGAAAATCGTACCTATTCGGGTGTTGCGCGACTTAAATGGTGGCTCCGATGGTCCTGTTGCCGAGGGGATTCTGTGGGCAGCGGGTTTACTCGAGGGGCAACCTAATCCCAACCCTGCCCAGATTATTAATTTATCGCTTGGCTCGAATACGTTCTCGAATCTTATTGCCGATGCGATTGCTCGAGTGCTTGCTAAAGGTGTGATTGTGCTGGCAGCGGCTGGTAATAATGGCTCGAGTGCATTGGCTTTCCCTGCGGCTTTACCTGGTGTTATTGCTGTTACGGCTCTGGCAGGTCCAAGTACACTCTACCAGCCTGGGTACGCGCAAAAAGGCGATGGTGTTTGGGTGTCGGCTTTTGGTGGCGATATGGCAGCTGATCAAAATCGGGATGGCATTCCAGATGGCATACTGAGCTTAGATATCGCTGGTGGTTATGCCTTACGAAACGGTACAAGCATGGCAACTCCAGTGGCAGCAGGGGTGGCGGCTTTAGCAATTTCTGGAGGTACACCTCAACGGCTTGTCCGCGATGCCCTTGCTAAAACAGCTCTTGATCTTGGTGCTCGAGGGTACGATACACGTTACGGTTATGGTTTAGTCAATGCACAAATCGGTCAATCACTCAGCCCACGAAGTTACGCTTTAATCCTTGATAGTGCTGGTAAAATCGTTACTTGGTCTGTTATAACCGCTGATAGCTCTTTTTTAATTGGTAATCTCGAGACAAATCAAGCCAATTCGTTAGTGATTGCTTCGGATACCGATGGTGATGCCATTCTTGGCGAAGCAGGCGAATTTATTTCTGCTGCAACTGCTATCACTGTACAAAGTGCCCAAATTCTGGATGTAGGCACAATCAATTTAACAATTTCGACAGGTTCAACCACGTACACTTTGGAGGCAACACGATGAACGTATTTACCCTGAAACTCAAACCATTCTTTTTTCTAATTGCACTGCTTTTCTCGAGTGTAGGGTTAAGCCTGACAGCTGCACAAAGTAACAATTTTATCCCAGTCAAAGTAGTATTTGATGCACCTACAGGTACTTTAACAGTTAGTGCAAGCCAAGCTTTACGTTACCGTTTAGATGCCAGCCAAAAACAAGTGACCATTCTTCAAGCTGTGCTTGACGAAACCACTCGTTATCAATTACCAGACCCCAGTATCCTTCGAGCCAGCAATACCACCGATGGCTTGTTGCTCGAGTTTGCGTATACAATCAATGCTAGTTTTTCAACAGATAGTAAAGTAGTCAGTATTCGGGCTTTAGTTGCAGCAAATACCAATACTGTTACTGAGCAAGACGAACGCTTCCCACTGATTATTCCACTTGCCAATGCTGAACCTCAATTTGTGGCAGGCATATTATCCAGATCGTATAACTTAAAAGTTGAAGTAGACACCCGTCAGCGCAGTATCATTGTTTTTGCTGTCAAAAAAGACTGGGAATTTATTCGTTCAATTGTCAATGCCTTGGATGCACCACGTCCACAAGTCGCCTTTGAAGCTGAAATCCTCGAGATTAACGACACCTTATCGCAAAGTTTAGGGATCAATTACCGCGACCTCTTTAGTTTCTCCTTAACTGAAGGCACACCAGCAAGTATTTTTGAATTAGGCGATATTACCCGTGCACCCCTGAATGTTAAAATTGGCTTAGATTTACTCAAAACCACAGGGGCAGCTACTACTTTAGCCCGACCTCGAGTCACTACCTTAGACGGTGTTGAGGCTCGGTTAAACAGTACACAAACTGTTTCAACAACAGTCTCTGCGCCAAATGGCGGACAAACCATTGTCACCACCACCACAGGTATTACATTGCGGTTACTGCCAAAAGTGGCACCTGATGGGCAAATCGAATCAAGTCTCAGTGTTGCTGTCAGTGCACCAACTGGTAAGAATTCATTCAGTACTCGAGAAGCCAACACCACTGTACGGGTTGGAAATGGCGAACCAATTGTTATTGGCGGTTTACTCGAGAATCAACGCAGCAGTACCACCGAAGGTATTCCTGGTTTAATGGACATTCCAATTTTAGGAGAACTCTTTAAAACCACCAACACTGTTCAACGCACCACCGAATTGGTGATTGTTGTCACTCCTTACTTAATTTTGCCACGCACTCCTGCTACCCCTGTTGCACCACCACCTGCTCCAATACCTGGAGAACGATGAAATCTCGAGTGCTACAACTTTGGGGAT
Source organism: Deinococcales bacterium (assembly GCA_013298595.1). GTDB lineage: Bacteria > Deinococcota > Deinococci > Deinococcales > JAAFIG01 > JAAFIG01. Next base: position 12,396 of record JAAFIG010000049.1, on the reverse strand, counting down.
CAATATTTTTGCTGGCGGCTTGTGCACCTCAAACTGCACCTAGCCCATATAGCATCCCCTTTGTGGAAACTAGTACAGAAACAGCCACAACGTTACTACTTGCTTTTAAGAATACATTACGTACCCTCGAGATTACCCTTGATACCCAAACAGCTAAAGCTTATAAATATGAGGGTACAAATGACAAAGCTTTTCTGGCTGCGATAGATCGTTTCTATCTTGAAAATCCAGGTTTTTGCCCACTCGAGAAAGCCTTTTATTATGCCGATAATAAAACCACCCTGATGACCCTTGCAGCAAAACCCAACACCACAGAGATCCGAGCTTTTATTTACGATTTAGCCCAACGCCCTAAGCTCAGTTTTGCATTTTATCAAGGTAACAGCAAAACTCCTCTCAAAACTGCGCCTTGTCGCCAAGCAGGTACACCATGACACAAAACAAAAAAGTAACTAAACCCTTACCTTTATTACCCCTTGGCATTGCTGTTGGTGCACTGATTATTGCAGTTGCAGGGTTTTTAATTTGGCAAACAGCGAATAGTAAACTCGAATTTCCAGATCTTGAAGTTGCTACAGAATTACCTCGCAAACATGTGAAAAATGCAAAGTACTTTAGTTTTCCACCTATGGGTGGCGATCATAATGTGCAATGGCAAAATTGTGGTGTTTACGAACAACCAATCAAAGACGAAAATGCTGTCCATAGCCTCGAGCACGGCGCTGTCTGGATAGCTTATCGCCCAGATATTGATTCTCAACAACGGCAAGCATTGGTTAAATTTTCTCTTGGTAGACCTTATATCCTGCTTGCACCGTATCCAAGATTAGAAGCACCAATCACCATACTTGCATGGGGACACCGCATTAAGATGCAAAAAATTAATCAAGATATCTTAGCTCGATTTACTCAGAAATTTGCAGGTAGCCTCAAAGCTCCAGAACCAGCTGGACCATGTATCGGAGGTATTGGTAATCCGCGCTGGTAAAATTATATTTCTAGCTCAGCTTTAAGACTAGGGGTTTGCCGAAACCATCCACACCATGTTTCCTCGAGCACATCGTCAGGATGCCAATTGGCTTGAAATGGTTCTATGGTTTTAAGGTTCAGAAATCCATGATATTTGGTTTTTAAAGTTCCTACCCAGAGCACTTGCTTATTTTCAGCAAAAATTGTTAGTTTTTGTCCTATTCGCAATTGATAGATGCCTTCTCAAACTCATAACCAACCAGTCTCGAGGTTGGTTATAAAGCTCGCATCTTGGAAAATAAACCATTCTGGTTCTTCCGTACCTTGATCCAAAAATGTACCAATGTACCCTCGTAAAGTCATTATGCCTCGAGTTGTGCCTCCAGCATACGGATATTAGCTTCTAATCCTGAGCCAAAGTCTTGTTCAAATAACCATTCGCCGAATTCTTCGAGGCTAACCGTAAATTGTTCTCGAGTGGCAAGTTCTCGGATGTTGAGGATACTTGTTTCGCGTTCGTTACTGCCAATAATAACAGCGAATCTGGCACCGAATTTTTCGGCATCGGAGAGGGCTTTCCCCATTCCTTTGACTTTGTAAGCGGCTAAGGATTGCGCTACTCGACGAGCTTCACGAGCAACATTATGGGCATATAAAATGCTTTCTTCATCGAGTGGGATAACATAAACCAGTGGTTTCTCGAGTTCTGGTACATCAATTTTTTCGGCTTCTATCGCAAGGATAAGCCGTTCTGCTCCGCAACCCCAACCAACCCCTGGGGTGTGTTGCCCGCCAAGAATTTCGGCAAGTCCATCGTAACGCCCACCGGCTAAAATGGTACTACAGCCCGCTAATGCAGGGGAGTTATGAATAAATTCAAAGGCTGTCCGACGATAATAATCTAAACCACGCACAATACTTGAATCCACTACAAATGGGATTTCCCAAGCAGTTAAGCATTTTTGCACTGCCTCGAAGTGATCTCGAGCTTCTGAACCTAAGAACTCGAGCATGGGTTTGACGGCTAATTCTTTTAATAAAGCTTGGTCGGATTCGATTTTACTATCTAATATCCGCATTGGGTTTAACTCGAGGCGTTCTTTACTTTCGGCACTTAATCTTGCAAAAGCAGGGGAGAGGGTATCTCGGAGGTATTGATTGTATGCAGCCCGATCTTCTGGGTCGCCTACCGATCCAAGGTGAATCACATACTCTTCAATCCCTAATTGACTAAGGAGTTGCACACCAGCATCAATGATTTCAGCATCGGCAAGAGGGTCGGATAATCCGAGGATTTCATAACCCACTTGGTGAAACTGCCGTTCACGCCCTTTTTGTGGTTTTTCACCACGAAACATTGGTTCAAAGGTCCAGAATTTAACAGGTGTGGGTTTACTAGAAAAACCATGCTCGAGGTAAGCCCGAACCATACCAGCAGTGGCTTCAGGGCGTAAGCAGAGGTTACGTCCACCTCGGTCGGTAAAGGCATACATTTCCTTACGAACAATATCACTCGAGTCTCCAGCGGCTTTAGAGAAGACACCCACGTCTTCAAAAATAGGGGTATGAATTTCACCAGCGCCAAACCGCTCGAGTACAACTCTGGCGGTTTCTTCAATCAAACGCCACTTAGCTGCGTCTGCGGGGAGTCTATCAAAAGTGCCTTTGATGGTTTGATACTTCATACTTGGATTCTACTGTGCCTTCAGTCGAAAAAGAATAAGGACGAAAGCCTAGTGCCTTCGTCCTTATAGTCTCGAGATTAACGAGTGATGCTGTAAGCCATGCCGTTACTCAGGACACCACCAACGGAAACAAAGACAAAGTTGCCACCTGTTTTGGCGTTAGCTGGTACACGTACTTGAATTTCAGAAGCATTCCATGAGACAACATCAGCCGAAGTAGCTGTTGCACCACCATTACCAACAGTATCTGCACCAAAGATAACAGCACCATTGTCTTTACTTCCCAAGTAACGCCCTTGAAGGGTGACTGTTTCACCAACCTTGGCAGGTTCGGACAGCTTAATCAGTACAGGACGCAATGTTGGACGACCAGCATCCGGCGCACAAGACACGAATCCGAGCAAAGCGACAAATCCAATCAGTAATAATTTCATTTAAGACCTCCAAAGGGTATGTGGTACATGGTTGTTACCACTATAGTCTAACGCAAAAACCTGTACAGTGTGCAAGAGGCTCGAGCCAGCTTATTTTTCATAAACGGTGGCGGTGCTCCAAAGGACACGATTATCACGGACATAGAAGTTGCCAATACGGTTATTTGCGACTGCTAAAACATCTGGTTTGGTAATCAGAATAACGGGCATATGCTTAGCAAAAAGCACTTGCCACTCGTCGTATAAGGCTTTTCGGCGGTTTTGATCGCCAAGTTTTTCGGCTTCTTCAAAAATTTGAAAAATACGTTTCTCGTAAGGAAACATGGTCTTGGTATTAATAGCCGCCGATCCAACAGGTTGTAAGCTTTTGCGCCAATAATTCAACCCCCGCCCTGGTTGCCAGATATCCTTACGCAATTGCGGATCGGCTTGATCGCCAAAGGTTAACAAAATACTATCGAAATTACCTGCTTGCCCAGTGCCTAGTACAGTGTTACCTGCCACACCACGTAAATTAACTCGAATACCAATTTGCTTTAAATCGTTTTGAATCACAGCTGCCATGGCAGGTGCAACACTCGAGTCTGCTGCGTGGGTCAGTGCAAACTCGAGTTGTTTGCCTGTACCGATGTTACGTACACCATCGCCATCGGTATCTTTTAAACCCATGCTATCCAAAATGGTATCAGCTTCTTTAAGATTCCACGTTGGGAAGTATTGCTTCGTATTAAAGTACCAATCTGAGGTTGGAGCAACACCATGCCCTGGTAGACTGGCTAAGCCATTAAAAACGCTTTCAATGATACGATCACGATTTAATGCCACAGTCATAGCTTGACGGAATCGTAAATCACGAAAAACCTTAGCAAGATCGGGATTGCTCGAGTCCATATTAAAAGACCAATGCCAAGGTGGGCTGTTTAAACCAATGCCGCGCAAAACCCGAACTTTACCATCACGAACTTCGGCAGCTTTCATATCAGGAAATTGTGCTCCTGTGATGGTTAAACTATCAAGCGTGCCTGCTTTTAATTGCGCTAATTGCGCTTCAGGCGATGTAATGACTAGGTACTCGAGTTTATCGGTATACGGCAATTGGTTATCAGACGGGTCTTTACGCCATGAATTAGGGTTGCGGGTCAAAGTGACTTTTTGATTTGCTACGTAACTCGAAAGGGCAAAAGGTCCAGTACCAACAATTTCGGATAATTTAGAATCAGTTGCCCAAGCCCGAGCAAAATCAGCGGGTTTGCCTTTAGGGTCAAACTGCTCGAGTTTATGCTTTGGCATGATTGGGAAGAAGGTTAGAACATTCAGAATCGCGCCATACTGCACTGGCATAATGATTTTGAAGTTACGATCATCGATGCGTTCAAATTTCAGGGATTTACCACCAATTCGTAACTGAGCTGTAAAATTGGCACGTAAATCTGCGTTATTGGCAAGACTGTCAACTGTAAAAATCACATCATCCGAGGTAAACGGTGTACCATCTGACCATTTAATATCACGCAATTTCATGGTCAGAACCAAGCCGTCATCAGAAAATTTCCATGAGTCTACAAGGCTAGGATAAATTTTGTTGCTATACGGATTCAACGTTAACAAACGATCAAAAACATTGTTCAAAACTGTCTGAGTCGCCCCATCAATGGCATTGTAATAATTAAAAGTCACAGGCGCTGTGGTAATTGCTTGGGTAAAGACCCCACCTTTTTTCCCCTCTTGCTGAAACATGATAGTCGGTACAGTTGGTTGCCCTGCGTTTTGGGCGACAGCCACTGCCGCTAACGAACCCGCCAGTAATGCGAAACGAATACTTTTGTGCATCAAATACCTCCATTGAATTGTCTGACTCGAGCATTCTGACGTGTTCAAACCAAAAATTCAAGACAAGCCCTATAAAAAATCTCGAGGATACAAAATAGCTGTGTTATTTTGCTCGAACCAAGCCATCGCTTCTAGCTTCCAGACATGGGCAAGATTCCTCACATTTTCAACAGTAAAATCAGCTTCCTCGAGTTCAACCCCAAGCAATTTCTGTAACCAAGCTATTTTCATTGTTGCCCCAAACTCTCGAGCCACTGCAAGAATACTTAACCCAATTGGCAGTACATCCTCGAGTGGTTTAAGCACATGAATTTGTGCGCCTGCACAGAGTTGACCAAGATTTTTTTGATACGTTGGTGTGAAATACATCGCTCGAAAATGCACATTAGGCAAGGCTAAGGAGTTCAACCTCGAGACCAGCCCATGAGCATCTAAATCAGGAAATCCAAAAACTTGAAAGGGGAGAGCTGTACCACGTCCCTCGGACCAATTTAGCCCTTCAACAAGGCACATGGCGGGGTACAAAGCCACTGTCTCGAGATTTGGTATGTTTGGACTGGGTGCAACCCAAGGCAGCGTTTGTGCAATCTCACATTCAATCACCTCTAAACCATTCCACCCTTGAGCAAAAACTCGAGCCATCTCGCCATAGGTCAAAGCAAAACGCAGTGGCACACCTACCACACCAACAAATGAAGCGAATTCTGGACGCAACAAAGCGCCCTCGAGCCGATGACCATTTGGATTAGGACGATCTAAAACAATTAATTTGACTTGAGCAGTTTTGCACGCCTCGAGCAAACGCTGCAAACTGGCAAGATACGTGTAAAACCGAGCACCAACACTTTGAATATCAAACAACACACAATCTAAACCTTCGAGCGCAACCACAACCTCTGATGCTGTCCTATCGTAAAGTGTTACGACGGGTAAGCCACTGGCGGGGTCTTTAGCAACTTCAGGCGCTTCGCCTTCTTTGCCACTGCCATCAATGCCATGTTCAGGGGCAAATAACCTCTCGAGTTTTACACCAGCTCGAGTTAATGCCACTGCCGCAGATACGAAATCTCGAGTGACACCTGTGTGGTTGGTATAAAGTGCAGCACGTCCGAGTGGTTTGGGGTTGGCAATGAGTCGCTCGAGTCCAGTCATGCGATTGATTATAAAGCCGAAAAGTAGTTTTCGAGCCGTTTCTCAAGCAAAGTCAAATGATCTGAATGTGTTTGCTGTTTTCACCTTATAATTTAAAAATGCAAAATTTATCGTGTGATTTGAATTAGCATACCCAACCGCTTTTGTTGAGCAAATCTTTATGGCTATAATCGGAGATATATCAGCCAAATTCACACGAGGTAACTATGCAATTAAGTCAAGCTAATATAATCATAGATGCAGCTATTACCGAAGGGCGAAAACAAAATCTAGCTCCATTATCAGTAGCAGTATTGGATTCAGGCGGTCATTTGGTGGCTTTCAAACGCGAGGATAGGTCAAGTTATTTGCGATTTGAAATAGCTTTTGGTAAAGCATGGGGAGCGCTAGGCATGGGATTTGATAGTAGGGAAATCGATGAGCGTGCCGAAAAATACCCAACTTTTATTACCGCCTTAACAGCGTCGAGCCAAGGGCGAATCATTCCGTCGCCAGGCGGGGTACTTATTTTTGATGGACAGAATTTGATTGGAGCAGTTGGAATTTCAGGTGATGCTGGTGAAAACGATGAATTATGTGCTATTGCCGGTATCAAAGCACTTGGTTTAAATCCTACACAGCCAAATACTAGCAATAATGACTAGGTTGTTCAAAATAGTTTTAGGTCGAAAAACTAATAGTTTTTCGCAAGATCCTTTTTAGTCACAGTTTTTACTTACGTTTCTTTTACTAAACGAATGTAAAATATGATAATATAAAAATCATGCCAACAAAACCAACTTGGATAGCTATTAAAAAAGAACTTCAAAACTTTGACTCCACAGACCTACTCGAACTTATTAAACAACTCTATGATTTATCCACTCAAAATAAAGCAATGCTCACGAGTGTCGTTGATAAACAAGCCAGTCTCGAGGCATTAGAAGCACCAGTCATACGAGAAATCGAAAAAGCCTTTTATCCACCCAGAGGATTTCCAAGTTGTAAAACAGGCGCTGCTCGTAAAGCAATGTATCACTATGTCAAAGTCAAGAAGCAGTGGCAATTCAGTTGCACTTTGTCGAAATGGGTATACGTTGCACCTCAAAATATGGGTTGGGGATTTCATGACCAGCTCAGTGATTTATTTGACTTATTCAAAGAAGACATGGAAATAACGGTATGAGCCTCGAGCTTGTTTTATCCAGTAAATTCCAAGCTCCAGAAAATCGTAAACGCGAAGCTGTACGTGCAGCTCACGACCAAGACCTCGAAACTCTACTCGAGTTACTCAATCATTACTTAACGTTAAAAAGTACCAGAAAATCCCTGACCTCCAACGATACACGTCTCCTCTATGCTGCGTCCGTCAGGCGTTTTCTCGAGTTTTGCGGACGGGATTCTCATCGACTCGAGGTGACACGGTTAGATACCGATGATATCGAAATGTGGTTAGTCACTTTGCAATCTGAAGGGATCAAACCAGGCAGTATTATCACTTACTTAAATGGTGTTCGCTGCTTATACCGCGCTTTAATTTGGGCAAAAGCAGCGACTGAAAACCCTGCGGCTGAAGTCAAAGCCCCGAGGGATCCAACACCCGCTCATTTAAAAAAGAGTGCGCTCTCCCCTGCTTTGTACCGTGAAATTGTTAATGCTCCACTCGAGCGCTTTGATGTAGATGATCCACGTCGTACTCGAGATGGTTTGTTGATTGCATTGGGTGGCTCTGGGGGGTTACGAGCCAAAGAAATTATTAGTTTAGATGTAAATGACGTAGAACTAAGCTTAAAACGTATTACAGTGCAGAGCGGTAAAGGTGGTAAAAAACGCATCATACCCATTGCCAACGAATTAATTCTTTTATTAAAGCGTTGGCTCGAGGTACGAAAAGGTCTCGAGATTATGGGCGAAATTCCTGAGAATGAAAAAGCCTTACTAATTAGTATCTCGAGGAATGATTCCCATGGACGGCGTTTAACCACGCATGGCGCAAGGTTTATTGCCAAAGGGTACTATGTGGCAGCTGGATTACCAGCGGAAATGTGGGGATTGCACACGCTGCGCCGCACCGCTGGAACGCATTTGTACCGAGCCACCAAGGATTTGCACGTGGTGGCGGATTTGCTTGGTCATGCCAGTGTCAACACCTCCGCGATTTATGCCAAGATGGATATGGAAACTCGCCGCGAAGCCCTCAAGAAAATGGAAAAAATGCGTGATGACCTCGAGTGATCAGTCTAAGCTACTGGGTGCGCCATACGTGGTTCGGATAATATTTGGTTTTCCTTTACTCGCTTCAGGCACAATGACTATGGTCATATCGGCATAGCGGTTTGGTGGGTTACCCGTACCACCAAGTAATGTGTACATATCGGCAAGTGTGCCATTTTGTCCAATCGAAGGCGCACCGACATTACCAATCCATAAAACCACACCACCAGCGTGTTTCTCAAGAAATTCAGTCACTAATTTTGCCGATAATGCTTTGGTATCAAGGAGTTCTGCAATGCCAACCAAAGAAACAGTTAACCCTAGTTTTTCGGCTAAAGGCTGAGCAGTTTGCCGATTGCGAAGATAATCAGTGGCATAAATAGCAGTCACACCATTCTGCTGGAGCGTTGCAGCTAAAGCTTGTGCTCGAGCCTGCCCTTCTGCATTGAGTGGTGGATCGCCGCCTGGGTCTCGTTCAGCATGCCGTACCATAATAATAGTTGTTGTTGTGCCTGGTTTTGAAACAATAGGTGGAGTTATAAATCCACAACCAATCAACAACAAAAATAGTGTGATACTAAAAAATGGTCGGAGATTTATCTTCATCAAGCAAGTATACACCGAACATCGTCTAATTCTGGGGTGTAGAAACCCTTGATTTGTTTTGAAGGCAGCTCCTCGAGGCTCACAGCGCAAATTGTAAAATTAGTTCGTGATAGACACACTTCCCGCCAATACTTTAAAAACATTGGTTGATTTTCTAATTTTCCATGCTTCAATAATGATAGCCGCGTTCAAATCTGCCGGCAAACTCGAGTCAACCTCAAAATCGTAACCACTAAAAGTATGTACAGTTTCAAAGTCTCGTTTTGCATCACCAATTCGCCGATCGGCTCGTTGAATTTCTCGGCGTTCGAGTTCTGGCAGTGGACAATGCACACCAACATAAAAAACATCGAACGGTTCGAGGGCTGCAACCAATTGCTCGAGTTGGTCTTTGTTTTCGACAATATAATCAATCACTAAATTATTGCCTGCTTTAGAAAGTGCCGCAAGGCATTGGTAATACCCAGCAAATAACTTGGATCGAATTTCTATCCATGCAAATGCACCTCTCGAGTCTCGGCGTTTAGGTAAAACCTGAGAATTAAACATAAAAAAATCCAATGAAAATTGTAAAAATGGAATCTCGAGCTGATCTTGTAAAGCCTGTACTAGCGTAGATTTTCCCGCGCTGGATGCACCATTGAGCAAAATAATTTTTCCCATGACTCGAGTATGACAAATTTCTAGGTAATCCGCTTGAGAAATTATAAGGAGCCAATCGGAATTGATAGTTTCGCGGCTGTAGTTTCAAAACCGAACTTTAAACACCGCTCAGAGAATGCAGAATTGAATAGTATGCTAAACAACTTAGTCTTGTTTTGGTTTTGAGTACCAAAGCGCATTGATAATCACCCATCGGTTTTCAAATAGCCCAAGGTGAAAATAATCAACAAACCACGGTGTTTCTACCCGAGCCGAGGCAATATTCCCGTGAACATCAAGAATCTGGCATGAACGATTCCATTGGTCACGCGGGGTTTTCAACGCACCTTGGCGTGTCAGAGAAATAAGTTCATCTTTGGTCATTCGCTGCAATCCAAGTTTTTCATCTGGTGTCTCGCCACGCACACGGCGTTTTGCCAGATCAGGATGCAAAGCACAGGCAACTCGAGCAGGGTCGCCTTCAAGTTGCCCATCAAGATAATCAAAACAAGTTGCTTCAATTGCTGCGTGAATGATGTTACTGGAAAACTGATTGGTCACACAGCTATTATAAATGAAAAAATACCCTCGAGTTTTGACGCGTTTAGCACAGTATATCTGGACTTTTAATTTTCAAGCAAGTCAAGGCATTTGCAGCAATTCGGGCAACATATGATGTAACTTTGGAAGCAAATTTGAACCCACAAGACGTTGGTCATGGGAATACGTTTCGGTGACTCGCACAGCCCAATCACGATTCAGGTGTGTTTTCAGAGCGACGACAATTTTGTCGTAACCATAGGCGGTTTGCTGATTACTATCGAGATGAAAAACACCCAACTGGCGTTGCTCGAGCAAATCACACAAAGCCAAAGCAGTATCGGACATGAACGAACACGCTGGTATCCATGTGCGGCTGGCTTCGATACCACCATTTTTTGCTTGCTGCTCGAGATGCGCCAACATATTATTGCCAAGCATATCCAAATCCATTTGATACCCAATACGAGCCACACACGCATTTGGGTTAGCTGCCAATACCGCATCCTCGCAACGAATTTTGTAACTTCCGTAATCATCTTTGGCAGTACGCAGGTGATTTATTTGATGTGGACCATTCGGGGAGTGGTCAAACACCATTGCTGTGCTGGTGAAAACCATAGGCACATCGTGCTGCTTGGCGTAATCAGCCAATTGTGCCGCCCAAGTTTCACTGCCCATTGCCAAGTGCAACACGTCATCTGGGGCGACATCCTCGAGCCAATTCAAACTGCGCGAATCGATGGGCGCTACGATCCCACGGCACCACTTGCCAACCACGTCCTAAAGCTTCTGCAGCCACCTTGGGTGCGAGGGTACCATTGATACCAGTTATCAAGACACGCATAAAGCAAAGTGTACCCTGTAAACTCGAGCCTGCTGCCCTGACCATCTTTGGATTTGATTCTCAAAAAATGAGTACAACCAAGTCACGCCAGTGCTGACCATTTGGGCTTTTGATTCCTCTGGTGTTAAATCGAGTTTTGCACAGGCGATCATGGCTTGCAAAATGAGCGCACCTGCTTTACAAAAGCTTTAGCGATCGTGCTTTGATTCACGGATTGTCCCACACCACAGGAATTTGTTTCACCCCACGAAACATCGGAATAGTCCGCCAAGTCAGTACTTCCTCAAGCATCCCAAGGCGCAAATTCGGTAGGTTTTGCAACAAACTGTTCAGCGCAATTTCACCCTCGAGCCGCGCCAATGGCATCCCCAGACAAAAGTGCATTCCATGTCCAAACGCCAATTGGCGTTTGGCATCCCTCGAGAGGTCAAGCACCTCTGGATTAGGGAATTTTTCGGGGTCGTGATTGGCTGCACCAAGAATTCCCATGACCAAATCGCCTTGTTTGATCTGCTGCCCGCCGAGTTCGGTGTCCTTGTTTGCCCATCTCGAGAAAGAGCGTTCTACAGGGCTTTCATACCGTAGGAATTCATCCAATGCGCCAGCCATTTGCTCAGGGTGTTGTTGCAAAGTGAAAAGAGCTTCGGGGAAACGCATCAGTGCCAGAATCGAATTGCCAATCAGATTGACCGTGGTTTCATGCCCTGCAATAATCAGCAAAACAACAGTGCTATACAGTTCAGACTCGGTGAGTTGATTACCAGCTTCCTCGGCTTGGAGGAGTGCCGAAATCAAATCGTTTTGTGGCGCGACACGCCTTGTAGCGAACAATTCACCCAAGTATGCGGCAAATTCTTGGATTAACGCTCCTGCCTTGGCTTGGGCTTCTGGGGTTAAAGCTGGGGCGATTGTAGCTTCAGTCCACCGCTTAAAATGCTCGCGGTCTTGGGTAGGAATGCCAAGCATCTCGGAAATCACAATCGTGGGCAGTTGAAAAGCATAATCGGCAATCAAATCCATCTGCCCTTTGGACTGGACTGCTGCAATTAACTCATCGGCAATGGCTTGAACTCGAGGACGCATATCACGCACTCGAGACGGAGTGAACGCCTGACTAACGAGGGCGCGTAAACGCCGATGATCTTCACCATCTTTGTTCAGCATATGATTAAACATCAGCGCCTCGAGGGGATTGGGTTGATAGGTTTTTTCGGCAGGCAGGACGTTGTTGGCATCACGCATAAAAAGCTCATCGTGATGAAGAATGTACTGAACATCTTCGTACCGAGTCACAAACCAAATTTTGGTTTTACCATCAAGCCCAAGTTGCGAATAGACAGGGTTCTCACGGCGCATTTGTGCAAAGACAGGATATGGATTGTCTTTGGTGGTTTGGCTATAGAGGTCGTATTTGCGTTCGGCAGCGATGGAAGTTGGTTCAGACATAAAAATCCTCCTAAAGGTTAATAACAGATGATGCTGGACGTGGTGTTGTAAT
>JAAFIG010000048.1 GCA_013298595.1 Deinococcales bacterium | reverse complement strand
CTTGACGCTGATACCCTCGAGAAACTCGGACCGTATATGGTCTTATCCGAGCGTATGGGAACAATGCTGGCTCAACTCGAGATTGGCAGTGCCAGCGAAATTGAAGTCGAATTTGCTGGCAAATTCCCCAGCACCAATATCAGTGGAGCGAATTCAAGCGAACTCGAGCCAGTGTTTGCCAGTGTGCTGATTGGTTACTTAAAACGGGTGACAACTGAAGTACCAAATTTTGTCAATGCTCGAGCATTAGCCAGAGAAACAGGTATTTCTGTTTCGATGAAACAAACTGACGAATCTGAGGATTATGCCAACGAAATTAAAGTCACCATCACCGATGGCAAACGGGTTCGCAGCTTGTCAGGAACATGCTTTGGTCGCCAACCACGCATCACCCGTATTCGCAATTATCGCCTCGAGATTGCACCAGAAGGCTTTGCTTTAATTGCCACGAACTTTGATCAACCGGGTGTGGTTGGTAAAATCGGTAGTTTGCTCGGCGAAGCCAATGTCAATATTGCAGGAATGCAACTTGGACGTGATGCGCCGGGCGGTAAAGCCTTATTTGCTATTGGTTTAGATGCTCGTCCACCAGCCGAAATTCTCGAGCAAATTCGGGCACAAGATTTTATTGAAAGTGCTTTTGTGGTGGAGTTCTAAGATGTTTCGTCAACGCCTGATCGCCCCCGGTCCTGTCGAAATCAGCCCTGCTGTGCAACTTGCTATGGCGCAAAGCCAATTGCATCATCGTAGTCCTGAAGCCAAAGTGGTGGTCAAACGCGCTCGAGAACTGCTTCGTATTGTGGCAGGTGTTTCTGAGGCGATTGAACCCCTGATTTTGACTGCTAGCGGTACAGGGGCATTTGAAGCGATTCTTACCAGCCTTGTTGCTCGAGGTAGCGAAGTTGCCAGTGTTAGCGCTGGTAAATTCGGTGAACGCTGGGGCGATATGGCAAAAACCCTTGGCTACACCACCCATCAAACGCGGCTCGAGTGGGGTACAAGTATTCCCGTCAGTGCTGTTACAACCTTGCTCGAGGCAAATCCAAACAGCAAAGCCTTGCTTGTTACCCATTCCGAAACCAGTACAGGTGCACTCCACGATCTCGAGAACATTGCCAAAGCTGCTCGAGCGGTCAATCCAAAAATTCTGATTCTGGTAGATGCCATCACCAGCCTTGGCATGGCAGAATTGCAACTCGAGGCGTGGGGTTTAGATGCCGTGATTAGTGGTTCGCAAAAAGCCACGGGTGCACCTCCTGGATTAGCCTTTGTGTATCTTGCTCCAAGTGCCTTAGCAATTCTCGAGTCGAGTCAAGCAACGGCGTATTACTTTGATTTACGCCGTGAACTGAAAGTCCAAGCCAGTGGCGAAACCGCCTTCACCCCAGCCATCAATTTAATTGTCGGTTTAAACGCCAGCCTCGAGCCAATTGCAGCCGAAATTCTCGAGCACGGAATAACGGCGTGGTGGGCAAATAAAAAAGCCATGAACAATGCTTTACTCGAGTGTGCCAAAGCACTGGGTTGCAGCAGTTTCGCCGAGCACCCCAGTCCCGCCTGTGTCACCCTCGTACCACCAGCCCCAATTTCTGGGCGCGAACTCTGGCAAGCCTTACTCAAACGCGGCGCTCGAGCACAAACTGGGCAAGATGGCATCAAAGACAAAATTTGTCGCATTTCATTCATGGGGCATTTTGATCGTTACGACGCACTGAGCTTTGCAGGATTACTCGAGGAAGCGCTACTAGATTGTGGGGCAAAGTTCACTCGAGGGGTTGGGGTAGCGGCATTGTGGGCGGCACTCGAGGTATAAAACAAAACTCAGAATATTTGGGGGAGTTCTTATTTCATTTTGCAGAAAGCTACTCGGCAGCAGCAACATAGGTTAAATCAGCTAACATTTCGTTGCCTGCTTGCACTTGGAGTTCCTGAAAAGCTTTTTGGTTTTTGATTAACCAACTTGCTGCCTGTTCAAACGACCATGTTGGTGCTGTCTCGAGCACATCTTCTGCTGACCAAATAATCACTGCGTGTCCTCTGCGCCGCAATTCCATGCCCAATTCGTGGCTACTGATTTTCTCGAGAGTTGTCATGGCAGTATTCTAGCCTATTCGTTTTGGCTTCATAGTTTAGGGCTATAATCTGATGATGGATATTCTGCTGATTTTGCTGCTGGCGTATGCTGTTGGTGCTTTGCCTTTGGGGTATTGGTACACCAAGTACCGTGGTCTCGAGCCGATGCGGGCTGTTTCGTATAACATTGGTTTTGAGAATGCCTTACGAATTTTGGGTAATGAAGCTGTGATTGTTTCGTTTGCTTTGGATTTTATTAAAGGTGCGATTGTGGTTGGTTTGGTTGCACCTTTTGAGGGGAACGAATTGGCATTGGTAGCTGCTTTTGCTGGGTTTATTGGGCATCAATATCCGCCTTCATTATTTTTCAAGAAATATTACCCCGTGCGCGGTCGAGGCAATGTGTATTTGCTTGGTATGTTGGCTGGTTTAGCTGTGTTTGCCGCGATGCCTTTTTGGTTATCGGTTATTCCAATGATTGTTTTTGCTGCCATGCTTGGTTGGTCTCGGTATGTGGCTGTGGGGACTTTATCGGCTCTAACTGCTTTTGCGGTTATTGTGATGTTAACACCTTCTGCACAGGGTGCACGTTGGGCTGTACTGGGCTTATTAGCAGCGGCAGCTTGGCGATTTAAGGAAAACATTGGACGGATTCTCGAGCAAGCAGAACCTCGAGTTGGTGAAGTGCATCATGTGGCTGGTGAACGTGATGACCAAGTGGTGGCTGCTTTTATTATTCATCCGCTGGCTCCTGAATATATTTTTAAGTCGGTGCGGATTGGTTGGTTAAAACCTTTGTACGATCTGAAAATTATTTCTGTTTCGCATCTCGAGAAACTGGCTTTGTTTATTCGTCCGTTTAAACTTGGCGAGTTGCGTGGTATGTACACTTCAGATGGTAAAGAAATTCGTTGTATTTTGTTGTCTGCACCAATTTTGCCGCAAACCTTTAAGTCAAATCCCGATTTAGCAGTTAAACGAGCTATTCAAGGGGCGCGTTTAGCTAAGGAACTCGGCGCAAGTGTATATGGCTTAGGGGCTTTTTGGGGCACTGTGGGTCGTAAGGGTTTAGATATTCAAGCGGCTGTACCCGAAATTTATGTGACAAATGGTGGTGCTTATACAGCTGGTAGCATTCGGGCGGCGATTCCGCAAATTCTCGAGCATTGGCGTGCCAAGGGGCAGGATTTACAGCATTTAACTGCGGCAGTGGTTGGGGCGAATGGTGTGGTGGCGTTTGGTATGGCACGAATGGTGGCTGGTGAAGTTGGTAAAGTCATTTTGATTGGTCGGGATCTCGAGCGTTTAGATAAAAGCCGTGGCACACTCGAGCGAGCCTATCCAAATACCAAGTTTGTGACCAGTTTAGATCCGCACGATTGTCTCGAGGCTGATTTGATTTTTACGGCTACGTCTGACCCTGACCCTGTGGTGTTTGCTAAGGATGTCAAACCGGGAGCTTGGATTTATGATGAGGGTCGCCCTGCTGATGTGGATATCAGTGTGTTATCTGTGCCTGGTGTGCGTTTAATTCCTGGTGGTGTGGTGCAACCCCCCGGCAGTATGAATGCACCTAATGGTTGGGCAGATGGCAAGCTCGATTTTGGTAAGGGGAATGTGCCTGCTTGTTTAGCAGAAACCCTGATTATTGCAGCCAATAAAGCCTATGAGCGGGTTTCTTTGGGCGAAACCACCAAAACCGAGAATATTAATTACTTCGTTCAAGAAGCTGCTCGACTCGGGTTTACAGTACTCGAGCGGGTAGATGCTCCCGCTGTGCCAATTGAATTGGTGCGAAGCTCGAGCAGTGTGAATTAAAATTAACAATAGTTCGGTAAGTTTTTGATTTTTTGCGTCTGTGACGCATTTAGGCTTCGTAGGGGCGAACCTCTGTATTCGCCCTATAGGACGATATAAATTTAATTTCCCCTTGGAAAGTTACCGAACTATTGAATTAAAAGACGAAGGCATAAACCTTCGTCTTTTCTATTGTGAACTGTAATTAGCAAACAAGCGTGGCAAAATCGGTAAATTCGGCGCTCATACCACCTGGTACGCCTTTGGCAATGACACTGACGGCATCATGTGAGTGCAGACTCTCGAGGTGGCTACAAACTGCTTGGAAGTCGCGGATGCGAATGTCTTGCTCGAGTTCTTGGTAGATCAAACGAGCGGCATCTTCAACAAATTTGACATGTGCACCGTTCAGCTCGGCAAAAGCCTGTTCGTCTTCGCGTTTAACCATCACTTGGGTTTCGGTGACTAAGCCGTTGCGAAGGTGTTGGATTAAGTCCTCGAGTGATAATTCCATATCGGGGCTAACTTCAACACGGACTCGGGCTTTGCTGCGTTGGCTATGAGGAATGGCATATGCGCCTCGGGTATCGCGGGCATGCTCGGCAAGTTCGGCACTGCATGGGCAGGCACTCGAGTAAACAAAATCCAGTTCGATATATCTGCGGATACGTCCGTGCCTATCTAAACTGGCTTCGTAACTGGCAGCATAAAATTGGTACCCTTCGAGTCCACTGCGCAGGCTGGGTACAAGTTGTGGATAAGAAAATCCAACTTTAACTCGAGCTTGGAAACCACCGATATTCTCGTGGTAGTCACGCAAAATAGTTTCTAATGTATTGAGGCTAAAGACTTCGTTGCGGTGTCCGTAGAAATTACGGATGATGCGGCTCATGTTGATACCTTTTTTATCTGCCTCAAGCGAAACCGTACCTGTAACTCGAGCCTCGAGAGTCAGGGTTTCGCCTGTTTGGGTGGCAAATTTGAGGGGTAACTTAAAGCCGCTAATGCCAACTTGTTGAATGGCAACGTTTGCGCCATCTATGCCGTTAATTGTTTCGGTCATGTCTGGCAAACCAGCAATGTAGCTGGGTGTGGGGCGGAATGCTTTATCGTAACTGCGAGCAATTACAGGTTCGGCACCACTGGTATTTTTAAACAAATACGCTTTTTTGAAGGTCGGAGACGTTATTTGTTGACTAGCGAGGATTTGCAAAACGCTCATAAGAACCTCTTTCTCGATGGGAAATGCGCCCATCGGGGTTCGTTCACCTGCAACCTCGGGAAGTCAAGTGAACTGGGTGAAGGATGCCAAGTTTTTCACAAAACTTGAGTGTCTTGAACTCAAGCCACGAGCGGTATTGTGCGCCTTTACAACCCCAAACACAGATGCTACCAATACAAGTTTCTTGTAGCCCATCATGCAGACCTGAGCATTTGCTGTTCTAAACACACATTAACTGTATGACAAATGGCTTAGTTACCACTCTTTTATCTCGAGTCCAAAATTATCGCGCAAACTGAAAATGCACAAGAGATACCGCTTTTCTCGAGTACACTACCACTATGTTCGACTCTCATATGCACACTGTTCTTTGTCACCATGCAATTGGTAGCCCACTCGAGTATGCCTTTAGTGCTATTCGTCAGGGGTTTACTGGTATTTGCTTTACTGAACATATGCCTTTACCTAACAATGCCAATGCCCATGTTCGGCTAAGAGATGATGAACTCCTCAAATACCGCGAAATGATTTATGCCGCTCGAGTGATGAATGCCGAAGAACTCGAGGTGCGTTGTGGTTTAGAAATGGATTTTATCCCTGGTATTGAAGCTTTTAGTGCAAGTTTACTTGAGCAGTACAACTGGGATTATTGTATTGGCAGTGTTCACCAAGTTGCCGATTTAATGTATGGCGTTGCACCTCTAGCCGCAGATTTACAAGCGTACTGGGCAACCTATTATGATTTGGTGACACAAGCCGCACAAACTGGTTTATACAATGCCATTGGGCATTTGGACTTACCTTTGCGTTGGACTGTCGCACCTGACGAACATCTCGAGTTGGTTTTACCTGTGCTGGATGTCATTGCCAAGCATGGTTTAGCTTTAGATTTTAATACTTCTGGGTTGCGTGGCGAAGTTGGTGCGCCACATCCAAGCGCTCATATTTTACAAGCTGCCTTTGAGAGAGGCATTCCATTGGTATTGGGTTCGGATGCTCATCAACCCGAACATGTGGGTGCCGATTTCAACCAAGCTTTAAGCATGGCTCGAGCTGTTGGTTATGACAGTGTGTTGGCATTTAAGGAAGGCAAACCAGAATCGTACTCGATTATAGATATGGTCTTGGGTTGACGTTGTACCCATTACGTGCCACATAAAAATGCAGTTCGTTGTTCGGAAATAACGCACCACCACCAACATTGCCAATCACTTGCCCTGCACGAACACTTTGTCCAACTTCAACAATTGGGTATTGTAAATTGCCATAATAGGTAATCAAACTGGTCAAATCGCTGGTATGGGCAATCACCACAAAATACCCATAATTAGCCCCAATCGTGGTGACTCGAGATACTGTGCCATCAGCCGCCGCTGTCACACTACTACCAGCCGACCCTTGAATGGTCATGTAATCATTGCCTTCTGAACCAAAATCAGAGGCGATACTGCCACCAGGCATTGGAAACTGAAATCTTGAGACACTGGCTGGCAAGGCAATTGGTTCAACTCGCGCAATTTGTACTTGAGCTTGTGTTTGTCTGCGTTTCTCGAGTTCTGCGGCTCTTTGCCGAGCATTCTCGCTTCGGATTCGGGCAATTCGGGCTGCTTCTTCACGTTGGCGGCGAGCTTCGGCTTCGCGGCGACGCTGGGCTTCAAGGGCTTTTTGCCGACGAATTTCGGCTAAGCGGTTACGCTCGGAAACAATACCCGAGAATAAACTCGAGGCATTAGCACTGGCAGCTTGGGCACTTTCAATGGCTTGGAGTTGTAAGGATTTACGACCCGCTCTGGTTTTTTGTAACTCTACAATATTGGCATTTAAGGTGGCACGGTTCTTATTGATTTCGGCTTTTTTCTGCTCGAGAATACGTTGGTATTGGTTAAGTTTGGCAATGACTGCAATAAATTGCTGGTTTTTATTGGTCAGCAAAGCAGTATTGACTTGTAATTCGTTAATTACGTTTAAGTTGACATCTTGAATGGTATCTAAATCCTTGGCTTTGACTGCTAAATCAAAAGCATTTTCGGCTCTGACCACAAGTTTGACGTACCGATTACTGCGTTCACGATCTAAAGTAATAATTAATTTAGCCAGTTGCTCTTTGCCGTAAGCAATTTTTGCTTCAAGCATTTGAATCTCGAGCGATAAACTCTGGCTTTTATCCTCGGTTTTAGCTAATTGCTGTTGCGTAATCACCCGTTCCTGCTCGAGTTTAGTTAAGCGCTTTGATAAGGTTTGCACTTGATTACTAAAGTTGCGTTCTCGAGCACCAAGGTTTTTGATTTCAGCCGCTAAACTACCCACTCGAGCTGTGGAAAGATCTCGGATTCGTTGTTGTTCGCGCAAGTCGCGTTGTAATTGCTGTAATTGTGGGCTGGTGGTTTGGGCAAAAGCACTGACCAAAGCTAAGGCAATGATCACAAAAATAGGTAGGATTTTTTTCATTGTTTTTCCTCGAGTCCTAAAAACCATTCGATGCTATTTTCAGGGGCAAAAGCAGGGGCAAAAGCCGTACCGTCCAAAACAATTTGGCGTTGCAAATACTGCTCGCCACTAGGTTGGCGATACACCTCGAGTTGACGTTCAATTAAATTAAGAATCCAAGCTTCGGGGATAGCACTTTTTGCATATTCGGGTAGTTTTTTCTCTCGGTCAAATTTTAAGCTGGAATCACTGACTTCAATCACCAGTAACACATCTGCGGCAACAGGAATACCTCCAGGATAATCTTGGTGTAGCAAAGCGAAATCTGGTTCTGGTTGCGAGTCATCCCATGTCTGAACAGGTGCTTGATTGGAGACTTCAACAAGATGACCATATGTTTTTAGCAGTAACTTATTGAGTATTCTCAGCGCATCAAAATGCGCTTTATTCATAGCCGCCATAAAATAAATTTCCCCTTGTATCAATTGGCTACGAGGCTCGAATGGCAAAATACCATTTTCAAAAATACGACGGTACTCCGCAACACTAAAACGATGCGGCTCGAGTATGGTGTTTTGTGTCTCGAGGGTGTTATTCATGGGTGTAGTTTAGCGCAAATTATGAAAAACTATTCAGCTTCACGTAAGTACCGATTGGCTGCCCAAACACTGCCTAGTAAACCAAGCACCAAGCCAAGTCCTGTAATCACTGCCATAACTTGTAAAATCAAGAAATTATCTTGCACAATTGGAATAAATGGCACCAGTTCAATCACTCGAGCAGCAATGATTTGATAGGTTGGGAAAATAATAAGTAAAGTAAATAAGGAGGCCAACAATGCCAAGGTGAGACCTTCAAGCACATAAGGTGCGCGAATAAAACCTCTGGTGGCACCAATCATTCGCATCACTTTAATTTCGTCACGGCGAGCAAACATCGCAACTCGGATGGTATTAAGAATATTTAACAAAGTATTTAATGCCAGCAGCAAAACCAAGGCATAACCAATGTTTCGCACTGTCTCGAGGGTAGAAAGCACAGTGTTGACAAAATTAGCACCATACTCCAGATCAATTACCCCTGGAATAGTTTTGACTTGCTTAGCGGTTTCTTCAATGATTCTGGGATTATTGACTCTGATAATAACCCTGTCCGCCAGCGGATTATCAATCAGTTTGCTGGTACCTTCAAGCGCAGCATAATCGAGTTTGAGTTTTTCAAATGCCTCGGTTTTAGAAACAAAAGTCGAACTTTCAATTCCCGAAATACCCGATAATGCAGTCAATACAGCCTCACCTTGGCTTTTACTGAGGGCGGCATTTTCTGTCACTGCTAAAAAAGCCGTGATTTGTACATCTTTCTCGAGTCCACGCACAATTGTCTCGAGGTTAATTGTCACTAAGGCAACCAATGCCAGTAGTGTCAGGGTTAAGGTCATTGTGGATAGGGTTGCTACACCAGCGGTGATATTTGCGCGGAAAGCCAGCCATGCTTGGCGAAAGTGATACATCATGCAAGAACTCCAAAAGGACGAGGGGCAAGGAGGAAACTAAATGGCATAACCACCATTTGGGTCATCACGAACCAATTTACCTTTACGCAATGTGATGGTTCGGCGGCGTTGTTGTTCGACTATTTCTTTTGAGTGTGTGGCTAAAATAATGGTGGTTCCTTTGAGATTAATTTCGCTTAAAAGTTCCATGATTTCCCAACTGACATCAGGGTCTAAGTTACCTGTCGGCTCATCGGCTAACAGTAGCATTGGATTGGTTACAACCGCTCGAGCAATTGCTACACGCTGACGTTCACCTTGCGAGAGTTGAATTGGGAAAACATTGCTTTTATGGGCAAGTCCTACAGTGCGTAAAATAGTGGTGATTCGTTCGTTCCAATCTTTTTGTGGGGCTTCCGTGATACGTAAAGCAAACTCGAGATTTTGGTAAACACTGAGGTGATCGAGCAAAGAATGATCTTGGAAAACCATGCCTAAACGCCGCCGATGATAGGCTACTCGCCCACCTTTGTACTTAGCAAGCGATTCGCCAGCAATATAGACCTGACCTGTACTTGGCACAATGCTTTTAATAATTAAGCCAAGGAAGCTACTTTTACCCGCACCACTATGCCCTGTTAAATAGACAAATTCACCCTTTTTGATCGAGAGATTAATTTCCTCTAAAGCAAGGGTTTTGGTATTTGGGTACTCGAGCGAGACACGGTGAAACTCAACCACGTTCCCTAGTCTAACCTGCCAGAGTGAGATGTCTAAAGGTCTGTTGACTACCTGTGTGCAAAATGCCAAGGATTCTGTGCAAAGTGTCGTACAGTGATTGGGTGAATGCGTCGCGCCGCAACGAATCAGCTTTATCAGGTGATAAGGATTTGTCGTTGTTTTCATCATTAAAAATAGCTGCTGAACCCAATTTTACGCCTCATACAGATACCTTCGCCGAGGGTACTGCTTTGGTGGCTACCTGCCAGCAAGCTTTTGATGCAGGTAACTTATTAGAAGCCCTTCGCACTGGCTTGCAAGCCTTAGATTTGATTGGTCATCAACACCCAGCCACTCGAGCCATTGCCTTGCTGGCTTTAGGGCAAGTCCAAGTACCACTTGGTGATTACGAATCTGCCCTCGAGCATTTTCATCAAGCCCAGCGTTTATATCAAACATTACAAGATGTTTCGGGTGAGGCTGAAACAGTTGCCCGCATTGCTCGGCTAGAAATCAATCTTGGACAAACACCTCAAGCTCTTGAATTGCTCGAGTCTGTGATCCGCCAAACCCACGCAGAGATTACTCCCGAGACACAGTTACGGGTGTATTTTGAAGCAGCCCATGCCCATGCCTTGCTCAGTCAAGAGCATCCCGAACAACCCGAGTACAGCATCAATTGCGAGAATTACATCGAAAAAGCATTAGGGATTTCTTGGCAAATCAGTAATGCCGCCTTGGTTTTTGCCATGCGAAACAATATTGCAGCTTTATACGGTTTAATTCGGCGCACAGAAACATCTGAAAAAATGCACCGCGAATTGCTTGCCGAAGCTGTACAACTAAACGATTTGCGCCATCAAATGTCATGCCAAATCAACTTAGGGCATTATGCCTTAAAGCGCCAAGACCTCGAGACTGCCTTACAATGGACACAAGCTGCCTTAGAAATTGCTGAACAAAATAGTCATCGTGAAGCCGCACTAACTTGTTGGGATAACTTAGCCCAGATTTATGAATCACAAAACAAACCACAAGAAGCCCTTGAAGCCTATAAAAAATTCCATTTGCTTGAACGCCAAATCCGTTCCGAAAAAGCCGAACGACGCACCCAAATGCTGGCAACCCAACTAGAACTCGAGCAAATTAAAAATCAGCACGAACTTCAACATTTACGCAGCGTCGAACTTGAGCAACGTGTACAGTCTCGCACCCTTGAACTCGAACAAGCCCAACTCGAAATGCTTGAACGCTTAGCCATTGCTGCTGAGTACCGTGATTATGATACAGGCACACACACCCAGCGGGTTGGTGAATGCACTGGGCGAATTGCCAAACAACTTGGTTTACCCGAAGCCGAAGTGCAACGTTTGCAATTAGCTGCTCGATTGCACGATATTGGAAAAATTTCGATCCCTGATGCCATTTTACTCAACCGAGACGAATTAACCAGCACCCAATGGGCAACCATCCGCGCCCACACCATTGTTGGCGCAAAAATGCTCGAGGGAAGCCAATCAAGCCTGATGCGCTTAGCCGAAGAAATAGCCCTCAGTCACCACGAACGATGGGACGGCACTGGCTACCCACTTGGCTTAATGGGCGAAAGTATTCCATTATCAGGACGCATCACCGCTGTTGCTGATGTTTTTGATGCCTTATTGTCACAACGCCCTTACAAAAATGCTTGGACTCGAGAAGCTGCCATTCTTGAAATCAGACACTTAGCTGGTACCCACTTTGATCCTCGAGTGGTGGCTGCCTTCCTTGCTTCGCTAGGTTTAGATTAGCTCTTTGCCACATGCACTTTTAAACTTAACCTTGTATAATCAAATTGTCAGCAACCCCTGACGATTATGGCAATAGTTCGATTTACGCGTCAGCGACAAGCAGTTCTCGAGGCGGTGCAACAGAGCACCGAACATCCTGATGCTGCTAAAATCTTTGATGAAGTACGCCACGTGGTTGCCAGTATTTCCCTTGGCACAGTCTACCGTTCACTCGAGGCACTGGTTGCAGAAGGGCATTTGCTGCAAATTCAGCAACCTGGTATGCCAACTCGGTACGACGCTCGACTCGAGAATCATGCCCATTTTGTCTGTGATTCCTGCGGAGAAGTCTTTGATGTCTTGACCAAATTACCCGATGTTACCCCATTAGCCGCCCAAGCTCTTGAGGGATTTGATGTGAATTCGGCTCGAGTTGAATTTCATGGGCAATGCAAACGCTGTCGACAAAATTAAGTATCTCGCGCTTTTCTTAACCCTAAGACGCACCTCACGGGCAGGGTCGCTCATTTTAGAATTTTCAAAAAGCGGCAATTCTATCATCACAGCCTGAGATACACAGACCTTACTCCTGTTAGTCGGAAATGTTTAAGCAAAAAACGCTAAAATATTTTAGGGATACTTAAATCACTGAACCGCGTTCAAACTCAAAGATTTTTCCACGAGACACGACTGCATTGTGTTAGGCTCGAGAAGTGAATGTTGGCATTAGCGGAATTGGCACCTACTTGCCCGAAAAAGTTTTACATAACACAGACCTCGAATTAACCCTCGAGACCACCGATGAATGGATTCAAAGCCGTACAGGTATTCGGGAACGACACATTGCTGCCGATGACGAATTCACCAGCCACCTTGCCATTCGAGCAGTCGAAAACCTGGTCGCCAAGCATGGCGCAGCTATACTCGAGGGTGTCGATTTAGTGATTGTTGCCACTGCCACCCCAGATGCTTACTTTCCCAGTACTGCCGCTTTAGTCCAAACCCATTTTGGCTTAAAAGCCGCTGCCTTTGACATCATGGTGGCATGTGCAGGTTGGGTTTATGCCTTAAACGTGGCTCGAGCACAAATCATTGCAGGGACAAGCCAAAAAGTTTTAGTGATTGGTGCAGAGACATTTTCAAAAATTGTCAATTGGTACGACCGCAACACCGCCGTACTTTTTGGTGATGGCGCAGGAGCAGCCATTCTCGAAGCCGTCCCAAACGGTTTTGGTTTTGCAGGTTTCTACTGGGGCGCAGATGGCAGTGGCGCAAAATACCTGCACGCAGGCGCACTTGGTAAACGCCTCCCGACGGGCGAACCGCTCGAGCCATTTGTCGTACAAAACGGACGTGAAGTCTTCAAATTTGCCACTCGAGTCATGCCAGAAGCCATTTTAGGGGCAGTCAAAAACGCTGGATGGGAACTCGAGGAAGTCACTCGGATTGTGCCACACCAAGCCAATGCCAGAATCATCGAAGCTGCCAGCGAACGCCTTAAACTCGACCCAAACAAATTTATTGTCAGCATCGAACGCCACGCCAATAACAGTGCAGCCACCATTCCATTAGCACTCGAGCATGGCATCAACCAAGGTTTGATTACACAAGGTGACAAAGTGGTGCTGGTTGGCTTTGGTGGCGGCTTAGCTTGGAGCGCCGCTGCCCTGACTTGGGCATATTAAAATTTGTTCATTCCGATTAACTCAAGTTGGGTTTGGTATGTATCCAAACCATCCACAAAAACATTTCGGTGATAATCTCCAAAAGCATTGACCTCGAGTATGGCATGACGCTGCCAATCGGTTTGTACCAGCACATCCACACCTGCATACAAACTATTTGGAAAAAGCATCATGGTTTCTTCGCAGGTTTGTTGAATCTCGAGCCATGTCTCCCCGAGTTTTTCTCGCACACCAGCCCAATTGCCACGTTCGTTGCCAAGGTGTAGATTGGTGACTGTTCCACTCGAGGAACGCACCAGAACATGCTTAGCCATTCCAGCAATCACCACAACCCGCAAATCAAAGATTCTATTTTCAAAACTGGCTTTGGGTAACCATTTTTCAACATGCACACGCTGCTGACAAACTGCATTCACAAGGTGTTTTATCATCTCGAGATTACGATGCTTCCACAAGCATTTAGTGTTATATAACTTGCCAGCATTTGCCATTTCAACAGTGGTTGTGGCTTGCCAAATTCCTTTATGTGTCTCGAGGGCAATCACTCCAGCCGCACCAGAACCATGTGCGAGTTTGATAAAAACCCTATTCCAACTCCGCAATTCCATCGCTTCAACCAATTCATCAAAACTGTGAATTGGCAGTAACGCAGGTGGTACCTGAATCCCAGCAGCCTCGAGTTCGGTATGAGTTGCACGTTTATCAAACATCAAAGCAATATCATCTGGGTGGTTCATCGCTGTTTTACCCATTACCTCGAGTTGCGCCTTAATATTCTCGAGCACATGGTTAAAACCCAAATACCACTGTCTGGAGGAAAGAATCGCACCAAGGTCGTACTCGAGATTTTGTGTGTTCACTCGAGCATAATCGCGGTCTGGGTCGGACAAGTTATACCCAAGCTCGAGCAATTTTTTATCAGTTTCCCAATCCTCAGATGGTGAATCAAGTTTGATGATTGTATTTTCAGAAACGTGATTCTCGAGTGGTGCACCGTTGATAATCTCGAGCCATGAAAGCACTCGAGCAGGCGGTAAATTACGCTCGAGTAAACTGTTTTGAATCGCTCGAGCACGACGGCTTTCGGGTGGAGCAATGACAAGCAAATCCACAGTTATCCCCAAAACCCAAAATCGATGGTGTATCAATTCAAATAAAAGTCACTTTGGTAATGAAATACAGCACGCATTGATTTTTACTCTCCAATTTGCGGACTGCGCCAATCATCATCTGGGTCTTGAGCATCAGCAGCATCTATTTTAATTTTGAGTTTTCGCAAATGCGCTTTGAGTTCACGCAAAGCTTCCTCGCCAACGTAGTGGTAATGCAAATCAAGCTTCTCGAGACTGCCTAGTTTTTCCTTACTCGAGAATATCTTGGCACCTTCGTCAGACAATGTTCCCAAGGATAAATCGAGGGTTTTGATTCGCTCGAGAATCGGTGCATTAACCAGCACTGCCGCAAGCGCATCCGAGAGGTCACTGTTGCGTAAACCAAGGTAAGTCAGTTTTGGGAAAACCTCGCCGCGAAAAAGTGGGGCAAGATCATCAACTGCGGTATTGGCTCCGTAATTATCTGTGCCAAGGTACAAGTCTAAATGCTCGAGGTTTGGAAAATCAGAACCAAGAATATCTCGGACAACACCAACATCTAAACCGCCTGATTGCACTGTTAAATGCCGTAGGCTCGAGTGGCTGGTATTACCAAATTGCAATCCTTCCGAGCCACGCACCGCAAACACCTCGAGATTTGGGTAGGCATGGAAAATTGGGCTAACATCAGACTGGTGAATCCATGAAACTTCGCATTCTTCGCCAACAATATCGCCTAGGAAAATGGCTTTAAGGTTTTTTAAGGTGTCCTTAGCGGCAACCAGCGCTTCAATAATTGGTTGAGAATCATCGTCAAATTGTTCATCTGACCATGCTCCAATCACTAAAGCTTCGAGATTAGCGGCTTCGGGTTGCTCGAGTAAATTGGTGAACATCTCGAGCCAAGAAGTTTCTGCTTCATATTCGCGGCGCACTCGGAAAGCGTATTTCTCGAGGTCAAAGAGTTTGTCTTTGAATTCAATAACTTTTTTGCCCGCAAACGAAAACCGATGCTCGGAGAATGACATGCTATTAGCTTAGCAAAAAAGCGCTCCTTTGCAGGAACGCTTTTCTATTTTGGTGCCGAAGACGGGACTTGAACCCGTACACCCTTGCGGGCGCTAGCCCCTCAAGCTAGTGCGTCTACCAATTCCGCCACCTCGGCGAGGTCAGCGCCAAAATATACAGAGGTAAGGCGTGTTTGTCAACCCCGTTTTTTGTTAGGATACCGTGTCATGAAACCTCGCATAGGAATTACGGTCAGTAGTACTAAGGATTCGTCGTTGCAACGTGCTTGGAATGGCACGGCATTGGCGTACTCAGCAGCGGTCTATGCGGCTGGTGGCTTACCAATTATGTTGCCAACTTTGCTGGGCACTTCTTTAATGCAGCTCGAGTCTTTAGATGGCGTGTTGTTTTCTGGGGGTGTTGACCCTGACCCCGAAATTTGGGGAGCCGACCATGAAGCAGGTCTGGGTGAAATAGATGCCATTCGAGATGCTTTTGAATTAGAACTGTACACAGCAGCTCGAGAGGCGAAAAAACCGATTCTTGGGATTTGTCGTGGTATTCAGTTAATTAATGTGGCTGAAGGTGGTTCTTTGCTGCAGCATATTCCTCATTCGCAAGGTATTTGGGCTGACCATCGGCAATTGGCGTTACCTCCGACCCTAGGGCATCGGGTTCGGGTTGTGGCTGGTTCGGTTTTAGCTGCCGAGTACGGCGTGGAAACATTGCGGGTTAATTCGTATCATCATATGGGTATCAAAGATGTTGCCCCGAGTTTATCGGTCAGTGCGTACTCGCCAGATGGTTTGGTAGAAGGTCTCGAGGGGGACGGCATCATTGCCGTGCAATGGCATCCAGAATTATTATTTGAAACGCACCCAGAGCATCTTGCCCCGTTCAAAGCTTTGATTGCAATGTTGCAACCAGTTGCCGCATGAAACCTGTTTTCTCGAGAAGTTGGTCAGATACCTTCGGTAGTCTTTGTATCGCCCTTGAAGGTGGCACTGGTGGCTTGCACACCCTGATACTCTGCCCGCTCGAGCATCATGTTGCCAGTCTTGAGGTATTAACAGCCCTTCCGTATTTCAAAGGACGGATTACCCTCGCGGTTCTCGAGCAAATTCATGCCACCCCAGCTTTGGCATTACTACATGATCTCGAGCCACATCAAGTACTGGCTTTGGATGCAACTGCAATAACCACCAATGGCAATGCGCTGACCATAAAATCAAGTTCAGAAACCAGCAGCTCTGGACTGACATACCAAGAAGGCAAGACCTTTCCTGCTTGGCAATCGAGCCTGAATATTATTGGTACGCTTGACTCGAGCGTATTTGCCAGTGCAATTGCCATACAAACCAAAGCTGTGTTGGCATGTGCACCAACTCAACTCTCGAGTGTTTTAACAAAATTGCTTGGGTAGGTTCTTCTCACTGCCTTCACGCATCAACTGGTACACTTCTGCCGTGCTTGGATTAAATCTTGAAGAACTGATTCCTACCATCGGCTATATTGGCATGTTCGCCATTATTTTTATTGAAACGGGTTTACTAGCAGGTTTTTTCTTACCTGGCGATACGCTGCTACTGCCAGCCGGAGTCATCGCTGCCAGCGGCAAACTCGAGTTACTGTACGTGATGCTGGTTTGTTCGATTGCCAGTATTTGCGGCGATCAACTTGGCTATTGGGTTGGTAAAACCTTTGGCAATAAAGTCTTTAGTCGCCCTCAATCCAGATTTTTCGACCCTGAAAATGTCACCAAAGCCAAAACTTTCTTTGACAAATACGGCATGATAACCATCATCATTGCCAGATTTATTCCTGTTATCCGAGCTTTTGCGCCAACAATGG
The DNA here is from genome assembly GCA_013298595.1 of Deinococcales bacterium. Lineage (GTDB taxonomy): Bacteria > Deinococcota > Deinococci > Deinococcales > JAAFIG01 > JAAFIG01. The sequence continues at coordinate 11,510 of JAAFIG010000048.1, read as the reverse complement.
CAGGTGTTTCGGCTGTGCCTTACAATAAATTCCTTATGCTTAGTTGTATTGGAGGTATTCTTTGGGGCACAAGTGTCACATCACTGGGCTACTTCCTAGGACAAGTAATTGGGGCTTCTACACTCGAGAAATACTTGCTGGCATTTATTGGCGTGGGTATTTTAGCAGGCGTTGTACCAAGTGCCATTCATTTGTTACGTAAACCAAAAGTAGAAACCAAATAAAAAGCGCCAAAACTGGCGCTTTTATCAACTTTAGTATTTTGTACCACCCTCGAGACTTTCACCATACGGAATCCAAATATTTTTCACCTGACTGGCTTCACGCAAAGCTGTTTTTGGTTCGAGCGCACTAACATCGTAACCCTCGAGATTCCAAGTGCGTTTTAAGTTACCAGCACTGGCTTTCTCGAGAACATCTGCGTTACTTGTAAACCAAATGGCATCCACATCCAGATGGTCGGCAAGGGTTTTACCTAGACTACTCGAGTCGCCAGTTACAATATTAACCACACCAGCGGGAACATCTGAAGTCTCGAGGACACTATAAAAATCAGTAGCAGCAAGTGGGTTGGTTTCGCTTGGTACAAGTACCACTGTGTTACCAAGCGCAATGGCAGGGGCGAGCAAAGCCATCATGCCAAGCAGCGGTTGCTCATTCGGGCAAACAATACCAATCACACCAATCGCTTCGTTCATGGCAAGTGCCACACCACGCATTGGAATGCTATGCACTACACCATCAAACTTATCCGCCCACGCTGCAAAGGTAAACAGGGTTTCGATACTGCGTTCAACCTCGAGTTTCGCTGCTTTAACATCCCCAGAAGCAGATACTAAGCGTTTAGCAAATTCATCTGCTCGAGCACTCAGATTCTCGGCAATATAGTACAAAATCTGTGCTCGGTTATGCGCTGTAGCTTTACCCCAACCTGAAGCGGCATGAGCAGCTTCAACGGCATTGCGAATATCCTTGCGATTGCCTTCACCAACTTCCTCTCGCAACACGCCAGAAGTTGAGTACACGACTCTCGAGTACCCAGAATCAGGTCGGACTTGTTTACCCCCAATAAACAATTTTGCCGTGCGATCTATCGCTGGCATTTCCCAATCATCGTTGGCAGGCAAGGGCAAGGAATGCTTCGCCGCTACAGGTTTAGCCTTCTTCTTTCCACCTTCCTCTTTTCGCAAGTACTCATACATCCCTTCACGACCACCTTCACGACCAAAACCACTTTCCTTGACCCCACCAAACCCAGCGGCGGCATCCATTTGATTGGTGCAATTAACCCAGACAATGCCAGCTTTAATACGCGGTGCAACCTCGAGAGCAAGATTAATATTATCTGTCCAGAGGCTCGAGGCAAGTCCGTACACGGTGTTATTAGCAAGCCCAATGGCTTCTTCGATGGTTCTAAACGGCATCATAATGACCACAGGACCAAAAATCTCGAGTTGTGCCACGGAACTACTTGGTGATACAGCACTGAAAACACTCGGCGGGTAAAAATAGCCATTGGTTGGGCAAGTCCACGATGGTTGCCATAAACTTGAGCCTTCATCCACACCTTGTTGCACCAGTTTAGAAACACGTTCAAATTGCTCAAGGCTACACAAAGCACCCATATCAATGTTTTTCTCGAGCGGATTACCAATTCGCAGGGTTTCCATACGTGCCCTGAGTTTAGATAGCAATGCATCATGAATACTTTCGTGGACAAGAATTCGGCTACCAGCGCAACAAACCTCGCCTTGGTTAAACCAAATTGCATCCACAACACCCTCAACTACACTATCCAAATCAGCATCATCAAAAACAATAAATGGAGATTTACCACCTAACTCGAGCGAGAGTTTTTTACCCGAACCAGCCGTTGCCTGACGAATAAACTTACCGACTTCAGTGCTGCCTGTAAAAGCAATTTTATCCACCAAAGCATGCTCTACTAAAGCCTTACCTGCTTCACCATCACCAGTGACAATATTGAAAACCCCAAGTGGCAAACCAACTTCGGTAACGATTTCGGCAAATAACAACGCTGTTAAAGGTGTAAACTCCGCAGGTTTTAAAACCACGGTACAACCCGCAGCCAAAGCAGGTGCAACTTTCCACGCCAACATTAAAAGCGGAAAATTCCACGGAATAATCTGTCCAACCACACCAGCCGCTTCAAAGCCCGTAAATTCGGACTCGAGCAATTGCGCCCAACCCGCATGATGATAAAAATGCCGCGCCACTAAAGGAATATCAATATCCCTTGTTTCCCGAATTGGCTTACCATTATCCAAAGTCTCGAGCACAGCAAATAACCGACCGTATTTTTGAATAAGCCGTGCCAACGCGTACAAATACCGCGCTCGAGCATGACCCGACAACGCCTTCCACTGCGGCAAAGCCTTCCGTGCCGCTTTTACGGCAGCATCCACATCCTCACTCGAGCCTTGAGAAAATTGCGCCAAAACTGTTTTGTTAGCAGGGTTAATCGTCTCGAGTTTACGCCCAGATTTTGATTTCACCCATTTATTTGCAATGAACAAATCAAACGAATTCTTATGCGACGTAAGCCACGCAAAAGCTTCCGCAGCGGATTCAGGAGCAGCACCATACTCGAGGGTATCAAAAATTTCAGCAACAGTTGGCATGGGCTTAGTTTACGCGGTTTTAAGGTTTTGGTGTATTGACAGATTAGAGCAGTGCTTTGAACCATTCAACAGATAAAGTATTGCCAACGGTCTCGAGTAAGCTCCGCGCAACCCAAAATCTTTAATTCTCGAGTTTTCATCTTCTTGAGCGTAACATACGAAAAAAATGGTCAGTTATCGCTATTTGCCGTGACACGTTTCGTATACCCTTTTAGTATGAAAGTTTTTGCCCTCATCTTTGCGCTACTTAGCTCAGCTGTTGCTGCCACCATTTTTGAATTTCAACCCAAAGAAACCACTTGGTATCTTCGCAACGATGCCGTCATGGGTGGCATCTCGAGGAGTCAGATTGCGTTTCGCAATGGTTTACTCGAGTTTACAGGACGGGTTCGTTTAGAAAACGGTGGTGGTTTTTCTGGAATTCGTTCAGTGGCAGGTCGTTACGATTTATCAAATTTCTCGAGTTTGGTACTTCGGGTACGCGGCGATGGCAAACGCTATGGTCTGCAACTTGGCATGGACTCCAACAGCCGAATTACGTACCGAATGCAGTTTAATACGGTGGTAGGGAAATGGATAGAAGTTCGGTTACCTTTCAATACCTTTCGAGCCATGCGTTCAGGAGAATTTATTCGTGCCGATCCATTAGATACGAGCCGAATAGCATTTTTTGGACTGACTTTTGGCAATGGTCGAGCAGAGCGCTTTAAGCTCGAGTTGGACTGGATTAAAGGACAGTAAAAATCTAACTCGAGCCGACCAATTTCTTTTAGACAGCATTCTTTATTCGTGTTAGGCAAAGTTCCTTGCCCAGTGCCTCGAGCAATTCGCCCATGCCAGGACTCTCGAGTTTACCTGTGAGCGCGGCTCGGATTGGTTGCATGACTGCACCAAGTTTTGCTCCTGCATTTTCGGCATACCCTTTGATGATTGGTTCTATGACATCCCAAGTCCAAGCCACAGGCTCGAGCAGCGGGAGCAATGAAGCTAAATGACCTCTCCCCTCTTCGAGTTTGGCTTTGGCTTTGTCCTCGAGAACAATGTCTTGGTAAAAATATGAGGCTTTTTCGGCAACTTCGCTAAACGTATCAAAACGCGGTCGGAGAGCATCAATCACCCGAGTCAGTTTGGCTGTGTCGGATAAATCGTAACCTGCTTGTTCGAGGTATGGTTTGGCTCTGACAACGACATCCTCGAGCGTGAGCACTTCGCGGATGTAACGCCCGTTGAGCCAAGTTAATTTTCCAATATCAAAAACGGGTCCACCGAGTGAAACACGTTCCCATGTAAAATGCTCGAGTAAATCGGTAAAATTAAACAGTTCGCGTCCGTCGGGCATACTAAATGCCATCATGCCAAGGTAATTGACAAGGGCTTCTGGGGTGATGCCCATGTCTTTGTAGCTTTCGACACTGGTGTTGGATTTTCGTTTTGAGAGTTTAGATTTATCTGGGTTTCGTAAAAGTGGTGTGTGAATCCATTCGGGTTCTTGCCAACCCATGGCTTGGATAATGAGTTTATGGATTGGTGTGCTGGTCAGCCATTCCTCGGCACGAATCACGTGGGTTACGCCCATATCGTGATCGTCGGACATGGCAGCTAAATGATAGGTGGGGAATCCATCGGCTTTGAGCAGCACTTTGTCGTCAAGTTCGGTGGCTTTAAATGTGACTGCGCCTCGCAAACGATCTTGAACAATCACTTCACCCTCGAGTGGTGCTTTAATCCGAATGACAAAAGGTTCGCCGTTAGCGGCTTGATCATCGGATTCGGCTTTTGACAAGTCGCGGTCACGGCGGTCATAGCCTCGGTAACTGGCTTTGGCAGCTTCGGCAATTTTGCGTCGTTCCTCGAGTTCGGCGCTGGTGTCAAAGGCTCGGTACGCAGTGCCAGCCTCGAGCATTTGGGCTGCGTACTTTTGATGATTTGCTACGCGTTCGGTTTGGATGTAACTGCCTGCTGGTCCGCCCACTGTTGGTGATTCATCGGCTGGTAGCCCCACCCAGTCGAGCATCTCGAGTAAACGACGTTGTGATTCTGGGTTGAAACGGGTGCGGTCGGTATCTTCGATACGAAGAATAAATTTGCCATTGTTCTGATGGGCAAAAACGCGGTTAAATAGGGCTTGGTATATCGTGCCGACGTGTGGATCTCCAGTTGGGCTTGGGGCTATACGGGTTTTTATCATAAGGACCTCGAGAAAAGAATGGGGACGGATGAAATTATTCAATCCCAGATTCTCGAAACTCGAGGTCGCAAAACATAGGTGCAATGTACTCGAGTTCCGATTACTTTGGCTTCAGCCGAACAGCTTAGTAGGCTTTAGCAAAAATAATGCGTTTGCCATATGCGGCAGGTTTGCCTGTGTGAATGCACACACCTTGCTCGAGTTCGCCGTAGATTTCTGTATCGAGTGGAATACAACGGGTGGTGGCTTTGGTTTCTTCTTTGATTTTCTTTTCGCTGTCGGTGTCGCCGCAATGAAAAGCCCGAACAAAGTACCCCGCTTCGATCAGTTCTTTAAATTCTTCCCATGTATCAGCTGTTTTAATCCGCGAATCGCGGAAAGCTACGGCTCGAGCCAATAATTCGGCTTGGAAAGCCACTAATTTCTCGGGCATCATTGCAATGGCAGTGTCCCTTGCAATGATTTCTTTTTCGCCACCAAGTCTTGAAACCAGTACCACATTGCCGCTTTCTAAATCTCGAGGTCCGAGTTCGAGGCGGTAGGGTACGCCACGCATTTCCCAGTCGTTGTACTTAAAACCATTGGAAACACCGTCGCGTTCGTCTATTTTGACTCGGATTCCTTTGGCTTTTAATTCGGCTGCTAACGCCCTTGCTGCCTCAATCATTTGCTCTTGGGTTTCTGTGCGGAAAATTGGCACAATTACTACTTGGTACGGTGCAAGCATGGGTGGCAAAACCAAGCCTTTGTCGTCGCCGTGGGTCATGATGATGCCGCCAATGATACGGGTAGAAATTGCCCAACTGGTGGTGTGGGCAAATTGTTGGGTTTGGTCTTTGGCTTGGAACGCCACTTCAAAGGCTTTAGAAAAATTCTGCCCTAAATAATGGCTGGTACCTGCTTGTAGGGCTTTACCATCACCCATCATCGCTTCGATGCTATATGTGGCATCAGCACCTGCAAAGCGTTCGGATGGGGTTTTTAAGCCAGCAATGACGGGCATAGCAGCGTAATCTTTGGCAAAATTGCGGTAAATCTCGAGAATTCGCAGGGTTTCCTCGAGGGCTTCTTCGTGGCTGGCATGGGCAGTATGCCCTTCGTGCCAATAAAATTCGGTGGTGCGAAGAAATTTGCGTGGGCGCAATTCCCAACGCACAACGCTACCCCATTGGTATTGTAGCAATGGTAAATCGCGGTACGAACGCACCCATTTACTCCACATATGCCCAATGATGGTTTCAGATGTTGGACGTACCACCAGTGGTTCCTCGAGTTCTTGCCCGCCTGCATGGGTGACAACTGCCAGTTCTGGCGCGAAACCTTCGACATGTTGGGCTTCTTTTTGTAAGAAGCTCATCGGGATAAACATTGGGAACGCCAAAGCTTCGTGGTTGGTTGCCTTAAATTCGGCATCGAGGATTTTTTGCACATTTTCCCAAAGCGCCCAACCGTATGGTTTAACCACCATAGCACCGCGCACAGGGCTGTCATCGGCGAGGTCGGCTTTCATGACCACTTCGTTGTACCAATCGTTAAAGTCCACACTGCGAGGCGTGACTCCATATTGACTTGATTTATCTTGTTTTGCCATAAGCGCGTCAGTTTAGCAGATAGATGGCATTTACTCGAGGGTAAATTCAAATTGACGCACAATGCTACCTTGCCAGAACAAATAAGCGCGGTACGAACCAAGTTTGGCATCTGGGAAACTAAACTCGAGATTTCTTGAGTCGGTGCTAATCAGTTTGCTGTCTTCGGCGATGCGGCGTTCAGTTCGATCGGTTTTTAAGTACAAGCTGGCACTGAGATAGCCTTCGTTAGGTACTTTAATCAAGTTCACCCGTAAAACAATACTGTTCTGGCTACGAGTTAAAACACTGTCGTTGGCTATAATAATAGCGGGTGGAATATCCAGTGGGCGTGGTGTAAAAGGTAAAAAGGTAAAACTGCAACTCGAGAGCAGTCCCAAACTAATAGCTAGTAAAAAGCCGCGCATCGCTTGTTACTATACTTGGGCTTTTCTCGAGAACGATGAAACTGGATTATTCGTCGTCGTCTTTTTCTTCGGCTAGAAGTTGACGCAGTAATGGCTCGAGTGCACTGCTGTTCTCGAGTTCTGCACTGATTTTTTCGATTGCCAACCGAACCACTTCGGATTTGGAAACAAGTCGTTCTGCACTACTCAGTTCGTAGGCAGCTTTGGTCAGTAATGCGTCTTGTTCATCGCTGATAACAACTTGTAAACGCTTTTTTTCCTTCTTAGGCACAAGCTATAGTACCACGAGTTTGATGCTATGCGTGTGACGGTTGTGTGTCTACGTAATCTCGAGTAATAGTATGATATCACCCACTTTCACATTTTGCTGTTGATGTGTATAATACTCACATACTGCTCGAAGAGAGCAATTCCCTCGCACTATGGTATCCAGACCGATTTGGGAGAAAAGGATAATGAAGATGCCACCACTATTTGAATCAAAAACCATGTCCAGCGCACCATTACTCATACGTGGCGGCAACGCCATCTCGGGAACCTTGCCCGTCAACCCAAGTAAAAATGCTGCCTTACCAATCCTTGCAGCCAGCATCCTATGCGGCGAACCTGTCACCTTACATGGCATTCCTCGTTTATCTGATGTCGAAGTGATTCTCAGTATCGTCTCGAGCTTAGGTGTCAAATTTGCGTGGCAATCCGAACACACCCTGACCATTCACGCCCCAGAAATTACCAGTGTTGAAGCGCCATACAGCCTTGTTTCTAAGATGCGAGCCAGTTTTAACGTCATGGGACCACTCCTAGCTCGAGTTGGTGAAGCTCGCGTGCCACAACCAGGCGGTTGCACCTTCGGGGTTCGCCCAGTCGATCAACACATCAAAGCTTTACGGGCATTAGGCGCTACCATTGTCGAAAACAACGGCGATTTTATTGCTGTCCGCGACCGCCCATTCTCTGGGCGTTTTGTTTTTGATCTGTTGACTGTTGGCGGTACCCAAAATGCTGTTTGTGCTGTGGTGCTCGGCACTGGCATGGTGCGTTTAGAAAATTGCAGCATAGACACCGACGTTGTAGATCTCTGCAACTTCCTCAATACTCTCGGCGCAAAAATTCGCGGTGTTGGCAGTCATACCCTCGAGATCGAAGGCGTAGCAGCGTTAACAGGTGGCGAATACACAGTCATACCAGATCGGCTTGAAGCTGGCACCTACTTACTGGCAGCCGCCGCTACTCGCGGCGAGTTAACCCTGACCAATGCCAATGTTGACCACATGCGTGCTTTAACCGCTAAGTTAACTGAAAGTGGTGTCAAAATCCTCGAGTTAGACAATACCACCATTTACTTGGATGCTCGTTCTAATCACTTAAAACCCGTCTCAGTAACGGTCTCGAGTTTCCCTGGTTTCCCCACCGATTTACAACCAATGATGGCAGCGTACCTCGCTACTGTATCAGGGCATAGCCGCATCACCGACCCTGTCTACACCACCCGCTTTGGGTACAGCGCCGAACTCAACCGTTTAGGCGCAAAAACCGAAGTCTTAGATCACAGCATTTTGATCGAAGGCTCGAGATTAACAGGTGCTCCTGTCAAAGCTGCTGATATTCGGGCTGGAGCTGCTTTGGTGATTGCTGCATCGGCTGCCGAAGGCGAAACCCATATCGAAGGTGTGCAATATCTTAACCGTGGGTACGAGCGCCTCGTTGAACGCTTGACCAGCATTGGTGTGCATGTTGTCCGTGATGAACTAGCCTTTGCCCAAGTTGCATAATCAAGAGAAATTAAAAGAGCAGCTTGCGGCTGCTCTTTTTTGTTGACTCGAACCATTAATCGGTGCGCTTATGAAACAAACCATCGTATAAAAAGGCGGCGGCTACCGCACCAGCAATTGGCGCAATCCAATACAACCAGAAATTCTCGAGATAGCCACCAATTAACGCAGGTCCAATTTGCCGGGCTGGGTTCATAGCAGCGCCTGTCATTGGTCCAATACACAGAATATCTAGTGTGACAGTTAGCCCAATAAATAATGCGCCGAGTTTAGGTGCTCGAGCATCAACAGCCGTACCAAAAATTGCAGTGACTAGGAAAAATGTGGTGATAAACTCGAGAATAATGCCTGCACCAACCGAAGTCGTACTCGAGAGCAGTGGTGTCCCAAGTTTTGCGGTGGTGATGGCTTCGGCTGGGAATACTTGGGTCAGGATAAAGGCAGCAACAATGCTTCCGAGCACTTGTGAGACAATATAACCAAGGGCTTTAATCGGGTCTATTCGACCTGTTGCCAGCATCGCCACACTGACAGCTGGGTTGAAATGTCCTCCTGAGATTGCACCGAGTGCCGTACCAAAAACCACAATCACTAAACCATGTGCCAGTGCCACACCAACCAATCCTGCTCCGCCATTGATAATTGCGCCTGCACCAATCAGTGTTAGTGCAAATGTGCCAATAAATTCTGCTATAAAAGCTGCCATATAAATTCCTCCTCTTGTATGCTACACCGCTCACCCAGCCTTCCCGCAAGAGCAAGCATTCAATGAAGATTCCATGATAAAGTGCTGACAACACAATTTTAGACTGACGGTTGGGTACAAGCTCGAGGAGGAAGTATGAAGAAATCCACGATGTTGTTCGGCGCAGTTTTATTCACAGGTCTTGGTGCAGTCATGGCAGGTGATACCATTTCTGAATTAGCAGCCAAAGCTAAGCAAGAAGGTAAAATCGTCAGTTATGGCATTCCCAATGATTGGTTAAATTACGAGAAGATGTGGCAGGTATTCACCAGCAAATATGGTGTTACACAAACCGATACCGATATGAGCAGTGCTGAGGAAATCGCTAAATTCTTAGCCGAGAAAAATGCACCCGTTGCCGATGTTGGCGATGTCGGCTTGGCATTTGGTCCAATTGGTACCGAGCAAGGCGCGTTTATGCCATATAAAAACAGTAAGTGGAGTGAAATCCCTGATTGGGCAAAAGGTGCAGATGGTCATTATGCGGCTGCTTATTATGGCGCAATAGCTTTTGTCGTAAATCCTAAATTGGTCAAAACCATTCCTCGTACTTGGCGCGATTTGTTACGCCCCGAATACAAAGGCAAAATTGCAGTTAACGATCCTCGTAAAGCCGCCAATGCACAATACGCTGTGATTGCAGCAGCTATGGCATTTGGTGGTTCGGAAACCAATGTCAAACCGGGTATTGATTTCTTTGCAAAATTACAAAAATCAGGTAATTTATTACCCACTGTGCCATCGCTGGCAAATATTCAAAAAGGCGAAGTGGCCATTGGTATTAACTGGGATTACAACGGCTTAAACTTTAAGCGCCAATTAGCCGATAACAATATCAATATCGAAATCCGTATCCCTCTGGATGCCACCACCACAGGACCGTATGCCCCAGTCATTAATGCTTTTACGGCTCGTCCAAATGTGGCTAAGTTGTTTATGGAATTCCTTTTCTCCGACGAAGGTCAACGTATGTACGCCGAAGGCGGCGCTCAACCTATCCGCGAGAAAATCCGTAAGAACTTACCCGCCAGCATTCGTGCAAAAATGATTCCTGCTTTCCAATACAACAAAGTCGTACCAATTAAAGCTTGGAAGCAAATGCCTGACATCGTTAAAAATATTGGCGAACTGTGGGCAACCAATGTTGTAGAACAATAAAATCTCGAGAAAAGAGGATGAGCTAAAAATCTCATCCTCTTTTCTTTATTCAGCTCGAGGTATCCTATGAATTTACGTTTTGTTTCGATACTGATAGCCTTTAGTTTTATGCTTTTTTTAATACTGTTTCTGGTTTTACCAGGGGCTTTTTTGGTTTTAACAGCTTTTACCAACAAAACTGGTTTTACACTCGAGCATTGGGCAGAAGCCACTAAAACACTTTTTTTTCGAGCACTAGGCAATAGTGTGACACTAAGTTTTCAAAGTGCACTTGAAGGTGGAATTCTGGGAACATTAACGGCTGGGGCGTTATGGCGTAGTAAAGCTTTAACTCAGCGTTTATTAGCTGGTTTGAGTGGTGTTGCTGCCAATTTTGCTGGTGTTCCATTGGCATTTGCTTTTGTGGTGTTACTGGGTACAACTGGGGTTTTTAATGCTGTGTTACAAGCTTTAAATCTCGAGACAATAGATATTTATAAACGACAGAATTTGCATTTGGTGTACTTGTATTTTCAATGGCCCCTGATGACTGTGTTAATGCTACCCGCCTTCGCCGCGATTCAAAAAGATTGGCTCGAGGCAGCTCGAGGGCTTGGGGCATCACCGTTGTTATTCTGGTGGCGAGTTGGTATTCCTGTGTTGTTACCTTCGTTGTTGGGTTCGTTGGCATTGCTGTTTGCTAATTCTTTTGGAGCCTATGCCACGGTGTATGCTTTATCGCAAGGCAGTATTAATTTGTTACCAACCCAAATTGGTTTTCAGGTTTCTGGGCAAGTGGGTTACGACCCAGGTGCAGCCGCAGCTCTTTCTTGCATGATGGCAGTGGTTTTACTGGTCTGCTTGGTGCTTTATCGCAGCTCAAGACGCTGGTCGGCAGCTTTACAAGGTGGTGCAGGATGATGAACTTTTTGCGACGCGGCATTTTAATTGCGTTGTTGCTGTATTTAACCATGCCAATTTTAATGACTTTAATTTACAGTTTCTCGAGTGGTTGGACTAAAATTCTGCC
>JAAFIG010000047.1 GCA_013298595.1 Deinococcales bacterium | reverse complement strand
TGCGTTCTGGTTGTTTTTCTTGTTTGAAGCGTTGTTCCAGTTCTTGGCTACTTTCAGCCCAGTTGATTGGTTTTATTGTTCGGGTCATGTGTTTATTATGACTCACTTTCAAACCGCTTTGGTATAATACATCACTTTGCCCTGACTGCATCAAGCCAAGAAATTCGTCGCAGATTACGTAAACGCGGTGACGGCAACAATCAATTTGCTCTGGGGAATCTCGAGCGCTGCATCCTTGCTTTACAAGACCCAATGTTTGCCACGCAAATCAATACCGAAAATCTTCCGCTCGAGCTGTTAGCAAAAGACATTTTGCAACGCCTTGGATTACCAATTGTGCAAGTCAATGAAACTCGAGCACAATGCTTCTGGCGACGATTTCAAGTTTGGCGAAAAGCCATTCGGTTTGATTAAAACCGCAAAAAAAAGAGGAAAGTTTTAGGCTTTCCTCTTTGAACTTTTCTCTAATTCCTCTACCTTTTTCTTTAAATCGCTTCGAGCAACAACATATCTGGATTCTCGAGTAAACGTGTTAAGTGTTTAACGAACCTTGCTGCTTCAGCACCATCAATTAAACGATGATCGAAGGATAAGCTGAGGTACATCATTTTGCCAATTACAATCTGACCATCTTTGACAATCGGACGATCCACGATGGTATGCACACCAAGAATTGCTGCATCTGGGGCGTTAATAATTGGGAAAGATAATAAACTACCTGCACTACCGATATTGGTAACTGCAAAACTCGAGCCACTGATTTCGTCGGGTGCAAGTTTGCCTTCCCGAGCTTTACCTGCTAAATCTGAAATGCTTTTAGCAATCTCGAGAATGCTCTTACTGTCCACGTTTTTAACAACAGGTACAATTAAACCTGCTTCGGTGTCCACAGCACAACCAATGTTGAAGTATTGCTTATGGACAACTTCCCCAGTAGCTTCATCGTAACTGCTATTGACATTTGGGAAGGCTTTTAAGGCGCTGGCAACGGCTTTAAAAATAAATGGCAAGTATGTGATTTTCACACCAGCTTTTTCAGCGGCTGGTTTTAAACGTTCACGTAATTCAACCAAAGCCGTAAAATTGACTTCATCCACTGTTAAGGTGCGTACTGTGTACAAATGGCTGGCAACCATCGCGTTACTAATCACTCGGCGCATGCCCCGCAACGGTGTCCGAGTCTCGAGATGCTCGAGTCCTTTTGGGGTGCGGTACTGCGGTGGTGGTACGGTCATACCGCCACTACTACTCGAGGTTACTGCTGGTGCAACAACCACAGGTGCAGCGCTTGGTTTGACGGTTGTGCCACCATACGTGCTGGCAGATACAACTTCGACATAATCTTTGACATCTTCGACCCCAACACGCCCATTTGGACCACTGCCAGGTACTTCCATAATGTCAATACCAGCTTCTCGAGCCATCTTACGAGCCGCAGGTACAGCCAGTGGTCGTCCAAATTTGTTGGTACCCGCTGCTTTAACACTACTCGAGGTGGCAGCTTTGGCAGCATTACCGAAATCCAAAGCCACCGCTTTGGTTGGCATACCATAACTGCTGTTGGTAGCGCTTTCGGTGGCGCTTTGGCTGTCATCACCCAGTTTCAGAGCAGGTTTGCTGGCAGCAGGTGCAGCCACAGGAGCTGGTGTGCTGGCTGCTGCGCCATCCCCAATAATCGCTATGGCTTGTTTGATTTGCACCACAGTTCCTTCAGGAGCCAGAATTTTCTCGAGCTTTCCCGAGTAAGGCGCTGGAATTTCGGTGGTGACTTTATCGGTCATGATTTCGGCAATCATCTGACCTTCGGTTACAGTGTCGCCTTCTTTGACCATCCATTTGAGGATTTCGGCTTCGGCAATGGATTCTGCCATCACGGGCATCAGCATTTCGGGCATGGGGTTTCTCCTAGTATTCGTTGGGGCGGGTTTCGCACCCGCCCTGTTTGAGCATAATGCAAATGCGGGCGACCACTTTTACGCGCTGAGCACTTTTTTAATTGCCGCTGCAATATGGTGCGCTTCGGGTCTCGAGAAGTGATTGAGGCTGTTAAACGGGCTTGGCATGGTGTCGAAACTACACACACGTTCGATGGGAGCTTCCAGTTCGTAAAAGGCTTTTTCCATGATTTGTGCCGCAATTTCAGCGCCAATACCCGCAGTTTTGGTGGCTTCGTGAACAATAATCACTCGTCCTGTTTTGGCAACACTCTCGAGAATAGTTTCGATATCCAGTGGCACAATGGTGCGTAGGTCTATGATTTCGCATTGAATACCAGCGCTAGCCGCTGCGTCAGCAGCCGTTTCAATGTTTTGCATCATGCCGCCGTAACCAATAATAGTGACATCTTTGCCTTCTCGAGCAATTCTGGCTTTACCGAGTGGGATGTTGTAATACCCTGTTGGTACTTCCATACGAATTTTTGGATCGCGGTAACGAACAATGGTTTCAAAGAAAAACACAGGGTCGTCATCTTCGATAGCACTGATTAAAAGCCCTTTAGCATCGTATGGATTGCTTGGGTATGCCACTTTAATACCGGGTGAATGGGCAAGGTAAGCTTCTGGGCTATCAGCGTGCTGCTCGAGTAAACCTGTGCCACCACCAACAGGAAAACGCACTACCATTGGTACTTTGTAACGCCCACGGCTGCGGTAACGATACCTGCTGACATGGCTAAAAATTTGGTCAAAGGCGGGCATCATAAAGCCACCAAATTGCAATTCGACTACGGGGCGCATACCAACTGCGCCAGCACCAATGGCTGTACCAATAATGCCGCTTTCGGTCAGTGGACTATCGAACACGCGGTCTTCGCCATGCTTTTTTTGTAAACCCGTAGTGATGCGGTAAACACCACCTAAGTTGCCAACGTCTTCGCCATAAATAACAACACTTGGATCACGGTCAAGCATCACATCCATTGCATCTGTGATAGCTGCTGCCATGGTAAGTGTTTTGGTTTCGGTTTTTTCAAGGACTTGGGTCATGCGTTCACTTCCTTGATACGTTCAGCTAAAATGGCTTGTTGCTCGAGAATTTGCACTGGAGGATTAACAAACACATACTCGAGTAAGGCTTTGGGGTCAGGTGCTGCAAAATTATCGGCTGCCTCGAGAGCGGCTTGGAATTCGGTTTCGATTTCTGCCATCATGGCAACTTCGCGGTCGTCGTTCCAGCGTTTTTCGGTTGTTAAGAAACGTTTGACGCGTTGGATAGGGTCGCGGTTTTCTGCCCAGAATTTTGGATCGCCGTTTTCATCGCGGTACGCTTTAGGGTCGTCGCCTGTGGTGTGGGGTCTAATTCGGTACGTCATTTGTTCAATTAAACTTGGACCTTTGCCATCCCGAGCATCTTGTACCGCTTTTTTAGCTACGGTGTGGACTGCTAAAATATCGTTGCCATCTACCAAATAGCCCGGAATACCGTAGCCTTCGGAACGGCGCATTAAATAATCCACACCTGATTGCACTTTGCGCGGCACAGATATTGCCCAGCCATTGTTTTCAATAATAAAAACAGCTGGTGCGTTACGTGCCGAAGCGAAATTCACACCAATGTGGAAATCGCCTTGGGATGTGCCACCTTCGCCAATATAGGTCATGGCGACCCCACCTGTTTTCTTCATTTGTAAACCCATTGCCACACCTGCTGCATGGACAATTTGTCCTGGAATACTGATGATGACTGGTAAGATGTTGAGGTCGTCGGGGATGCGCCAGCCTTCTGGATGACCACGCCAATACATGATGGCGTTTTTTAAGCTCCAACCGTGGGTAATCATGGCAGCGGTATTGCGGTACATTGGGCAGAGAAAGTCTAGGTTTTGATCCAATGCCATTGCACTACCAATTTGGCTGGCTTCCTGACCACCAAATTGCGCATAATTACCAAGTTTTTGGCTTTTATACAGGGTCATGAATTTATCGTCTAAATGCCGTAAGCGCGCCATTTGACGATACATCTCCTCGACTAAATCGAGGTCTGGGATCAAATCTTCACGCACGGGTGTGCCGTCTGGTGCGAGGATTTGAAAAGGTGTGAGTTCGGAAGTTACAGGCATACTGCCAGCGAACACGGCATGGTTCGCTGTATCGGCAGCACCTTTCTTGGTGGTACGGCGGGAGGTTGCCATAGGGTTGCTATTTTACGCCCAAAGATGTGAATAGAACAGTTGTTTGGTTTGCGATTCTGCTCAAGAAAATCTTGATAACTCGAGTGAAGAAAAGTGCTTTTAGAAAGGCGAAAAAATCACTTCTCGAGTATAGTAAAAATTTTATACTCAGTACAAATTCGCGTAGTTGTGCTGTTTGGGACGACAAGAAAAAAACCAATCGGTCTGAAAATTAACTTAGGAAAAGGACAGGGATCAGAAAGTCATCAATGCGCTATATCAGTTACTGTTCTTTCAAAGCATCATAGCAGCCAGACAAATCAAACTATTTTCAAATAAGCTCGAGCTATAACCACCTATTACAATAGCTTCCTCATTTTTACTTTTCTTCATCTGCTAATCTGCTGCTATGCGGTTTGTCATAGTTTCAGGGCGAAGTGGTGCTGGTAAAACTACAGCCTTACAAGCACTCGAGGAATTTGGTTTTTTTGTCACCGACAACCTACCACCAATGCTTTGGACAGCCTTATTAACAGGTTGCACGGCGCGAGGTATCGAACGCGTGGCAGTGGTCACAGATGCCCGAACCCGATTTTTCTTAGCCGATCTCGAGATGGCATTTGCCATGGTACAAACCACAGCCCATCCCGAACTGGTTTTCTTGGATGCCGACGACGATGTATTGGTACGCCGCTATGGTCTAACCAGACGCTCGCATCCACTTGGCGAACCCACTTTGCTCGGCGATTTACGCGAAGAACGTCGAGTACTCGAAGGGCTACGTGAACGTGCTGATGCGATCATAGACACCTCAAACCTCAAAGCTCGAGATTTAATCGAACGCCTCCGTGCGCTTTACGCTGGCAACCAAGCTGGTTTTCAAGTCACCTTATTTAGTTTTGGCTTTAAACACGGCGCACCCACCGATGCAGACTTGGTCGTAGATGCTCGCAGTTTACCCAACCCCTACTGGGATGCCAATTTAAAAACCCAAAGCGGACTCGAGTCAGAAGTTGCTGAACACGTTTTTACCGCCGATGGCACCGCTTTTTACAACGAAATGCGAGAATTCCTCGCACTGAACTTAACACGAGCCAAAGCCTCAGGACGCTCGAGTTACAGCGTTGCTGTTGGTTGTACAGGCGGCTTTCACCGCAGTGTCGCTGTCACTGAAGCCCTCGCCCGTGATTTCTCGAGTAGTTACACTGTACAACTCGAGCACCGCGATATTGGTCGTGGCGAAGGCGGCGCGTAATGCCCCGTAAACGCGAAATTTTCTTTGGCTTGTGGCGCTGGTTTGTTCCAGGCTTACGTGTTAAACGCTTTATTGTCCTGATTATGATCGGCTTACTGGTACTGACCCTCGCTTTTGTTGCATGGGCACGCGTTGGACCAGAACGTAATAACTTTATCAACTGGACAGCCCGTCTGATCGAATTTTCTGAATCCATTGGCTTTGGACGCTGGGGCTTAATGGGTATTGGTTTCTTTGGTGGCTTATTGCTTGGCATTCTTGGCATCCTTGGCTTAAATCGCAGCTTACTCGGTGCGCTTGGCTCGAGTCCCACCGAAACCCTCGACATGATCTTTCGCAAACGTGCCCTGACTCGAGGACCACGTATTGTTGCCATTGGTGGCGGCACGGGTTTATCCAATTTGTTATCGGGCTTAAAAGGGTACTCGAGTAATCTGACTGCTATTGTTGCTGTTACCGACGATGGTGGCTCGAGCGGACGATTACGCCAAGGATTACAAATGCCAGCTCCAGGCGATTTAACCGATTGTTACGCCGCTCTTTCCGACAGCCCAGTGCTCAAAGAATTACTGACCCACCGTTTCACTCGAGGCGACATCAACGGACACACCTTCGGTAACCTCTTAATTGCCACCCTTGCCGAACAACGCCACAATTTTGCCGAAGCCACCCTTGCCGTCAACGAAATCCTTGATGTGCGCGGCATTGTCTTACCTGCCAGTCTCGAGCCAGCCGTACTCATCACCCACCTTGAAGATGGCACTATCATCCGAGGCGAAAGCACCATGTCATCCGAACGAGCTGGCAGACGCATCGCTAACCTCAGCCTTGAGCCAGAAAACATCACCGCCCCAGAAGCCGCCATCGAAGCCATCAACGAAGCCGAAATCATTCTTGTTGGACCGGGCAGTTTATACACCAGCCTAACACCGCCATTACTTGTACCCGCATTAAAAAACACCATTCAAAAAACCCGAGCTAAACTTGTCTACATCGCTAATATCATGACCGAACCGGGCGAAACTGACCATATGACCCTGCTCGAGCACATCCAAGTTATTGTTCACCACCTTGGACGAACCCCTGATGCAATCCTTGTCAACACTGCCAGCATCCACCAAAGCACCCTCGAGCAATACGCTAAAGTCCAATCCATACCAGTCAAACCCGATTTCGATGCCATCCGAATGAGAGGTATCGAAGTGGTTGAAACCACCCTGATCCGAGGTGGCAACGCCCAACACGACGCAAAACGCCTGGCTCGAGCCATTATGCGTTACGCCTTGCAACGACGAATACGTCGTCCGTGGAGTTTGTACTTTGAATGAGTTATACAGCCTTTGACCTTAGCGATTTGAGGGGTCGAACGTAGCAAGGGGGCATGTGAGAGCTAACAATGAAGCGAGGCACGCCCCGCCGCTATGGTTGTGTCTAAAACAGTCTTTTCTTTGAATCTCGAGAATATGTAACTCGGAGCGTTTTGCTAATTTGGCGAGGCATGCCTCGCCGCTACGGTTGCGTTTAAAACAGTGTTTTCCTAGTTGGGTTAGGCAAGCCCAACCCCTACAGTTTTGCCCTTTGGCGCTTTCCTCTGTATACTTCCTACGCATGAAACGCGTGTTTTCTGGAATTCAACCCACAGGCGAGATTCACATTGGTAATTACCTCGGAGCGATTCGGAATTGGGTAAAAATTGGTGAACAAATCGGTAAGGAAGCCATTTTTTGTATTGTGGATTATCATGCTATCACCATTCCACACGAGGCAAAACAATTACCGCAATTAACCTTCGATGCGGCTTTGGCAAATATGGCGGCGGGTTTAGACCCAAATAAAATTACGTTATTTGCCCAGTCGCATGTGCGAGAACACGTCGAACTTGGCTGGGTTTTTACCACACAAACACCGCTTGGTGATCTCGAGCGAATGACACAATTTAAGGATAAATCCGAGCAGCACAGTATCTTAGCGGGTTTGCTGATGTACCCTGTTTTACAAGCCGCCGATATTCTTTTGTATAAAGCTGATACTGTACCCGTAGGCGAAGATCAAATTCAGCATATCGAATTAACTCGAGAGATTGCGCGGCGTTTCAATTACCGTTTTGCATCGGAAAGTCAACCAATTTTTCCTGAACCCAAAGCCAGCATCGATAAAAATGCAGCTCGAGTGCTGGGTTTAGATGGTGCGGGCAAAATGAGTAAATCCAAAGGCAATACTATTGGTGTGCTCGAGCCACAAGAAACCATTTGGCAAAATATCCGAGTGGCTCCAACCGACCCTGCTCGAGTACGTCGCACCGATCCAGGAAATCCAGATGTGTGTGTGATGTTTGCCTATCACAAATTATTCTCGAGTTTAGAGAATATCGAAATGGTCAATACCGAATGCCGCCGAGCAGGGATTGGCTGTGTGGATTGCAAAAAATTATTAATGCAGGGAATCTGGCAAGAACTCGAGCCAATCCAAGCCAAAGCTGCGTACTTACAAGATCATCCGAACGAAGTGACCGATGCCTTAGTCAGTGGCGCAGATTACTGCCGTGGCATTGCTCAAGACACGATGCTCGAGGTTCGAGAAGCCATTGGGTTGTTACCACTCGAGAGTCGCCGCCCGAGTTAAAAGGTTGGTGCTTGGGTAAAGTCTCGAGTAGCGAGCAATGTTCTTTCCATGCAAAAATTGTTTAAGCCGTTGGCAAATAAAACAACAAGTCAAGCGAAGGTGGCTTGATGCCTTGTATTCGCAGTAGCGCAACGATTTGGGCTGTGTGTCGTATTTCGTGCAGCATCACATGCCAGATTAAACCATCCACAGTGTATTTTTCGGTAGGTGAATCTTCAACTAATCGTTGTAATTCGTTGTCTGTTAATGCCGTTAAGTAAATCAGGGTTTGTTGTTCCACGGCTTGCCAATACTCGAGGAGCGTTTCTAAGGTAAAACTCGAGAACACGGGTGCGTCTTCGGTTTCGTCTAAGTTCGGGAATTTTTTGAGTATCGGTTGCTTTTGTTGAATATCGGCTTGAATCCAGCTATCTTCGACATTGGCAATATGAAACACAAGGTCTTTGATGCAGTGGAATCTCGAGCCTTTGAGTAATGGTTGGTTGAGTACTTCTTCTGGAGTGTTCTCGAGGGCTTGCCATAAGTCTCGCCGAGTGCGTATCAGGTAGTCGTAAATTTGTGAAATGTTCATGAATGAGTTTATCGTTTTTGGTTAGCGAGTTGTGGCTTGGTTGGTTGTGCCATATACTTATTAAAAGCATGTTTGTTTTTCGAGCTAAAAATTTATGACCCAACTTTCTCTCGAGCCTCCAATCGTGGTTATCCCGCCTCTCGAGGCAACGTTTGTAGCTCGTTTTGAGGGTTTTGAAGGTTCGTTGCCAGAGTTGGCTGCGGCGCTGCGTGCCGAAACAATTCTGCCGAGTGCCGTGCCGCTGGTGGCGTTAACTCGAGCAGTGTTAGCGCGGTACGCGGCTGTCAAAGCGGTTTTGCCGCCCGATGAGGCAATTGAGTTGGCTTCGGAGGCATTGCCGCATTTGTCGGGGGTGATTGAATTAAAAGCCCGGTTGTTACTGCCTAAACCGCCTAAAGTTGTGCTCGAGGATGATGCCGATGATGTGGATGCCAGTCTTGCAGATGTGCTCGAGGGTGTGCAGGCACTAGCAAAACTCGAGGGTGCAATTTCTTTTTTAAAGGAGCAACGGGTGCAGCGGGCTTTGCTGATGTTGCCAAATGTGCCCGAGATTCATTTGCCACGTAAAGCTAAACCAATCTCGAGTGGGATTGGGGCGTTGCTTGAAGCGGCTCGACGGCGAGTGCGGAGTATTGATTTTTTAGATTTGGCGTTTGAGCGTTTAACCATGCCGATGGCGTTGAAGCGTTTGCGGGCTTTTGCTGCGCGATTCTGGTTTGGCAGTGTGCCTGCCGAGGATTGGGGTGAGCGTACTGTGTTGTTTTCGGCGTTACTCGAGGGTGTGCGTGATGGCGAATTTTTGGCTGTGCAAGAAGTTGCGTATGCTGATATTGAAGTGCAACAAGTTAAAACTTAGCGTGTTATTTTAGGTTATGGGATTAGGTTTTGAACCTGTTTTATTGTCTGATATTTTTTCAACAAAATTGATGTTGGTTGGGCGTTTACCAAATGTTTCGTATGGTATTTTGCCAGAAGGACAAGGCATTCTTGATGCCATGAGTGGTGGTGCTTTAATTGGTGTTGGCGAGATGCCATTTGTTTGTCATCGCAATGCAAGAAATCCGCTGATTCTCGAGATCATGCAGTTGTGTGATTTGCCGATGCCGCAGAATCTGCAAACGTATCGGACTGAAGCAGAGTTTTTTCAGATTCTGCAAGGGCATACTCAATTGGTCATGCAGTACCCATATCCCGAAGAGCAATTGTCAGATTCAAAGTACTGGGTTAAACCAAAAACACTACGATTTTTAAACAACAAAGCTTTTCTCGATATTTTATTTCCTGCGAATATGGTTTTGCCTTATCAATATATTGCGGCTAGTGAACCTATTCCTAAAAAACTCGAGCTGCCTTGTGTCGTAAAAGTAGCTTCGGATACTCCAACAGCAGGTGGTTACTCGGTGGTGATGTGTGCCACTCGAGCCGATGTTGTTGCGGCACAGCAGCGGTTTAGTGGTCATGCTTTGTTGCTCGAGAAGAAATTGGTGGCTCAGAGCATTTCTTTGCAATTTGCTATGCCACAAGAAGGCGAACCGATTTTCTTGGGTGTAACCGAGCAAATAGTTAGCCCAGAAGGGCGTTTTCAGGGGAATTGGTTAGCCGTAGATGTGCCTTGTCCACCTGCGGTGGTGGCTGCTTGTGCAGAAGTGATGCGTCAAGCCCAGAAATTGGGTTATTTTGGTTTTGCAGGTTTTGATGTATTGCTCGAGAATGATCATGGTTTTGTGGTGGATGCGAATTTTCGATTAACAGCTGCTACCTACCCAGTGTTGTTACGTGCTTCGCTTGAGCGTGAATGGCAAGCCAAGGTGTTGTTGAATAAGAGTTGGGCTTTTACGGGTTCACGTGCGGATTTACGCGCTATTTTACTCGAGTTATTGCAAGCAAAAAAATTGTTACCCACTGCTATTTTTGATCCATACGATGATGCACTGCCATTTCGGGTGAGTTCTTTGCTGATAGGGCAAACTCGAGCTGAGGTTGCTGCAACTGCCGATTTAATGCGACAACAAGGTTTTAACTGATGTTACCAAGTGTGTTTGTGCGGTTATGGTCGGCGCAAATTATTTCGGTCACAGGTTCGCAACTTAGCCAATTTGCTATTCCCTTACTGGCAGCCTCGAGTCTTGGGGCAAACGAAGTACAGATGGGTTTTTTGGCGGCTATGCCGTGGTTACCGTATTTGTGTATTGGTTTACCAGCGGGTGTTTGGGTGGATCGGTTGCCACCAAAAATGGTTATGGTAGCAATGGACATGACTCGCGCGGTCTTGTTGTTTTTTATGGGTAGTATGTTTGTTTGGCATTGGGGTCAGCTCGAGTGGTTGTATGGTCTGACTTTTTTGCTTGGGGTTGGTAATGTTTTTTTTGAATTAGCCGCCCAAATTATGTTGCCACAAGTGTTGCCTGCTTCGCAGTTACTCGAGGGGAATCGGCGTTTACAAAGTAGTGAAACACTGGCTGCGTTTGCTGGACCTGGTTTAGCGGGTGTTGTTGTGGCTTGGGTTTCGGCAGCTTTGTTAGTGTTTGTGGATGCGGTATCATATTTATTTTCGGCATTTTTGGTCAGCGCATTACCTCATAGGCAATCACAAGCAAAAGCCAAGCGCAGTGTTTGGCACGAATTACTCGAGGGTTTAGCTTTTACTTGGACACAACCTATTTTACGGGTTCTAACACTGTGTACTGCTTTAGTCAATGTCGGGCGGGGTATGATGATGGCGGTTTTTGTTTTGTTTGTGACTCGAGATTTGCGTTTAGAACCACAAATCTTGGCGTTGATTGTGGCAAGTTCTGGGTTGGGTAGTTTTCTGGGTGCGTATTTTAGTGCTTGGTTAACAACTCGAGTTGGTTTAGCTAAAATGATGATTGCAGCCGTATTTTTGGTGGCTTTTGGTGGCATGTTATTGCCGTTTGCAGCACAGATGAAGTTTATCTGGTTGATGGTGTTTAGTTTGTTACTCGGGCGTTTTCTCAGTGGTTTTGCGGCTGTGGTTTTTAATATCAATCAAGTCAGTTGGCGACAACGATTGACTCCACTCGAGTTACTGGGACGGGTGACGGCTACAGCTCGGTTTTCGTTTTGGGGTTTAGCTTCTTTGGGTTCGGTGTTGGGCGGCTGGTTAGCTTTGACATGGCGAATTGTGCCAACGTTATGGCTTAGTGCTGGACTGATTTTTGTGGCTATGTTGGTTTTATGGCGGTTTTTACCACTCGAGTATAAAGAGTAAACCTTGACTGTATGATAGGGTTCACGACTTTAGTATGGGTGGTCAAGTTATCCTCATCACGCGTCAGGGTTTTGAGGAGTGTTAAGCTGTACAAACCAAGGGCTGCCGATGGGAGGCGTGTTCCTTCTGGTGGGTGAAGAATTTGATTCAATCTACACAGATGGCATATCCTCTCTTAGACGCTCTTGGCGAAGCTGCTTTGCTGACTGATGCTGAAATTAATTTGGTAGCAATTAACCGAGCTGCCGAAGAACTCTACGAAGTGACTGCCAATAGCATGATTGGACGCAAACTTGTAGACCTGATTGGAACTGCTATCAGCGATGCACAAGATGCTGGTTGGGCAGCTATTTTACGTGGAGATGTGTTACGTGGTGTGGTCTGGCATCAAAAACCAAATCGGCAGCGTTTTCGTGCCGAAGTCAGTGCAAGAGCCATTTTTGATCAAACCAATACTTTCCAAGGTTTAATTGCTATCGTCAAAGATGTCACAGAACGCGAATCCGAATTGTTAAGACAACGGATTCTCAGCGATTGCTTACGAGCACTGGGCAACAACAACACCAGTGCCGACTTATACCAAATCATGCTCGAGAGCTTAACGGCTGAAGCTGGTGCCGATGCAGCTGTTTTTCGGATTCGAGAAGCCAATGGTGGTTACCGAATTTTAGCAGCAACAGGTGTTGATTTACAAACGTTAGAACCAATCGAAGTCAGTGAATTTAAAGCCGAGGAACCTTTTTTTCTGCGTGGCGAAACAGTGCTGATAGATTTGCACAACACCCAAATAGATACAAAATATAACTTAATTAAAAACCTTGGCTTCCGCGAAGCCCATTTGGTAGGACAGCGCGTGGCAGGAGAACTGATTGGGAGTATTGCCTTGGTCTATCGGCAAAAACCGTGGGTGGATTTACGTCCAATTTTGCCAGAAGTTGCAGCCGCTTTAGGTTCACGCTTACAACGTGAACGCAACTTAGAACAACTCGAACGAGAACGAGTTGCCTTAGAAGTGTTGGCACAAGTTTCTCGAGATATGCGACTTGCCAGTACTAGTGCCGAGCTATACCAAATTGCCACAGATTTTGCCTTGCGTGCCACTCGAGCTGAAAGTTCGTTTGTGCTGATTGCCAATGCCGACCGTAGCCAATTGCATCCAATGGCAGGCAGTGGACTTGAAGCCGAAGTGATGTTACAAAAAATCTTAACTCGAGAACGTGGTTTATCTTGGCAAGTGCTGGATTCAGGAGTCTCACGGATTGAATCGATCAGCAAGACACTCGATCAGGCTTTTGCTATTTATCCCATTGCTCGTGGTAGTTTTATTGGTTTACCAATTCGGGCTGATACCATGCAAAACAGCCAAGTAATTGGTGTTTTAACTGCCGATACCCAAGCCAGTGGAATTGGGTTTGAAGCTGTGGACTTAGATATCCTCACAGCTATTACCGAAGCACTGAGTAGTGCTTTAGCCCGTTTACATGCTTTAGAAACAGCGCAAACTCGAGCCGAAGCTTTTGCGAAATTAGCCCAGTTATCCAGCGATTTAGAACAACTCGAGGATGTACAAAGTATTGCTGCACTTGGTTTGCAGACGCTACTTGATGTGATTGGTTTAGACACAGCTGTTTACTTCACATTTGATGGCACGTACTTGCAACCATTAGCAGTACTTGGCGATTTACCTGATGGATACATGCAATTACGGACAACAACACCCATCACTGTAGATGATGCCTTTGGACGCACAACAACAGGTAATCGGGTATTGCTTATTCCAGATGCCCAAATACCAAGTTTAGCCAATACAAAATTTCAAGCCTTTGGATTTCGGACTGCCTTAATTGCCCCTGTCATACTCAACGGACAAACACGAGCCTTTTTATCTGCAACAACATTTGGTCGTACCATCGAATTCCCAGCCAGCACCCGCGAGATTACCGAATTCTTAGCAGGTCGTTTAGCCAGAGCGATGGAACGTGCCGATGCTATTCAAGAAATCATGAATACTCGAGCGCAAGCCTTCAGAGCGCTTGGTTTAGCTCTCGAGTTGCGTGATTTTGAAACCAAAGGACATACCGACCGAGTGGTGCAGTTGTCATTACAACTTGGGGAAAGCTTAGGGTTATCTGCCGATTGTTTACAAGCCCTCGAGTGGGGTGCATTATTGCACGATATTGGTAAAATTGCAGTACCAGACCATGTGCTACTCAAACCAGAAAAACTTAATCCCGATGAATGGTTGTGGATTCGTCAGCATCCAAGAATTGGTTTTGATATGTTAGCTGGCTTAAATTTCTTACCTAAAGAAACTTTAGATGTTGTTTTATACCATCAAGAACGCACCGATGGCAGCGGTTATCCCGATAATAAAAAACTCGAGGATATTCCCTATTTAGCTCGAGTATTCGCTGTCGTGGATGTGTATGATGCCCTAACCAGCGACCGCCCTTATAAGGCAGCTTGGACAGAATCAGAAGCAGTGCAAGAATTGCAACGCCAAGCAGGGTTAAGCCTTGATGCCAATATTGTTCAGGTTTTTCTCGAGATACTGCGGGTGCCTGTAAACGCGTAAAATACTTTTTATGCAACCAGAAGTGATTGTTCTTGGCGCTGGTATTATTGGCTCGAGTGTGGCAGCATTTTTAGCCCAACAAGGAGTGCGGGTGCTGGTGCTCGAGCAAGACCCGCATCCCGCTACTGACTTAACTGCCAGTAGCAGTGCTGCTCGGGCCACAGGTGGTTTCCGAGTGCAGTATGGTACAGCTATCAATGTGCAATTATCGCTGCTGGCAAGAGAAATTTTACTTGGTTTTGAGTCTTGGACGGGTGTTAATCCGCAGTATCAACAATATGGTTATTTGTTTCTAGCTTCAAGTCAAACCGAACTCGAGGCATTACAAGCCGCACTTTTAGTACAACAACAAATGGGTTTGAGTGTGGCTCGAGCTGTCAGTCCAACAGAAATAGCTGTGCTCAATCCTGCACTGAACCTCCAAGGTGTTGTTGGTGGCACGTATTGCCCGTGGGATGGTTTTATTCGTCCACTCGAGATGCTGCGGGGCTACCAACAACTTGCCAAGCAATATGGTGCAGAATTTCGTTTTGGTGTGCAAAGTAAGCTCGAGGTTTTAGGTGTTCGAGTGCAGGTTCGTACAGCTACGGGTAGGCTCGAGGCAGATGCCATTGTTAATGCTACGGGTGCTTGGGCTGGAAATCTTGGCATAGCAATACCTGTAACCCCAGAAAAACGCCAAATTGCTGAAACTGTTAGCATCACAGCCTTACCTGAAAATATGCCCATGAGTATTTACTGTGATACAGGTTTTCACCTGCGAGTCCGCGACCAAAAAGTATTACTGCTCCGCCCCAGCCCTGTAGGCTCGAGTCATGCTTTTGACCTTGAACCCGATCAAACTTGGCTCGAGCCAATGCGAACCGAAGCCATTGCTCGAGTACCCATTTTACAAAACATTCCAGTCCACAGAATCTGGGCAGGACTGTACGAAAACAGCCCAGACAAACACGCAATTTTTGGTCAGCACCCAGATTTGCAGAATTTATATCTTGTCAACGGCTCGAGTGGACATGGCACAATGCACAGCCCAGCTTTTGGCAAACTGATGAGCGAACTGATACTTCAAGGCAAAACCTCGAGCTTAGATATACACGCACTACGCCCAAGCCGATTTCTCGAGCACGATGCAATTCAGGGCAATAGTTTACTTTGAATCGCTCGGGCTTTTCTGACCCAAGTGATGCTGGTATGCGCCACGCAAAATCAGAAAAAATGGTATCCACCAAATCACATCATTAGTGATATTATTCCAAGCAAATGCCAGTGGTAATTGCTGGCTGCTGACAGCGTAAATCATGCCAAGCGGTCCTAGGACTTTGCCAATAAAGCCAACCAGTACCAGTGCCCAATTTTGGTACGGGTCAAAAGCTGCAATAAAGTAGCCTATTGCGTAACAACCAACCATTAAACCCACCGATTGCCATAAAGGTAGATACAATGGTGCTGGCATATTCAGTAAATCAAAACTGGCTTTGGGAAATAAGCCAACCCACGCCCCCCAAAGGGCATTGTAGGCAGCGGCAGCAAACAAGGTATAAGACATCCAACGTGGCGATTTCATGAATAGCTCCTCGTTGCTGGTTTTTAATGCTCGAGACTGAGTTTTGGCATGACTTTGGCGAGGCGTTTTGGTAACCACCAATTCCATTCTCCTGCCAGCATCATCACAGCGGGTACAAGCACTAAACGCACCAGTGTGGCATCTAAGAAAACAGCAACAGCTAAGCCAAGACCAATGGTTTTATTGGCGACCACATCACCTTGAACAAAAGCAGCAAAGACAATCAACATAATTAGGGCGGCACTGGTAATCACGCTGGCAGTGCTTTGTACAGCGCTTTTGACGGCATCATGGGTGTTCATTCCTGCAATGTGGGCTTCTTGGACTCTCGAGAGCAGGAAGATTTCGTAATCCATGCTTAACCCAAATGTGACAGCAAACATGACCAAGGGTAAACTCGAGTCTATTGCACCAATATCAGTGGGAACATTAAAGAATCCAGATAAGAAACCATTTTGAAAAACCAGTGTGATCACACCGTAACTAGCAGCCACAGTTAATGTATTCATGATGATGCTTTTAATTGGAATCACAAGGCTTCTAAAGGCAATGGCAAGTAAAATAAAAGTGGCAATAAAAACAGCGATAATGGCTTTTGGCATGGCACTGACTAAGGCATTGGTGAATTCTTGGCTACCAACAGGTGCACCACCCAGTAAGAAATTAGTGAAACCAGCATTTGTTGTGGCTGCACGTAGTTTCTCGAGCCAAGCTGGTATTTCGGCTGGGCGCACTGGCTCTTTAGGAATGATTGATAAGCGTAAGTATTTGCGGTCTGCTGAAATACTGCGTTTGGTTAAATCGGTTAAAGCAGCGAGGCTGTTACCACTTGTATTGGTAGAAAAATCTGCGCGGCTGGTTAGGAATGGCGAAATGACCAATCGGACTTCTTGCCAACTGGCAAGTTCGGCATCTAAGGCACGCCATTTGCTACGAGCAGCACGGAAATCATCAACTGTTAAAATAATTTCAAATTGATCTAAACTGCCACCTAACTCGAGTGGTCGGATCAGTTCTAAACCACGTCGAGATTCGATGCCAGGAGCAAGCCCAAATGCGCCTGTGTAGCCTAGTTTCATGTTTAAAGCTGGGCTGGCAATCAGTAATAAAAATGCCACGATACCAATCACCCACAGTATTGGTCGTTCCATGACTTTCCCTGCAATATTTCCCCAGAAGGTATTGCCTTTGCCGCTCGAGGTGGCTTTGAATTGCAATTTGCGTGGACTGTTAACACGTTCACCAATGATGGCAAGTAATGCGGGTACGGCACTAATGCTGACCAGCACAGTCATAAAGACCACGATCACGCCTGCAATACCCATGCTGCGAACAAAAGTTAAATCGGGAATGAGTAATGCTGCCATGGCAATTGCTACGGTTAATCCAGAAAATGCCACAGCGCGTCCTGCAGTGCGTGTGGTGTTGGCTGCGGCTACTCGAGGGCTATGACCATGAGTGAGTTCTTCGCGGAAACGATTGACCATTAACAGCGCGTAATCAATGCCAGCGCCAAGTCCGAGCATGGTGACAACGGCTTGGGCAAAACTCGAGACTTCTATAAATTGGGTGACAACAAAAATGGCTGCCATAGCAATGGTAATTGAAATCATGCCAACACCAATTGGAATACCAGCAGCAACCAATGCACCAAAGGCAAAAACCAGTACTAAAGCAATTAAAGGTAATGCCGCAAATTCACTTTTTTTGGTGTCTTCTTCGGATTTCTCGAGGAAATCTTTGGTGATGGCAGTTGCACCTGTAACGAAAACATTGGTGCTGGGTAAACCTGCGGCTAATGTTGCTGCACGAATACTTGCAATCACTGGGTTTGGGTCTGTTAGACGAGTGGTTAAAATTGTGGCTGTGACATGTTTACCTTCAACTAAACCAAAAAGCTTTAGAGGTGCATCGGCATCAAAACGTGTAACACTTTTCACACCTTCAAGTTTCTCGAGTTGCGGGATTAACATGTTGTATTTTGCTAAGAAAGTTGCGTCTTTGCTGTCTAAGCTGCTTTCAGTAACAATTAAAGTGGTGTCTATACGCTCGAGTTTAAATTCTTTTTCAATAATTTTATTAACTTTTTCGGCTTCGCTGGTGGACAAAGCGCTGGCATTACCCACCAATCGTTTTGAAGTCTGAGCGGCAAATGGGACGCAAACAAGTAGTAAAACAACCCAGAAACCAAGTATCCAAGCGGGACGAGTAGCCACTAAATCAGCGATTTTCTTAAACATAGGTATCCTAACCAAAGAGCGGCTGTATGGCTGCTCGAGAAATCAAGTCTTTGCACTTGAACCCCTTGAGTTTAGTGTGCTTTGGGCGAGGCATCCGCCCCATAGTATCTGAGGCACTCGAGTAGACAGTTTGCACTATTTATCACAAGCTGTCTAGTAGCAAACGATTGTTCAAAAAAAGGCGAAAAGTCAAATGAGGAATGCTATAGAAGGTAAAAATCCCGTAGGGCGCGAGGCATGCCTCGCCCTGCATTCGTAAATTTGGGGCTTTTGCCAAGTGCACATTCAAAGTAGATCTAATTGCCCAATAAACTCGAGTGCTCGAGTACGGCACAAAGTCGCATCGGTTAATTCAAAAGGCTCGAGGGTGCTGGAATATATCTCGAGTGAACTGCCAAACCACACCGCTGAAACCCTGCCGCCACACACTTTGCCAACACTGAGTTGGGCAACATGCACAGAATGACCAAGCACCTCGAGAAAGGCATCAACACCAGCCAATTCAGGTAACTTCCCAGCGATCTCGAGTGGCATTAACGCACCTTAGGGACAAGCACTTGTTCGCCGCGTTTAACAAAACCTTGCTTACGGGCTAAGCGTTCTAAATACAAAGTATCTGTTCGTGCTTGAGTAGCCCGTTCTTTGAGCACATTAATTTCGTTTTGCAAAGCAGCAATACGGGCTTCTTCGATGGCAGCAGTTTGGCTGGCTTCGACGTGACGATACAAGGTTACGCTGGTCATGATAGTCAATTGGATTAAACCTGCACCAAGCAATACAGTCAGTAATAATTGTGGCAAAAAATGCCGCAACGGTTTGACCGAACCCAGTTTTGGAGGGACTAAACGAATCACCGTTTGGTAGTTTAGCACACTCAGTGAGGTTGTGTATGACAATATGTTGATAACATATAGCGTCTGTGACACTGTGTAAGCTTGGTTATGCAAAGATAATAGAAAAGCGCTATGCTACACGATGTCAATGTCACTTAGACCCAGCAAAAATGTGGATCAACCAATGATCTCGAGCCTCACTCGAGCCTATGAACGTTACACAAAACAATCTGGTCATTGGATTGAACGCTTTGTGCAACAAGGCGGCAGAGTGCATTGCCAAGCAGGTTGTGCGAATTGTTGTAGTTTCCCAATTCGGGTCAGCCTTGCTGAAGCACTTTTTACAGCTTCACATTTAACAGATACCCAATTACAAGCCATGAATGTGCATGCTGCTCGAGTTATGCAAAATGCGCGAACTGCTACCAGTTGGGATTTGTACTTTCAGCGACACCGCACAGATATTGGTTTTTGCCCATTGCTTGACCAAACCACAGGAAGTTGCACTGCCTATCAAGCTCGTCCAGGTAGATGCCGCGATACGTACAGCGCCTACGATGCCCATTACTGCAAAGTTGGTACACTTGAGCAGATGAATCGCCAAGAAAGCCAAGCTTTTCAGCGTGAAATCAAAACCAATCCTGCTACCGATGGCACCAGTCATTACATTGCACCACTCGAGGATATGGGCGAAGATATTTGGCAAGTTGCCAGCCAAAGTATGCAAGAAACCTGGGGTTTAGAAATCTGGGGTGATTTTTGGGTTTTGACCAGTTTATCTACCAACGAAATATTTATGAATGCCGTCCGAGCGGGTAATGCCAAGCAAGCTATTAAACAAGCCAAAAAACTGGGTTTATGGCATATCGAAATTGTACAAATTGGAACTGCTTGAGTTTTATAATACAACCATGAATCTCGAGCAATTAGGGCAAACGTGTAGCACTTGTACCACCTGTAAACTTGCACCCACACGGCAAAACGTGGTTTTTGGTGAAGGCAACTCAGATGCGCGTTTAATGCTGATTGGCGAAGGTCCAGGACAAGAAGAAGATCGCACAAGCAGACCATTTGTTGGACAAGCAGGGCAACTCCTCGAGCAAATACTTGGTGCAGTTGGTATTACCAGAAGTGAAGTCTACATTGGCAATGTGGTCAAGTGTCGCCCGCCAAATAATCGTAATCCAGAACCCGATGAAATTGCTAGTTGCGACCATTGGTTACTCGAGCAAATCCAATGTATTCGCCCACAAATTATTATTACATTGGGCAATGTACCAACCCAATGGGCATTAAATACCAGTTTAGGTATCACAAAAACTCGAGGGACATGGGCAGAATTTACTAAACTGAGCCATCCCATACCGTTACTGCCGATGTTTCACCCAGCCTATTTGCTACGTAATGCCATACGAACTGTGGGCGGACCAAAATGGTTGACATGGCAAGATATCAAAGCTGTCAAAGCAACACTCGAGGCGTTACCAGAAAAAACCAATGCTCCGCTCGAGATTAAACAAACCAAGCTGTTTTAAAGATTGCTTTCAAATAGTTTTGCTTTTTTTACGCTTGATAAACCCGTCGTAAATCACCCATGCAATTAGGGAAGCTAAACTCAGAATCGTTACACCAATGACTAGGCTGGTGAGGCGTTCAAAATCACTACCAAAATAGGCTACAACCATCACAAGCGGGGTGACACCACCGAGTGTTCCAAGGAGAAACGTTGTGAAGTTCATTCGCAACAAACCCGCAACAAAACTTACACCATCCGATGGAATCAGTGGCGATAAACGCAATGCAAGAATAGCTAATGCACCGTATCTAGCAACGTGGCGGGCAATGATATCTCGGATTTTAGGTGTTACAAACGTATCTTGTAAGGTATCTCCAAAGACTCGAGCAATGCCGTATCCAACAATTGCAGCAATAATTGCGCCACACCAACCGAGTAACCCGCCCCAAATTGGACCATAAGCCAGTACTGCTACCAATAAAACAAGAATCATTGGTACAGCACTCAGAAGCGTCTGGGCAATCATCATGCCGATAATTAAAATAGGTCCCCACCAGCCAAAACCTGCCACAAAGGTTTCGATGCGTTCGCGGTCATTGCTGACCAAAATATCAAAGCACTGGGTTACAAAAACTCGGACACTGGGTACAAATAAGTACAATGCCCCTAAGAAAACAATCACTCCGAGGTATATCCAGACCAGAAAAGGAATTTGAAATTTTGGTTTAGTCGTCGTTTGAACAATCACACTCAGCACTGTACTGTTGAAACCAGAGTATTTTCGTAAGAAAACACAACTTTAAGATGTGGTCTAAGTTGCATTTCATACTCGAGGCATTCTGCTTGGTTTACTTTTGATACGCTACCATCCATGACCAACACCGATTTTCTGGGATTAATTCATAGTTTAACTGCCGCTGCCGAAACCAGCCTTGGGCAGTACAATGCCTTAACTGCCCGAATGCACCGCGATGGTGTAACCCGTAACCGAGCCACTGCCGAACGCAGTTTGCGTTTACTCGAGATGCTGGTACAAAAAACTCGAGGCAACTTAAATGCCGATGAAGCCAGCACCTTAACCGATGCCGTACAAAGTGTTAGCAAATTACTTGCCGAAACCCCGCTCGAGAAAGCCGAAGCATGAATCTGTATCAGGTGCAGCTATGAGAGCTGTTATTCAACGGGTCAGTAGTGCTAGTGTGACTGTGGATAACAAAATTGTCTCGAGTATCGAACAAGGTTTTTTGGTTTTACTTGGTGTTAAAAAATCCGACACTCGAGAAGACGCTACCTACCTTGCCCGAAAAATAGCCAAGTTACGGGTTTTTAACGACCAAGCAGGCAAAATGAATTTATCGCTCGAGCAAATCGGTGGGGCAGTATTAGCCGTTTCACAATTTACTTTGTACGCCGATACTCGAGGTGGTAATCGCCCAAGTTTTATTGAAGCCGCCAGTGCCGAAGATGGCAGACGCTTATACCGCGAATTCTGCGAAGCGCTCCGCAATGAACAACTCGAGGTACAAGAAGGTATTTTTCAAACCGATATGAAAGTGAATTTGCTTAACGATGGACCAGTGACCATTATCATAGACTCGAGTGATCGTAGTAAACCTTGACCAGACAACATTGAACCAATATTGTCAATTCCCATAAACAGATTTTGTTTTGTATAGTGCCACATGACAACATTTACCATTCAAACGTTCAACGCCTTGATTTTGCAGTTGCAAAGCCTAAAACAGCCTGCCATTGTAGCCATAGATGGCAGAAGTGCTTCTGGTAAAACCACCTTTGCTACCAAACTCTCGAAGTTGTTACAGGCACCAATTGTTCATACGGATGATATCGCTTGGAATCACAGTTTTTTTGATTGGCATCAACTCCTTATTGAAAATATTCTCAAGCCATTCAAAGCACAACAGCCAATCAATTGGATTCCTCAAGCATGGAAGACTCATCAACGACAAGGTTCAATAGAAATCGCAAAAACGTCACTGCTCATTTTAGAAGGTGTTTCTGCGACTCGCCGTGAATTTACTGAATGGATAGATTTTCCTATTTGGATAGAAACCGCGTCAGACATCGCTGAAAAACGAGGTTTAGAACGTGATGGCGAAGCAGGACGCGCTTTTTGGTTTGAATGGCAAGCGGCTGAACAAGTATTTCTTGAAGCAGATCACCCTTGGCAGCGAGCAAAACTGATTGTAGATGGTACGTCTCAGCTGACAGATAATTCAGATTTTCTTGCTTTCAGTAAACCGAAATTCTGATAACAGTATTTTGAACAGAACCACTTTCTGGGCAGATGACTATCATGACCCAAGCAATAAGCTGCTAAACTAAATAATGCCTGAAGAAACCAAAGTTACCCCGCCGCCACTCGAGGATAAAGTTGTTACCACGCAGCACAGTCTCTTGTTGCGAGGCAAAAAGCTCGAGTACACCGCTCGTACTGGTACGATGGTCTTACGAGCTGAAACCGAAAAAGATGGGGCTTTTGATGGCGAACAAGCCCAAGCGCAACTTTTTTATGTGGCATACACCTTAAATGGTATTAAAGATACAACCCAACGCCCAATCACTTTTTGTTTCAATGGTGGTCCGGGTAGTTCGAGTGTTTGGTTGCACATGGGTGCATTTGGTCCGCGTAAAGTGGTGATGGGTGATGTTGGCACGCTTGTTTCACCACCATTCGGACTCGAGGATAACGCCCAGACTTTGCTTGAGCATTCCGATTTGGTTTTTATAGACCCAGTCGGCACAGGTTTCTCGAGGGTTGCTCAAGGCGGCAAAGCCAAAGATTTTTATGGGTTTACCAAAGACATCGAATCGGTTGGTGATTTTATTCGCTTGTTTGTTTCTCGAGAACAGCGTTGGTTATCACCGAAATTCTTAGCAGGGGAGAGCTACGGCACCACCCGAGCCAGCGGGTTAGCAGGGTACTTACAAGAACGCCACGGCATGTACCTCAATGGCATTGTGTTGGTTTCTACGGTGCTGGATTTCTCAACTATTCGTTTTGAACTGGGTAACGATTTACCGCATATTTTGTACTTACCAGCCTTTGCTGCCACTGCCTATTATCACGGCAAAGTCAAAGCCAAATCGCTCGAGGTGCACATCCGCCAAGCCGAAGAATTTGCGGCTGGCGCATACCAAACCGCGCTTTTCAAAGGACAGCGACTCGAGAAAACCGAACGAGCCAAAGTGGTAGCCGAAATCTCGAGATTGACAGGTGTTTCCAAAGAATTCGTCGAGAACAGCAATTTACGTCTCGAGATCATGCGTTTTTGCAAAGAACTGATGCGTTCCAATGGCAATACTGTTGGTCGGCTCGACTCGAGATTTACGGCTTTTGACCGAGATTCGGCGGGGCAGCACTTTGAATTCGACCCAAGTTACGCTGCCATTTACGGTGCGTACACAGCTGCGTTTAATCAGTATGTCCGAACAGAATTGGGTTTTGAATCTGACACGGTCTACGAAATTCTGAATTTCAAAGTTTGGCAACCGTGGTCGTACAAAGAATTCGAGAATCGGTACGTCAATGTTGCCGAAACCCTACGCAAAGCCATGAACATGAACCCCAACCTGCGCGTGATGGTCTTAAATGGCTACTACGACCTTGCAACACCCTACTGGGCATCCGATTACGTTTTCGATCACCTCGGCATACCAGCCCACTTACAGAGAAACCTCGAGACAAAATACTACGAAGCTGGTCACATGATGTATGTTCACCAACCCAGCCTCGAGGCAATGGCAACTGATCTCAAAGGATTTATCTCGAGAAGCGTGCCAAGCAAGAAAAAACGCTAAGCAATTGATACGACGGTTCATTCTTTTTCTCGAGAAATTATCGAAAAACATTGTCTGTGATGTGACTGTGGTAGGGGCGAGGCTTCTTGACCATTAGTGGGCATGGTCGCATGCCTCGCCCTACTAGCATCTATTCAAATTTCTTGTCACAGAACGTTTAATCCAATGCTGCCACACCAGGCAGGGTTTTACCCTCGAGTAACTCGAGACTTGCGCCACCACCTGTGGAAATATGGTCTATTTTATCGGCGTACCCTGTTTCGTTAATTGCGGAGACACTGTCGCCACCACCAACCACAGTAAACGCATTCTGAATTTTAGCCAGTGCTGCTGCCACAGCATTGGTGCCGCTGGCAAAAGCTGGGAATTCAAACACACCCATAGGTCCGTTCCAGAAAACGGTTTTGGCATTCTCGAGTGTTGCTGCAAAGACTTTTTGCGATTCTGGTCCGATGTCCATGCCTTCCCAATCATCGGGAATCGCGTTGGTGGCAAAGATTTGTGTTTTGGCATCAGCTGCGAATTTGTCACCAGCTAATGTATCGGTCGGTAACACAATTTTAGACCCAAATTGCTCGAGGAGCCGTTTAGCAGTCTCTAAGAAATCATCTTCATGGATTGACTTACCAATTTTGCCACCCATGGCTTTAACAAAGGTGTATGCCATGCCACCACCAATCAGCATTTTGTCCACTTTAGGCAGCAGGTTCTCGATCACTTTTAACTTATCTGAGACTTTAGCGCCACCAATAATCACTACATACGGTGCAACAGGATGCTCGAGTAATTTGGTTAATTGCACCATTTCTTTTTCAAGTAACAACCCAGCTGCATGCGGTAACAAACCAGCCACGCCCGAAACACTCGAGTGCGCCCGATGAGCACTACCAAAGGCATCTAAGACAAAGGCATCACCAAGTTTAGCCAGTGCGGCATTGAGGGTTGCATCATTTTTTTCTTCTCCCGCTTCAAAACGCACATTCTCGAGCAATGCAACTTCACCAGCTTTGAGGCTCGAGAGTGCCGTTGCTGTCTCAGCACTGGCAGGTGTGGACGTGACATACAACACTTTTTTACCCAATACCTTCTCGAGTACAGGGTGAACAGGGGCTAAACGATACTTATCATCCACGCCTTTAGGACGACCAAAATGCGACATTAAAATAATTGCAGCACCACGCTCGAGTAACAGATTTATTGTTTCCAGCGAAGCAGTGATGCGAGTATCATCTGAGACCACACCGTTTTCGACTGGTACATTGTAATCCACACGCACTAAAATGCGCTTACCAGCAACATCTAATGAATTCAGGGTTTTCATGATTAGCTCCAATTGAATGTAGGGGCGAGGCTTCTTGACCATACGGGCATGGTCGTATGCCTCACCCCTACGGTTAACATCTTTTACAGACTTTTTGCCATGTGCTTGACAAGGTCAACAACGCGGTTGCTATAACCCCATTCGTTATCGTACCAAGACACAACTTTGACAAAATTGCCACCAAGTACAAGGGTTTCCATGGCACTGAAAATACTTGAGTTAGGATTGCCTTTGAGGTCAATGCTGACCAATGGTTCTTCGGTGTACTCGAGAATGCCTTTGAGGTGCCCTTCGGCAGCAGCTTTCATGGCGGCATTAATTTCGGTAACTGTTACCGATTTATTCAGTAACGCTGTGAAATCCACAACGGAAACGGTGCTGGTTGGCACACGGAAAGCAATGCCAGTAAATTTGCCTTGTAATTCTGGAATGACTAAGCCCACAGCTTTAGCAGCCCCTGTGCTACTTGGCACAATATTCATGGCAGCTGCTCTTGAATCTCGAGGGTCGCCTTTTGGACCATCCACAAGGCTTTGGCTGGCAGTGTATGCGTGTACAGTTGTTAAAATACCCTTGTCAATGCCGAATAAATCGTTCAGCACTTTTGCCACTGGGGCAAGCCCGTTGGTGGTGCAACTGGCATTGGAAACAATGTGATGATTGGCAGGATCGTAAGTATTTTCGTTAACACCCATGACAAACGTTGGCGTTGCATCCTTAGCTGGAGCAGAAATAATGACTTTCTTAGCACCGCCAGTAATATGTGCGCTAGCAGCCGCCGAAGTGGTGAAACGCCCAGTGCTTTCAATCACAATATCTGCGCCATACTCGCCCCAAGGCAGTTTAGCAGGGTCTTTTTCGGCAAAAACACGGGTTTTATGACCATCGACAATAATGTAATCGGTGTCACTCGAGACAACACCTGGGTAACGACCATAATTGCTATCGTATTTGAGCAAATGTGCCAGCTCGGCATTATCTGTTAAATCGTTGACAGCTGCGACTTCGATACCAGCTTCTTGGAGCAAACGAAACACCTGACGACCAATACGTCCAAATCCGTTAATACCAACTTTCATAATGTGCCTCCTCGAGCAGAACGGTTGAAAAACTTAACCAGCGAGGATTCTACCACTCGAGTTGTGAAGGTTTTGTAATGCCTTGTCTGGACGAGGTGCAAATAAGGCATTATTTTCAGACAATTGGTTTTTCACCTCGAGCTAGAAAGCTAAGCAATTGTGTACAGTTACTTAAACAACATTGGCTTCGCGGCTCGAGCCAATGGCTTTACGCTGTTGCTTATCTTGGTACATTCGGCTGTCTGCCAAATGCAGAGCATCATCCAACGACCCCTTTGTCAGTTCAGTGATACCCGTCGCTACACTCTTAAA
Source organism: Deinococcales bacterium (assembly GCA_013298595.1). Classification (GTDB taxonomy): domain Bacteria; phylum Deinococcota; class Deinococci; order Deinococcales; family JAAFIG01; genus JAAFIG01. The sequence goes on along the minus strand of JAAFIG010000047.1, from coordinate 5,305 downwards.
AGCATTCTGTACGGTGGCAACAAATGCGGCAGGGTTCGTGTGATGCAGTATGACAAACTCATCACCACCGACTCGGTAGATTTGAGCCAGATCGGGTTTAGCTTGTTGCAAACACTGCACAAACTCGAGGATAAAAGCATCGCCTGCTTCGTGCCCATATTGGTCGTTGATTTGTTTTAAACCATTTAAGTCCCATAAACTCAGCCACATAAACTTGAACGCGACAAAGTCCTCTCGTAAGGCACGACGATTACCAAGCTTGGTCAAAGCATCTGTGCGAGCAGCTTGCTCGAGTTTAGCGTACGCTTTCTCGAGTTCGCGGATTGTAAAATGAAACAGCAAACCAAGACTACTAAACGCCACAACCGCAAAAGCACCAAGCACAAATTCGCTAAATTTTTGTTGCGGTACAAGCGCAATAAAAGACAAACCCGTACCAAGTAATGCCCCGCGCCACGACCAAACCAGTGGTAGCAATGAACACGGAATAAACGCAAAAATTACAGGGGCGACACCTTGTAAGCCACTGAGTTCAACAAACATCGAGTAACGTATTAACCAACCTGGACCAAGAATGGTACAGCACAACATCAGTACCAAAGCCGTCGTTGGATAAAACCGTGATGCGATAAAACACAACCACATTGCTATAATCATGGAGATGCAAGCCACAAAGCCTAACTCTGCCCAACGCGCCATCGGATAAAGCAAATAATTAATTGTACCCAAGCTGAATAAGCCAAGGGTGGTCAACCAAAATCCCCTGACAAATCGAGCCTGAAATACTGCAAACACAAAACCAGTGTAGAACAAAACCGCTTATATTAGCGTTAAAAACCAGCACCACAACTGGCATTGCCTTCGATTATTCTTCTAACGGGTATCTCAAACGTTATAACCGCATTCCACAACAAAACCTAAATGCTCAAGCAGCGAGAAAAGTTCTCTGCCTTTTCTCGAGAAAGTACGTACCAGAATATTTTTTAGACTTGTGACGCTTTTTGTGACGCTTGGTTTTTAGACTTTTAGTGTGAAAAGGAGAACACTTATGAAAAAGCAGATATTGTTGTTTGCCGTCTCGAGCTTAGCGCTTTTGGGCGCTTGCCAAAGCCTACTGCCAGAAATTCCATTAACCAATGCACTTGGCTTGGACGATGCCACTGTAGATGCAACCTTTGAAGAAGACCTGAGTGCAACTCGAGTTCAACCCCAAGGCGTGGCGGCTAACCTAAGTCTCAAAGGTGATTTTGATGATTTCGATGCACCACAAAACCCAGTGCCAATTACCTTAGGCTTCACCCCTCAGGTTAAATTTGCACGGTTCAAAACCTGCGCCTCGAGTCCAAATAGCTTGACACTAACTTTTTCCAAAATGTTTATCAGCGTTAAAGATGGGATTGCTCCAAACGAACGTAGCCACATCACCAATGAAGTCGGACCAGTCAATGTACTTTTTACCAAAACACCAGATGGCAAGTACGAACCTGACTTTGGACCAAATTTAGGTGCATTCCAAGGTTTATTCGTGGCATTTACTTGGCAGAGCATCCTACCTATCGTCAGTAAATCGGGGGTTAATACACCTAATTCTGCAATTGTGGCTTTTCGCTTGTTCTCGAGCGATAACAGCTTAAAAGGTTGTGTTGTGACCCTGACCTTTGGGGCTGGAATTGGCAAACTTAAATTCTAAAAATGTTGACTCAAGAAGCAATGCTTCTCAAATTTTTATTTATGGTATTTCACACCAGCACTGATTGTACTGGCTCGGTACAACGCCTCGAGTAAAACCAATTGTGCCAGATCATGTGGGAATGTCAGCTTACTTAAACTCCATAAGCTATTAGCTCGAGTTTTTACGGCACTGGAAAGTCCTTCATCACCACCAATACAAAAAGCCAGTTCCCCTTCGCCATTGACACCAAGTGTCTCGAGTCTTTGGGCAAGTGCTGGTGTCTCGAGTTGCTGTCCGTTTGGGTCTAGTGCAAATAAAAATGCTTTACCAACGGCTTCAAGAATGGCGTTACCTTCCTCGAGCATGGCAGTTTCACCATTTTTTTTACTGTCACGTACTCTGGTAAATCTGATTTTATGAAAACGCTCGAGACGTGTGCTGTACATCTCACAACCGATTTGGGCGTACTCGAGTTTGGGTGTGCCAACTGTGATGATATGAATTCGCATTGATCGAGTTAGAATAGCATAGTGGCTTCTAATCAACAGTTTTTGCGTTTATTACAGTATTCAAAACCGTATCGTTTGATTTTGGTTTTAGCGGGTTTGGCAACACTGGTTTCAAGTGGTTTGGGTTTGGTCTTTCCGCAGGTGCTGGGGCGTTTGGTGGATGCAAGCTTTTTGAATCTCGAGAGTAAAGATACAACGCAGTTAGATTCGGTGGTGGTGTTACTGGTTCTGGTAGCACTTGGACAAGGTGTGTTCAATGCTGCTCAGTCTTATGGTTTAGCTTTGGTGGGTTCCTCGGTGGTGCGGGATGTGCGTCAGAGTGTTTATAAGCACCTTATTTCGCTTTCGAGTGGCTTTTTTGAGAGTCGTAAAGTTGGTGAGTTAACTTCACGTTTAACCTCGGATGCCAGCACCGTACAAACCGTTGCCTCGAGTGCGTTAGCTAATGGTTTTAGCCAAATTATTTCTTTAATCGGTAGTGCCATCATGATGTTTATTACCAATTGGCGTTTGGCATTATTAACACTTTTTATCACACCATTTATTGTTTTTGGTGCCATTTATTTTGGACGTAAAGTCCGAGCACTTTCTAAAGAAGTGCAAGATAAAATTGCCGCAGCCAATGCCAGTGCCGAAGAAGCCTTGAGTAATATCCGCGTGGTACAAAGCTTTACCAACGAACCATTCGAGCAACAAAAATATAATGATGGTGTTTTTGCAACTTTTCGTACTGCCATGAAACGCAATCTTTTAAATTCAATGTTTGGTTCGACCATGCTTTTTATTGGTTTCTCGAGCCTTGGTTTTATTCTTTGGTATGGTGGACGTTTAGCCCTCGAGGGGAATTTAACCCCTGGGGCATTGGTGAGTTTTATGTTTTACGCACTGGGTGTTTCGACTGCAATGGCAAGTTTGAGTGGGATTTTTACGCAATTTCAAGAAGCATTAGGAGCTTCAAGTCGAATCTTTGAAATTCTTGATACACCCTCTGATTTAACTCAACCGAGCCAACCAGTTCGTCTTGAGAATATCCAAGCTCAGGTGACATTTGAGCAAGTCAGTTTTAAGTACGCCAGCCGTGAAGGTTTGATTCTGGATGCCATTGACTTGGTTGTGCAATCAGGTGAAGTGCTGGCATTGGTTGGCTCGAGTGGTTCAGGTAAAAGCACTTTTGTTTCTTTAATCACACGGTTTTATGATGTCACAGCAGGCAGTATCAAAATAGACAATGTAGACATTCGAGATTTAAGCCTCGAGCAACTGCGTGGTTTGATTGGTGTGGTGCCACAAGAAACCCAGTTGTTTAGTGGCAGTATCTTAGAGAATATTCGGTATGGGCGAGCAAATGCTACCGATGCCGAAGTGCAAGCCGCCGCCGCCGCCGCGAATGCCTTAGAGTTTATTAACCGCCTCGAGGAAGGTCTTGAAACAGTGGTTGGCGAACGTGGCATGAAATTATCAGGCGGGCAACGGCAACGCATCGCCATTGCCCGAGCGATTCTAAAAAATCCGCGTATCCTTATTCTCGATGAAGCTACCAGTGCTTTAGATAACGAATCCGAAGCTTTGGTGCAAGATGCGCTCGAGCGTTTAATGCAGTCTCGAACCACTTTTGTGATTGCTCACCGATTAAGCACAGTCCGAAACGCTGACCGAATTGCGGTACTCGAGTCTGGACAAATTTCGGCAATTGGTTCGCATGAACAATTACTCGAGCAAGGCGGTTTGTACAAAGAGTTATATCAATTGCAATTTCGTGAAATTGCCGAAACACAACTTCGTGAAGCCGCCGAAACACAACTTCGTGAAATTGCCGAGACACAACTTCGTGAAATTGCCGAAACATCACCGCTTTATTCTGAGAAAAACGCGTAGTACATTAAGGCGATGTTGCAGATTTTTTACATTTAATCAAAAAAGAATCGTGTAAGCTCTCCAATTGGCACAGCATCATTGTGAAGCTGATAAGGAGCAAACCATGAAAAAACCAATTTTATTATTAGGTAGTACGATTTTAACAGTAGCACTTGCCCAGACCCAACAAGCCACGCTCGGACAGATGTACACACTGTGCAAAGGCACAAGTGATGCTGTTTCGTACCAGATCAACAAACTCGAGTACAGCATTGGTAATTATATTTACGATGGTGGCGATACCAGCAATGTCTTACCAGATGATCGAAAAGGTTTACTGATCTATTTAACAGTGCAAAACCCGCAAGCCAAAGCATTCACGATCAACGCAGATTCAATTCGTATTACAGGGCTAGATTCTAAAAGTGAAGACCTTGAGACGGATGGTTACTGGTACGAACAGAGCAGCTTAGTAGCAGTGGACACAGAATTCAAAGCAGGTCAGAAAATGAACGTGGTCACTCGAGTCGAAATGGATGCCGATACCAGTTTGCAAAAATTAATGGTTGAGGATTGTCAGAACAGTTCTTGGACATACGATACTCGAGGTAAAGTGCAAGGGTTACCAGCACCGTTCAAAGACCCTCGTGTGGCGGATGGCTCGAGTGCATTACGTATTTTCCCTGCTCAACTGGCAGTTGTCTACCCAGGGTTAAGTAATTTTAAAGTAGATAAGTTCGAGTTTAGTTCAGCAAAATTTGATGGTGTTGCACCAACCGATGGCGGACGTTGGTTGGTTGTTTATTTCACAGTCAATAACCCAGCTAAACAAGCAATTTCTTTGTACAGTGGTCTTGCTAAAGTTTCTTATACCGATCAAACAGGCAAGCAAAGTGCTGAATCCGAAGGGTTATTTATGGCTAATCAAAACACCGCATTTGATTCTGCCGAACTTGGTGGTAAACAAACACTTGCGTTTAAAGCCATTATTGAAGTGCCAAAAAATGTGCAAGCCAAAAAATTGCAATTCAAATGGCATGGCTCGAGAACAGCTGAGTTTGATATTAGCAACCTGAAATAAATGCTAAGTACCTTCTTGAAATGTTTTAGCAAAAAACGCTAAAACATTTCCGACCAATGGGAGTAATACCAAAGCGGTTTGAAAGTGAGTCATAATAAACACATGACCCGAACAATAAAACCAATCAACTGGGCTGAAAGTAGCCAAGAACTGGAACAACGCTTCAAACAAGAAAAACAACCAGAACGC
>JAAFIG010000046.1:23719-32386 GCA_013298595.1 Deinococcales bacterium | reverse complement strand
CCGTTTTGGCGGCTGGTAAAAGTGGTTCGAGATGCTTAAACTGTTGGCGGGTAAGGCTACTGGTGTAGATTTTTTGTTTCACAGCTTAATTCTGACCGGCTTTACCCACTTTATAAACACGCTCTAAGCGGTACTAGTGGTGTTTTGTGGTCAATTGCTACACTAGTACAACAAGTTTATGGACGCGATTCTAATCAAGGACATGGTTTTTCGGGAGATTGGGTAGCTGAATGGAATCCACAAGGAACACAATTGTTATCAGGTGACTTTTGGTGGAATGCGGAAGCCCAAGAAACTCCAAGTACGCAGTACAGTGGTGGTACTATTCCAAACAATATTTTTGCTTTTATAAATCCCATGTGGTTCGATGGGTATACTAAACCGAGATACCAAGCAAGTTGGAATCCGAGTGGAAGTAAAATTGCGTATGCACCAATTTTTACTTCCAATAGTAGTGACTATAAGTTAAGCATCTTAAATACTCTAGATAAATCTATAAATAATATATTTTTAGGAATTCACCTAAACCAAATAAATTGGATTTCTGATAATAAAATTTTGGTAAAATTCAATAAAACCTCGCCATTAGGATATGGTGAAGATTTTATTGAATTAATTAATGTAGATACGGAAACTGTCGAATACTCGGTAAAGTTTTATGATTTTATAGCTCAAAACAATCTTAGCTACACGGATTTACATATAGATAACCTTAGCCCTGATCGCAAAAAACTGTATTGCTTGTGTCAGGATAATCAAAATAAAAATATTATTGCATTTTTTGATTCAACAAACCTTGTGTTTCTCAACCAAATAGTTGTGGATTCTCGACCAAGCAAACTTCAGTGGTTTCCAAATAGTAAAATGATAGCTGTTCAATTTCAAGATGGGACAATTAGAATAATTGATAGTGAAACAGGAGAAGTAACCCGAGTAATTAATAATTTTCAGAATTTTCCCTATGACAGTCAAGTTCGTGAATTTCAATTTAGCCGCGATGGAAACCTATTAGTTATTTTAAATAATAAAGGTGAGCCAATTTTGTTCGATGCGAAGACACTCGAGATAATGGCTTGTATTTCCTGTACTGCAACTAAGCACAGTGCAAATATTTATCAGATTACTATAAGTCCAAATCAAAAAACGGTTAGTAGTGTCAGTCGAGATAGAACAGTTATGACGCGTGATCTAAAAACTGGTGTCGCAAATAGCTCCCAGCAGTTAGGTTCACAATCCGTCTATGCTATTGGATACTCGCCAGACAGCACTGCTTATGCAACAGCAGGCGAAGACAGCATCATTCACCTTTGGAACGCTGGCACTCGAGAGGAAATAGGTACATTAAGTGGTCATACGTACACCATTCGTGGGTTGGCTTGGAAGCCAAATAGCACCACATTAGCCAGTGCAGGATGGGATAACACGCTACGTATTTGGAATACTGCTACACAAACACTCGAGCAAACCCAAACAGACCATACAGATTATGTGAACGCAGTGCAATACAATCCAAGTGGTACAGCATTAGCCAGTGCCAGCAGTGATGGCACAATTAAACTGCGAAACCCTGATACTGGCGAAACCCAATTTACATTGCAGCCCGTAGACTCGAGCCGCCCTGTTTTTACGATTGCATACTCGAGTGATGGAACACGTCTTGCCAGTGGGAGCGAAGATCACCAAGTTCGCATTTGGAATACTGCCACGCAAACACTTGAGGCAACGCTCAAAGGACATCTTGGGGCTGTTAGAACAATGGCTTGGTTAAATTCCACCACACTGGTAACTGGTGGCATGGATGGCAGAATAATCCTTTGGGATGTACCAAATCAGAAGATGATGCTCGAGGTAGAACCACAACTAGGTGCAGTTTTTGCACTCACAGCTTCAAGTGATGGTCAACAATTCTATGCGGGATTTGATAGTGGCAATATTGCCAGTTGGAAGGTGACACCATGAACGCAGTACATCAACAACAAGAAACTCGAGTAGTGTACCAAGTGCCAAGACTTGAGCAACTACCCACATGGCAACTCAGCACAGGTGTTTCTTTACCTATTGGTCTGAACCTCCTTCCAGAAGATCAGGTGAATGAATGAAATCTTTGCCATATAAAATTTTATTGCTTTTAATTGTTTTAATTGCTTGTGTGCAACCAACACCACCAGCTACTCGAGCTTTTAAAACACTGGGTAACCTCGAGATAACCCTTGATGGGGGTGGCGAAGCAATCGCTAAACTGAGTAACCCAGCACTGAGAAATCAAAGTGGAACTGCTTTCCCAGATAATGCTCTGAGTTTTACCAGAAAATTCTCGAGTAGCTTTGATATTGATAGCAGTAACGAACGCTATATCAGTGCCACTTTTGAAGTGAAAAACAATAGTGGTGCAGTTATTAATAACCTCAGTTTAGTTGCCTACAACCAAGGCAATACCAGTTTAGCTGGTACAGCCATTAAAAATCTTGTTAATTTTGGTGGTACAGAAATAACAGATGTCAAAGCTGCCCAAAGTATTTACCCAGTCCAGAGCCTGAAACGCAGTGGTACAGAATTAATTGTAGATTCAGAAAACGCAGACTTTCAAGGTTTCAGCTCAGACGAAGCCAATAATATTGGCACGAGCGCCCGTAATAACAACATTATCCGTAACCAAGACACACCACTGGAGTATGGTTTTGTGGTTCGCAACGGCTACTCGAGAAGTATTGGTGATGGTGAAACGGGTTTAGTGACCTTAACATTGCGCTTCCAACGCCCAAGTAACCCAATCCAAATACCGTACCGATTTGTGATGACTTTTGTACTCACTGAAGACACCATAACCAGAGTCACACGAGGAATTAATGAAAGTACAACCGAAGCCGAAACTCGAGCTTATTACGCCAATGCCAGCGAACTGATGCTGATTGGACCAGATGCAGATACCACCAGCAACTCAAGCATAACCACAGTTCGGTTAAGCAATGCCCGAATTGGACTTGAACCAACATACCTTGTTAAACCCAGTTTATTCATGCGAGATTTACAACCAAGCATTGTTAAAAACGACACGGATACAACCGTTTTGATTCGAGGAACAAGATTTGAAACCAGCACCGCTTTTTTTATTCAAAGTACTAAACTCGAGGTGCAAAACGTAACAGCCACAGAAGCCACTGTGATTATCCCCAAAGGATTTATCCCCAGCAAATACGGCATCATGGCAGCCAGTAACAATGGCGAACGCGCCACCCTCTACCCAGCCTTAACCATTGCCGAAGGAGCTGTAGGTCGAGCTTTAGATGTGCGTGACAATTACAAAAGTTTTATAGATGGCTACGTTTTTGATTACGAAACCAAAAACCCAATCGCAGGCGCACGAATTAGCATCCCAGGACTTGAAACAACCAGTGGCAACACAGGCTACTTTTTGTTACGCGGCGTACCAGCGGGTAGACACGTGGTTAAAATCGAAAAACAAGTACAACAATATAATTCAAGCACAGGAAATTACGAAAATACTGACACTCACGAGCCACTATACCGAATAGCTAATGTACTCAATAATCCGAACAGCACCATGACACTCAAACTGGTGATGTTAGAGCCAAAAACCACAAACACCACTATTATCGGCTCGAGTGGCGGCATTCATTACGCCACTAGCAACCACAGCACAGGACCATTTATTAAAATACCAGCAGGTGCACTGGACAAAGATACACCGATTCAATTCACGCACTTACGTGATGGTACAACCCTGCCAGAATTAAACAACAACGGTAACTACCTTGCCTTTGCCCATTTAGGACCAACAGGCTTGGTTTTCAAAAAACCAGCCACACTCTTCTTGCCATTACAAGACGGCATTGTGCTGAATGTTGGCGAAACAATCAACATTTTGTACTTTGACACTAAAACAGGAACATGGGTGGACGACATCACAGGCGGAAAAATCAGCAGAATAAACGGACAATTATTCCTCGAGTACGAAATTAATCACTTTACTTGGATTGGAGGAGCGAACCCATTACCACCCACATCATTTTCGGGTCCAACAGGTCCACCACCACCAAGCCCTGATGATGATTGCTCTAAAGCACCACCACCAATTTCTGATCCCACACAACCACCGCCGCCACCGCCTTGCATCAAACTAGTAGATGAAGACGCAGAAGATCCAGAAGACGATTGTGTACCAACACCCGGTATTCCAACATCCGAAGGGATCAGCGATGAAAATGGTCAGGTGCGAGGTTCAAAACCTGGTTCACGCGCCCCACAAGAAATAGTCATTAGTCCATTGGGTTACGGTGATTACACCGCCCCAAGTAAGAAAAAAATTAACCCAACAGACCGAAACCCACAAAAGTTGCCGTGCGCCATTATTCCACCACCTAATGAACCCTATAAAACCAAGCCAATCCCCAAAACAGATAACGCTTGTGGTTCCCCCACTGTCAAACCATTTGCCACCACCCAAGCAACCCCACAAAACACTCCTACTGCTCAACTCCAAGCTACCACTACCACTAATCCACTTCTGATCTCGAGTAATACCAATGGTTTTAGTGCCAGCTTAGGTAATTTCAGTGGTAGCAAAGTCAACCCCTCGAGTATCAAAATCAGTGTTGGCGGAAAAGACGTTACTGACACCATGAAAATGGCTGCTTCCAGCACTTTCTATGATGGATTCGATTTCAATGTAACCCTAAAAGAACCATTAAAAGCCCAAGCTGGTCTCGAGGTTAAACTCGAGGGAAGAACACTGGATGGGAAAGTATTTGAATCTCGAGTGGGCGTAGATATTGTTGCTAAAATAACGCCTTACCCAATTCGTTTTGTGGCAATTGACCCAGATGACGATGCGTATGTGAATATGATGCTTGCACAAGGAACAGGAGAAGATGAGGAAACAACTCCAAGTGAATTCCCATTCTTTGTTGAAGCCGAAGGTGAAATTAAAGTTCTTTACCTCGAGAATGACTTAGCGAGCTTACAAGATTTTGAAATCCCATTGTTTTTTATGGCAGAAGATGAATTAGGACGTATTGTGCCAATAAATTCTAAAGCAGTAACACCATCCTTAACCAGTGGCACTCATGTAACTCGAGCAGCAGCTTTTGAAAATGGAATTGCAGAGTTTACATTGCAAGTGGATAATCCTATGAGTGTTAATGGTTTGATTTTCAGTGGTGGACTTGACTTTACAATTAGTGGTTCGAGTCAAGGACTTCGTTTACAACAATTAACTTGTGGTGCCATTTCACTTTCTGGCGCTGTTTGTATGGGGTCTTCTGGTACTTATCGTTTACCAAATGCAGCTTTAACTGCTCGAGTTTCAAACGCTGTTCGGACTTCGCCTTCTAATGATCGTGTTTCAACGCAAATTTCGCAGCGTTGGGCGCAATATGTTTCGCAGATTAAACCTATTTCTGTAACTGTGCAATCTCCTGTAAGTATTGGTATATGCCTAGCGACAGCAGCAAGCACTAAACCAGCGGCTGCTTCTGCTGCTAAACCTTATGATATGGTTCGTTCTAATAGTGCTGAATGCCAAGGAACTGATACGACCCGTAGTGTGCCGCAGACACGTACCAATAATAAAGCACCGCGTTCAATTCCTAATAAAGATGAACGCCGAGCAAAGTATGAAATTGGTATTGATGTGGCTTGGTTACAAGAAGCTTCGTTAGTTTGTCGAGGTGACAGAGGTACACGAAACTGGACACCAGAAGAGCGTAAGAAACTCTGGGAAGCCCGTACTGGTCTCGAGAAAACATTACAGCAATTGGGTTGTAAAAATTATGGGTATGCAGGTATTCCGTTTGGGTCTACGGCTTCTTGTACAAATCAGAAGTATGTCAAAGCTTTCGCCGATTTCAAGGATAGTATTCGTCAATCTGGTTTGTATGGCAAAAAAGCGCAACGAGATGCAGACGGTAATATTAAAAAAGATAAAAAAGGTAAAACACTATGGGATTGGAGTGATTACGTAGGGCATCATATTAACTCGGCGGCTTGTTATGATACTGCTACGGATGTGCCTGATAATATTTCGTTTACAGACCGCGATACTCACATTAATATTTGTCATGGTGGTAGTTATAAAAACTGTTCGCAAGGTAATTTAACAGATCGTGAAAGTCGATATTTGGACACTGAACAACGCGTGCCAAGGTGTGAAGCTACACCACCGACAGGAAACTAATTTATGTCAGAAATTTACTCTTATGAAAATTTCCGTAAAGAATGCTTCCAACCGTGGGAACGCTTAGGTACGGAGGTTTTTGAAGACACGAGTGTTGGAATTAATCATCCTACAAGGGAGTTTCAGCATCTACATAAACTGCTTACTCCATTCTTTGATGATGAAATTCAAGAGATTCAAGACCATTATGGTTTGCAGTTCTCCAAGGATTTGGTGGATTTGTACAAATTCTGTGGAGGAGGAGGTTTTTTTAACTTTGTATTTCATATTCATGGTTTAAATCGTCGCAACAGAATCCCACAAAAATCATGGACAACAAAAGTTTCACTTCATGTCCTCAATTCTGGTGAACGTCCACAAGGTGCTTTACCTCAACACTATTTTTTTGGTTTACTCGAATTGTACGGAAATGACCAATACCCTATTTTCTATGATACTTTTACTAATACTGTGCATGAATGTATTGAACGTAAGAAACTGGTTTACGGTCGTTCTTGGAGCAGTATTCCCGAATTTATGACTGAAGAATTCAAGCGAATTGAGACTTTCTATGATGAAAACGGTATCTGTCTTTCGGAAGACCCAGATATGCGTTATAAGGGCTAAATAATTCCTAATTTTGCAATTATATATTTGATAAGGTGTTTAGTATGTCAAAATCTTACTCTTATGAAAATTTTTATACTCAATGCTTTCAACCGTGGGAACGCTTAGGTACGGAGGTTTTTGAAGACACGAGCGTTGGAATCAAACACTATACTCGAGAACTTCAACATGTCCATAAATTACTTACACCTTTTCATGATGATGAAATACAAGAGATTCAAGACCATTATGGATTGCAGTTTTCCAAAGATTTAATTGATTTATACAAATTCTGTGGGGGTGGGTATTTCTTCGATTATACATTTGATATTCAAGGCTTGAACCGCCGTCATCGTATCCCACAAAAATCATGGACAACTCAAGTTTCACTTCATGTCCTCAATTCTGGTGAACGCCCACAAGGTGCTTTACCTCAACACTATTTTTTTGGTTTACTCGAATTACACGGAAATGACCAATACCCTATTTTCTATGATACTTTTACTAATACTGTGCATGAATGTATTGAACGTAAGAAACTGGTTTACGGTCGTTCTTGGAGCAGTATTCCCGAATTTATGACAGAAGAATTCAAGCGAATTGAGACTTTCTATGATGAAAATGGTCTTCGCCGTATTTCCAGTCCTGATATGCGCTATAAAGGCTAGATGATTCCGTTTTGAATAGCTTGCGCCTCTCGAGCTTTCTCAGCGCTTTCTTAGTGCTGCTTTTCCATTCCTCGAGTTTTGCTTTCTCGAGTAATACCAATGGTTTTAGTGCCAGCTTAGGTAATTTCAGTGGTAGCAAAGTCAACCCTAGCACCATCAAAATCAGTATTGGCGGAAAAGACGTTACTGACACCATGAAAATGGCTGCGTCAACCACTTTCTACGATGGATTTGATTTCAATGTCACCCTAAAAGAACCATTAAAAGCCCAAGCTGGTCTCGAGGTTAAACTCGAGGGAAGAACATTGGATGGGAAGGATTTTGAATCTCAAGTTTCTTCTTGGCTTCTTTCTCGAGTACACTAATTCCTAGGATTATGCGTTTTTCTCCTCGAGTTTTTCTTTTTTTGGCTGCTTTGCTTGGGCTGGTTGGTTTTTTGCTGCTTTCTGATGCTTGGGTGGCGTTTCCTGTGCGTCTCGAGTCTAAGCCTTTGCCTGCTTTTTACGCGGGTGGTTTGAAACAAGGTTCTGGTGGTCAACTCGAGTATGGTGCTGTGAAACCCTCAGATTTATTTTTGCCTTCGCCTGCGCGTAACACTGGTAATGTGTTACTGCCAAATGCGGCTTTTCCTGATCCCGCTGGTTGTGGTTCGTGTCATACGGGTATTCATGATGCGTGGTCGCAGAGTTTGCATGCAAAAAGTGCTACTGATGAATTGTATTTAAAGGTCAAGGAGCAATTTGTTGTTGAACGTGGTGAACCTGCTGTGCGCTTGTGTGCGGCGTGTCATGCACCTGTGGCTCTGATGACAGGTGAAGTGGGTTTGTATAACCGTGAGAGTGTCTCGAGTCAGCAGGGTGTCTCGTGTGGTTTTTGTCATACTGTTTCAGCGGTGCATGGTGGTTCTGGGGCGTGGGAGGTCAATCCTGCTCGAGTGCGTGGGTATCTGGGCGGGGATGCTTTTGCGGTGCAACCAAGTTTTGGTAGTGGTGTTGCCAAGGCGTTGATGTATGCGAAACCTAATCCGCATAAAGAGGATTTGTTTGCGCCTGTGATCTCGAGTGGTCAGGTTTGTCAGGCATGTCATGATTTTAAAATCAATGGTGTGGCAGTGCAGAGTACGTGGTCGGAGTACATGGCTTCGTCATTTCCTACTAAGGGTGTGTCGTGTCAGTCGTGTCATTTTTCAAAAAGTGGTTTGGCGGGGATTGCCGAGTCTGG
>JAAFIG010000046.1:0-23709 GCA_013298595.1 Deinococcales bacterium | reverse complement strand
GTGGCTGGGCGTTCTCGAGGCAGTGTCGGTTGGCATGTGTTACGTGGTGGTAGCAGCGTGGTTGCTCCAAATGCGGATGCAAATTTATCTATGATTCGTAATGCGTTAAAGCTCGAGTCTGAGCTTGTTTCTGGGCGTTTACAAGTGCGTTTACAGAATATTGGCGCGGCTCATGCTATTCCAACTGGCGTGGCAGATTTGCGGCAACTCTGGCTCGAGATACGTGGTTTGAATTTGGCTGGGCAAGAGGTTTTCTCGAGTGGCGTTTTGGATGTGGCTGGGGTTTTACCTAGTGGTTCTCGGGTGTTTCATCAGGTTTTGCAGGATGAACGTGGTACTCCCTTGTTGCGCCATGAGATTTGGCGTGCCAAAAAAATTGCTGTGGATACTCGAATTCCTGCTGATGGTTCGCGGCTTGAGGTGTTTAAGATGCCGCAAAGTGTGGTGTCGGTGCGTTTGCGTTTATTGTGGCGGGATGTGCCTTCAGAGTTTTCGGCTTGGGTTTTGCAGCAAAGTGCTAATCGAATTCCTGTGAAGGTTGTGCTCGAGAAAACCATTAGTCTTTGAAGCTTCAAACAATCTCTGCGAATAACACTTCAAAAACATTGGCAGGTTGTGCATCTATTTCTGTCAGACAATGAGGTGCTGGTTGTGTTAACCAATCAAAATGCACTTCTTGGTAATCGTGCTGCTCGAGTAAACCTCGAGCTAAATTGATGGGTTTCAGTAGGGTTTCTGGTAGTTCAGTAAGTGGAATTGGATGATTGAGTTTGCCTTTTTTGGTGAGGAAATACTGGTGGTCAAAACAGTAAAAAGTAAATATGGGTGCTCGAGATGAAATGTAGATGCGAATTTCAAATAAACTGCCCTTGGAGCGTGGACTAGCATTGGTTTTTTTGATACGAGTCTGAAAACTGTAATACCATCCAGCACAGTATTCTTGTTTGGGATGGTAGGTTATGGCAAGACCAAGCAAATGTGCTAATGGTTTAGCCAGTTGATTACTTGTTTGTTGTTGTTGTGGGGCAGTTAGAGCAGTTTGGATAAAATCAGGCAAGTGTCGCATTGCTTAGCCCTTGAAAATCAGAGCTGCGCCGCTGCGCCCAACCAGCATTGGTACAACAGTGCTTCTCGAGACTTCAGCGGCATAAGCAATGTCAGACTCGAGTCCGACTTGACTAATCTTTTCAGCAGCTCGAGATTTAGACAGTGGCTCGAGTGGATCGGCGAATTGGCGGCGGACGGTGAGGGCTATTTGTGCGCCGTCGTCTAAGCTGCATTCGGTCATGGAGATAAAGTATTCGCAGAGTACACCTGCGGTGTAGACATCTTCGAGTCCGATTCTGCCGCTCGAGCCAGCGCAGAGGACTGCGATTTCTTCGGTGGCGAGTTCACGGGCTTTACGAGCAGCAGCATGGGCGTTGCGAAGGCTGGCGAGAATAATATTTTTGCCCGTTTCAGCGGCTGTTACGGCTGCCAATGTGCCGTTGGTGGTGCTCATGACGACTGTGTGTTGGTCAAAGCGACGCTCGAGGGCTTGCACAGGGCTATTGCCAAGGTCAAAGCCTTCTGGGGCTAAGCAGTTTCGTTCGCCTGCGAGTATCACGCCTTCGCCTTTGAAAGCGAGGGCAGTTTCGAGGTCTGGGCAGAGATACAAACTCTCTGCACCTTGCTCGAGGTAGGTCACAGCGGTTGTGGTGGCGCGTAGGGTGTCTACAATCAACACGGTATCGGCAAAGGGTTGGAAGCCTCGGTCTTGGTCGCTGCGGGGCAGGACATCCACCCTAAGGCGCATCACGATGTTTCCTCGGTGAATTCTAGGGTCATAGATTCGTTGGTGGCAGTTCCTGATGGAGCTATCAGCATTTCACGTCCCTCGAGTTTGGCTTGGAGTGCAGCAAAATTTTCACGGATACTGGGTGCAGAAAAAATGGCGCTACCTGCGACCAGAATATCAGCTCCTGCAAGGGCGATGCTATGAATGTTTTTTTGATTGACACCACCATCTACTTCAAGTAAGCACTGTGGGTTGAGTTGGTCACGTAAGCGAGCTGCTTGTTGTAAGCGTTCTAAGCTGCTAGGAATAAATTGTTGACCACCAAAACCAGGATTAACGCTCATAACAAGGATTAAATCAAGGTCTGGCAGTAATGGTCTGAACGCTTCGATGGGTGTGCCAGGGTTGATGGCTAAACCAGCGCGTTTGCCAAGATTTTTAATCATTTGGACTGCTCGGTGGGCATGGGCTGTGGCTTCAGCATGAATCGTTAAAATATCTGCACCAGCCGCCGCGAATTGCTCGAGGTAACGCTCAGGGTTTTGTACCATCAAATGCACATCCAAGGTTAAAAGCGTGTTTTTTCGGCACGCCTCGAGAATCGGTAAACCAATTGAGATATTGGGTACAAAAGCGCCGTCCATGACATCAAAGTGTGCCCAAGCAGCGCCTGCTTTTTCGATAGCACGAAGTTCCTCCCTAAGTTGAGAAAAATCGCAGGCGAGTAAACTTGGAGCAATCAGGTGACGATGCTGCATAACTTGGGGATTCTATCAGAGGCTTGTGTTAGGAATTGTTCAGGGTCATATTTTAGCTTATATGGTTATAAAAAAACGACTCCCACGTGGGAGTCGTTGACGCGCAGGGTTGTTTAGAGTTTACCTTTGAGGGTGCTTGATGCTTTGAACTTGAGGCGCTTACCAGAAGGAATCTTAATTTTGTCCTTCGTTCCTGGTTTAACACCAGTGCGTGCTTTGGTCTTGACAACACTGAATGTACCAAGTCCGGGTAGCGTGACGCTATGACCCTTCTTTGATCCAGCCAATACTGCGCCAATCATTGCGTCTACGGCGGCTCCGGCGGCTTTACGTGTCACGCCAGCTTTGTCTGCGACTTCTTGAACCAAATGTGCTTTACCCATACGATCTGCCATTTTGTTACCTCCGCCTATCACTTTGCTACGGGAATAGCTAATTTGTCAATAGGGGAGAGGCAAGGATTGACCCGTGGCAGACGCAAACAGACTTCGGGCAAAACCGAATACTCCGCCACAGACAACACAAGCAGGGCGGTATCTCTCGAGAAGACCGTCACAAACGAACCTAGTGATTCAGTTGAGTCTTAGAATACCACAGAATCCCGTGCTGCGCGTGGCGATAGAATTGGTGCTGTTATAGACGGCATTATCTTAATTTGGTAATTTAGTAAATAAACGAAAAATATTCTTTTTGGTCATGTATCACTGTAGTGGCTGATATACACTGTGGCATATGGATTTGTTGGCTTTACTGCGTCGCCCTGCTGTGCTCGAGCAACGATTACAAGCAGCTTTTGTCAAAAGGCTGGCTTTGGTTAATCGTGCTGATAGCACTGCGTTTCGTGTGGTAAACGGCTCGGGAGATGCTATTTCCGGTTTAACGATAGATCGATTTGCCGATGTTTTAGTGGTATCTTTGTACGAATATCTGGACTCGAGTGCAGAAAGCGTGCTGCTTGGTTGTATCACAAAAACACTGCCGTGCTCGAGTGTTTATTTGAAACGTCGCCCTAAGGAAGCTCGTCATGTGGCAAATACACAACGAACAGAGTTGGCTCCACTCGAGGCGGTTTGGGGTGAAAATCTCGAAAGCCTGACTGTGCTTGAATCTGGGATGCGTTTTTTAATTCGTCCTGGCGGCGATTTATCTGTTGGTATTTTCTTAGATATGCGAGATACCCGAGCTTGGTTACGCACCCATATTGGCTCGAGTACCGTGCTTAATTGCTTTGCTTATACTTGCGGTTTTGGTGTGGCAGCCAGTTTAGGTGGTGCTTTGCGGGTAGTGAATCTTGACCTTTCAAAAAAAGTCTTGGATTGGGGTACAGAAAATTACCGATTAAACGGTATTGTACCGCGCAGCACAGATTTTATTCATGGTGATGTCTTTGAATGGTTTAAACGCTTTGTGCGGCGTGGCGATAAATTCGACGCAATTATTCTTGACCCACCAAGTTTTGCCACAGCCGCAAAACGACGCTTTTCGGTGGCAGCAAATTACGATGATTTGGTGGCAGCCGCAGCCGAATTACTCGAGCCAAATGGCTTGTTGCTGGCTTGTTGTAACCATGCCAAGCTCAGCCGATTGGATTTTAAAAAAGCCATCACCCGTGGACTTGAGCGGGCAAATCGTGGGTATAATCTTTTACAATCCCTTGGTCAGTCCAATCAAGATTATCCTGTGAAACCCGTTGAAGAAGCGCCGTTAAAAGTCTTTGCCTTAGAAATTCCTTAACAGAGGTGATTATGAATGTAAGCCCAGTAACCAATAAATTTGAAATTCAAAACAACAGTGTGGTCAGTGTTTGTAATGCCCCAGATGAAATTCTGGCACGGATTCGGTTAATTCCCGAAGTGATTGTCGAAACCCATTTAGATGGGCTTTTTGATGTGGTGATTCTCTTTTTAACCAATCGTGAACATGTCGAAGGGTACTTTCCTCGAGCTGTACGAGCGCTTCGTAACAAAGGCTTTATCTGGACACTGTTCCCAGCCAGCAAAACCTCAGATGAACTCGATTACGACCGAGGTTGGAGTATTGCAACACGTCTCGAGTTTCGACAAGCCCAACGCATGACTTTAAATGCAGACTGGGAAGCGATTCGTTGGATGCCACCAGAGAAAAAATATGGACGAGTCTAATTTAGGTGTTCGGCATGACATTTGTGGCTAATAAGATCAGGATCACAAGCCCTGCTACGATACGGTAAATCGCAAAGCCTTTGAAATCATTTCTCGAGATAAATTTTAGTAACCATGAAACTGCTAAAAACGCCGTAATTAAGCTCACCACACTGCCAATGAGTAAAGCTGGAGCACCACCAGATAAACTACTGAGGCTATCTCGAGCCTTATACAGTTTGTATAATCCTGCTGCGCCAAGTGTAGGAATACCTAAATAAAACGAGAACGCAGTGGCTGTAACGCGGTTTAAGCCAACCAGCCAACCACCAACAATACTGGCTCCGCTTCTCGAGGTGCCTGGGAAAATCACAGCAAGCACTTGAAAAGCCCCAATCAGTAAAGCTTGGCGTGGTGTGATGCTGTCAATGTCTGGCTCGAGTGCTTCGGGAGCGGTTTGTTGTTTGCCGCGTATGGTCTCGAGCACAAACAAAATAATGCCACCAATAATCAGAGCTAATGCAACTGTTAAAGGTGTGTCAAGAAAACCTAGAAAGTTTTCTAAGGCTAAACCCAGTACCGCTGCAGGAATAGTGGCAATGACAAGGTTGAACCAGAATTTTTTGGCATTGGCTTGCCCTTGGAATAAACCTGTCACTCGAGCCAGTAAATCTTTAAAGTAATACAGAATCACGGCTAGAATCGCCCCAATTTGAATGACCACAGTAAAGGTTTTACTCGGGTCAGAAAATCCAAGTAGATGCTCGGCAACAATTAAGTGCCCTGTGCTCGAGATGGGTAAGAATTCGGTGATGCCTTCGACAATACCTAAAATGATAGCTTGAAAAGTAAAATCCACGTTCTCGAGTCTACCAGTTTATAGGTGAAACCAAAATGAAGAAAAATAGAACGACGCATTGAGCATCGTTCTTGAAAGTGGTGCACTTGAAGGGATTCGAACCCCTGGCCTTCTGATCCGTAGTCAGACGCTCTATCCAGCTGAGCTACAAGTGCTTGTTTGGTTGCGACCCGTTTGCTAAGCGGGGTGTTACTTGGCGGAGGGAGAGAGATTCGAACTCTCGGTACAAATTTCTTCGTACGACGGTTTAGCAAACCGTTGGTTTCAACCGCTCACCCATCCCTCCGGATGAATCTTGGGTGCTGGCTTTGGCGGAGGGTGAGGGATTCGAACCCCCGGTAAGGTTTCCCCTACTACAGTTTTCAAGACTGTCGCCTTCAACCGCTCGGCCAACCCTCCTCAAGAGAGCAACACTTACGAGAAGTGCGAGCGAGAGTGTATCAGGCATCTCGTGATGTGTCAACAGGGTATACTTTAAAGCGATGATTGAAGGTTTTCTTGGTGCGGAACGTTTTGAGATTAAAGTTCGTCTTGAGGGCGATAAGTTACTAGGACGTGTAGGTGGTGCTTTAATGGCTCGAGATGTCAAACTCGACTTAACAGCCACGGGTGTGACAGGTCGGGTTGGTGGCAGCAATGGCTTTGCTGTACAACTCAGCCTCGAGGCTGGTGAACTGATTGGTTTTGTTGGTAACGACCCAATTAATTTACGTGGTGTAGATGCCGTAACAGGTACACTCGGCGATGGGTTTGCTGCTATGGAATTTAGTGCTCGAGAATCGGGGACACGGTTAATTGGTAGCCTTGGTGGTTTACTGGGCAAACCTTTTACCCTCGAGTTAGGTGGTGCCCCTGGTTGGTTGGGTGCACTGGTGGTACTTGTGGCTTTTTATGCGCTCGAGAAGCACAAAAGTAGCTAAGTATCTACCACTTTTCTTAACCCTAAGACGCACCTCACGGGCAGGGTCGCTCATTTTAGAATTTTCAAAAAACAGCAATTCTGCCATTACAGCGTGAGATACATCGCCCTTACTCCTTCTAGTCAGAAATGTTTTAGCGTTTTTTGCTAAACATTTCAAGGAGGTACTTAACCTAAACCATGCACAGTATTGCTGGCGATTCAACCAAAACTCGGGTTTTGTATGCGCTGCGTGGCGCTGGTAGTGGTACAGCCCATGATGTTGCTGCAGCTCTCGAGATCAGTGTGCCAGCGGCACGGCAGCATTTATTGGATTTAAAAAATGAGGGTTTACTTGATGCCAAAGTGCAACGAGTCAACCAGCGTGGTCGTCCGCAACATGTCTTTCGGGTCTCGAGTAAAGGCGAGCAGCATTTTCCTAAACGCTACGCGCAACTTTGCACTGATATCTTAGAACATATCGAGCAAGTTTATGGTGTTGGCGCGGTATTATCGGTTTTACATAGCCGTAACCAGACCTTGTTGCTTCAATGGCAACCTCGAGTACAAGGTTCACTTGAGCAGCGTTTAATGGCATTGCTCGAGATTCTGAATGAACTTGGCTATCAAGCTTCTCTTCAGCGTTTAGAGGGCATCTGGGTGTTGTCCCAAGGCAATTCTCCGCATCTCGAAGTGGCACTTGAGGCTGTTTATGAGAGCGAAGCCGATTTGTACAGGCAATTATTGCAAGCCAAAGTTTCTCGAGACACTCAAACTAGCCCCAGTGTCTGTTGTTATTTGATCGAGCCAGTGTTGCCAGACAATTAAATTTCGGAATCTTCTTGTTGTAAAGTGCTACGCCGTTCAATTAAGCGTGGTTCAAAACGAACTTGACGTGGTGCACCATCGTAACCCGAAAGTCGTTCAACCAATAATTCGGCAGCCGTTGCCCCCATGGCTTCGACAGGTTGATGCAAAGTGGTTAAGCCATGTTCTTTTGCCCACGGGTGGTCGTCAAAACCAATCACGCGGACATCACGTCCAATCTCGAGATTACGAGCACGGGTTTCGTCAATGACTGCCATCGCAATGAGATCGGCAGCCGCAAAAATATTGACAGGCAAGGTTGCTGTATCAAGAATATGTTGAGTGGCTCGCCGAGCATTTTCTAAATCAAAGGTGATGGTTTGGATGTTGGCTTCGGGCATGGCGGTGTGGTTGTTCTCGAAGTAATTCTTAAAGCCACGCATACGGTCTTGGAAGACCGTGGTTTTGAAAACGGTGTCGAGGTCTTGGTGCACACTGATCGCATATTTTTCGCCATCTAAGGCAGCTAAGGCTCGAGCTGCTAATTCACCACCCAGTTCGTTGTCAAGGTAAACACTATCGTAATGGCAACTGTTGCCGTCCACAATAACAACAGGTTGACGGGTTGGTAATTTGCCATCAGGGTATAAATCGCCAAGATTATGGCTTGCCATGACAATGCCATCGGATTGATATGCAAGGGTGCTCGAGTTCAGGTAACGTTCTAAGCGTTCGCGCCCAATCAGTGGGAACAAGGCGCTGTCGTAACGGTGTGTTTCTAAGGTTTTCTCGAGTCCGGATAAAAGGCGAATATAAAATTCGGTGCCAACGACTTGTAAGATAATACTGACGGTGTAGCTTTTGCCACCTGCAACACGCCGCGCATGTGGATTAGGAATAAACCCAAGTTCCTGCATGGCTGCACTGACTCGTTCGCGGGTTTCGGGTCGCACCGATTTATGATTGTTGAGAACTCTTGAAACTGTTCCTACGCCTACGCCAGCTTTTTCGGCTACTTCTTGAATGGTCAGTTTCATAATTTTTCCACCTTGAGTGCTGGCAGGGCAAAAAGCCCAAAACTTTGTATCCCTGCACTCTATTTGAATGTAGTATAGCACAAGTTGCTGAGCACCTGAGAAAAACAGGTAGAAAAAACTCGAACTTACATTGCAGTCCTCAATGAAGAAGCTCTGAAGAAGCCTAAGCAAAATCGGTACAATACACCCGTGGTTTTTTTACTAACTCGAGCCAGCCAAAGCATCATTGTTTTATGGATGGTAACCAGTATTGCATTTATAGCACTGCATATTGTTGGCGACCCAATCAGTTTACTCAGCGCCGAAGATGCCACTAATTCAGAACGCCAAGCCTTGCGCCAAGCGTATGGACTCGAGCAACCACTACCTGTGCAGTACCTGATTTTTCTAGGTAAAACAATACAAGGCGATTTCGGACGATCGTTTTACAGTGCTCAACCTGCCATGAAAAATTTACTCGAGCGATTCCCTGCAACCCTTGAGTTGGTTTTCACTGCCATTGGTTTTGGTTTACTCATTGGCATACCCATTGGCGTGCAAAACGCAGCCCATGTTGGCTCGAGTTTTGATAAGTTTTGTCAATTTATCTCGAGTTTATTCATCAGTGCTCCGACTTTTTGGATTGGTATTTTGCTAATCTATTTTTTTGCAGTGCAATGGCAATTACTGCCATCCCAAGGCAGCGGCAGTCCTGCCCACCTGATTTTGCCAGCACTTACACTGGCATTACCTCGAGCAGCTATTTATCAAAAAATGATCCGAAACCAATTACTCGAAGTTTTAACCCAAGATAGTATTCGCACAGCTCGAGCTAAAGGTGTACCAGAATTTAAAGTCTTATACAAACATGCTTTAAGAAACGCTTTAATACCCTTTTTAACCATCCTTGGTATGCAATTTGCAGGTTTACTGTCTGGAGCCGCAATCACCGAAAGTTTATTTGCTTATCCGGGTATGAACCGCGTGGCACTCGAGGCACTGAATCGCTTAGACGCTCCTGTGATTTTGGCATTTGTTCTGCTCAGTGCATTTATTTATATTTGTATTAATTTCATAACCGATGCTTTATATGTGCTGATAGACCCTCGAGTTCGCTATGAATAAAGGCTGGCAAATGCTTGGTGGCATTATTGGATTTTGTGTTGTCGCCATACTGGCACCAATCATTTCACCAAATGCGATGTTGCAAAACCTCAACCAAGTGCTACAACCTCCATTCTCGAGTTTGTACTGGTTAGGCACTAACGAGTTGGGGCAAGATGTTTTTGGGTTATTGTTGCGCGGCTTAGGTATTTCGATGTTGGTTGGTATGGTTAGCACCATCATTTCGGCAGGTATTGGTGTGCCACTTGGCTTAATTGCAGGGTGGCGCAGGGGGCATCTCGAGCAACTGATTTTACGTGCCAGCGAAGTGCAAATGGCATTACCGACCATGCTCCTTGCACTGGTCACGCTAAAAATTCTAGGGGCAGGATTGGAAAATTTAATTGTCATTATTGGTGTATTTGGCTGGGCAAGCTTTGCCCGTTACACTCGAGCCACTGTGCTGGTACAACGCGAACTCGAGTATATGCAGGCAGCCACGGCACTTGGTGTAACCGAAACTCGAGCCTTATGGCGACATTTACTGCCCAATATTGCCAGTGGTATGTTGCTGCAAATGGCGCTGGATGTACCACACAATATTTTACTCGAAGCGAGTTTATCGTTTCTTGGTGTTGGGGTTGGCATCGAGACACCAAGTTTGGGCAGCATGGTCTCGAGAGGGTACGGGTATTTACTCAGCGGTGCCTGGTGGCTGAGTATTCTACCTGGAGGGTTGATTATGCTTTTGGTGCTGCAAATCAATGCTTTATCCGAAATTTTACGAGTGCAATTTTCGGCGCATCGTCGTTAATTACAACCAAACATCCACATTGACCAGTACTGCCAACTCGAGCACCGCCAGCGAAAACCGTTGCCGAGCCTCTTCAAATAAAGCCAGTTGTTGTGCCAAATTGACTTTGGCTTGCAAAACCACCAATTGCGAAACCAAACCACGTGAAAAACGATCTGATTGGGTTTTTAATTCATCTCGAGCCAATTGCACACCACGCTCTCGAGCTGTAATGGCATTGACTGTGGATTGATATGTTTCCCAACGATTAACCAAACCTGTTTTGACCACGTTTCGGGCATCAGCTAAGTTGCGTTCGGCATTGGCAACACTTCGGCGTGCTTCGTTAATTTCTACAGGTGCGGTAAATTCATTATCTTTAATGGTTAAATCAAGTTTAGCTCGAGCTAAACTGCCTCGAGTTTCCACAACACGAAGATTGTTTTCGATACTTTTTTCTAAAATAATTTTTTGCGGACGCGGTGTAGCAACATTTGGCAAACTGGCATCCGCAGCAAAACCAAGACGACTCCGCAAAACTTCACTGGCGGCTAACCACTCAGAACGAGCACTGGTCACTTCGCTTTGAGCCGCACGCAAATCAGCTTCTGCTCGATTTAACTCACTGTTGGTAATCGCACCCGTTTTAAACCGAGCATTGGCGGCTCGAGCATTGGCATCGGCTAAATTTGCCCGAGCTGATGCTAAATCAAGTGCATTCGCTGCAGAATTCCAAGCAAAAGTATCTTGCAAAACACTACGACGTACATCGAGCCGCGCAGCAATGACTCGAGCCTCGGCAAGTTCAAGGGTAGTACTTGCCTCGAGCAGTAAAGGTTTGGTGGCTAAGGGATCGGATTTTAATCGTTGTAAACGAATCTTGGCATTTTGGGCTTCACTGAGGGCAATACTAAAACTATCTGAACGTGCAAGTGCTGCCGAAAACCATTTTTCGGGAATTTGTGCAGATGCCGTGCTGGCAAATAGGTAGATCAAAATAATAAGTAAATATCTCACTGAGCCTCCAAAGGAAATGCGTATGCAGCACAAATATCAAGTATAGCTGCATCTGTCTCAAATTGTGCCTCGAGAATCTGAGCATTGGCTTTAAGTGCATCTAATTCCGCACGTTTGACATCCACAACGGAGGCTGTACCAGCACTGACCCGAACACGAATACGTTCGACTTGCCGCGCTGCATACTCAGCCGAACGCAAAGCCAATTGTAAACTCGAGCGAGTTAATGCCAGAGCCGCACGTTTATTGCTGATATCGGCTTTGGCAATGGCAATAGCTGTATCAAGAGAACGCTGCGCTGCCGAAACTTGCCGTGAAAAAGCACTGACACTCGAGAATTTCCAAGGGTTAAGTGGGATACGTAAAC
Source organism: Deinococcales bacterium (assembly GCA_013298595.1). GTDB lineage: Bacteria > Deinococcota > Deinococci > Deinococcales > JAAFIG01 > JAAFIG01. Next base: position 12,193 of record JAAFIG010000046.1, on the reverse strand, counting down.
TTAAACCAATACTGAAACTTTGACTGACCCCAATAGGTATGATTATTGGGTACGAGTACCCAAGCGATACTGCCAAGTATTGATTGACTCCCCAATTAAATTCACCCGCTGAACCACGCCAATTCCCCTCAAGACTGACGACTGGTAGTACTTCGCGTTGGGCTTGGCTTTGTTGAATGCCAGCCCCAATAGCAGCAGCTCGAGCTTCAAAAACATCTTCCCGAGCTTCAAGTTGCGCTTCTGTAACTCGAGGTTCAGGTAGCCCAGTCCAACCTTGTTTAATGGTTGGGTTACGAACACCAAACAAGGCTTCAAATTGTAAACGTAAACCATCTAAACGCACTTCAGCTCGAGTCACATCAAGTGTTGCAATATCCACAGCAATACTAAAACGTTCACGATCCACCACAGTGATGCCACCAGCTTGGAAACGAGCTTCAGCAGCCCGATCTTCAAGTGTTGCTAAGTCCAATGCCAAACGTGCCACCTCGAGATTGGCTAAACCACGGCGAATACCATGCCATAAACTGACTGCACTGGTTATGGCTCGAACTCGCGCGGCTAATAAACTGCGTTTGGCTCGTTCTAAATTAAGACTGGCTTGGACTCGAGCATCTTGTGCTTCACCCCAAATTCCAGCGAAACGCAGATTAAATTGAATATCCCAAGGGTACGTAAAATTGCTTGCACCAGCCGTTGGCACTGTACTGACCACGGCAGCCGAGCCTGTGACACTCCCAGATAAGCCAACACCAGCATCGGCTGCTTGGGCTTCTACACTCGCTAAACGCGCTCGAGCCACTTCTACACTGGCACTGCGTTCTGCTAAACGCATGACATCGGCTCGAGAAAGCATAGTTTGAGCTTGTGCAACCGAAAAAATTAGTGTGAATATAACACTATAAAAAACTCGAGCAACCATAAACTCCTTGAAAGAATAACTTTGGTACATTTCACTTAAAGATGCTCAAGATTTTAATCAAGCGGATTAACACCACGTAACCAATCCCATAATAAACCCAAAGCTGGTTTTGTGGCTGCAATCACTCGAGCTTCAGCTGTCATACCGGGTAGCAACGGACGATTGCCAAGTGGACCTTCAAGCACCAACTTTGCAAAACGAATCTCGAGGGCATATTTACCATTGCTATTTGGCGAGATGGCTTTGACAATGCCACGGGTAACACCATATTTCTGACGTGGGTAAGCCGCCCAAGCAACTTCAGCTTTTGCGCCTTCTCTGACTTTAGGGCGTTCGGATTCGCTTAATTCACCACGAAAAATCAGCGTCGAACCACTCGGTAAAATCTCGAGTAGAGCAATGCCCATGTTGGCTAATTTCCCAGCTTGTTGCACTGCTAATGTTGTTACAATGCCCGAAATTGGAGCACGAATAATCAGTTTTGATAAGCGTTTTTGTTGGGTTTGCTCGAGTTTCAAACCCTGTACTCTTAACTTGGCTTGGTCGAGTACCACTTTAGCTCGAGCTGCATTTTCTTGCGCTTCCTTAAATTCAAGTCTTGAGGCTGCGCCCACAGCAAAAACAGCCCTGACAGACTCGAGTTTACGTTGTTGTTGGGTGGCATCTACAGTCGCAGTCTCGAGGGTTTTTAAAGCATCTAAAAGTTGATTATTACTGCGTTCGAGTTTTAAAACACTCTCGGCAGCGTCTGTGCCAACACCATCCACCACAAATAAGACATCACCTTTTTTGACTTCACGCCATAACCTCGCCCGAATCTCGAGTACTCGCCCAGCGAAAGGCATTTCAACGACAGTTAATTTGCGTTCAGGCTCGAGTTGTCCAAGCACCAAACCATACAACTGAATTTGCGTAACCGAAGCCCAAATAACGGCAACCACCACAAATAATACCAGTACCAAAAAAGTCCATTTGGCAACCTGACTCGAGGGTTGTTCCCATTCAAAACGCCGTAACTCGGCAACTTTGACTCGTCTGAAAGAATCTGATGGTTGGGTCATGCAAACACCTGCTTTCCAACAGAATTTTTTTCGATACTAAACACTTCGCCGTCCTCGAGACTGAGTACTTGATCGGCAGGTTCGATTAAAGCAGGACGGTGGGTGATAACAAATAATGTCTTAGTGCGTTTTAACTGCGTTAAAATCTGTACTACACGGCGTTCACGTTCCATATCGAGGGTGGCAGTCGGTTCATCTAAAATCAGCACATCGGCAGTGCTACATAAAGCTCGGCACAACCCAAGCATTTGACGCTCGCCGCTCGAGAGCTTAAATAAACTCTCACCACCAATGACTGTATCCAGCCCCTCAGGTAAACGTCTTGCCATTTGCTCGAGTCCAACAGAACCAAGCACCGCCCAGAGTTGACTATCTTCGATATCCTCGGCAAAGGAAATATTTTCACGCAGTGTTGCATAAAATAACGGCACATCCTGACGCAAATACAAAATGCGCTCTCGAGCGGCACTAATAGCCACTTCTGATAAGGAAATCCCATCCCATAAAATACTGCCTGATGAGGCGTTCTGCATTTGTGCCAAAATCGTTGCTAATGTACTTTTACCACTGCCATTGGCACCCAAAAAAGCCGTGTAAGAACCCTTTGGTAAATGAAAAGAAATACTTTTAAGAATTGGTAATTCTGGTAAGTAGCCAAAACTCAGATTCTGGATTTTTAAATGAGCTGTTAAAGGTTGTAATTCACGTAAACCCTTATCAGATTCAGTTTCAACCTCGAGCAATTCAGCTAAGCGATCCGAAGCCACAATACCTTCTTGGATATTCATGATGCCTTCGGTGATACTTGATAAAGCAGCTACCGAATTGACCATTAAGCCACTGGCAGCCACCAATTGCCCAACGGTTAACTCGAGTTTTAAGACTTGGGTAGCACCAAACCACAACACCAACATATTGCCAAAACTGCCAAGCAAAGCAAAAACCACATTGCCCCAAGTGGATAACATCAAACCACGCCATTGCAATTGGGTTAGCGAAGCAATATGTAAACGTCCTTTGGTCATAGCCCAAGCTTCGCTGCGCCACGCTTTAATGGTACTTAATCCCTCGAGCGAACCAATCAAAAAGGATTGCACTTCGCCATCCTTTGTCAGTGTTTTTCGAGAATTTTCACGCAGAATAGGCGATAAGATAAACAAATAAGCCAGTTGCAAAGGAATATTAAACCCTGCTACCAAAGCCAATGTTGGATTGTAGGTAATCAGTAAAGCAGCACTGACAAGTAAAGAAAAAACCGAACTTGGTAAGCCAATCATGCTGCTGGTTAAAACAGTACGAATTTTAGATAAATCCGAGAAACGTTGCAATAAATCGCCAACCAAACGTGTTTCGTGTTGACGCAAAGGTAAATGCAGCAAATGATCCCAATAACCAAGATGCAAACGATAATCTAAACGCATGGCTAAATGATTCGAGAGATATCCACGAATTGCCCCAAAAGCTGTTTGAAAACTCGAGACGATAAAAATACCAAACAATAAATAAGGTAAAAGTTGATCTTCACGAAAAGTCAAAACCCGATCAAATAACACCTGAGAAAGTATTGGTGCACTTAAACCCAGCAAAGCTAAAAAAAATGTCCCTAACCCAATTGAAAACAGTGTAGAACCTAAGCCCTGAAACTGCTTGAGGTGTTCAAGTAAACCAGCAAAGCCTCGTTTACCAGCAAAATGACCAGCAATAAAACTGGTACTTGGTTGTAACCACAACAATTTTCCAGTCCAATGCTTGTTTAAATCTGCTAAAACCCACCACTTATTTTTCCCCAAAGCAGGGTCGCCAATAAAAGCTTTCCCTTTATAAATACGCCACAAAACCACATAATGATTATGATCCCAATGCAAAATACAAGGCAAATCCAAAGAAGCCAAATCCTCGAGTTCAGCCGCTAAAGCTTTGGCTTCAAAATGCACTTGCTTAGCCGCTGACTGCAAACCAAATAACGAAGTGCCCGAAGTTTTTAGAGCCGTTGCTTGCCGTAACTGATTGGAGGTTGAAAAATACCCATAATTTGCCAGAATAGAGCGCAAACAAGCTACGCCGCATTCAGTTGGATCATCTTGAAGGAAAATTTTCATCATGAATTCAATAGGAAAAGCCTGATTGTGCAAATAGGCTTGAGTAAGGCATTGTAAGACAAGTATCTTGGATTTACAAAGCTATTCAACTAACATTTGAGATTTCTCAAGTTTATAAATAACTGGAAAATAAAAGTCTCCCTGTTTCAAACAAGGAGACAACGGCACAAAAACCGTAAATTACGGATTATCAACAGGTGGGTCAACAGGTGGTGGGTCTACAGGTGGGCAAACGGGTGGTGGTGGGCAAGGTGGTGGCGGTGGTTTGCAGCCAGTTCGTCTGCGTCTTGAGCCACAACCGCCAACTGTCTCGAGTGCTTCTTGAACATTCAATTCTCGAATCATATGGTATCTCCTTCTATCAAATCGGTGCTTGACTATGAAATCTTAACAAAATTAGCTTGTAAATTGCAAAAATCTGTTAAAAACCGCACAGACAACTTAGGGATACCATAATAATTCTTACAGAATCCTTACTGCGGCGTGAGGGATTTTATGGGGAATATCTATATCTTTAAGAGAATTTCAGTAGAAGTTTCTGTTACTACTCGAGGTGAGCCGTGTCATTTAATCGCTCGAGTGTCCAAACATTGCCATTGGGTGTCCAGTGCCGCTCGAGAACAGTAATGCTGGCATGTGTAACCCGTAGTCGCCAAATGCGTGGTGCTGCCAGTGGTGTGACCTCGAGCACGCCGCAGGTCAGTACTTGAATCCACCCGCCATGCGAGAAAACCAGCATTTCACCACTGTCTGGCAGAGTATTTAACCAGTGCATGGCTCGAGCGCGTAAACTGGCGTAACTTTCACCCATTGGCGCGGCTTTTTCGACAGGGTCTTGTATCCAACTGGCAAATTCTGGGTGTTTGGCATTTTCAAAGCTATTTCCACCTTCAAAAACCCCAAAGTTTAATTCGCGCAATCGGGCATCGGGAACAGGTTCAAAACCTGCAATTCGGGCGGTATCTAATGCCCGTAATAAATCGCTCGAGTACACCCGATCAAAGTTTTTTGCCTCGAGTCGGTTGCGGAGCTTCCAAGCTTGTTCATGACCTTGGGTGGACAGAGGTGTGTCTGACCAGCCTTGCCAGCGTCCTTCGATATTCCAATCGGTGATGCCGTGCCTCACTAGCCAAATTCGGAGTGGAGGAGAGCTAGGTGTCATTCGGGAATCGCTGGGCGTGGTTTGCCCATTTGGTCTATGGCAACAAAAGTAAAGTAACCGCTGGTTACAAGGCTGTCATCGTTGGGCATGGCTTTTTTAACATCCACTTTGATTCGCATACTGGTACGCCCAACAGATTCCACTCTAGAAATCACTTCGATCACTTCGCCCATACGAATTGGTATACGAAAATCCACTTTGTCCATACTGGCAGTCACCACTGCACCACCACTAAATCGTCCTGCGGCAAAACCAGCGACTTTATCCATCAAAGAAACAATATGCCCACCAAAGGCTGTGCCATTAGGATTGGTTTGATTGGGGAATATTTGCTCGAGGCTATGGCATTCAGAAATTGTGTAACGTTCTTCGATGGTCATGGTTTCTCCCAACCTGCAAGTGTTCTAACAAATCTTGCAATTTCTTCTAAGTCTTTTTTTGGCATATCAGGGTAGGCTGGCATTTTAGCGGCACCTAAGTCTTTGCCATTTAGCACTCGAGTTTTAATGTACTCTAAATTGCGTAAACGAGTGTTCTCAATCATTTGTTTACCGTACCCACCAGTACCACCTTCATGGCATCGCATACAGTTGTATTGTTCAAATAATGCCCTGCCTTCAGGATGAGCGGCAGTGGCTTTTGCCAGCGCTTCATTCTGAGGAGCACAAGCCATAAAGAGCACTGGTAATCCAATCACCAAAAGCAGTAGTACTCGAGTAAACGTGATTCTCACAAGCCCTATGTTACTGCCAATGCTGTAGGGCAAAAAAGGCATAACCTAGGGACGCAAAGCGGCTGGACATCGAAAACAACAGTGTATAAGGCATAACCTAGGGACGCGAAGCGGCTGGATATCGAAAATAACAGTGTATAAAGCATAACCTAGGGGCGCGAAGCGACTGGACATCGAAAACAACGCATCTCGAGATAAAGCAAAAGGCAAAAAATCTGTAGGGTGCGAGGCATGCCTTATAAATCTATAACGCAGCTAAGTCGCGTTTGGCTCGAGCTAAATCAAGGGCTTCGGCGGCATCATTGGCTTTGAGTTTGACAGCTTCTTCGAGTAAATCTTTGGCTTTTTGTAAGTACTTATTTTTGTCTATGAGTAACAGTCCATGAGCGTATTCAACTTTGTGGATAATTGTTTTTGGCTCAAGCCGAACGGCGCGGTCAAAGAAACCAATTGCTGCTTCTGGGCTGGCTCCGTATAACCATCCCACGCCTTTAGCCACAATTTCGGAGTGCCAAAGTCCAAAGGCAACCATGGCTTCGGTGTGTTTGGTGTCGTAGCGCAAGGCTGTCTCGAGGTTTTCACGAATTTGGCTACCTAAACCTTGGGAAAGGGCTGCGAGGATTCCTCGGATTTGGCTTAGTCTGCCGAGTGCTCTGGCGATTTCAAAGTAACCGTCGGCGTTGCTATCATCTAAACTAATGGCTTTACGAGCATATTTTTCGGATTGTGTATACAAGGCTTCTTGTTTATTTTCGGGTTGTGTATAGGCGTAAATGCTGTTGGCTTTGGCAGCAAAAGATTGGGCTTCGGCGGTGTTGATATCTTTGGCTATGTCCGCTGCTGCTTTAAAGTCACCTTTGGTATATAAGGCTTTGGCTTCCGATAAGCGATTCTGGGCTTGCACCGTAATGCCTGCTAACAAGGCAACTGCCAGTAATGCAGTGAAGATTTTTTTCATGGTACCAGTATTTTACGACCAGTTTCTCGAGATTGCCAATGGGGTTTTTCTATACAACACGATGTATACTTATACAATGCAAAGCAAAGAGCAACGCCAACGCCGTATTCAAGATATTGTCGCTAAGGAATTTATTGCCACGCAAACAGAATTGGTCGAACGCTTATTGGCAGAAGGGTATAACGTCACACAAGCCACCGTCAGCCGTGACATCACCGAGTTGCGTTTAGTGCGTTTACCTGTTGGTAAAACCAGTCATCGTTATGCACTTGCGCCATTTCAATTAGCAGCTGATCCGACCGAAGAATTGCGTTTACGCTTTAAACAATTTGTCAAAGACGTTGACCGAGGTGAAACCATTGTTGTGCTGCGTACCTCAGATGGTCATGCAATGGGTGTGGCACTGGTTTTAGATCAATTATCTCGAGATGATATTGTGGGCACAATCGCTGGGCAGGACACGATTTTTGTGGCGGCTCGTCATCTCGAGGCAGCAAAGGCATTGCAACTCGAATTTGATGATTACTTAACGGCGTAAAGCTGTGGTGATACCAGCTAAACCACCTTGTAATGTCTCGAGATTTGTCCAGCCAAAACCCAATCTGAAGTACGTGTCTGGCATGTCAAACCAACCACCACGTCCGACGTATGTGCCAGTGTCTTGTAAAGCTTGATAAAATGCTGCTGGCTCGAGGTTTTTCAGACGTGGAAAACAAACCACTCCACCTGCTGGTTCAACCCACTCGAGGTTATTTTGTTGCTGCATAAATTCTTTGACCACGGCAAAATTGGTGGTGATATGGGTTGTGGTTTTCTCGAGGAAGGTTTTTCGTTTGGCTAAAACTTGGAATGCCACTTCTTCATCTAGGACACTACCACCAATAAAAATTTGTTCTTTGGCGGCTAATAATTTCTCGAGTAAAACGGTGTTCTGAGTCATCAGCCAGCCCAATCGAATGCCTGGTAAACCATATGTTTTTGAGACACTCGAGACGCTGATCACATTGTTGGCTAAACTCGCTGCGATGGGTGGTGGTGTCGTAAAACTCATTTCGCGGTAGGTTTCATCTACCAGTACAAACGCGTTTACTCGAGTTGCAATGGCAATAACAGCTTCGATTTCAGCTTGAGTTAAGACTGTCCCAGTTGGATTATGGGGGGTGGTTAAAGAAATAAGTTTTGTATTTGCGGTCACTAATGCCTCGAGTTTATGTAAATCTAAACGCCATTCATCCTCGAAACGCAACTCGAGCCGTTTGATGTTGCACCCCATTGCCAGCGGAGTCTCGAGGTTTGTGCCGTAATTTGGAAAAGTGATGATACATTCGTCGTTGGCTTTGAGCAAAGCGGTATGCACCATAAATAAAGCACTGGCAGCTCCAACAGTTAAGAGCACCTGATCTGCCCCAAGGTTTGCATCTTGGGCGAGTAAAGCACGTAATTGTGGATGCCCTAAATGATCGCCGTACTGCAAAACCAAACCGCGTAAATCCAAATTTAAATCATCCCAAATAACATCTGTAACGCTAGACTCGGCAAGGTTATATCGAATACTCGAGTAACCCAGTTGCTCTGGCGATTCAATCTCGATGGGCATTCGGCGATAATTCATGGGTAATAGCATACAAAACCAAAGCACACCAGTTTTATGGGTGTGCTTTGTCTCGAGCAATAATACAGAATTAACTTAATCACTCTCGTTTGACCAAAAAACGGTCAAACTGTCGTTCAAACGTTAATTCCGTGTCGTTGTTACTCCTTTTAGTCGGTTAATCACTCGTGTATTTTGACTGATTAACACAATTCCGTATAATTTAGCGTAAAGCTGGTATCAGCCACGGCAATAAAAACCAAGCTGCCATCATGATTGTTCCTGCATGAGGCAAAGCAGCAATTACTGGGGTGTGGGCTTCTTGTAAGTTTCCTTTGCGAATGCCTTGGATCACACCAGGAATGACAAGTAGTAACAGCATGGCAAGCCCAACAATAAAAACCCACCATGGCGCGAGTTGTTGGATAAATAAAGCGTACAAACCAGCGATAATGGCAATGCCAAGTAAGCTTTGCATGATCATTTGTGCTCGAGATTCACCAACTAAACCCGAAGTATTGCGTAGCCCTGCGTCACGGTCGGTTTGGTAATCTCGGACTTGATTAAACATTTGTCCGTACATGCTGGCAGCGGTCATTGAAATCAGTGGGGCAAGGTAAGCTGCATTGAGGTTTTGGGCAAAGGTAAAATATCCACACATGACTTGTAAACTCGAGAGCATCACAGAGTGCGATATCACATCTATGACAGCAATACCTTTTAAGCGCCATGGTCTGTAGGAATATAAAAATCCAAGCACAACACAGATTGCACCAAGAATGGTTGGCATAATGCCAAGCGGTAAGTACAGCAGCACCCCTAAGGCAGCCACTGCCAGTGATGCCAGCATGGCTTGTTGATGCGAGATGATCCCTGCACTGACTGGGTTGCGATGCACTTTTTTCGGGTCTTTTGCATCGTCGGGGGCATCTTCGATGTCGTTGTACATAAAGGCAAAACCAACAGCTAACCAATTGGCTAATAAAACCAGAATCAGTTGCCAACCAAATTTGCCACCAGCGGCAGCAACACCAATACATGTTGTAAATACGACTGCACCTGCATAATCTTTAAAACGCAATAAACGCCAAATCCCGTTGAGTTCTTTCACAGCGACCTCTGTTTGCTTGGTACGATGTGTATTTCAACGTTGGAAATACAACATAAGCAATAATGCTGCCAAGGATACCGTGACAGTACACATCTCGTATAGAGCTTTACAGTCATTAAGATATTTTCTCGAGTGGCAAGTGCACAAGGCGGTTGGCATAGTGTATTTCTGTGCTGTTGTGATCGTTTTCGCAGAGATCAATACGGGTGATAGCCGTGTTATTGAGTGTAAACCAAGATTTACCTGTTCCAACTTCGATACCCAAAGCTTGCCCCATGATATGCGCGTAAAAATGCCCGTGAGAGACAATCGCAACTTGGTCTTTTGTACCACCATGACGCTCGAGTAAACCAGCCCAAGCCCGAGTAGCCCTAGGTGTGCAATTGTTTTCGGTTTCCCGAGACCACCAGCCTGTGTCGTGCTTGTATTGCGAAAAATCGATGCTAGGAAAGCGTGCTTCGAGTTGTGTTCGGTTTTTTCCTGCCTGTCCAACTTGTTTGCCGTTTTGCTCGAGCCAAATACCACCAATTTCATGCCAATCTTCCCAGATGATTGGTGTTAAACCAATACCCTGCCCGACTTCGAGGGCAGTCTGAATGGCTCGGGTCATGGTGCTGCAATACAAATGCGTGATGCGCTGGTTTTTCTCGAGTGGATCAGTGTTATTGGCAAAGTATTGCCCTAAGTACTCGGCTTGCTCGAGTCCTAAACCCGAGAGTTCAGGGTCTTCGCTGCGTCCGTGTTCTGTGCCTGTGGCATCGAAGATGGCGTTGTTACCGCTTTGGGCATGGCGAATAAAGTATAATTTCACGGCTTACAGTTATACCGCGTGGTGGTTTGCTCTGATTGTCCTGACTTTGTGAACTCGAGTCACAAGTTGTTACAGACAGGGTTAAGTAAATGATGATAAAATGCTTTAGGTTTGCATAATGCTTATATGTGCAATATAGACTTCCACTTCTTGAAAACCTGTGTTAAAGTTCTAGTTAGGTCTACAGTCAGTAAAAACCTTGTTCGGAGTGTTTCCCGTATACACGTAAGTGTGGAAGCGCTACCAAAACAAAGGTGCTGGCAGTTCGCCACGGAGGATGGAACATGAAGAAAGTAGCAGGAGTTGTAGCGGCACTCAGCCTCGCGCTTGCCGCAGGTGCAGTACAAGGACAGGGTAACAAGATTACAATTTGGACAGACTTTGCAACAGAAGAACTGAAATGGTTCTCAGCCGCTGCAGATGCGTTCGAAAAAACCCCACAAGCCAAAGGCGCAAAGCTCGAGATTGTGGCAGTACCACTTGGCGATAACAAAGACAAATTCATTCAAAGCGCTCCAAAGGGCGAAGGTCCAGACATGATTGCAACAGTTCCTCACGACCGCGTGGGCGAATTTGCAGCAGCTGGTGTACTCGAGCCAATGGATAAGTACCTCAGCGTTGCTTTCAAAGCAGACGTTGCCGAAAGTAGCTTAGATGCTTTCAACTACAAAGGTCGCACTTTCGGTGTGCCAATGTGGGGCGAAGCCGTGGCTATTGTGTACAACAAAAAATTACTCCCAGGTGGCATTCCAAAAACATGGGATGAATTTATCAAAGTCAGCCAAAACCTGACCAACCTCGAGAAACAACAATTTGGTTTCCTCGCACCAATCGGTATTCAATACCATATGCACGGTTTCTACCGCGCTTTTGGCGCTTATGTTTTCGGCAAGAACAAAGATGGTAGCTTCAACACCACCGACATTGGTTTAGCCAATGGTGGCGCTGTCAAAGCTGCACAATTGATCTCCGATATGCGCTTCAAGTACAAGTTGATTCCAGAAGGCGCAGAAAGCCCAGACTTGCAACAAGACTTGTTCCTTAAAGGCAACCTTGCAATGTGGTTAAACGGACCTTGGGTCATGGCAGATGTTAAAAAAGCCAAGATTGATTACGGCATTGGTTTACCACCACGCCCAACAGGCGCAACAGCTGATTTCCAACCATTCCTCGGTGTGCGCGGTGTGGTCATGAATGCTTACAGCAAACAAAAAGCTGTCACCTCAGAATTTGCTAAATTCTTAGTCAGCAACGCCAACCAAGTTAGCTTAAACAAAATTGGTGGTCGTTTGCCAATCTCCAAGAGCGCTGTGCGCCAACTCGGTAAAGACCCAGTGGCAGCAGGCTTCGGAGCAGCCGTTGCTAAAGGTATCCCAATGCCAAACATCCCAGAAATGGGTCAGGTTTGGGGTCCTTGGGGCGATGCTTTGAACCTCTCGATCAAGACAGCTAATGCTGATATTGCTGGCTTACACACCAAAGGTGTGGAACAAATCAAGGCTGCTATCAACAAAAAGTAAGCCTTATGCTTGAGTGGAGCCAAATGAAAAAACTCGAGCAAACATAAAAATACTGTAGCACCCCGTTCTATTTAGGGCGGGGTGTTTACGTTATAACTAGACTGAATTTTTACAGCCTTCGTTATTGGTTCCTTGTAATGCTGCACTCGAGAGGAGAGAGCAATGGCAATGATGTCTAAACAGCCACCACGAAATGATATTTTCGGCGTTGGTTCTCATAAGCCA